>NZ_JAAXLA010000086.1 GCF_012911935.1 Pseudonocardia acidicola | reverse complement strand
TATAAGAGACAGCCACTCACCCGGCCGCGCCCGACGAGGCGCCGGCGCCCGCCCCCGACGGCATCCGCGCCTCGGCCGCCGCGCTGCCCGGGGCCCGGCTCGCGCCGCTGTCCGGTGGCGCCGGCTTCCCGGCCTCCGCGCCGGCGGACGACGCGGCCCCGGCCGCCATCTCGACGGACACCCCGCCCGACGCGTCCACCTCGGGGGTCGACATCACCGCGACCCGGGTCCGGGTGGTGCTCTCCGAACGCAAGGGTGTGGCCCGCTCGGTCCGCACCGTCGTCGACGTGCAGGAGCTCACCCCGGTCGGCGATCTGTTGCGCGTCAACCTGATCGGCACCCAGCTCGGGGTGGCGCTGCGCGTGGCCGCGGTGGCCGGTCTCACCCTGGGCCTGCTCCCGGCGTTGTTCGCGCTGTTCCCGGACCTCGGCGGGATCGACGTGCTGGGCCTGCGGCTGCCATGGCTGCTGCTCGGCGTGCTCGTCTACCCGTTCCTGCTGGGCCTGGGCTGGTGGCACACCCGCTCGGCCGAGAAGGTCGAGCAGAACTTCGCCGATCACGTGCAAGATTGACGGTGTGCACGTGAACCACCTCGCTCCCCGGTGAGTACTCCCGCTCTCGTCGCCCTGTTCGCCATCGCCCTGGTCGGGCTGGCCTCGGCCGTCATCGGTTCGTTGGGCGTCCGCGTCGCTCGCAGCACCTCGGACTTCCTGGTCGCCTCACGGACGGTCGGCCCGACCGTCAACGCCAGCGCCATCTCCGGCGAGTATCTGTCGGCGGCCTCGTTCCTCGGCATCGCCGGGTTGATCCTCCGGGAGGGCGCCGACGCCCTCTGGTACCCGATCGCCTTCACCGCGGGCTATCTCGCGCTGGTGCTGTTCGTGGCCGCGCCGTTGCGCCGCTCGGGCGCCTACACGGTGCCGGACTTCGCCGAGGACCGGCTGGACTCCCCGAAGCTGCGCCGGCTGTGCGCCGCGTTCGTGCTGCTCATCGGCTGGCTCTACCTGCTCCCGCAGCTCCAGGGCGCCGGGCTGTCGCTGAGCACGCTGACCTCGCTGCCGTCCTGGATAGGGGTGGGCGGCGCCGGCGTGATCGTCGTGCTGACCGTCGTCGCGGGCGGGATGCGCTCGATCACGTTCGTGCAGGCGTTCCAGTACTGGCTGAAGCTGACCGCGCTGCTCGTGCCGGCGCTGGTCGTGGTGAGCCTGTTCCTGTCCGACAGCCGCACGTTCGACCGTCCGGCGCCGCCGCAGTTCCCGGCCGCGACCACGGTCGACGTCCGCACCGGCGTGGTGCTGGAGGTCGCGGCCCCGGTGACGTTCACCGCCCGCGGTGACATCGACGGCCGGAGCGTCGACGGGCCGGTGCGCTGGGAACCGGGCAGGCACACGGTGCTGGCCGGTTCCGACCTGCACTTCGCCGCCGGCACCGCGGTGCCCACCACGGCCGGCGCGCCGACCACCGACCGCGACTGGCTGCTGCCGATGTCGGGCACCGCCCCGGACCAGCTGCTGGAGATCTACTCGATCCTGATCGCGGGCATCCTGGGCACGATGGGCCTGCCGCACGTGCTGGTGCGCTTCTACACCAACCCCGACGGGCGCGCCGCGCGCCGGACCACGGTCGTGGTGCTCGCGATGATCGGCGGCTTCTACCTGCTCGTCACGCTGCTCGGGGCGCTGTCCCGGCTCTACGTCCCGC
Organism: Pseudonocardia acidicola; assembly: GCF_012911935.1. Classification (GTDB taxonomy): domain Bacteria; phylum Actinomycetota; class Actinomycetes; order Mycobacteriales; family Pseudonocardiaceae; genus Pseudonocardia; species Pseudonocardia acidicola. Next base: position 27,724 of record NZ_JAAXLA010000086.1, on the reverse strand, counting down.
AGTTGCTCGTGAGCGGCCAGACCGACGCGGCGGTGCTGCTGATCCCGTCCGCGGCGCTGGGCGGCAGCTGGACCAGCTGGCTGCTCGGCGGCCTGGTCGCGGCGGGTGCCGCGGCGGCGTTCCTGGCGACCTCGTCGGGCCTCGTGGTGAGCCTCGCCGGTGTGCTGTTCACCGACGTGCTGAAGGGTCGCTTCCGCGACTTCCGGCTGGCCGCTGTGATCTCCTCGGTCATCCCCGTCGCGCTGGCCCTGGTGGTCACCCGGATGGACTTCTCGCTCACCGTGCCGCTGGTGTTCGCGGTCGCGGCGGCGACGTTCTGCCCGCTGCTCGTGCTCGGGATCTGGTGGCGCGGGCTGACCGCGACCGGCGCGATCGCCGGCGTGCTGGTCGGCGGCGGGCTGTCCGCGATCGCGGTCGGGGTGAGCCTGTTCGCGGTGCTGCCGTCCGGGCTGCTCGGGGTGCTGCTGTACCGGCCCGCGGCGGCGACCGTGCCGGCGGCGTTCCTGACGATGATCGTGGTCAGCAAGCTGACCCGGACCGAGGTACCGGCCGACGTCGACCGCACCATGCTGCGGCTGCACGCGCCGGAGCGGCTCGGGCTGGGCGGCGACCGGACGGAGCATCGCCGGAGCGCCCGGTGAGCACCACGGCACTCGTTGCGCTCGCGGCGATCGCACTGGTCGCCGTGGCGTCCGCGGTGGTCGGTGCGATCGGGGTGCGGGCCCGCAGCACGTCGGACTTCCTGGTGGCCTCGCGCACGGTCCACCCGGCCACCAACGCGAGCGCGATCTCGGGGGAGTACCTGTCGGCGGCGTCGTTCCTCGGGATCGCCGGGCTGGTGCTCAAGGACGGGGTGGACGCGCTCTGGTACCCGGTCGGCTTCACCGGCGGCTACCTGGCGCTGCTGCTGTTCGTGGCGGCGCCGCTGCGCCGCTCGGGTGCCTACACGGTGCCCGACTTCGCGGAGGCGCGGCTGGCTTCGCCGGTGCTGCGCCGGGTCTGCACCCTGTTCGTCATCGTGATCGGCTGGCTCTACATCCTGCCTCAGCTGCAGGGAGCCGGGCTGACGGTCGCCACGGTGACCTCGCTGCCGCCGTGGCTCGGGGTGGCGGCGGCCGGCCTCGTCGTCGTGGTGTCGGTGGCACTGGGTGGGATGCGCTCGATCACGCTGGTGCAGGCGTTCCAGTACTGGCTCAAGCTGACCGCACTGGCCGTGCCCGCGGTGATCGCGCTGATCTTCTTCCTGAACGACGGCCGGAGCTTCGACCGGCCTGCGCCGCCGCAGTTCTCCCACCAGACCAGCGTCGACGTCCGCACCGGCGTGGTGCTCGAGGTCGTCCAGCCGGTGACGTTCCAGGCCAGCGGTGCGATCGACGGGCAGCAGGTCGACGGTGCGGTGCGCTGGGAGCCCGGGCGGCACACCGTCGAGGCGGGCACCCGGCTCGTCTTCGCCGGCGGGTCCGCGGTGCCGGTGGTCGCCGGTTCGCCGCCGACCGACGGGGCGTGGCTGCGGCCGTTCCCGGGTTCCCGCGACCACGGAGTGCTGGCCGTCTACTCACTGATCATCGCGACGTTCCTCGGCACGATGGGCCTGCCGCACGTGCTCGTGCGCTTCTACACCAACCCCGACGGCCGCACGGCCCGGCGCAGCGCGGTGGTGGTGCTGGCCCTGCTCGGTGTGTTCTACGTACTGGTGACGCTGGTCGGGGCGTTGTCCCGGCTCTACACGCCGCAGTTGCTGGTCAACGGCCAGACCGACGCCGCCGTGCTGCTGCTGCCGTCGGCGGTGCTGGGCGGCGGATGGGCGGGGGTGGTGTTCGGCGGCGTCGTCGCGGCCGGGGCCTGGGCGGCGTTCCTGTCCACGTCGTCGGGCCTGCTGGTGAGCATCGCCGGGGTGCTCTCGACCGACGTGCTGCGCGGCCGGGTCCGCGACTTCCGGGTCGCCACGCTGCTCGCGGCCGCGGTGCCGTTGGCGCTCGCGCTGGGCGCCACGCAGCTGGACTTCTCCGCGACGGTGGCGCTGGTCTTCGCGGTGGCCGCCTCGACGTTCTGCCCGCTGCTGGTGCTCGGCATCTGGTGGCGCGGGCTGACCGACCACGGCGCGGTCGCCGGGGTGCTCGCGGGCGGGGTGCTCTCCGCGGGTGCGGTGGCGGCGAGCCTCGCCGGGGTGGGCAGCACGGGCTGGCCGGGGGTGTTGCTCTACCGGCCCGCGGTCGTCAGCGTGCCGGTCGCGTTCCTGACGATGGTCCTGGTGAGCCTGGCGACCGCTAAGCGCCGCCCGGCCGACACCGACCAGGTGCTGCTGCGGTTGCACGCCCCGGAGCGCCTCGGCCTGAGCCGCGACCGGCTCGGGGACCCGCCCCGGTTCGAGGGCTGAGCGGCCGCCTTACCCGGTCGGGCAGCCACGAGCGGGTGAACTCGTCAATCGAGTCAGCGCAGAGCTACCGCAAGAAACGGGCAATTCAGGCACTATGGACCGCTCGGCGTCCGCCGGCCACCGCTGGGCGTCCGCCGCATGCCGCACGGCGGACCCGCCCGTTATCAGTCCAGGTGGACGATTCCGGCTTGCAATGGTCGGCCACCTGTCCGGCGCTACATCGTGTGCCTGACCGTGCGCGATCAGTGAGCGCTCTGCCAATCAGTGAACAGGACGGGGAGAACGGTGAGTACGACCGGAGAACGCTCGGCCGGCACGATCTACGAGCAGGTTCAGCGCAGCCCTGAGTTCGCGGAGCTGCGCCGCAGGCTGCGCCGCTTCGTCTTTCCGATGAGCGCGGCCTTCCTGCTCTGGTACCTCGCGTACGTGCTGCTCGCGTCCTATGCGCCGGCGTTCATGGCGACCAAGGTCATGGGCAACGTCACCGTCGGATTGGTCATCGGGCTGCTGCAGTTCGTCACCACGTTCGCGATCACCACGATCTACGTCCGGTATGCGGACCGGCACCTCGACCCGGCCGCCGAGCGGCTGCGCCACCAGATCGAGACCGCCGCATGACCGCCGTGCTGGCGCAGGCTCAGCAGGCCGTCGTCGGCGACCGCACGACCAACGTCCTGATCTTCACTCTGTTCGTCGCCGTCACCCTGGTCTTCGTGTTCCGGGCGAGCCGGACGAACAGGACCGCTTCGGACTACTACGCCGCGGGCCGCTCGTTCAGTGGTTCGCAGAACGGTGTCGCGGTCTCCGGTGACTACCTGTCGGCGGCGTCGTTCCTCGGTATCGCCGGTGCCATCGCGCTCTACGGCTACGACGGCTTCCTGTACTCGGTCGGCTTCCTCGTCGCCTGGCTGGTGGCGCTGCTGCTGGTCGCCGAACTGCTGCGCAACACCGGCAAGTTCACCATGGGCGACGTGCTGGCCTTCCGGATGCGCCAGCGTCCGGTCCGGGCGGCCGCGGCCACCTCGACCCTGGTCGTGTCGTTCTTCTATCTGATCGCGCAGATGGCCGGCGCCGGCGGGCTGATCGCCCTGCTGCTGCAGATCCCGCGCTCGGACACCTTCGGCCAGGGTGTCGTCGTCGCGGTCGTGGGCGTGCTCATGATCGTCTACGTGCTGATCGGTGGCATGAAGGGCACCACCTACGTCCAGATCATCAAGGCGGTGCTGCTGCTGATCGCCGCGGCCGTGCTCACCACCTGGGTGCTGGGCCGGTTCGGGTTCAACTTCTCGGCGGTCCTCGACCAGGCTGTCGAGCGCAGCCCGAAGGGGGAGGGCATCCTCGGCCCGGGTCTGCAGTACAAGAACAAGGTCGACTTCATCTCGCTGGGCCTGGCGCTGGTGCTCGGCACCGCGGGCCTGCCGCACATCCTGATGCGCTTCTACACCGTGCCCACGGCCAAGGAGGCCCGCCGCTCGGTGGTCTGGGCCATCTGGCTGATCGGCGTGTTCTACCTGTTCACCCTGGTCCTGGGCTACGGCGCGCAAGCGCTGCTGCCCCCGGGCATGATCACGGCCGAGACCCAGAACGACGCGGCGCCGCTGCTGGCCTACGAGCTGGGCGGCGAGCTGCTACTGGGCATCGTCGCGGCGGTCGCGTTCGCGACGATCCTCGCGGTGGTCGCGGGCCTGACGATCACGGCGTCGGCGTCGTTCGCCCACGACGTGTACGCCAACGTGATCAAGAAGGGGCAGCCGTCGCCGGACCGGGAGGTGCGGGTCGCCCGGACCACCGCAGTGGTGATCGGCCTGGTGGCGATCGTCGGCGGCATCGTGGCCAACGGCCAGAACGTCGCGTTCCTGGTGGCGCTGGCGTTCGCGGTCGCGGCCTCGGCCAACCTGCCGACGATCCTGTACTCGCTGTTCTGGCGGAAGTTCAACACCACCGGCGCGCTGTTCAGCATCTACGGCGGGCTCGCGATCTGCGTGCTGTTGATCCTCTTCTCGCCGGCGGTGTCCGGCTCGGCCACCTCGATGATCAAGGATGTGGACTTCGCGATCTTCCCGCTGTCCAACCCCGGCCTCGTCTCGATCCCGGCGTCGTTCCTGCTCGGTGTTCTCGGCACCTGGGTCGGTCGCCGGGAGCGGTTCAACAGCGAGAAGTACGCCGAGATGGAGGTCCGGTCGCTGACCGGCGCCGGCGCGGAGAAGGGGGTCGTGCACCAGGGGCGGTGAGCACGCGCCCGCGAACCGACGGGGCGGATCCCACCTCCGGATCCGTCCCGTCCGCGAGTCAGGGGCCTGGTCCGCTCACGGGGTCGTGACGCCGGATCGTGGCAGGATGCCGGTATGACTGCGGTGCCCTCCATCCAGGTGGCCGACCTGCCCGCCGATGCCGCCCTGCTCGACGTCCGCGAAGCCGATGAGTGGGTGGCCGGCCACGCGCCGGCCGCGCGCCATCTGCCGATGTCCGAGCTGACCGCGCGCATGGACGAGGTGCCCGACGACGACCCGCTCTACGTCGTGTGCCGCTCCGGCGGCCGCTCCGCCCGCGTCGTGGCCTACCTGACCGCGCAGGGCTACCCGGCGGTCAACGTGGACGGCGGCATGCAGGCCTGGGCCGGCCAGGGCCGGGCGCTGGAGGCCGAGGACGGCCGCGCTCCGGAGATCGCATAGGCGCCTCGCCCGTGTCCCAGCCCGCGCCCGCCCAGGGCGTTCCGACGCCACCGCCGAACTGCCCGCGTTGCGGGCGGGCGGCGCCGCCGGGCGCGGGTCCGTTCTGCCTGCGGTGCGGCCGGTACCTGGCCGCACCGCGCTGGGTGGCCGAGCCGCCGGTGTCGGGCCTGCCGGTCCCGTTGCCGCGGATGCGCCCCCGCTACACCGGCCCCCCGCGCTATCAGGTGCCGCCGCGGTGGGGCTTCGCTCCGGCGCCGTGGCCCGTCGAGGACGATCCGGGCCCGGTGCCGGCGATCGTCGGGGTGCGTTCGGTCGCGCCCACCCTGATCAGCGTTCTGCGGGTGACGGCCGCGGTCGCGGTGGTGGCGGCCGGCGCCGAGATCTGGCGCTATCTGCTGCTGCTGGCGAGCCGCTCCGAGGCGCTGTCGGCCAGCGCGGTCGCGGCGTCGGACACGCTCGTGGTGGGCGCGGCGTGGCTCGCGACCGTGCTCGCCGTCCCGGCCGGGACGCTGTTCGTGCTGTGGTCGATCCGGGCCTCCCGGGCGGCCGCCGACCGGGCCGGCCGGGTGCCGTCCCGCTCGGCGCGCGCGATCGTGCTCGGCTGGGTCGTCCCCGGGCTGAACCTGTCGGTGCCGGGCTCGGTGATGGCCGAGATCGAGCACGGGGGGTTGGACCGCCCGCCGGATGAGCGGCCGCGCCCGTCCCGGCTGGTGCTGGTCTGGTGGGCGCTGTGGGGGTCCGGGCTGCTGTTCGCTGCGCTGGTGCTGGCGCTGTCGTTCCGCAGCGGCGTGCAGGCCATGGCCGACGGCGTGCTACTGCACGCGCTGGTCGACCTGCTCGCGGCCGCGACCGCCGTGGTCTCCGTGCGGCTGGTGGACCGGCTGACCCGGCTGCTGAGCCCGCCCCGGGTGGTCCGTCGCGAGCTCGTCGTCGCCGTCCACCCGCGATCGGTGACCGCGACGCCGTCGTAACGGCCCCGCCGTGCGCGCGTCGGTGGGGTCGAACGGTGACGGGCACACACTCCCGAGGTAACTCGGACGTGACTTCCGGACGACCTTCTCGTTGAGCTGCCCGCAGGACCATACGGACATTCGGGGTATCGATATGTGCCTCGTACGACCTTCGCCATATGGTCCGAGAGGAGCCAATGGTGACGATCTCCCTTGCTCAGAGCAGCGTCGGCAGTCCCGCCGTCAACATCACGATCTTCGGCGCGTTCGTGTTGCTGACCCTGGTCGTGGTGTTCCGGGCCGGGCGTGGCAATCGCACCGCTTCGGACTACTACACGGCGGGGCGCGGGTTCACCGGCGCGCAGAACGGCGTCGCGCTGGCCGGCGACTACCTCTCGGCCGCGGCGTTCCTCGGCATCGCGGGTGCGGTCGCCGTCTTCGGTTATGACGGCCTGCTCTACGCCATCGGCTCGTTCGTGGGCTGGCTCGTCGCATTGCTGTTGATCGCGGAGTGGCTGCGCAACACCGGCCGGTACACGATGGGCGACGTGCTGAGCTTCCGGATGCGCCGGCGTCCGGTCCGGGCCGCCTCCGCCACCTCGACGCTGCTGGTCTCGGTGCTCTACCTGATCGCCCAGATCGCCGGGGCCGGTGGGCTGGTCGCGCTGCTGCTCGGGATCACCAGTCCGGGCGGGCAGGCCGCGGTGATCGCGGCCGTGGGCGGCCTGATGATCGTCTACGTGCTGGTCGGCGGCATGAAGGGCACCACGTGGGTGCAGATATTCAAGGCCAACCTGCTGATCGTCACCGGCCTGATCGTGTCCGCCTGGGTGATGGGCCGCTTCGGCTTCAACTTCTCCTCGCTGCTCGGGCAGGCCGCGGACACCAGCCCGCAGGGCGACAAGCTGCTCGGCCCGGGCCTGCAGTACGGGCGCACGGAGCTTTCGAAGATCGACTTCATCTCGCTGTCGCTGGCGGCCATCCTGGGCCCGGCGAGCCTGCCCCACATCCTCATGCGCTTCTACACCGTCCCGAACGCCAAGCAGGCCCGGCAGTCGGTGGTGTGGGCGATCTGGCTGATCGGCGGGTTCTTCCTGATGGTGCTCATCATCGGCACCGCCGCCACCGCGCTGGTCGGCCCCGAGGTGATCATGAAGTCGCCCGGGGCGTCGAACTCGGCGGCGCCGCTGCTGGCCTACCGCCTCGGCGGTGAGCTGCTGCTCGGCATCGTCGCGGCCGTCGCGTTCGCGACCATCCTCGCCGTCGTCGCGGGGCTGACGATCACCGCGTCGGCGTCCTTCGCCCACGACGTGTACGCCAACATCATCAAGAACGGGGACGTCGCGCCCGCCCGGGAGGTGAAGGTCGCGCGGATGACGGCCCTGGCCGTCGGTCTGCTGGGCATCCTGGGCGGCATCGTGGCCATCGGACAGAACGTCGCGGTGCTGGTCGCGCTCGCGTTCGCCGTCGGCGCCTCGGCCAACATGCCGTCGCTGGTCTACTCGCTGTTCTGGAAGCGCTTCAACACGACCGGTGCGCTGTGGAGCATGTACGGCGGCATGTCCGTGGCGGTCGTCCTGGTCATCTTCTCGCCGGCCGTCTCCGGGGCGAAGACCTCGATGCTGCCGAACGCGGACTTCGCGTTCTTCCCGCTGGTCAACCCCGGCATCGTCTCCATCCCGCTGTCGTTCCTGCTCGGCGCGCTCGGCTCGGTCTACGGCCGGCGCGACCCCGACGGCGCGCGGCGCTACGCGGAGATGGAGGTCCGGGCGCTGACCGGCGCCGGCGCCGAGCGGGCCCGGTCCGAGTCGGTGGTCTGACCCGGGCCCGCACCCGCTACCGTCGACGTCCTGATGGCCAAGAAGACACGCAACCGGGCCGGCGCCGCGGGCGCGGCCACCGGTGAGAACCCCCGCCGCCCCTGCCCGTGCGGGTCGGGCAAGCGCTACAAGGCCTGCCACGGCGCGGGTGACGACGTGATCGTCACCCGGCCCTTCGCGGGTCTCGCGGCCGAGCCCGACCTGGTCGCGATGCGCGAGTTCCTGCCCTCCGCGGTGGCCCCGCTGCCGCTGCGCGAGGCCTCGCCGGTGCCGGTCACGCTGGCCACGGTGCTGCCCGGGGCGTCCGCCGCCCTGGTCCGCCCCGACGGTGAGATCCTGCTGGGGATGCAGGTGCAGACCCGCTCGGGGGACCTGTCGGCCGATCTCGCTCGGGCGCTGCGCTGGGCCCGGGAGGCCGAGCCGGGCAGCGCGCTGCCGGTCGTCGGCCCGGGTGTGGGCGGCGCGGAGCCGATCCGGCTGCAGGACGTCCTCGACGCGGACGCGTCGCTCGAGCTCACCCTGCACCCGGACTTCGGCTGGTGGGTGGCCGGCAGCGACGACGGCGCCGAGCCGGCCCCGGAGGTCGCCGCGACCCTGGAGCGGGCCAACGCGGTCATCATGCCGACGGAGCCGGTGGTGGCCGAGGGGGTGCGGGCCGCCTACTGGGTGGACACCGGGACGAAGGCGCACCTGCGCTGGGTGCGTCCCGAGCCCGAGGACCAGCTGATGGCGGCACTGGCGCGGCTGCAGGCGCGCGGCGAACTGGCCCTCACCGAGGACACCCGCTACGCCGGCGCCTTCCGGGCTCACGGGCTGCTCGTGCCGGTGTGGGATCTCGACCGTGAGCTGCACGTGAAGGAGTGGGCCGCCCCGGTCGCCGCCTTCGCCGCCCGGCTCGAAGCCGCGCTGGCCGGGCTGGCCGACGAGCCGCTCACCGACGCCGAGCGCCGGGCCCGGGACGCGCTCGCGGGCAAGCAGGTCACCCTGCGCTGATCCCCGACCGGGGTGTGACCAGTGGCACGCGGGCCGGTTACCCGCGGGTCATATGCTCCGGCCATGGGACTTCTCGATGGCAAGGTCGTCATCGTCACCGGCGCCGGCCGGGGCATCGGGCGTGGCGAGGCACTGGAATGTGCGGCCCAGGGGGCCGCGGTCGTGGTCGGAGAGTTCGACCCGGACGCCGGTGAGGCGGTGGCCAAGGAGATCGTGGCCGCGGGCGGCCGGGCCGTCGCGGTCGGCGGCGACGTCGCCGACGCCGAGGCGGCGAACAAGCTCGTGAGCACCGCGGTGTCGGAGTTCGGCCAGCTCGACGCGCTGGTCAACAACGCCGGCATCCTGCGGGACAAGACGCTCGCGAAGCTCTCCGACGAGGACTGGGACGCGGTCATCCGGGTGCACCTGCGTGGGCACTTCCTCCCCACCCGCGCCGCGGTGCAGTACTGGAAGGAGGCCAAGCGTCCGGGGCACCTGGTGCACACGGCGTCGACCTCGGGCCTGCTGGGCAACTTCGGTCAGAGCAACTACGGCGCGGCCAAGGCCGGCATCGCGGCGTTCTCCACGATCGTCGCGATGGAGGGTGCCCGCGGTGGCATCACCAGCAACGCGATCGCGCCGACCGCGCTGACCCGGATGACGCTGGACCTCATGCCGGACGAGTTCCGGGCCAAGCGCGACGAGGCCATCGAGCGCGGCGAATTCGACTTCTTCGCCCCGGAGAACGTGGCCCCGCTGGTCGCGTTCCTGTGCTCGGACGAGTCGAGCCACATCAGCGGCAAGGTGTTCGGCGTGCAGGGCGACAGCGTGGAGATCTTCCAGCCGTTCACCTCGGTCGCCGAGATCACCAACGGCGGCAAGCGCTGGGACCCGGCCGACATCTCCAGCCGCATCGACGAGCTGTTCACCGCCTCGGGCATCCAGGCCGGAGCGGAGAACATGATGGCCCGGATGCGCTACCAGATCCTCGCGGAGCACTGACCCCTCCCGCCCGACCCCACGAACGGCACTGTCGTTCGAACCTAGTGAACGACAGTGCCGTTCGTGACAGAGCGGGGAGGGGTCAGGGCAACCAGGAGACGTGGCCGTGGAGCAGGGCGTAGCCCGCGAACGCGACGACGTCGATGATCGTGTGCGCGCCGACGAGCACCCACAGCCGGTTGTTGCGCTGCCACAACCGGCCGAACACCAGCCCCATCACCAGGTTGCCGACGAAGCCGCCCAGCCCCTGGTAGAGGTGGTAGCTGCCGCGCAGCAGCGCCGAGGCCAGCAGCGACCGGTTCTCCGACCAGCCCAGCTGTCGCAGCCGGGTGATCAAGTAGCCGATCATGACCACTTCCTCGGCCCAGCCGTTGGCCGCGGCGGACAGGATCAGCACCGGCAGCCGCCACCACGTGTCGTCCAGGGTGGATGGCGCGATGGTGACGCTGACCCCGAGTGCACGGGCCACCAGGTAGAGCCCGAGCCCGGGTAGACCGATCAGCCCGGCCAGCCCCAGCGCGTCGCGGGCGTCGCGCCACGGGCGGGTGCGGTCCAGCCCGACGGCGCGGAGCGCGAAACCGGCCCGCAGCAACAGGTAGGCACCCAGGGCACCCCATCCGACCAGCTGCAACACCCGGGTCAGCTGCAGCGCGAGATCGATCAGTCCGTTGCGCGCTGCCAGGGCGTTCAGGGCGACCTGCTGGTCGGCCAGCGGGATCGGCGCCAGCACCGCGTCGAGCAGCGAGAACGCACTGCGCAGTGCGGAGAGTCCCAGCGTCACGGTGAGGACGACGAGGATCTCGGTGACGGCGAGGCGTCGCTCCGCGGGGTCGACGATCACGGGTGTGGCGGCGGGTCCGGGGGACAGCCAGCGCCTGGGGCCGTCGGGCACGGTCATCGACACTACCCACTCGCGTACGCTGGGGCCGTGCGACAGCTGGTGCTCTCCCCCCGCTGGATCGCGTGGCATCTGCTGACCCTGGGCGCGATGGTGGCCTGCGGCTTCTTGTCCGCGTGGCAGTGGCACCGCGCCGGCTCGGCGATGGGCTCCGCCGTCAACGTGGGGTACGCGCTGCAGTGGCCGCTGTTCGCGGTCTTCTTCGGCTTCATGTGGTGGCGCTTCCTGCGCCTGGAGATCCGCCGGCTGACGGGCCTGGACACCGACGAGATCGCCGAGCCGCCCGCGACGCCCACGGCGGGTGCCGACGTCGCGCCTGCCACGACCCCGTCGTCCGGGTTCGCTGCCGATGACGAGCTGCCGGCACCGCGGGTCGCCGACCCGGTGTCGTCGCCGTTCGGGGTCCGTCGTACCCCGGTGGCCCCGGTGACCGACGACGAGGATCCGCAGTTGGCCGCCTACAACCGGATGCTGGCCCGGCTGGCCGCCCGGGACCAGGAGAACTCCGCGTAATCTCAACTGCGCCGATCCAGCGATATCGGGCACCGGCCGGAATCGGCGACCTCGATCATTCTCTCTTTCCCGGGATCAGCTCGTTCTGATCGCTCGGCATTCTCCGAGCTGGGGAGGGAATTGCGTGTGTTGTGGTGTCCCTCGGATGGCCGGGATTCTGTTGTTCGAATGTGCGGCCGCGATCGGTTCGACGCCCGGAAGCGGCCGGATGATCTCGATCTCGAGAACGCCGGGGCCGACTGGGCCGGCCCGGGACTTCGCAGAGCCGGGTTTCGCAATTGACCTGACCGGCCTGCGGGCCACGCGAACGGCAACGGTCATCGTCGCTTGATAGACCCAGGTCACGTGACTACCGAAGGTGTGCGCCACTCTTCCGGTGCGGGCGATGGTCGCCGGATCCTGCCGGGATACGGCAGGCGTGTGCGGTGCCTCGGAGGTGGTGCAGAACGCGCCGTCCGATGCCGCGGCAACGTTCGCCGAAGCCGATGTCAGCGGTGCGGCGACCCACGGGTGCCGATCCCTGTGGGTCGGTACACTCGCCTCGTGGGAAACGAGCATGACCATCGGGTCGCGACCGTGGATCGGCCGGTCGGGGCGAGGTTGCTGGCTTACCGGATCTTTGCCTATGTGACGGGCGTCGGCCTGGTGCTGCTGGTTTTCTACGCAATGCCGATGAAGTACATCGTCGGTGACTCGCGCCCGGTCGCGATCATCGGCATGATGCACGGCTTCCTGTACATGGGCTACATCGTCTGCGCACTGATCCTGGCCGAGCGCCTCCGCTGGAAGCCGATCCAGGCGCTCCTGGTGCTGCTGGCCGGGACGGTTCCGCTCGCGTCCTTCTACGCCGAGCGCAAGGTCACCCACCAGATCCAGGAGCGGGAGCGCAAGGCCTCGCAGCCCTCTCAAGCCTCGTAGGCCTCGCCGGCGGCCCGGTCCTGTCCGGCGCCGCGGAACGGGCAGCCCACCAGCAGCCCGAACTGGGTGCGCAACTCGGCGACCGTGTTCGCCTCCTGCCGCCAGGCCAGCCGCACGTCGACGTCGCGGGTGGGGGCCTCGATCCGCAGTCGCAGCCCGCAGCGGTCCACCCCGAGCGGGCGGACGACGGCTCCGGGGGTGTCGCGCAGCGCCGGCGGCAGGTGCCGGGCGAGGGCGACGAAGACCTCCGGGTGGGCCTCCTCGAGGTGGCTCAGCCAGTGCTGCTCCATCCGGCAGAACGGGTCGGGCCGGGCCGCGGCGAGATCGACGGGGGCGAGTGCGGCGCTGCCCTCGGCGTCGGCGAGCACGGCGGAGTTCGGGTCCAGCCGGACCAGGGTCGCGCCGTGGCCGAGGTCGAGCAGCCGGGGGTCCGGCTGCACGTCGGCGACGTGCAGCACGGCGCGCCGCGCTGACTCGGGGTCCGGGATGCGCAGCCGGCCGGTGATCCACAGCAGCGCGCGGACGGGTTCCCGGAGTTCGACGGGCGCGTGGTCGGTGAGTTCGAGCATCACCGGCAGTTCCCCGTCCGCGGCCGAGTGGATCCGGTCCAGCAGCGGCGCGTCGTCGTCGAGCAACAGCACCGCGGAACCGTCGGCCTGCAGGTGGTGCACGAGCGGCACGACGGCGTCGGGCGAACCGGTGCCGACCAGGGCTGCGCGGCCGCCCCGGGTCGCGACGCTGCGGGCGCGCTCGGCGTCGGTGGGCGCGGGTGGACGCCGGAGCCGGGTGGTTGCCAACGATGCTCACCTCCAAGTTAGGTGAGGCTAAGTTATAGCTCGGTGAGCGCAACTGTCCAGGGTCGCCGGCGCCGAGCGGCCCCGGCATCACCCGATGTGATTCGCCGAATAGGCAGGGGTTAGCGTTTCGGACTGTGACGACGGTGCCTTCGGGTAGTTCAGCCGACCCGTGGTCGATCCCCCCGCTGTTCGCCGAGCTGGTCGACGACATCAGCCTCCTGCAGCCCCGGATGATCGCTCCGGGGGTCGACGCGGTGGTGGCCCGCTATCTCTCCGCCCGCGACGGCCGCTACGGCGGCATGATCGGCCAACTGGTGTGCCCGGTGTCCCGGCTGCCCGCCCTGGTGACGGAGCTGGCCCGGTCGGCACCCGCCCAGCCGGTCGAACTCTCGCTGGTGGTGGACACCGGGCTCGGTGCCGTACCGAAGGCGCTGTCGACCGTGTTCTCCCGGTCGAACCTGCTCACACCGCGGACGGTCGAGACGGCCGCTCCGCCGGACGTGGACGCGATCTGGCTGGAGCGGGTCGCGGAGTTCGTACCCGAGGACGTCCTGCCGGTCGTCGAGCCGCGCCGTCCGCTCGACGGCAGTCCGGAGGACGTCGACGTCTGGCTCGAGGCGGTGCGTCGCGTCGCCGAGCACGGCTGCGCGCCGAAGCTGCGCTGCGGCGGGCCGCGCCCCTCCGACGTGCCCTCGGCCACCGAGATCACACGGTTCCTCGAGGTGGTCGTCGAGGCCGGTCGGGGTTTCACCGCGCTCGGCCTGCGCCACGTCGTGCGTTCCGGCACCGGGGACGGTCCGGCGCAGCACGGCATCCTCAACCTGCTCGTCGCGGTGGCCCGGGCGCTCGTGGGCGGGGACGTGACCGGGGCGCTGCTGAGCACCGACGGGAGCGCCCTGGCCACGGAGGCCGACGGGCTGTCCGAGCGTGCGGTGCAGGGCGTGCGTGGGCTGCTGTCGCGCTGTGGTGCCGACCCGGAGCCGGTGCCCGCCGCCGAGCTGGCCGGGCTGGGCCTGCTCGCCTGACGCCGTCCCCGGCGGCGGGTGCCCTGCCGCCGGGGACAGGTGGGGGCGAGGTCGCACCGGACCGACAAGCCCCCTTCTCCCGTCGGGCCGACGCGCCCTCGCGATGGACCTACGAACCAGAGCGGTCAACGGTTCAAAAATTGCGTCCGATGGGCTACCGGGTCCGGCTGTTCGGACCATCCGGAGCGCGGTGCCGTACGCCGCGGCGGGTGCGGAACCGGCTGGGGCACACCGGGCCGGGCTGACTAGGCTCGCCGTTCGTGCCCCGTCTGGCGTTTCTCGGTCCCCCCGCGACCTTCACCGAGCAGGCACTGCGTTCCCTGCCCGAATCCGAAGGCGCCGAGCTGGTTGCGTGCCAGGGCAGTCCCGCTGTGCTCGCGGCCGTCCGGGCCGGGACCGCCGACGCCGGCTGCGTGCCGATCGAGAACAGCGTCGAGGGCGCGGTCGGCGCCGTGCTCGACGGGCTCCTCGCTGATCCGCCGCTGGTCATCCGCCGCGAGGCGCTCCTCGCGGTCCGGTTCGCCCTCCTCGTCCGCCCCGGCACCGCCCTCGCCGACATCCACACGGTCGCCTCGCACTCGCATGCGATCGCGCAGACCCGTGGCTGGCTCGCCGCTCACCTGCCCGACGCCCAGGTGCTGCTGTCCACCTCGACCTCGGAGGCCGCCGCCCAGGTGGCCCGCGGTGAGTTCGACGCGGCCGTCTCCGCGGAGCTGGCCGCCGAGCAGCACGGGCTGGAGGTGCTCGCCGACGACATCGCCGACAACCCTGGCGCGGTGACCCGGTTCGTGCTCGTCGGCCCGCCCGGCCCACCGCCGCCGCCCACCGGCCATGACCGCACGACGCTCGCCGCCACCACCTCGAACCGGCCCGGCTCGCTGCTCGGCCTGCTCACCGAGCTCGCGGTGCGCGGGATCGACCTGACCCGGATCGAGTCGCGTCCGATCAAGGACCGGCACGCCGAGTACTGGTTTCACCTGGACTGCAGCGGGCACCTCGCCGAGCCGGCGATGGGGGAGGCGCTGGCCGCGCTGCACCGGCGCTGTGACCAGGTGCGGTTCCTGGGCTCCTACCCGCGCGCGACCGGGGCCCCGGGCCCGGCCGCGGGTGCGGTCGCCCCCGCGGTGCCGCTGAGCGCGGCCGGGGCCGACGAGTTCGCAGCGGCGGCGGCGTGGTTGGCCGCGCTGCGGAACGGGGGACGTGCGTGAGGACCGAGTCCCGGGAGACCGACGGGCTGCGGCTGGTGCTGCTCCGGCACGGCCAGACCGGGGCCAACGTGCGCCGGGAGCTGGACACCGTGCCGCCCGGATCGCCGCTGACCGAGCTGGGCCTGGCCCAGGCCGCATCGATCGCCGAGGTACTGGCCGGCTGGCCGGTGCGCGCGGTCTACGCCTCGCAGGCGACGCGCGCGCAGCAGACCGCGGCCCCGGTCGCGGCGGCGCACGGGCTGGAGGTCGTGGTCGTCGACGGCGTGCACGAGATCTTCGTCGGCGAGTTGGAGGGTCGCTCGGACCGGGCGGCGCGCACCGCGTTCGACGAGGTCTACGAGGCGTGGTGGGGCGGTGACCTGCATCGGCGGCTGCCCGGCGGCGAGTCGGCGCACGACCTGCGGGCCCGGTTCCTGCCGGCCGTGGAGCGGATCGCCAAGCAGCACGACGGGGCCGATCCCGGCGTGGTGGTCCTGGTCAGCCACGGTGCGGCGATCCGGCTGGCGGCCGCCGCGCTGCTCGGTGACACCGCGGAGACCATGTACGTCCCGAACACGGGCCGTGTCGTGCTGGGTCAGGACCCGGGAGCGCCGACGGGCTGGACGCTGGAGCTGTGGGACTCCGGGCCGACGCTGCCCGGTGACGTGACGGCGGGCGGCTCACCGGAGGGCTGACAGGCGGCCCCCGGCGTCACGGGCCCGGCCGGTCACCCCCAGCCGAGCTCGTGCAGGGTCTCCTCGTCGATGCCGAAGTGGTGTGCGACCTCGTGCACGACGGTGATCGCCACCTCGCGGACCACCTCGTCCTCGTCGGCGCAGATCTCCAGGATCGCGTCCTGGTAGACGCTGATCCGGTCGGGCAGCACGCCGCCGTATGAGGTCGTGCGCTCGGTCAGCGCGACGCCCTCGTAGAGCCCGAGCAGGTCGGGTTCGGTCTCGTTGCGGTCCTCGACGAGCACGACGACGTTGTCCATGGCCGCGGTCAGCTCGGCCGGGATGGTGTCCAGTGCGTCGGCCACCAGTTCCTCGAACCGGCCCCGCGCCATCTCGATGCCCACACCGGGCAGTGTCACCGATCGCCCCCGGTGCCGGTCACGCGTTCCCGCCCGCTGCCGGCGGCGCGGGTGCGGCCGGAACCGGCGGCACCCCGCTCGGGGGCGGCGGGGCGGCGGGTCCGCCGCCGGGGGCCGGCTCACCGCCGGGGGCAGGCTCACCGCTGGGCGCCGGCTTACCGCTGGGCGCCGGTGTCGGGGGCGGCGTCGGCTCCGGGGTGGCCGGCTCCGACGTGGCCGGGGCAGGCACACCGGGTTGCGGGGTGTCCTGTGCCGGCGGGGCCGGGGTGCTGCCCACGGTCACCGGGCCGCGCACCGAGCCGGTGACCGGCGCGAAGCCGCTGCGGTCGGGCAGCAGCGCGGCGAGGTTGCAGTTGACCCGCCGGGTGCCGGCCTTCCAGGACTCCTCGGTGAGATTGTCCCAGTAGACGGTCAGCTTCTTCTGGCTGATCACGTCGGCGCCGCCCGCGTAGTCGTTGGCGATCTTGGTGCACTCGGGTTGCAGAAACGAGTCCTGGTCGCCGACGGCAGGGAAGGCGCCCGGGAACTTCTTGCTCAGGTCCACGATGCCGACGGTCTCCACGGCGTGCGGGCCGGCGCAGTCCACCGGGTCCCCGATGGTGCGACCGTCGATGCCCAGGCAGGTGCCGGGGTCGTGCACGGCCGCCTGGTCGGAGTCGGCGACCCGGCCGGTCATCGGGTACAGCGCGCCGGAACGCGAGGCACTCTGCAGGCCGCAGCGCATCTCGCGGTCGCCGCCGGCCCACTTCGTCGCCGACGGCTTGAGGCCGCCGACCCGGTAGCGGCCGTCCGGGTCGAACTTGCCGTTCAGGTAGGTCATGACCACCGGGGTGCAGCGCTCGTTCACCAGCTGCCGCCAGCGCTGGTCGTTGGGCAGGGTGACCTGGTCGGCCAGCTGCACCGAGCCGGCCTGCTCGAACAGATGCGGCTTCGCGCAGTCGACGACGTGGGTGTCCGCGGCGTCGGCCCGGGTCCAGTCGAGGCACGTGCCGGGCGTAGCCGGCGGCGGTGGCAGCTCGGCCAGCTTGGCCGCCTCGGCGCCGCCGGCGGGCTCGGGGAGCGCCGCGAACGAGCCGAGCACCGGCACGGTGGCGCCGGCGAACGTGTCCAGGGTGGCGACCCCGAGCATCGTCAGCGCGCCCACCAGGACGCCGATGACAACCCGCCGGGCCGGGTGGACGGGGGATCGCGACGCCCCGCCGACCGGCCGGCGCGCGCGCGTCGACCCGGGTCGGGGGCCGGGGGAGCGGACCGCGGGAGCAGCCTTGGGGCGCTGCTTGCCGGGCGCCGAGAACAGGTTGGCCATGACGGCCGTCATCATGCCGTTACCTCGAACGAGTTCCCGGCCGGATGCCGTTGCCACGCGACCATCGGTCGTCGTGGTGCTGCGAGCGTGCCCAGTTCCGCTGTGATCACCCGGGTTGTACCGTGCGCGCGGGGGTGAAGCATGAGCGGGGACGACGAACGTGGCCGTTCGGGCGGCGAGTTGCCGCCCGAAGGTGCCGAGGGGGCGGCTGTCCCGGCCGGGAGTGCGTCGTCCGAGCAGTCCGATCAGCCGGACGGTGGCACCCGGACGGGTGAACGGCGGGGTCGCATGCGGTTCCAGGACGAGACCACCGTCCCGCGTGAACCGACGCTGGCCGAGCGGCGGGCCCGCCAGCAGGCGGCCCGCCGGGAGCGCGAGGAGGCCGCGGCCGAGTACGCGGCCGACGAGGCGTCCCGCACGAAGCGCAAGCGGATCATGATCGGCGCCGGGGTCACCGTCGGCGTGGTCGCGCTGATCGCGGTCGGTTACTCGGTCGCGAACTCCACCCAGGACGTCCAGGCCCGGTGCGTCGACGACAACAACGTCGTCGTCGACGACAGCAACTGCGCCACCCCGGCGGCGAGCAACACCTACCACTCCGGTGGTGTCGGCTTCTTCCCCGTCTTCATCGGCAGCGGGGGCCGGCAGTACCACTACAACTACGGCGGCAGCGGCAACATCGGGCAGGTCGCGAGCGGCGGCACCACGGTGGTGCCGAAGAACGCGAACGTCTCCACGCCGTCGGGCAAGACCATCTCCCGCGGGGGGCTCGGCGTCAGCAGCGGCAGCAGCGGCAGCAGCTCGGGCGGTTCCAAGGGCGGTTCGTCGGGAAGCAGCGGCAGCTGACGGATGCGACGCGAAACTGGGGCGCCCCGGCCGGACTGGGAGCGCCGGGTCACCGAGCAGGGCATGGTCTTCGGCACGCCGGGCCGCGGCGCGGGCGGTGTGGCGCGGCCGTACTGGGACGAGTCGGTGCACTACGTCTTCGAGATGGACGAGGTGCTCTCCCTCGAGGCCGACGTCGAACTGCTGCACTCGATGTGCCTGGAGGCCGTCGACCACGTCGTCACCACCGAGCGGTTCCGCGACTTCGCGCTGCCCGAGTGGTCGTGGGAGGCCGTGGCGGCCTCCTGGAAGCGGAGCGACCCGCACCTCTACGGGCGGTTCGACCTGCGCTACGACGGCGGTGGCCCGGCCAAGCTGCTGGAGTACAACGCGGACACGCCGACGACGCTGCTCGAGGCGTCGATCCTGCAGTGGCACTGGCTCAAGGACACCCACCCCGGTGACGACCAGTGGAACTCGCTGCACGAGAAGCTCGTCGAGCGCTGGGGCGAGGTCAAGGACGGACTGCCCGGCTCCGAGGTGTATTTCACCTGGTCGGGTGGCGACTCGACCGGCGAGGACCACGTCACGGTCGGCTACCTGCAGGAGACCGCCGCGGAGGCGGGCCTGGACACCGTCGGGCTGACGATCGAGGACATCGGCTGGGACTCCGCGCTGGACCGCTTCGTCGATCTCGAGGAAGCGCCGATGGCGGCGGTCTTCAAGCTCTACCCGTGGGAGTGGGTGCTCTCCGACGAGTTCGGCAAGCATGTGCTCCGCAGCCTCCCCGGCACACTGTGGCTCGAACCGCTGTGGAAGACGCTGCTGTCGAACAAGGCGCTGCTCGCCGTGATGTGGGAGATGTATCCCGGCCACCCGAACCTGCTGCCCGCGTACCTGGACAACCCCGGTCTGCTCACCGAGTACGTGCGCAAGCCGCGGCTGGGCCGGGAGGGGGCGAACATCTCGATCGTCTCGCCGGGCAGTGAGGTCTCGACCGGCGGCGTGTACGGCGAGGAGGGCTACGTCTACCAGCTGTTCGATCCGTTGCCCGAGTTCGGCGGGTTCCGGCCGGCCCTGGGCGCATGGATCGTCGGCGACGCCGCCGCGGGGCTGGGCATCCGGGAGACCGCCGGACTGGTCACCGACGACGGCGCGGCGTTCGTCCCGCACCGCATCCCCGAAGCCTGATCTGCAGTACCCGCCGTACCCCTGAGCTCCCCAACGAAACCACCTGGAGGACGACGTGACGACCCTGCTGGCCCTCGCGCCGGGGTTCTTCTCGACCGTCGGCCGCGGTATCGGCGCAATCCTGCTGTACGCGCTCGTCGGACTGCTGTTGATGTTGCTCGGCTTCTACGCGATCGACCTGACGACACCGGGCAAGCTGAACCGGATGGTCCGTGACGGGCTGCCGAACTCGGTGGTGGTGACCGCGGCCGGGATGGTCAGCATGGCGTTCATCGTCGTGGTGGCGATCTACGGTGCCTCCGGGATGCTGGCCGAGGGCCTGCTCGCCGCGCTGATCTTCGGTCTGGTCGGGATCGTGGCCCAGGTGGTGGCGGTCCGGCTGCTGGAGTGGGTGACCGGCATCGACATCGGCGCGCTGCTGGCCGCGCCCGACCTGCGCCCGCAGGCGTTCGTGGTCGCCGCCGCGCACCTGGCGCTCGGCCTGGTCGTCGGGGTCGCGATCCTCTGACGGGGCTCAGCCCGGGGTCGCGGTGATCGGGCCGACGAGCTCGGCCGGGTCCGGCATGGCCGCCATCTCGTCGCGCACCTCGCGCGCGGCCGCGGCGTAGCCGGGGTCGGCGACCAGCCGGTTCAGCACGTCGGCGGTGATCTCCCGGGCGGGCACCGCGAGCCCGGCCCCCCGGTGGGCCACCAGCTCGGCGTTGTGCCTGCGCTCGCCCGGCCCCGGCACCGCGAGCTGGGGGATGCCGGCCCCGAGCGCGCCGAGCACCGTGCCGGCCCCGCCCCGGTGCACCAGCGCCGCGGCGCCGGCCAGCACCGCGGTGAGCGGCACCTGCTCGACCGTGCGCACGTTGTCCGGCAGCGACCGCCGGCCGATCCGCGGCGCGGGCCCGACCAGCACGATCTCGGCGTCCACGCCGGACGCGGCGGCCAGGACCGCCGGCATCGGGTCGCCCGGCCCCGGCAGGTCGACGGTGCTGCGGCTGACCACGATCCGCGGTGGGGTTCCGGGCTCGGCCGGCCGGCCGGGCCCGGTGCCGGTCCCGTCCTCCGGCACCGCTCGCATCGGCCGGCCGGCGCGGTCACCGACGAGACTGGGCGGTGCGATGGTGATCGCGGTCGCCGGGTCCGGCAACTCCTCGTCGAAGCCGTGCCGGCGCAGCGCACGCCGGAACAGCCGGGTGCGCAGGGTGGCCCGGACCAGCTCCGGGCCGTCGAGCAACGAGTTCTCCAGCAGCACAGCGGGCACCCGGTGGCGGGCCGCGGCGAGCGCGCCGGCGACGGCGAGCGGCTCGTAGATCACCCGGTCGGGGCGCCACCGCTCCACGACGGTGACCAGCGTGTCGGCCAGTTCCTCGTTGATCGCGCCGAACAGCAACCCGATGGTGCGGGTGCCGCTCTCCCCGGCCAGTTCGGCCCGGGCGGCGCGCGGGTGGGCCAGGACGGTGCGGGTGGCGACCCGGCCGAAGCGGAACCCCGGCGCCACGTCGATCACGCCGAGGCCTGCGGTGTCGGCGGACAGCGCGTCGCCGCCGGCGGCGACGCGCACCTCGTGCCCGGCCGCGTGCAGCGCCCGGGTCAACGGGAGCATCGGCAGCAGGTGGCCGAGCAGGGGTGCAGAAACCACCAGCACGCGCATCAGAACGGGCCGCTCAGCTCACCCAGCCGGTCGGTCAACCGCATGTTCTCGGTGTAGTCCACCGGGCACGAGATGACCGAGACGCCGTCGCCGGCCAGCGCCTCGCGCAGGATCGGGAGCAGCTCGCCGGCCGCGCCGACCCGGTAGCCGCGGGCGCCGAAGCTCTCCGCGTAGCGCACGAGGTCGGGGTTGCCGAACCGGACGCTCGAGCTGCGGCCCAGCTCCAGGTTCATCTTCCACTCGATGAGCCCGTAGGAGTCGTCCTCCCAGACGAGCACCGTCAGCGCCGCGCCCTCCCGCGTCGCGGTCTCGATCTCCTGGCTGTGCATGAGGAACGCGCCGTCGCCGACCGCGGCGAGCGTGCGTACCTCGGGCCGGACCATGGCGGCGGCGATCGCGCCGGGCAGCGCGAAGCCCATCGTGGACAGCCCGTTGGAGATCAGGCAGGTGTTGGCCGCGTAGGTGGGGTAGAGCCGGGCCATCCACATCTTCACCGCGCCGGTGTCGGCCAGCACGATGTCGTCGCGGCCCAGCGCGGCACGGGTGTCGGCCACCATCCGCTGCGGGCTGAGCGGGTAGCGGTCGTCCGCGGCGCCGCGGTCCAGCTCCTCGGCCAGCATCTCGCGGATCCTGCCGGCGGTGGCCCCGATGCCGAACCGGCGCGGGACGACGCGCTGCAGGCCGGAGAGCGACCGGGTGATGTCCCCCTCGATGCCCACCGCCACCGGGTAGTGCGCGTCGACCTCCGCCGGGAACGCGTGCACGTGGATGATCTTCTTGTCCCGGTCGGGGTTGATCTTTGCAGGGTCGAACTCCTGGAGCTCGTAGCCCACCGCGACCACCACGTCGGCGGCGTCGAAGCCGAAGTTCACGTAGTCGTGGCGCATGAACCCGACGGCGCCGAGGGCCAGCGGATGGTCGTCGGGGAAGACGCCCTTGCCGTGGAAGGTGGTGGCCACCGGGACGTTCCAGGCCTCGGCCAGCGCCTGCAGCGCGGGCCCGGCGCCGTGCCGGGCGGCGCCGTGCCCGGCGAGCAGCACCGGCGCCTCCGCGTGGGCGAGCACCTCGGCGGCCCGCGCGAGCTGGGTCGGAGAGGGTTCCTCGTAGCGGACCCGGTCCGGCGGCAGCGGGACCGCGCCGTCCGGCACGGGGGCGCTCTCGACGTCCTGCGGAACGGCCAGATAGGTCGCCCCGGGCCGCTCCGTCTGCGCGATCTTGAACGCGCGGCGGACCATCTCCGCCACCGCGGCCGGTCCCGGGACCAGATCCGCCCACTTGGTGATAGGCCGGAACATGCTGACCAGGTCGACCGCCTGATGCGACTCCTTGTAGATCCGGTCCAACCCCACCTGCGCGGACAGCGCCACCAGTGGGGTCGAGTTGGTCTGTGCGTCGGCCACTCCGAGCTGCAGGTTGATCGCGCCGGGGCCGAGCGTCGCCGACACGACACCGGGCCGGCCGGTGAGCCGGCCGACGATCTCGGCCATGAACGAGGCGGCCTGTTCGTGCCGGGTCAGGACGTAGCGGATCCGGGAGTCGTGGAGGGCGTCGACCAGGTGGATGTTCTCCTCGCCCGGGATCCCGAAGACGTGGGTGACGCCCTCGTTCTCCAGGCACCGGACGATGAGCTCGGCTGCCCTCGCCGCGTCGGCCATGCAGGCAGAGTAGGCACACCGGGGGCCCTCCGCCGCGTCCGGCCGTGCCTGGCCGTGTTCGGCCGTACCCTGGTGAGGGTGATCGGCGGACGGCGGTAGCGGTGCAGGCACCTCGATTGGTCGCCACGGACGTGGACGGCACGTTGCTCGGCGACGACGAGCGGGTGAGTCCGCGGGCCGGTGCGGTGATCGGCAGGCTGGTCGCGGCCGGTATCGGCTTCGTGCTGGTCACCGGGCGCCCGCCACGCTGGATCCCGCCGGTGGTGCAGCAGCTCGGGGTGGCCCGGCTGGCCGTCTGCGCGAACGGTGCCGTGCTCTACGACGCCGTGGCCGACGAGGTGCTGTCGGCGCGCACGCTGCCCCCCGAGACCCTCGCCGACCTGGCCGAGGCCGCGACCAGCGCGCTGCCGGGTTGCGGGCTGGCCGTGGAGCGGGTGGGCCTCGGCGCCTTCGACGACGCGGCGGCACAGTTCGTCGCCGAGCCGGACTATCAACACGCCTGGCCGAACCCGGACAACACCAGCGTGCCGCGCGCGGAGCTGCTGGCCCGGCCGGCCGTCAAGATGCTGATCCGCGCGCCGGACATGACGAGCGACGCCATGGTGGCCGCGTTGCAGCCGCTCGTCGGTGACGCCGTGGACCTGACGTTCTCGCACCCGCGCGGCCTGGTCGAGGTCTCCCCGGCCGGCGTGACGAAAGCCACCGGCCTCGCCGAGGTGGCCGAGCGGCTCGGCGTCGCGGCACCGGACGTCATCGCGTTCGGGGACATGCCCAATGACCTGGAGATGCTGCGCTGGGCCGGCCACGGGGTGGCCATGGGTAATGCGCATCCGGCGCTGATCGACGTGGCGGACGAGGTGACGGCCGCCAACGTCGACGACGGGCTCGCGCTGGTGCTCGAGCGCTGGTTCTAGCCTGTCGGCGCGCTGACCTGCGGTGATCGGTCGCGGAGCGCGCACAGGACGTCGCCCGGTGTGAGCATCGCGGCGGGCGTACCATGGCCCGCCGTACCGAACCCGCAGACCGGCGCCCGCAGCACGAGCGCGGTGCCCACTGGAGGCCCCGCTCGTGGCCGAGCTCCTCGACCGCCCCGTTCCGACAGCCACCCGCGCCGGCACCGCCGACTCCGTCGGTGCCCCCGCCCCGAGCGCCGCAGCCGAAGTGCGGGCGCTGTACTCCGTGCAGACCGCGATCGCGCGGCCACCGGTGGTGAAGGTCGCCCGGGGGATGTCGCTGTTCGGTGAGCACGCCGCGGGGTGGCTGGCCATCGGGCTGCTGGGCGCCGCCACGGACCGGGCCCGGCGCCGCGACTGGCTCGTCGCCACCGCGGGCGTCGCCGCCGCCCACGGCGCCTCGATCGCGGTCAAGCGGGTGGTCCGCAGGCCGCGGCCCGACGACCCGAGCGTGCAGGTCCTCGTCGGCACTCCCAGCAAGCTGAGCTTCCCGTCTGCCCACGCCACGTCCACGACCGCTGCCGCCGTGCTGTTCGGCCGGTTGCTGCGGCGGCCGCTGGTTCCGGCGGTGGTGCCGCTCATGGCACTGTCGCGGATGGTGCTGGGCGTGCACTACCCGAGCGACGTCGTCGCCGGTTCCGCGCTCGGCGCGGCCGTCGCGGTGGTATCGCGGTGGCTCGGCCGTACCCGTTCCGAGAAGAGGACGTCTCGATGACCAGCACCGACGTGCCGCCGCAGACCGGTACCCCGGTCCGCAGCCCCGCCGGGGTTGCCGGCGGCGTGCTCAAGACCATGCGCCCACGGCAGTGGGTGAAGAACGTGCTCGTGCTCGCCGCGCCGTTCGCCGCGGGCGACCTGTTCAGTGGGCACATCGCGGTGAAGCTGGCGCTGGCGTTCGTCGCCTTCTCGCTGGCCGCGTCCGGAATCTACCTGGTCAACGACGCCAAGGACGTGGCGGCCGACCGGGCTCACCCGACCAAGCGCAACCGGCCGATCGCCGCGGGCATCGTGCCGGCGCAGCTGGCCCTCGTCGTGGCGGCCGTCCTGCTCCTGGGCGCACTCGTCGTGAGCTTCCTCGCGTCCTGGCAACTGGCCGTCGTGCTGGCGGTCTACGTCGCGGTGCAGCTGGCCTACTGCTTCGGGCTCAAGCACCAACCCGTCATCGACATCTGCATCGTGGCGTCCGGATTCCTGCTGCGGGCCATCGCCGGCGGCGCCGCCGCGAACATCCCGCTGTCGCAGTGGTTCCTGCTCGCGGCCGGCTTCGGCTCGCTGTTCATGGTGGCCGGTAAGCGCTACGCGGAGATCCAGCTCGCGGACCGGACCGGGGCCAAGATCCGTAAGTCGCTGGAGAGCTACTCGGCGTCGTATCTGCGGTTCGTGTGGGCGCTCTCGGCGACCATACTGATCATGACGTACGGCCTGTGGGCGTTCGAGATCCGCGAGGCGCACCACAACTCGGTGTGGTCGGTGATCTCCATCGTGCCGTTCGTGATCGCGGTGTTGCGGTACTCGGTGGACGTGGACGGCGGCAACGGCGGCGAGCCCGAGGAGATCGCGCTCGGGGACCGGGTGCTACAGGTGCTGGCGGTGGCGTGGATCGGATTCCTCGTGATGGCGGTATACGCCTGAACGCCGCTTTGATCTGATCGCAGTAAAGCTGCAACCGGTCGATCGGCCACAACGGAGGGCAGGTCGGATAAGTCGGCCGTGATCCCGATGCAATCGGCATCCGGATTCGGTCAATACCGGCGGTCGATCAACAGCTTAAAGCAGGCTTGTGTCACGCTGCCGCGGTGTCTCTGCTCGCAGCACGCCCGTCGGGTCGTGTCCCTGGCCAGGGTGTTGTGCCGCGAGGCGAGGTCTCGGTGGACTCGGGATGCTGCCTGGTGCGGCGGCCGGCAGGTGCATTTCTTTGCGAATCCGTCGGTGCCGTCGTCACAGCGGGATTGGTGAGCGGCGCCGCCCAGTTCGCCATTGGACGGTTGCACATTCCGTTCCCGTCGAATGTGCCGTCTGCGTTGTTCGTGCCGGCCGCGGTTGTGCTGTTGGCCGGGATTCTGGCGCTGGCGGCGACCGGGCGGCGGGAGTGGAGTCGCTGGGCCACCCTGGGTGCGTGGTCGGCCTTGTCCTGCCTGAGCACGCTGGCCTTGGCGCTGCCGCTGCAGGGTACCCGGTTCTACCTCGGTGGCGCCGCCGTCGACCAGGAGTTCCGGCTGCAGTTCATGACCCGGATGGCGAGTTCGCCGCGCCTGGCCGACATGAACTACGCCGACCTGCCCAGCTACTACCCCAGCGGCTGGTTCTGGGTGGGCGGCCGATTCGCCGACCTGCTCGGCATCCCGGGCTGGCAGGCCTACAAGCCGTTCAGCATCGCCACCATGGCCCTCGCGGCGGCGATGTCGTTCACGCTGTGGGGCCTCGTGCTGCCCCGAGCGTCCGCTCTGCTCGCCGCTCTGGCCACATCGATCGCCGGGCTGCAGGTCACGGGCTCGGTGGCCGCCAGCCCGGTTTCCGAGCCCTACAGCTGGCTGCTCGTCGCGATGCTGCCGCCCGTGGCCGTGCTCGCCTGGCATGTGCTGAGTTGCCGGGCCCGGCGGCATTGGGGGCTGTTGCTGGGGGTCGGGGGGTTCCTCGGCTTGTGCGGGGCCGTGTACACCTTGTTCCTGGGCTTCACCGCGGTCCTCGTGCTGGTGCTGGCGACGGTTTCGGGTCTGAGTCGCAGAGTCCGGTGGGGCGCGCTCGTGCTGCGGGTGCTCGTCATCGCGGTCGCGGCGCTGCCGCTGGCTCTCCTGCAGTGGGCCCCGTACCTGCTGGCCTGGGCCGGCTCCGGCATGCCGGGCACGGCCGCCGCCCGGTTCCTCCCCGCCGGGGGGGCTGTGGTGCCGCTGCCGATGCTGCAGGTCAGCGTGTTCGGCGCGTTGTGCCTCGCCGGTGTCGTGTGGATGGTCGTGGCCCTGCGGCGCAGCGCCGTCGCGCAGGGATTGGCGGCCCTCGCTGCGACGTGTTATGCCTGGTACGGGCTGTCCATGCTGGCTCTGGCCGTCGGCCAGACCCTGCTGGCGTTCCGATTGGAGCCCGTGCTGGATGCCGTCTTCGCCGTGGCCGGGGTCCTCGGCCTTCTGGAGGCGCTGGGCACGGTCCCCGGGCTGCTGCCGGCTCGGCACGTCAGGCCTGCCCTGGCGGCCGCCCCGGTGCTGGCAGTGGCGGCTGCTCTGGCGCTGGTGCAGACGGTGCCGGCGCGGCTGGGTAACGGAGACGCCTACGCCAACTACTACCCGTCCGGGACGACGGCCCTGGGCGCCCGGGACCCGACCCAGCCCGGACGGTGGAACGAGCAGCTCGCCGACACCATCGGCCAGATGACCGGCAAGCCGCCGCAGGACCTGGTGCTGCTCACCACCTACACGGGGCTCTTCGCGTTCTGGCCGTTCCACGGTTTCCAGGCGTTGACCGCGCACTACGCGAACCCGCTCGGCGACTTCGCCGGCCGCCGGTCGGAGATCGAGCGCTGGGCCCGCACGACCAGTCCCCGGCAGCTCGCCGCCGAGCTGGACGCCAGCCCTCACCGGGCGCCGACCGTGTTCGTCCTGCGACCGCAGGACGGCACGCTGCACATGACGCTCTCCCGGGACGTCTTCCCCAGGGACCCCAACGTCGAGTTCTACGACGTGCAGTTCGCCCCTGCTGTCTTCAGCGGCCCGATCTTCACCACCCGGACCGTCGGCCCCTTCGTCGTGGCGGTCCGCCGCTGAGGTCAGGGCTGCCCCGGGGGCGGCTGGTGATCTACACCTGGTCGATCGTGTGACAGCATCGGGGCCGATGAAGGGCATCATCTTGGCCGGCGGGGCCGGCACGCGGCTGCATCCGATCACCCGTGCGGTGTCCAAGCAACTGCTCCCGGTCTACGACAAGCCGATGATCTACTACC
>NZ_JAAXLA010000085.1 GCF_012911935.1 Pseudonocardia acidicola | reverse complement strand
ACCCGCTGCGCCGGGAGATCGTCGCCACGCTGCTGGTCAACGAGATGGTCGACCACGCCGGGATCAGCTACGCGTTCCGGCTCGGCGAGGAACTGGCCGCCGGGGTCGCCGACGCGGTCCGCGCCTTCGCGGTGAGCACCGCGGTGTTCGACCTGCCCGGGCTGTGGGCGCAGGCCCGCCACCCCGACGTGCCGGTCGCGGTGGCCGACCGCATCGTGCTGGACTCCCGGCGGCTGCTCGACCGGGCCTCGCGCTGGTTCCTCACCAACCGGCCACAACCCCTCGCGGTGGGCGCGGAGACCACCCGGTTCGCCGCGACGATCCAGCAGCTGCGCGAGCACCTGAACGCGTTGCTGTGCGGCCGGGAGTGCGACGTCGTGGCCGCGCGCGCCGAGGCCCTGATGGCTCAGGGCGCGCCGGCGGAGCTCGCCCGCCGCTCGGCCGAGCTGACCTACGGATTCGGGCTGCTCGACGTCGTCGAACTGACCGAGCTGTCCGAGCGGGACCGCGAGCCCCGCGAACCCCGCGAGGTCGCCGAGCTGTACTACGCGCTGTCCGAGCACCTGGGCATCGACCTCGCCCTCACCTCGGTCACCGCGCTGGAGCGGGGCGACCGCTGGCACCAGCTGGCCCGGCTCGCGCTCCGCGACGACCTGTACGGCTCGCTGCGGGCGATCACCCTCGACGCGCTGCGCGAGGCCGCGCCCGGCACACCGGTGACCGAGGCGATCGCGCAGTGGGAACGGGCCAACGCGTCCCGGCTGGTCCGGGCCCGCGCCGCGCTGCACGAGATCGGCACCGCCGGCCAGCTCGACCTGGCGACGTTGTCGGTGGTGTCGCGGCAGCTGCGCGGGCTGGCTCGCTGACCGGACGGCGCGGAGCATTTGAGAGGCTGTTCGATGTGGCTCGCTATGTCGCTCAGGTCCCGCTGCGCTGGACCGACCAGGACTCCTACCGCCACCTCAACCACGCCCGCACCGTGACGCTGCTGGAGGAGGCCCGCATCGAGCTGTTCTTCGGTGCGGCCGGGGACGCCGGGATCACCGGCTTCGCCGACGGGCTGCTCGTCGCCGGGCTGGAGGTCGACTACCGGCGCCAGATCCCGTACCGGTCGCAACCGCTGCGGGTGACGATGTGGGTGCACGAGGTCCGCGCGGCGTCGTTCTCCATCGACTACGAGATGCACGACGGGCCCGACGAGACCGACCCGGTGGCCGTGGGCGCGCGCACCCGGATGGCGATCGTCGACCTCGACGCCCAGCGGCCACGCCGGCTGACGGCGCCGGAGCGGGAGTTCCTCGGGCGCTGGGCGGACGGAGAGGGGGCATGATCGGCGTGACGGGGCTGCGCCTGGCCGACCCCACCGAGCGCGACGACCTCGGCGCGTTCACCGCGCGGGTGGTCCGGCTCGACCAGGTCGCCCTGGTGCGGCTGCGCGCGGCCGGCGGCCGGGTCACGGCGTGGGCGCCGACCCCGTTCGACGTGCTGGCCACCCGCTCGGTGCACGGCTCCCTCGAACCCGACGACGTCACCGTGTCGGCGTCCGGGCTCCTCACCGCGCTGGCCGTGGAGCGGTCCGAGTCGATCGACCCCGGCCCGAGCGGCGGGCTGTGGCAGGCGCAGCTGCCCCCCGACGAGGGCTGGTCGTTCGTCGACGACGTGCCCGCGGCCGAACTGGAAGGCCTCACCGAGCGCGGCCTGGCCCTGGCCCGCGAGCACGCCGGCCCGCTGGGACCGCCGGCCTCGCTGCTCGATCAGACCGTGCTCACCGTGCACGCCGAGACCGCAGCCGCCCGCGGCCCGGTGAAGGTGCCGATGCGTTGCCTGTTCGCGCTGTCCGGGATGGGGTTCCTGGGTGGCGCCGACACCGGTGCGGGCGGCGAAGGTGAGCCGGTCGTGCGGGTCTCTGCGTCCGGGTCGTGGCTGCGCCTCGACGCCCGCTACGGCGCGGTGGTGCGCCGTCGGATCACCTCGCTGCCACTGCTCACCTGAGCCGGACACGGCAGCTCGCCGGGTCAGGCCAACCAGGCGGCGGTGTCCGGGGGGAGCCGGCCGTCGTCGAGGAGGGGCCCGCTGGTCAGGAGCACGTCGCCCGGCGGCAGCGGCACCGGGGTGTCGGAGGTGTTCAGCGCACACACCAGGGTGGAACCGGACCGGCGGAAGGCCAGGCAGCCCGGCGGGGCGCCGAACCACTCGATCCCGGACCCCCGGAAACCGGGGTGATCGTGGCGCAGCTCCAGCGCCCGGCGGAACAGCGACAGCGTCGACTCGGGGTCCTCGAGCTGGGTCGCCGCCGTCAGCGCCGACCACTCCGCGGGCATCGGCAACCACGGCTCGCCGCTGGTGAAACCGAAGCCCGGCCCCTCGCCCTCCCACGGTATCGGCACCCGGCAGCCGTCACGGCCGCGCTCGGTCCGCCCCGAGCGCTCCCACACCGGGTCCTGCAGCGCCCAGTCGGGCAACTCGACGTCGGGCAGCCCGAGCTCCTCACCGTTGTACACATAGACCACGCCGGGCAGCGCGAGCGTCACCAGAGCCATCGCCCTGGCCCGGGCCGTCCCCAGCGCGCCGCCGCCGTAGCGGGTGACGGGCCGGGACACGTCGTGATTGGACAGCGTCCACGTCGGGCAGGCGCCCACCCCGGCCACCGACTCCAGTGAGTGTTCGATCGCCTCCCGCACCGCGGCCGCGTCGAACCCGGTCTGCAGCAGCCGGAAGTTGAAGCCCAGGTGCAGCTCGTCGGGGCGCACGTAGCGGGCGAACCGCTCGCTGTCGCGGACCCACACCTCGCCGACCGCCATCCGGCCCGGGTAGTGGTCGAGCACCGCACGGATCATCCGGTGCACGTCGTGCACGTCCTCGTGGTCGAACCGCGGGTCGCCGTCATGGTCGGCGAGCAACTCGCGGGCCGCATCGGTCCTGTCGTCATCGGGCAGACCGTCCGGTTTGGACATGCCGTGCGCGACGTCGATCCGGAACCCGTCGACCCCGCGGTCGCACCAGAAGCGCAGGGTCTTCTCCAGGTCGGCCCACACCTCGGGGTTGGTCCAGTTCAGGTCGGGTTGCTCGGCGGCGAAGATGTGCAGGTACCACTCGCCGTCCGGGACCCGGGTCCAGGCCGGGCCGCCGAAGACGCTCTGCCAGTTGTTCGGCGGCTCCGCGCCATCCGGTCCGCGACCGGGCATGAAGTGGTACCGGGCCCGCTCCGGGCTGCCCGGCGCCGACTCGACCGCGGCCCGGAACCACCCGTGCTCGCTGGAGGTGTGGTTGGGCACGAGGTCGATGGTGACCCGGATGCCGTGCCGGTGCGCCTCCTCGACCAGCGCGTCGAACGCCGCCAGATCGCCGAACACCGGGTCGATGTCACGCGGGTCGGCCACGTCGTAGCCGTGGTCGGCCATCGGCGAGCGGTAGAACGGGGTCAGCCAGAGCGCGTCGACGCCCAGCAGCTCCAGGTATCCCAGCCGGCTGCGGATGCCGTCCAGGTCTCCGACGCCGTCGTCGTCGGAGTCGGAGAAGCTGCGGACATAGACCTGGTAGACCACCGCGTCCCGCCACCACCGCACGGGAGGCAATCTAGCCATGTCCGGGGGCGGCAGAGCGCTCACCTCAGAAGTCGGAATTGACCATGCTGGCGGCGGCGTACTGCAGGTAATGCCAGAGCTGGTCACGGTGCTCGGTGTCCAGCCCGGCCTCGTCGACCGCGATCCGCATGCAGCGCAGCCAGGCGTCCCGCTCCAGCGGGCCGACCTTGAACGGCGCGTGCCGCATCCGCAGCCGGGGGTGGCCGCGCTGGTCCGAGTAGGTGCGCGGGCCGCCCCAGTACTGCTCGAGGAACATCCGGAGCCGGTCCTCGGCCGGCCCGAGGTCCTCCTCGGGGTAGAGCGGCCGGAGGATCTCGTCCTCGGCGACCTGTTCGTAGAAGCGCGAGATGATCTTGCGGAAGACGGGCGCGCCGCCGACCTCGGCGTAGAAGTTCTGCGGACTGCTCACGACTCCATCATCCCTGCTCGCTCCTCGGGTCGCCGTCGCCCCGTCTCTACCCGTTCGGGCCGGCGAAGACCAGCGGACGGGGAATCCCGGCCTCGTCGAGCGCGTCGGCGATCGCCGCGTTGAGCGCGCGCTGCACCGCCCACTGCCGGCCCGGGCTGACCCGCACGGTCAACCGCAGCGTCAGGCCTTCGTTGGTGACACGGTCCACGCCGAGCACCTCCGGCGGTTCCAGCACGTCGCCGGCCAGATCCTCCTGCTCCAGGCGCTCGGTGGCCGCCTTGCCGGCCACCTCGGTGGCCGCCGCGGTGTCCACGGAATACCCCACCGGCACATCGACGACGGCGACTGCGAAGCCCTGGCTCATGTTGCCGACCCGCTGGATCTCGCCGTTGCGGACATACCAGACGGTGCCCTTGAGGTCGCGGATCGTGGTGATCCGCAACCCCACGGCCTCGACGGTGCCGGTGGCCGCGCCGAGATCGACGATGTCCCCGACGCCGTACTGGTCCTCCAGCAGCATGAACATGCCGGACAGGAAGTCACGCACCAGGTTCTGCGCGCCGAAACCGATCGCGACGCCGACGATCCCGGCCGAGGCCAGGATCGGGCCCAGCGCCACGTTGAACTCGGCCAGGATCATGACCGCGGCGACGAGCAGCACGATCGCCGACGTCATCGAGCGCAGCACCGAGCCGACGGTGCGGGCCCGTTGCGCGCGGCGTTGCGAGATCAGCGGAGCGGTGGAGTTGCGCAGCCGCATCGGTGCGCGGCTGCGCACCAGCCGGGACACGGCGCCGTTCGTCGCGCCCTCGATCAGCCGCGTGATGGCCCGGTGGATCAGCGCTCGGGCGAGCAGCGCCACGATCACGATGAGGGTGATCGTGAGCGTCTTGCTCACGATCGCATCGGCGGACTGGGCCAGGAAGTCGTTGTTGGTCCACTGGTAGAACCGCGAGCACCAGGTACCGGGGTCCGCGGCGCACATCGGCTGTTCGGGGAGCAGGCTGTTCTGTCCGGGGGCGGGGGAAGGCAACGAGGTCACGAAAGCTCCAGCCCGGTGTGGGCGGCGAGGAAGGCCAACTGGTCGACGGTCAGCGCGGCGGTCCGGGAGACCGACCGCATCCCGTGTCCGACATCGGTCTCGCGCCGCAGCAACACCGGGCGTCGCGCGGGGTCACCACTGGTGGCGTGCTGCAGGGCGGCGCACATCTTGCGGGCGTGCAACGGATCGACGCGGGTGTCGGAGTCGAACACGGTGAGGAGCACCGCGGGGTACTCGGTGCCCTCGGTGACGTGGTGATACGGCGAGTAGGACAGCAGCCAGCCCAGCTCCGTCGGATCGGCCGCGGTGCCGTACTCGTCGTTCCAGGTCCGGCCGAGCGAGAACTCCTCGTAGCGGACCATGTCCAGCAGCGGCGCCGAGCAGACGACGGCGCGGTACAGCGACGGGCGCTGGGTGAGCGCCGCACCGACCAGCAGGCCGCCGTTCGACCCGCCGATGATCGCGAGCCGGTCGGCGGTCGTCGTGCCGGCCGCGATCAGTGCCTCGGCGGCGGCGTGCAGGTCGTCGAACACGTTCTGCTTGTTGCCGCGGTTGCCGGCGAGGTGCCATTGCTCGCCTTCCTCGCCGCCGCCGCGCAGCGAGACCAGCGCGTACGCGCCACCCGCGGCGACCCAGGCCAGCGCAGAGGGGGTGTAGGCCGGCTCCCGGGTCAGCCCGAAGCCGCCGTAGCCGGTGACCAGCGTCGGGCGGGGCTGCGCCGGGCCGTCCGGGGTGATCACGAACATCCGGACGGTGGTGCCGTCGGCCGAGGTGAACGTGCGCTGCTGCGAGCGGGTGGCCGGGGTGCTGACCGCGCCCGGGGCGGCGGCCTCGAGTTCGGTGACACCGGTGGCCAGGTCGAATCGCAGCACCTGCGGCGGGGTGATCAGGTCGGTCCAGCCGATCCAGACCCGGCCCCACTGGCCCGGGGTGTCCAGGTCGGCGGTGGACAGGCCGGTCAACGACCCGGTGCCGGGCAGCGCAACGGTGCCCCGCGGCGCGCCGTCGACGGCCGCGTGCAGCGCGAGCTCGGCCACCGCGTGCCGGCTGCGGGCCAGCACCAGCAGCGCGTCGGCGGGGTCGGTGGTGCCGACCGGCTGCAGCCAGCGTGCTCCGTCGAGCACCGAGTCGGGGTCCTCGGCCACCAGCTCCTGCCAGTGCTCCCGCTGCGGGGTGTGCGGGTCGGTCACGCACAGCCGCCACCGCGGGGCGTTGTCGGTGGTGTGCAGGTAGAGCCGGCCGTCGCGGTCCACCCACGCCGTGGCCCGGACGTCGTCGGCCTGGGTGAGGATCGGGGTCAGTCGCGGCGTCGGGGTGCCGGGCCCACCGAGCTCGGCGATCCACAGGCTGTCCCGGCGCGCCGTGCCGATGTTGGCGCTGACCAGCAGCCAGCGGCCGTCCCGGGACACCCGCACGCCGTAGTAGGTGTGATCGGCGTAGAGGCCGGGGCCCTCGACCAGCTCGTCGTCCTCGGCGGCGGCTCCGATGCGGTGCCGCCAGACCCGGCGGTGGAAGTCCTCCTCGCCCTGGTCGACCTCGCCGGGAGCCACCTTGCGTACGTAGAACAGCTCCTCACCGCCGGGCAGCCAGGCCACGTCGGAGTAGCGGAACCGGTCGATCGGGCCGTCGACGGCGTCGCCGGTCGCCACGTCGAGCACGTGGAACACGGACTGTTCGTCGCCGCCGACCGACAGCTGGTAGGCCAACCGCCGGCCCTCCAGGTCGGGGACCCAGGAGTCCAGCGTGGTCAAGCCGGCGGGGTCGAGCTCGGTGGGGTCGAGCACAACCCGCTCGCTGCCGTCGGCTTCGCGGACCAGCAGCACCGCGTGCTCCTGATCCGGCTCGCGGCGGGTGAAGAATGCGCGGCCGGCGCGCCACAGCGGAGCTGAGACCGAGCCCGACCGCAACAGCTCACGCACGGTGGCGTCGAGGCCGTCGCGGCCGGGCAGGGAGTCGAGATGGCCGCGCGCGAGCTCGTCCTGGGCGGCCGACCACGCACGGGTGCGGGGGTCCTCGGGGTCCTCGAGCCAGCGGTACGGATCGGCGACGCCGTGGCCGTGCAACTGCTCGACGAGGTCGAGCCGCTCGGCCTCGGGGTAGGGCGGATGCAGGCGTGCATGCGTCACGCGAGCCGAGGTTACGTCACCCGATTCGGTGGCTTACGACCCCTCGCGACCAGCCCGGACGCCGAACGCGTGACGCAGGCCATGCCCGGCTGGGCCGCGCGTCCGGCGCGTACCCGGCAGCCGGTGGGTGGTCGGGTCAGCGGCCGGTCACATGGGGTGGTGCCAGGGTGTCGGGCGGGAGCAGCGGGCACGCCTGCGGGGTGCCGAACCCGGTTCGGACCGGGAGCACCCCGGCCCAGTAGGACGGGTCGGCGACGTCGGCGTCGTCGTCGATCGGAGGGCCGGTCCGCACCTTGAGGCTGGCCTCGGTGAGATCGACGGCGAGGACGGCGGTGGCGGCCATCTCCTTCGTCGTGGGCAGCCGGGCATGGCCCCACGAGCCGGGCGCGAGATGCTCGACGATCGCGCGCAGACCGGCCAGCCGCTCGTCGTCGTCGGTGACCGGCCGGGCCGGCCCGTGCACGACCGCGCTGCGGTAGTTCATCGAGTGGTGGAACACCGAGCGGGCGTAGACGATCCCGTCGACGTGGGTCACGGTCACGCACACGGGAGCGCCCGCGGTGGCGGCGCGCAGCGTGGCCGCTCCGGTGGAGCCGTGCAGGTAGAGGGTGTTCTCGATGCGCCCGTACCCGGTGGGCAGCACGACCGGCGTGTCGTCGATCACCACGCCGAGGTGGCACACGAGACCGGCGTCGAGCACGCGGTAGAGCTCCGTGCGGTCCGTGCGGGCGCGGTTGCCCAACCGGCGCACGGTACTGCGCGGGGTGGGGGAGAGCGGGGTCTGCGTGGTCGTCACGAGCCCAGCCTGCGTGACTGAGTGGCATCCTGACAGAGCCAATTCGCAGCAGTTCCAGGAGGCCGATGCGGGGATGGCCGTGCCCGAGATCCCGCCCGTCGTGCTGGACCGCGACCGCGGCGCCCCGTTGGGTGTGCAGCTCGCGGGGGCGTTGCGGGCGGCGGCCGCGACCGGAGCCCTGCGCGCCGGGGACCGGCTGCCCTCGACCCGTGCGCTGGCCGCGGCGCTGGGCGTCAGCCGCACGGTGACGGCGGCGGCGTACGAGCAGCTGCTGGCCGAGGGCTGGGTGGCCGGGCGGACCGGGGCCGGCACCTACGTCACCGCGGTCCCCGCACACCCCGACGCCGCACCCGTCGCCGACGCACCCCCGGCGGCGCCCGCTCCGGAGCCCGAGGGCCTGGTCGACCTGCGGGCCGGGACGCCGTGCGTGCAGGTGCTGGACCGGGCCGCGTGGCGGCGCGCGTGGCGCGCGGCCGCCGACGCCGCGCCCGACGTGAGCCCACGGCCGGCGGGCGTGCCGGAGTTCCGGGCCGCGGTCTCCGAGCACCTGCTGCGGCACCGCGGGCTGCCGGCCGGTCCGGCCGGTGTCCTGGCCACCGCAGGCAGCACCGCGGCGATCGCCGAGCTGGCCCGGACCCTGCCTCGGGGCGCTCGGGTGGCGGTCGAGGAGCCGGGATACCGGCGGGCAGCCTGGGCGCTGGCCGACGCCGGCCTCGAGGTCGTGCCGGCCCGGGTGGACCCACACGGCCTCGACGTCGCCGCGCTGCCGGCGGGGCTCGCGGCCGTCTACTGCACCCCGGCGCACCAGTTTCCGCTGGGCGGGCGGCTGCCGGCCGCGCGCCGGATGGCCCTCGTCGAGCGAGCCCGCGCCGAGGGCTTCCTGGTCATCGAGGACGATTACGACGGCGAGTTGCGCTACGACGTCGCCCCGCTGCCGCTGCTCGCCGCACTCGGCCCGGACGTGGTGGTGCATCTCGGCACCGCGAGCAAGCTGCTCAGCCCGACGCTGGGGGCAGGCTGGCTGGTGGGCCCGCCGGCGGTGCGCGCCGCGGTCCTCGAGCAGCGCGACCGCACCGGGTCTCGCCCGTCGCCGGCCGGACAACGGGTCTTCGCGGCGTTCGCCGCGCACGGGGACCTGGCCCGGCACCTGCGCCGGCTGCGCCGTGAACTCGCCGAGCGACGGGTGGGCGTGGTCGCCGCCGTCACCGCCGCCGGGCATCGGGTCGTCGGCGACGCCGCGGGAGCGCACGTCGTCGTGCCGCTGGCGGACCGCGCGGCCGAGGAGGCGGTGCTCGCCGCCGCGGCCGCCCGGGGCGTGGGGCTGGACGGGCTGACCCGCCACCATGCCGCCCACCGGTCCGGCCCGCGAACGGCCGGGCTCGTGCTCGGCTACGCCGGGCCGGACCGGGCTGACGTCGAGTGGGCGCTCCCGGTCGTCACCGAGGTGCTCGCCGCCCACCCGCGCGGCTGACCCACCTCCGGAAAGTGCCGACTCGCGGTCCCGAAAGTGCCGACTCGCGGTCCCGAAAGGGGCGACTCGCGGGTTAGAAGATCCAGTGGACGGGCTCGTGGCCGCGCACGGCGACGTCGGCGAAGCGGCCGCCGGCGAACGCGAGCGGCTCGCCGTCGCGGTCGCAGACCCGCTGCACCGCGCCGAACACCACGAGGTGGTCGCCCGCGACGAGCTGCCGGTCCACCGTGCACTCGACGTGCGCGAGCGCGTCCGGGACCACCGGGATCGAGTGGTCGCCGTAGATCAGCGGCAGCCCCTCGAAGTGGTTCTCGCCGCGGCGGGCGAACCGCAGCGCGATCTGCTCCTGGCGGGCCGACAGGATGCTGACCGCGAACCGGCCCGCCGCGGTGACCGCCTCGGTGGTCCGCGCCCCGGTGGTCAGGCAGACCAGCAGCATCGGCGGGTCGAGGGACACCGAGGTCAGCGAGTTCACGGTCATGCCGTGCGGCTCGCCGTCGACCTCGGTGGTCACCACGGCGACACCGGTGGCGAAGCGGCCCATCGTGCGGCGCATCGTCAGCGGCTCCACGCCCGCCTCGATTTCGGTCGCAGGAGACATGGCTGGCACCTCCGGGGGTGGCTCAGGCGCGGTAACGGACCTCGAACGTGGTGCACCCCTCGTCGCTGCGCCACGGGCCGTGCCGCATGCCCGGCGGGCGGCAGGCGTACATCCCGGCGGTGAAGGTCTCGCCGAGCTCGAGGTCGGTGAACGAGCCCTCCAGGATGTACACCTCCTCCCAGAAGTCGTGGATCTGCACGCCGTTGGGGGTGGTGTCGGTCCCCGGCTCGAACCGCAGGATCCGGGTCGCGACCCCGGTGTCCCCGTCGGCGGCGAGGATGCGCTCGGTCAGCGCGGGCACGTCGCCCGCGCAGGGGGTGAAGTCGACCTTGTCGACGGGGAAGAACTCGTGCTCCGGCTTGGCCATCGCCAGTGTCTCCTCTCGGTTCGCGGGGATCAGGCGGACTCGTCGTAACCGGCGAGGAAGGTCTCCACCTCGCCGACCGGGCCGTCGAATCCGTAGTTGCGGAAGGCGTAGCCCTTCACCACGAACGGCGCGCCCGCATAGAACATCTCGTACTGGTGGTGCCGGCCGGCGAACTCGCTGCCGACGGCGTCCCAGGCGAGCTTGAACAGCTTGATCCGGTCCGCGGCCGGAGCGCTGGGCGAGTGGATGTAGCGGTCGATGTCGGCCCGGGTCTCCGGGTTGCGCATGTCCGCCACGCTCGACGGAACCTGCAGCACGCCGCCCCCGACCAGGTCGCGAAGGATCGCCAGCGCCCGCGGGTACAGCTCGGCCTGCAGTCCCATCGCGCCGTAGACGGCCCGGGACCCCGGCCGCCACACCCCGGCCGCGTCGGGCTCGGCGGTGTACTCGGCGGCCAGCACCGCGGACTCCACCAGGGAGGCCAGGCTGGCGAGCTCACCGAGCTTCTCCACCACGCCGGGGAACTTGTCGACGCCGTTGGTCTGCGCGACCTTGCGGGCGATGCCGGCGATGAACTGCAGCTTGACGGCGAACCGGATCTGCGCCTGCCAGTTGCCCAGCACGTGCGCGCCGGTGTCGAAGAACTGCTTGCGCAGCCCGGCGACGTCCCGGTCGACGAAGACGCGCTCCCACGGGATGAACACGTCGTCGAAGACCAGCAGCGCGTCGGTCTCGTCGTAGCGGCTGGTCAGCGGGTAGTCGTAGGCGCTGGTGGCCGCCGGGGCGAACGGGCGGCGGCAGTACAGCTTCAGGCCCTTCGCACCCACCGGGACGGCGAAGCTGATCGCGAAGTCGCGGTCGTTGTCGGTCAGCGGCTTGATGCAGGACACGAAGATCTCGTCGGCGACCGCGGCACCGGTGGCGAGCATCTGTGCGCCGCGCACCACGATGCCGTCCTCGCGCTCCTCGGCCACGCCGACCTGGATGAGCTCACCCTCCCAGGCGTGCGCGGTGGTCGCACGGGAGACCTGCGGCGGGATGATCGCGTAGGAGAGGTAGAGGTTCTCCCGCTGCATCCGCTGGTGGTAGGCGGTGACGTTGGCGGCGAAGTCGCGGTCGCCGGAGGCGAACGCCTCGGGGTGCGCGGCGAACGCGTCGAAGAACGCGCCCACGTGGTCGGGGCTGCGCCCCACCCAGCCGTGGGTGTGCCGGGCCCAGGTCTCGGCGGCGTGCCGGAACGCGGCGAGGTCCTCACGGCTGCGCGGAGCCGTGAACACCCGGTTGGTCTCGATGCCGGTGTCCGGGTCGGTGTGGGTCATCTTCGACGCCGGGTCGGCGGCGACGTCGAACAGTTCGGCGATGGTGGCCGCGATCGGGCGGAAGGCGGCGTGCTCGGCGACGTTGCGCACCCGCTCCCCGTCGACGTAGATCTCCCGCTCGTCGGTGATTGCGGCGAGGTACTCGGCGCCGGTCCGCATCACGCGCTCCTCTGCTTCGTCTCGTAGGTGTGGGACAGCGTGGTGCCGTCGGGGAGGGTCATCTCCAGCCGCCAGCGGGTGCCGTGGACGAACTCGCCGGTCAGCAGCGGGAAGGTGCCGCCGAACACGACCAGGTCGCCGTCGATCTCCCCGAGGACGGCGGTGAGCCGTGGGAGGAGATCGGCCGGGGTACGCAGGGCGGCGAGGGTGCCGCGCTGGTAGGGCGTGTCGTCGACGCTGCTCTGCGCCGCGATGTCGTCCCAGCGGATCTCGGACAGGTCTTCGGGCAGTGCGACGACGATCCGGCTCAGCGGCTTGGGGCAGGCCGCCTTCGAGCGCGGGATGTCCTCGCGCTCGAGGCGGCGGTCGGTGTGGTCGGAGCCCACCGCGAGGTGAAAGCGCCCGGCGTGGCGGACCAGCACCGGCTCCACCTCGCCCGAGGTCTCGGCGCCGTCGACCTCGACGACGGCGGCGGTCGTCAGCAGCGCCGGGTCGAGGTCGTAGAAGGCCGGCACGGTCGGCGGCGGAGGCACGCCGATGTGTGCGAGCTCGTCGATGTGCGCCTTGACGGCGGCCTCGTCGCGCCCGGTGTAGCCGGCCACGACGAGCCGCTGCGGAGTGACGGTGAGCTGCTCGTCCGTGCCGGCGACGTGCAACTGCAGGGCATCGGACATCGGTCAGACCTCGTTTCTGGTCAGGACGGGGGCGGGTGTCGAGGGGAGCCGGCGGTCGGCGAGCACCGGGAAGTCGGCGCGGACCGCCGCGACGATGCCGGGGTCGACGTCGGCGACGGTGATGCCCTCCCGGTCGTCGGCCTCGGCCAGCACCTGGCCCCAGGGGTCGACGACGCGGCTGTGCCCGCCCAGCACGACGCCCCCGTTCTGCTCGCCGACGGCGTTGCAGGCGACGAGCAGCACCTGCTCCTCGACCGCCCGGCAGGAGGTGAACAGCCGCCAGTGGGCCAGCCGGGCCGCCGGCCACGCCGCCGGGACGACAACGGTCTCGGCGCCGGCGTCGACCAGGGCCCGGTAGAGCTCGGGGAAGCGCAGGTCGTAGCAGGTGGTCGCGGCGACGGCGCCGAGCGCGGTGTCGGCGACCGCGATGCTGTCACCGGGGGTGAGCAGTTCGGCCTCGCGGGACTGGTAGCCGAACACGTGCATCTTGCGGTAGCTGTGCAGGACCGTGCCGTCGGGACCGATGAGCACGGCG
Organism: Pseudonocardia acidicola; assembly: GCF_012911935.1. GTDB lineage: Bacteria > Actinomycetota > Actinomycetes > Mycobacteriales > Pseudonocardiaceae > Pseudonocardia > Pseudonocardia acidicola. Next base: position 16,947 of record NZ_JAAXLA010000085.1, on the reverse strand, counting down.
GTGTTGTGCAGCCGGCCGTCGGCGGAGCGCTCGAGCACGCTGCCCAGGTGCAGGTGGCAGTTCAGCCGGTGGGCCCACTCCCGGCCCGCGGCCACGGTGTCCCCGTTCAGCGGCTCGGCGCGCTCGGCGTAGGCGTCGAAGGCGAAGTAACCCGGCCCCCACAACTCCGGGAGCACGACCAGGTCGGCTCCGGCGGCGTCGGCGACCATCTGTCCGACCCGGTCCCGCCGGGCCTGCACGGCCTCCGTCACCGGACTGGCGACCTGTACCAGGGCTACCCTCACCCGCTTGCTCCTCTCGCACCGTCTCGATCGGACGGTAGGTCACTGGTACGTAGTATGCAAGTACCTCGTATGTAAGACTCCAGCGCGTGGCCAAGCTGAGCGGCATGACCGCTGTCGAGCGACCCAAGACCCTGTCTCGGATCGCCTACCTGCGGATTCAGCAGGCGATCCGGGACGGCGACATCTCCCACGGCAACCTCTACTCGGAGAACGAGCTCGCCGAGAAGTTGGGCATGTCACGCACGCCGGTGCGGGAGGCCGTGATCGCACTGGTCCGTGAGGGACTCGTCGAGGTCGCCTCCCAGCGCGGTTTCCGGCTGCGCCAGCTCTCGCCCGCCCAGCGCGCCGAGGTCTTCGACCTGCGCACCCTCCTCGAGTCCTACGTCGCACAGCGGCTCGCCACCGAGGCGACCGACGACGACGTCCGCAGGCTGCGCGAGATCATCGACCGGCAGGAGCAGCTCGCCGACCCGGCCCAGGCCTCGGCGTTCCTCGCCGTGGACGAGGAGTTCCACCTGCTCATGCCGCGGCTGCTCGGCCTCGACCGCACCCACGACACGCTCGTCACCCTCCGCGGCACCATGTGGCTGATCGGTTTCGAGGCGCTCGCCCTCCCGCGGCGGATCCCCGCCGTCATCGCGGAGCACCGCGCGATCGTCGACGCCATCGCGGCGCACGACCCGGAGGCCGCCGCCCGGGCCGCCCGGGCCCACATCGAGAACACGGCCGCCGCCGCCCGCTGAGCGATCGCTCAGACCAGCAGCCCCAGCCGCGCCGCCAGGCGCGCGGCCGCCGAACGGTTGGGGCGCCCGGTCTTGGCCAGCACGTGCTCGACGTGCGTGGCGACGGTCCGCGGCGAGACGCGCAGGGTGCGGGCGGTCTCGGCATTCGTCCGGCCGCGGGACACCGCGTCGAGCACCTCGAGTTCGCGCAGCGTCAGGCCGAAGGGTGCGTCCGTGGGCCGGTGCAGCACGACGACGCCGTGCACGCCGCCGTCCAGGCTCACCGCGAGCAGGTCGGCCCCGAGCAGCACGAGCAGCGCGCGCGGCGACTCCCGTCCGGCCAGCAGGTCGTCGAGCAGTGGCCGCAGCGGGGAGCCGGGCGCCGCGAGCTCCGGACGTGCGTCGGCCGACAGCGCCTCCGCAGGCCCGGTCGAGGTGACGAGCAGCCCGTCGGTGCAGCCGTCGGTCAGCGCCCCGGTCGCCGGCGCCGCGCACGGGAGCGGGTCCAGGGCGGCGGCGAGGTCGTCGGCGAGCAGGTCGAGAAGGGCGACCACGTCGTCGTCGGGGTGGCGGCGGTCGATCGTGCTCGCGTTGAGCATTCCGAGGTAGCGCCCATCGCGGGCGAACAGGCACTGGGTCAGCCCGTCGGCGAACCCGAGCGGGTCGATCACGGTCTCGAAGACCTCGCCGTGGCGCCGGGCGCGCGGGATGTCGCGCACCCGCAGCGGGCCGCCGGTGTCACGAACCTCGGCGAAGAGGGGGTCGGCGTGCATCCGGGTGTCCAGGAATCGCAGCGCCGTCGCGGGGTAGCCGGTGCTGGCCACGGTGACGTGCCGCCGGGCCACGGGGTCCCAGCGGGCGAACGCCGCGCAGTCATAGGGCAGCACGCCGTGCAGCGCATCGAGCGCCGCGCTGAGCACACCGACCGGGGTCGCCGCCGGGCGTCTGCTGCGCCGCAGGAAGCCACGGAGCTCCCGTGCGGCCCGCAACCGCGACGAGGATGTGTCCGGCGTCACGCCGCCCACGCTACGGACCGTGCGGGTGTGCACAAGGGGTCGTCCGGACGCACATCCGTCGATCGACCGATCTGCGCCCGCGCGGTACCGCCTAGCGTCGCCGCAGCTCGGCGGCCGTCCGGCCGGAGCGCGAGGAGGAACCATGCGGGTCGACGAGTACGCCGCTCACGACGCGACGGGCCTGGTGGAGCTCATCCGTGACGGTGCGGTGAAGGCCGAGGAGGTGCAGGCCGCGGCGGCCGCCGCGCTCGACTCCATGCAGCCCGAGCTCAACGCGCTGGTCGGCGAGCGGTTCGCCGAGCCGCTGGCGTACAACGCGGCCGGCCCGTTCGGCGGCGTGCCCTTCGCGATCAAGGACCTGATCATTCACGCGGCCGGGGTCCCGCAGCGGGCCGGCACCCGGCTGCTCGGCGACGGCGTCGCGGCGGGGGAGGACACCTACCTGATGGCCCGGTTCCGGGCGGCGGGGCTGGCCACGATGGGTGTCACCGCGACTCCCGAGCTGGGGTTCAACGCGAACACCGAGCCGGTGTCGAACGGGTCGACGCGCAACCCCTGGGACACCACGCGCAGCCCGGGCGGGTCCAGCGGCGGGTCGGCGGCGCTCGTGGCCTCGGGGGCGCTGCCGATGGCGTCGGCCAGCGACGGTGGCGGCTCGATCCGCATCCCGGCGGGCTGTTGCGGGCTGGTCGGGCTCAAGCCCACGCGCGGGCGGACCACGGTCGGCCCGGACTACGCCGACCCGCTGCTGGGTCTCGGCATCGAGTTCGCCCTGACCCGGACCGTGCGCGACTGCGCCGCGCTGCTCGACGCCGTGCACGGCGCCGAGCCCGGCGACCGCTACCTGTTGCCCGCCCCGGTGCGCCCGTTCGCGGAGGACGTGCGCGCAGGCAGTCCGCGGCTGCGGGTCGCCGTCAGCACCACGCCGTCGTCCGGGCCCGGTTCGACCGACCCGCAGTGCGTCGATGCGGTGCGCCGGGTGGCCGACCAGTTGGAGGCGATGGGGCACCAGGTGGTCGAGGCCGCCCCGGCCGTCGACGCCGAGCAGTTCGACGACGCGAACCTGGTGGCCTGGTGCAGCTTCCTCGCCGACGGGGTCGACACGATCGCGGCGGCCCTGGGCGTCACGCCGAGCCCGGACACTCTGGAGGCGACGACGCTGGCCTGCGCCGAGCACGGGCGCACCCTCCGCGCGTCGGACCTCTACGCCACCGACCGGGTCTTCAACGCGACCACCCGCACGGTGGCGCGGTTCTTCACCGAGCACGACGTGCTGCTCACGCCGACCTCCTGCGCGCCGAACACGCCGCTCGGGTACCTGAACGCGAACGACGACTCGCTGGACGCGCGAGGCTGGTACGACCGGATCTTCTCCTTCGCCGGGTTCACCGGGGTGGCCAACGTGACGGGGATGCCGGCGATCTCCCTGCCGCTGGGCTGGTCGGCCGAGGGGTGGCCGATCGGGGTGCAGTTCGGGACGGGGCTGGGCCGCGAGTCGGAGCTGCTCGCGCTCGCCGGGGACCTCGAGCGGGCGATGGGCTGGGCCGGCCGCCGCCCGCCGGTGTGGGCGGGCGGCTGACCGCTTCCGCGGGAACCCGAGCGCCCCGGCCGGAACTCAGGCCGGGGCGCTCGCTCCTGTACCGGACTCCGGCGTGATCACCGCGAGCAGCGCGTCGGCCATCTCTCGCCCCAGTTCGGCCGGCGTGCGCGGGCCGCTGGGGCGGTACCACTTGTAGGTCCAGTTCACCGCGCCCAGGCACATGTTCACGAAGACCTTGGGCGTCATGGCAAGGTGCAGGTCCGGGTGCCCGGCCAGGTGCTGTTCGAGGGTAGCGGTGAACAGATCCTCGAAGGCGCGTCGCCGGACGAGCAGTTCCTCGGCGAGGTCGGGGCCCAGCTCGTCCTCCTCCTCGAAGCAGATCTTCAGCAGTTCCCGGTTCTCACACGTGTAGACGACGCGGAAGACGAGCAGGTCACGGAGCCCGTCGAACGGGGTGGCAGCGGCGTCGATGGTCTCCCGCGCCATCCGCAGGCTCTCGTCCAGCACGTCGGAGTAGATCCGGACGAGCAGTTCCTCCTTATTGCGGAAGTAGTGGTAGAGCGTCGGTTTGGACAGCCCGACGCCCGCGGCGATCTCGTTCATCGACGTCGCTCGGTAGCCCTGCCTGCCGAAGATCTCCACTGATGCGGCGAGCACGCGCCGTCGCTGTGCGTCGGCCCGTGTCGAGGTCGTGTCGGTCATTCGCGTGATCTCTCGCATCGGTGGTCGAAAGCAGACCGTAACCCGCCTTGACAGTTGTGGTGCAGGGCACGAGCCCGACCGGCTGCGCGCCGAGCTGTCCGCCCGGATGGTCGAGGCGCGGCGCTCGTCGTCACGGCGGGACGCCGGGATCGTGACGTTCCGGCACGAGGGGATCAACCAGCGCGGCGAGGTCGTCTGCCGGGCCACCCGTGCTGCGTTCATGCGCTGCCGGCCGGAGGATGGCACAGGTGCCTGACAACCCTGACATCCGCGCGCTGCGCAGCCTGCTGTTCGTCCCCGGCAGCCGCGCCGACATGATCGCCAAGGTCGGCCGGTCCGGGCCGGACGGCGTGGTGCTCGACCTGGAGGACGCGGTCGCGGCAGCGGACAAGGACACCGCGCGGGACACCGTCGTCGAGGCGCTCGACACGTTGGAGCTGCCCGCATCGACGCTGGTGCTGGTGCGAGTCAACGTGCCCGGCAGCCCCTGGTTCGCCGACGACGTCGCCGCCGTCGCCGCGACCCGGGCCGCGGGTGTCGTGCTGCCCAAGCTCGAGCGCACCGACCAGCTCGCCGACCTGCAGCGGCTGTTCGTCGCGCACGGCCGGGACGCCGCCGACCCCGCGGTGGTCGTGGCCGGCCTGGAGACCGCGCTCGGCGTGGCCGACAGCCGCGAGCTGCTCGCCGCCGGGGCCGCGATGGGTGTGATCGCCGCGTACTTCGGCGCCGAGGACTACATCGCAGACATGGGCGGGCGCCGTACCGCCGAGGGCACCGAGGTGCTTTACGCGCGCAGCCGGGTCGCGCTCGCCGCCCGGCTGGCCGGGCTCGCCGCGCTCGACCAGGTCGTCGTCGCGGTGCACGACGACGCGGCGTTCCTCGCCGACGCCGAGCAGGCCCGCGCCCTCGGCTACCCGGGCAAGATCTGCTTGCACCCCGAGCAGGTCGCGCTCGCGAACCGGGTGTTCACCCCGTCCGCGGAGGAGATCGCGCACGCCCGCGCCGTCCTCGCGGCCTCGGTCGACGGGGTCGGTCTGCTGAACGGCGAGATGATCGACGACGTGCACGTGCGGATGGCGCGGGCGACCCTCGCCAGGGCCGGGGAGCCCACCCCCTCCTGACGGGTTCGATTTCTCATCCGATCCGGCGCATGGGGTACTCAGAGCTCGCCGCCGGTGGTCCAGGGGCGCACCATCGCATCCACATCAGCATGATCGCCCGGGAGCCAGCATGACGTCGGATCAGCCGACCGCACGACAGACCGAGGAGTTCGATGCGGGACGGGCGGTCACCCTGGCCGTCGTCGCGGCGCTCGGTGGGTTCCTCTTCGGCTTCGACACCGCCGTCATCAACGGGGCCGTCACCGCGATCACCAAGCTGTTCCAGATGAGCCCGGTGCTGGCCGGGTTCGCGGTCGCGTCCGCGCTGCTGGGCTGTGCCGTCGGGGCCTGGCTGGCCGGCCGGATCGCCGACCGCCAGGGCAGGGTCCGGGTCATGGTGCTGGCCGCGGTGTTGTTCGTGGTCAGCGCGATCGGTTCCGGGCTGGCGTTCGCACCGTGGGACCTGATCCTCTGGCGGATCGTCGGCGGGCTCGGGGTGGGCGCGGCGTCGGTCATCGCGCCGGCCTACATCGCCGAGATCGCGCCGGCCTCCATCCGCGGCCGGCTCGGCTCGCTGCAGCAGCTCGCCATCGTCACCGGCATCTTCGTGGCCCTGCTTTCGGACTACTTCCTGGCCACCGCGGCCGGCGGAGCGGAGCAGCCGCTGTGGTTCGGGCTCGAGGCCTGGCGCTGGATGTTCATGACCGCGGCGCTGCCGGCGCTGGCCTACGGGCTGCTGGCGCTGCAGATCCCGGAGTCGCCGCGCTACCTGGTCTCCCGCGGTGAGGTGGGGCAGGCGAAGACGGTGCTCTCGACGATCCTGAGGACCGGCGTCGACGACCGCATCGCCGAGATCCGGCGGACGATGGCGCGCGAGGACCGGTCGTCGTTCTCCGACCTGCGGGGCCGGGCGCTGGGGCTGCAGCCGATCGTCTGGGTCGGCATCCTGCTGTCGGTCTTCCAGCAGTTCGTCGGCATCAACGTGATCTTCTACTACTCGTCGGCACTGTGGCAGCAGGTCGGGTTCAGCGAGAGCGACTCGCTGGTCATCACGGTGATCACGTCGGTGACCAACATCGTGGTCACCCTGATCGCCATCGCGTTCATCGACAAGGTCGGGCGGCGCAAGCTGCTTCTCATCGGCTCGGTGGGCATGTTCTTCAGCCTCGGCGCGCTGGCCCTGGTCTTCGGCACCGCCCCGGTGGTCCACGGCGAACCCCAGCTCGGCGGGGCACAGGGCACGATCGCGCTCATCGCGGCGAACGCGTTCGTCGTGTTCTTCGGCATGTCGTGGGGCCCGACGGTCTGGGTGCTGCTCGGTGAGATGTTCAACAACCGCATCCGCGCCGCTGCCCTCGGCCTGGCTGCGGCTGCCCAGTGGATCGGCAACTTCCTGGTCTCGACGACGTTCCCGCCGCTGGCCAGCGTCAGCCTCGGCCTGGCCTACGGTCTCTACACCGCGTTCGCGCTGATCTCGTTCTTCTTCGTGCTCAAGTTCGTGCCGGAGACGAAGGGCAAGCAGTTGGAGGAGATGGCCTAGCCGCGCACGCCGTACGGTTCGCGTGTGCGCAGCGTTCCGCACCGGGACCCCGAGGACGCGTCCTGGGGCCACGGCTACCTGCTCGACACGACCGGCCACCGGGTGCACTACACCCGCGGCGGATCGGGCCGGCCGGTCGTGATGCTGCACGGCTGGCCCGGTTTCTGGTTCGACTACCGACTCCTGCGCCCCCTGCTGGAGCCGGACGCCGACGTGATCGCGGTCGACCTGCGCGGCTTCGGGGCCTCGGACCGGCCCGATCTGCCGGTCGCGGAGTACGGACGCGAGGCGCAGGCCGGCGTGGTCCGTGCAGTGCTCGACGGCCTCGGGCTCGGCGAGGTGGTGCTGGTCGGCTATGACGTCGGCTCGGCGGTGGCGATCCAGCTCGCCCGGGACGCGCCCGACCGGGTCACGGCGCTCGTTCTCGGCAACCCGATGCACCCGGCTGCGGGCCGCCTCGCGCTGTCCCCCGAGTACCGAGGGGAGTTCTGGTACCAGGACTTCCACCGGCTCCGGCTGGCCGAGCAGCTCATCGACGGCGAGCCGCTCGCGGTGGAGACCTACCTGCGGCACTTCTACGAGCACTGGGGAGGCCGCCAGCAGCCCCTCGGTTCGGCGCACCTGGCCGCGCTCGTGCGTACCTACGCCGAGCCGGGCGCGTTCACCGCCGGCCTCAACTGGTACCGCTCCGGATCCTCGACGATCTTCGCGGCGATGGCGGCCCGGACCGCGCCGCCGCCGCCCCCGGTCGAGGTGCCGGCGGCGGTCGTCTGGGGTGCGGCCGACCCGGTCTTTCCGCTGCCGTTCGCCGAGGGCCTGGGCGAGACGCTGCCGCAGCACACCCTGACCGTGCTCGACGACGTCGGCCACTTCGTCCCGCTGGAAGCCCCGGACGAGATGGCCACGGCGATCCGCTCGGTCCTGTAAGGGGCTCTCCGCCGAGTGCCACACCACGGTAGTTCGATCATGAGGTGACGACCGTGTTGTGGCACTCGGAGAGGAGAACGACTCGGCCGGTCAGGCCGCGTCGGGATGAAGACGCCGCACTGCATCCTGCTCGTCGATCATCAGTGGTGAGGCCGGGCGAGCTGTCCCAGTGCTTCCGGTAGGTCGACGACGTCGGCGTACTTGGCGTCGAGGTCGGTGAGGTTCGACGTGTGCAGCTCGGCGGAGCGGTCGGCGCAGGCCTGCCGCACCACCTGCGGACGGAAGCCGTGCTGCAGCGCGTCGGTCGCCGAGGCTCGGACGCAACCCGAGGTGGAGACCCCGCACAGCACCACGGTGTCCACACCCGCCGCCGCCAGCGTGGACGCGAGCGAGGTGCCGAAGAACGCCGAGGCGTACTGCTTGACCAGCACCGGCTCCCCGCCGGCGGGCTTCAGCGGCGCCGCGATCTCGCCCCACTGCCCGTCGGCGTCCTCGGCGAACGCCGCCAGCGCCGGGACCTTGCGCACGAACAGCCCACCGTCGGCCAGGCCGCGCGTGTAGCGGACGACCGTCCAGAGGACCGAGTGCCCGGCCGACCGGGCGGCGGCCACCAGGTCGGCGGTCGCCGCGACGGCCGGGCCCGGGTCGGGCAGGGCGAACGGGCCTTCCGGATCGGTGTAGGCCCGGACCAGGTCGATCACCACCAGGGCCGGTCGCGAGCCCCAGCCGACCCGCCCGGAGAACGCCGTCCCGTGCGGCCCGGTCACGAGGACCAGACCGGCCGCTTCGGCGCCGGCAGCCCGGTCTCCGCCTCGCAGCGCTCCAGCAGCACCTCGATCGGCGGCCCCATGTCGAACGTCGGCAGCTCCGCCGGCCGCGACGCCCGCATCTCGTCGCGCAGCGTCGCCGTCGCGGCCGCGTCCACGGTGCCGTCCTCGGACACGACCACGCCGTAGCGCCGGGCGCCCTCGGCGGTGACCAGCCCGCGGGCCACCTCGAGGGCGACCAGCGCGGGGTCGCGCTCCAGCGGGTCGCCCCACCCGCCGCCGCCCCAGGTGACGAAGTGCAGCACGTCGCCGGGGGAGACCGGCACGTCGTGGCACTTCGACGGCAGCACTTCGCGCTCTCCCGAGACGCGGTCGATCCACTTCGTGCCGCGCGCGCCCGGCGCCCCGCCGTTGACGCCCCACGGGTAGGTCAGCCAGCGGTCGTCGTGGATCGCGATCGTGCCCGGCTCGCAGAAGACGTACGCCACGTCGACGCCGTTGCCGCCGCGGTGCAGCCCCGCCCCGCCGGTGTCGGCGACGGTCTCCCACTTCTCGATGCGCAGCGGGTAGTACGACTCCAGGTACTCGCACGGGATGTTGACGAAGCTCGGCCACAGCGAGTGGCCGTCCGGTCCGTCGCCGAGCGGGCGGCCGGGGATGCCGCCGAAGCCGATCGAGTACAGCTGGAACCACTCGCCGGCCCGGTCTCCGCCGGAGTAGTAACCGGAGTACATGAAGTGCGGCGACGACGAGAAGCCCGCCGCGTTGAGCAGCGCCGGGTTGGTCTGCCCGAGCAGCCCGCCGAACAGGTCGAACACCCGGCCGATGCCGTGGTTGCGGCCGTTGAGCGAGGCCGGGTGCTTGGGCTTCCAGTACGAGCCGTCCGGGATCGTGACGTCGACCAGCGGGTAGAAGCCGTCGTTCCACAGGATCTGGGGGTCGGCGACCGTGATCATGTAGATCCCGAAGAACATCCGGGTCAGGTTCTCGTTGATGTAGTAGTTGATCGGCCCGGCGGCCTGCGGCGAGGACCCGGTGAAGTCCAGGTGCACCCTGTCGCCGTGCCGGGTGAGCGAGAGCTTCAGCTCGTAGGGGCCGTTGCCGACGCCGTCGTCGCAGATGTAGTCGGTGAAGCGCAGCGTCTTGCCGTCCTCGAACACCGCCGCGAGCAGGACCCTCATCGCGTCGTAGTTGCGCTGCAGCAGCGCGTCGAGCGCCGAGAGGTACGTCGCGGTGCCGAACCGCTCGCACATCTCCACCACCCGCCGCGACGCGGTCCGGCAGGCCGCGACCAGGCCGTTGAGGTCGGCGCGGTTCCAGTCCGGCATCCGGACCTGGTTGAGGATGATCCGCAGTGCGTCCTCGTTCAACGTCCCCTTCGAGTACAGCTTGAAGGGCGGGATGACCACGCCTTCCTCGTAGATCGTCCGCGCGTCGGTGGGCATCGAGCACGGGGTCTTCCCGCCGACGTCGGACATGTGCCCGAACATCGACGCCCAGCCGACCACCCGGCCCCCGTGGAAGATCGGCATCACGATGAGCCAGTCGTTGGCGTGGCTGATCGCCGCGCCGCAGGCGTACGGGTCGGACGTCAGCAGGACGTCGCCCTCCTCGACCGTGTCGTCGAAGCCCTCCAGGAAGTCCGGGATGGACAGTCCGAACTGGCCGACGACCATCTTCCCGCTCGGGTCGCCGATCAGCGGGAACTCGTCGTGCTGCTCGCGGATGCCGGGGGAGAGCGCGGTGCGGAACAGCACCTCGTCCATCTCGTAGCGGGCGTTGCGCAGCCCGTTCTCGATCAGGTCGAGGGTGACCGGGTCGACCTCGCCCTTCTCGATCTCGCCGGTCGCGGTCTCGATGATGCGCGCCATCGCTCAGCCCTCCTGCAGGGGGTTGATCAGGAGGCTGCCCGACGGGTGGACCGTCGCCGCGTGGCCGGGCAGCACCAGGGTCGTGGAGTCCATCTCGGTGACGATCGCGGGCCCGGTGACCACGTCCCCGGCACGCAACTTCGCCCGGTCGTAGACGCCGGCGTCCACCGTGGACCCGGAGACGTGGATCGGGTGGGTGTCGATCAGCGCGGCGGCCGGGTCCCCGTCGCCGTAGTCCAGGATGATCGCCGCGACCGACGGGCGCGGCCCGGTGACGGTGGCCCGGGCGTTGACCAGTTCGTGGTCGACGTTCAGCAGGAACGAGAACAGCCGCTCGTGCTCGGCGTCGAAGGTGGAGGCGAGGATGTCGAGCGCCTTGTCCCGGTCCTCCAGCCAGGCGGGGTCCACGTCGACGGCGATCTCGAAGCCCTGCCCGTGGTAGCGCACGTCGACCTGGAAACCGACGGTCTGGTCGGCGCGCTCGACGCCCTGGGCGGCCAGCCGGCCGCCGGCCTCGTCGGCCAGTTCGGTGAGCAGCATCGCGAGATCGCCGCCGGTGAGGTCGCGGAACCGGCGCAGGCTGGTCCGGGCGGCCTCGTTGCGCAGCGAGGTGGTGGCGTCGCCGAGCGCGCAGAGCACTCCCGGTGACGGCGGCACGATCACCGGCCAGGCCCCGGTCAGCCTGCCCAGTGCGTTGGCGTGCAGCGGCCCGGCACCGCCGAACGCGACGAGCGCGAAGTCGCGCGGGTCGAAGCCCTGCTGCACGCTGACCAGCCGCAGGCCACCGAGCATGTTCTCGTTGACGATGTCGACGATCCCGGCCGCCGCGGCCTCGGGCGATTCCAGCCCCATCGCCTCGGACACCGACGACACGGCGGTCCGCGCGGCCGCCACGTCGAGGGTGATCTCGCCGCCGGCCAGCGTCGGCGGCAGGTAGCCGAGCACCACGTTCGCGTCGGTCACGGTGGGCTCGGTGCCGCCCTTGCCGTACGCCGCCGGACCGGGGTCGGCGCCCGCGGACTGCGGGCCGACGCGCAGGGCCCTGGTCAGCTCCGGCACATGCGCGATCGAGCCGCCGCCCGCGCCGACCGTGCGGACGTCGACGCTGGAGGCCCGGACGGTGAGGTCGCCGACCTTGGTCTCCCGGCCGATCCGCGGCGAGAGGCCCTGTACCAGGGCGACGTCGGTGGACGTGCCCCCCATGTCGAAGGTGATCAGGTCGGAGTAGCCGCACTGCTCGGCGACCCACACCGCGCCGGTCACGCCGCCCGCCGGGCCGGAGAGCAGCATGGTCACCGGGGCGTGCACCGCGGCGTCGGCCGCGGAGAGGCCCCCGTCGCTGCGCAGGATGGCCAGCTCCCCGGCCACGCCACCTTCGGCGAGCTTGCCGGACAGCGTCTCGAGGTAGCGCTTGACCTGCGGCTGGACGTAGCCGTTGGCCACCGTGGTCACGGTGCGCTCGTACTCGCGCAGCTCGGGCAGCACGTCCGAGGACAGCGACACCGGGACACCGGGCAGCTCCTCGCCGGCGATCGCCGCGATCCGCTTCTCGTGCGCCGGATCGGCGAAGGAATTGATCAGCGAGACGGCGAGCGCCTGGATTCCCCTACCGCGCAGCTTCTGCAGTTGGGCGCGCACGTCGGCCTCGTCGAGCTCGCGGATCACAGCGCCGTCGCTGCCGATCCGCTCGGCGACCTCGACGGTGTTCTCCAGCGCGGCGAGCGGCTCCGGTTTGGGCCAGATGATCCAGCCGGCGAGGCCGCCGGGAACGTAGGAGCGGGCGATCTGCAGGACCTGCCGGAAGCCCTTGGTCGTGACGAGCCCGACGACCGCGCCCTTGCCCTCCAGGATCGCGTTCGTCGCGACCGTGGTGCCGTGCAGCACCTGGGCGACCTCGCTCAGCTCGATGCCCGCTTCCGCGCACACCTTGCCGATGCCGTTGAGTACCCCGACGGCCTGGTCGGCGGGGGTGGAGGCGGTCTTCGCCCGCCACGTGCTGCCGCTGGCCTCCTCGACCAGCAGCACGTCGGTGAAGGTGCCGCCGACGTCCACACCGAGCCGATAGGTCATGCGTCCTCCTGCTGTTCTGCCGCGGCGCGGACCATCACGGCCCGGGCGTTGTGGATGTGTGCGGTCATCACGGCCCGCGCCCACTCGGGATCGCCCGCGCGCACAGCGGCGACGATCTCGAGGTGGTGGGCCAGGCTGCGGCGCAACGAGGCGTCGTCGTAGGTGTGGAAGTTGCGCAGCACGATCGGTGCGTGGATCGCCCCGGCCAGGGCGGTGGCCAGTGCAGGGTGGTCGGCCAGTGTGACGAGCCGGCGGTGGAAGTCCCGGTTCAGCGGGACCAGCGCGTCGAGGTCCTGGTGCGCCCCCGGGGCGCCGACGTCGAGCATCCGGTGCGCGAGCGCGTCGAGTGCCTCGATGTCGTCGGCACCGGCCCGGGGCACGGCGCGTGCGGTGAGCCGCGGCTCGAGCGCGGCCCGCAGGTCGAACACGCCCTCCAGCTCGGCGACCGACCACGAGGTCACCCGCGCGCCCCGGTTCGGGCTGATCTCGACGAGGCCCTCGGCGGCCAGCCGGGTGAGTGCCTCGCGGACCGGGGTGCGGCTGACGCCCAGTCGCTCGGCCAGTTCGACCTCGCCGAGCCGCAGGCCGGGTGCGAAGTCGCCGCGCAGGATCATCTCCCGCACCGCCTCGACCGCTCGTTCCGATGCCCGCGTCACAGTGACCTCTCCCACCCTGAGCTAGATTGTGTGCAATTTAAGGGTGAGAGGTTTCGCTGTCTACGGATCAGTCGTATTTTTCTTGTGTCTGTATGCAACATCGAGATGAGACGGGGAGACCTTCGTGGCCGATCTGCTGAGCGCACCGAAACCGCCCCGGGCCCGGCTGCGGGAGCTGTTGCGCGCTGCGGCCGAGGGGAGCCCGCTGCTGGCGCCGGGCGCCTACGACGCACTGTCCGCACGACTGATCGAGCAGGCCGGGTTCGACGTCGTCTACATGACCGGGTTCGGCACGACGGCCTCGCTGATCGGCCGCCCCGACGTCGGGCTGCTCACCGCCACGGAGATGGCCGACAACGCCCGGCGGATCGTCGCCGCGGTCGACGTCCCGGTGATCGCGGACGCCGACACCGGCTACGGCAACGCGATCAACGTGCTGCGCACCGTGGCCGCCTACGAGCAGGCGGGCGTGGCCGGGCTGCACCTGGAGGACCAGGTGATGCCCAAGAAGTGCGGCCACATGAGCGGCAAGGCCGTGATCGGGGCCGACGAGATGGTCGGCAAGATCAAGGCTGCCGTCGCCGCCCGCCGCGACCCCGACCTCGTGATCATCGCGCGCACCGACGCCGCGGCCGTCGAGGGACTGGACGCGGCGATCGCGCGCGCCCGTGCCTACGCCGGGGCGGGCGCGGACGTGCTGTTCGTCGAGGCCCCGACCAGCGAGGACGACATCGCGCGGGTCGCCGCGGAGCTGCGCGGCGTGGCGCCGCTGGTGTTCAACTGGGCCGAGGGCGGCCGCACACCGGCGCTGTCGCTGGGACGGATCACCGAGCTCGGGTTCTCTCTGGTGCTCTACCCGATCGGCGCCCTGCTGGCCGCGACCGCGGGCATCCGGGCGCTGCTCGACACGGTCCGCAAGGACGGCACGCCCGCCGCGGCGCTGCCCGACGTGCCCACGTTCGGCGAGTTCACCGACCTCATCGGGCTGCCCGAGATCAGTGAGTTGGAGCAGCGGTTCAGGCCCTGACCGGGACGAACGCCCCGAGTCGTCACGCCGCTCACGCCCGGCGCGGGCAGCGCGGCTACCCTCGGCGGCCATGAGCCCGCACGCAGATCCGGACCGTCGCCGCCTGCGGGTGGCCGTGGTGTTCGGCGGCCGCAGCAGTGAGCACGCCATCTCCTGTGTATCGGCCGGCAGCGTGCTGTCCCACCTCGACCGGGAGCGCTTCGAGATCATCCCGGTCGGCATCACCTGTGACGGCGCCTGGGTGCTCGGTACCGACGACCCGGCCCAGCTGCGGATCACCCGGCGCGCCCTGCCCGCCGTCGACGCGGGCGGCACGGCGCTGGTGCTGCCCGGTGACCCGACCCGCGGGGGGCTCGTGCGGCTCGACGCCGAGCGGGCCGGGGAGGTGTTCGCCGGCGTCGACGTCGTGTTCCCGGTGCTGCACGGCCCGTTCGGCGAGGACGGCACCCTGCAGGGGCTGCTGGAGATGGCCGGTGTGCCCTACGTGGGCGCCGGGGTGCTGGCCAGCGCGGCCGGGATGGACAAGGAGTTCACCAAGAAGCTGCTCGCCGCCGACGGCCTGCCGGCCGGCGACCTCGTCGTGCTGCGCCGCGGCACCGCCACGCTGACCGGGGCCGAGCGTGAGCGGCTCGGATTGCCGGTGTTCGTCAAGCCGGCGCGGGCCGGCTCGTCGGTCGGGATCACCAAGGTCACCGACTGGGCCGACCTGGACGTCGCGATCGCCACCGCCCGCGAGCACGACCCGAAGGTGCTGGTCGAGGCGGCCATCGTGGGCCGCGAGGTGGAGTGCGGCGTGCTGGAGTTCCCCGACGGCTCGGTGCGGGCGAGCGTCCCCGCCGAGATCCGGCTGGTCGGGTCCGGTAAGGGCGCAGGCGCGCCCGAGTTCTACGACTTCGAGTCCAAGTACCTCGACGACGTCTGCGAGTTCGACATCCCGGCCAAACTCGACGACGCCGTCACCGAGCGGCTGCGCGAACTCGCCGTGGCCGCGTTCCGGGCGCTGGACTGCCAGGGTCTGGCCCGGGTGGACTTCTTCGTGGGCCCGGACGGCGAGCTGACCGTCAACGAGGTCAACACGATGCCCGGGTTCACCCCGATCTCGATGTACCCGCGGATGTGGGCCGTGACCGGGGTCGACTACCCGACGCTGCTGACGACGCTCGTCGAGACCGCGGTGGCCCGGGGCACCGGGCTGCGCTGAGGCCCCGGATCACCGCGACTCGCGCGCCGGATACTGCCGACTCGCGCGCCGAAAACTGCCGACTCGCGGGTCAGCGTACGGCGACGGGGGCGGCGGGGAGCGTCGTGCGGATCGTGTCGGAGACCACCTGCAGCGGACCGCTCCCGGCGGCGTTCGGGGCGGTCAGCACCACGTAGACCGGCCGGTCCACGGCGACGTAACTGGTCAGCGCCGAATCCGGGGCGGCGTCGGTGAGCTGCAGCCAGCGCACCCCGTTGACCTCCAGCAGGGCCGAGGTCGGGTTCAGCTCGGCCGGGCGCGGCATGCCGCAGCGCAGCACGACCGGACGCGGGGAGGCCGCCCAGGCGAGCACCCCCGGCTGCGCGGGCGCGGCCTGCGGCCGCGACGGCAGCGTGCCGCCGTCGCCGGGGAGCGTGGACGGGAGCGCGGCCAGCAGCGCCGCGCACTCGGGGGTGCCGGCGCCGGGGGCGTTCACCGGGGCGACCGCCAGCGGGCCGGTCTCGGCCGGGGGCGGGGTGGTGTCGCCGGTCACCCCGCGGATGCGCAGGGTGATCGAGATCGCGGCGACCGCGACCGCCAGCAGGACGGGCAGCGCGATAGCGACGATCACCGCTGGGCGAAGGCGTTCGGGCTGCCCGGTCCCACTCTCGGTCCTCACCGCCGTCAGCCCAGCTTGACGACCGGGCAGGTCAGTGTGCGGGTGATGCCGTTGACGCCCTGCACCTGGGCGACCACCAACTGGCCCAGCTGGTCGACATCGTCGGCCTCTGCGCGCACGATGACGTCGTAGGGACCGGTGACATCCTCGGCGGAGATGACCCCGGGGATGCCGGAGATCTCGGCGGCGACGGCGGCGGCCTTGCCGACTTCCGTCTGGACCAGGATGTAAGCCTGCACCACGGCGTGCCCCTTCCATGTTCGTGATCGTCGGGTCGTGTCAGGTAGGAAAGTCGGAAGCCGAACGTACCGGAGGTGGCCGCCGTGCCCACATCGTCGAGGGCCTCTTCGGGGCATTCCGAGGCGATGAACACACTGTCCGAGATGGGTGAGTTCGGGTTGATCGCCCGAATCACCGCTGATCGGCCACAGCCGGCCGGGACGCTGCTCGGCCCGGGCGACGACGCGGCCGTGGTCGCCGCGCCCGACGGGTGTGTCGTCGCCTGCACGGACGTGCTCGTCGAGTCGGTGCACTTCCGGCTCGACTGGTCGACCCCGGAGCAGGTCGGCCGCAAGGCCGCGGCGGCCAATCTCGCCGACGTCGCGGCGATGGGCGCGGTGCCCACCGCGCTGCTGGTCGGGCTCGCCTGCCCCGCGTCGACGCCCGTCGAGACGCTGGAGGGGCTCGCGGCAGGGCTGTGGGCCGAGGCCGGGACGGCCGGGATCGGTGTCGTCGGCGGTGACGTGGCGTCGTCGGCGACCCTGGTGCTGTCGGTCACCGCGCTCGGTTCGCTGGAGGGCCGGGAGCCCGTGACCCGGGCCGGGGCGCAGCCCGGCGATGTGGTGGCGCTGTGCGGGCGGGTGGGC
>NZ_JAAXLA010000084.1 GCF_012911935.1 Pseudonocardia acidicola | reverse complement strand
CTCCTCCTGGCCGTGGCCGAGCGCGGCCACGACGTCGGCGGCGGAGGCGCACTGCGCGACCACCGCCGGGCACCGGTCGATGTCGCCGTTCCAGATCGCCCGGGCGTCCTCGTAGCCCGCGTCGCCGGAGACGAGCACCGGGCCGGCCATCGCCGCCCGCAGTCTGTCGACCCCGCCGCTCATCGTTCGTGTCATGGCGCTCCTCCTGCCTGAAATGGAATCCCCGCGCGTTCTGTGAACTGGGTCACTGTGGCACGGGGGCTTCCGTGCAGGGGTGAAGACGCCCGACATGTCCACTATCGGACCATTGCGCCCGGCCTAGACGAGTAAGTCCTATCGGCGTGGTGGCCGCGGAGATGGCAGGAGGGTGTCGAGGATCAGTTTGTGACGACCGACCTCAACACCCTCCGGACCGCCCTCTACGTCAAGATCGACGACTACCTGGGTGGCCGCCCGCGAACGGGGCGCCCGCCGAAGCTGTCCGACGCCGAGCTGCTCACGCTGGCCGTGGCCCAGGCGCTGCTCGGGTTCCGGTCCGAGGCGCGCTGGCTGCGGTTCGTGCCCCGCGCGCTGCCCTGCGCGTTCGGGTACGTACCTACCCGGCCAGTCCGGCTACAACAAGCGGCTGCGCTCGGCGTTGCCGCTGATCAAACGACTGATCCGGGTCCTGGCTGCCGACACCGACCTGTGGACCGACCCGGTCTGGCTGGTGGACTCCACCCCGGTGGAGTGCTAGTACCGACCCACCTGCGCACCCGTCGAGGTCGTCGCGGCCGCGCTGATGTTCGCCACCGCGGCGCGCTGTGCCATGGTGCGGGCGACGATGCCCGTGGCGTGACGAGAGGGTTCTGGCGATGGACCGGGGAGACCCACCGCGCTCGTTGAGCGGGAAGTTGCTCGACGTCCTCGACGCGTTCTCCGCCGACGCCCCGGAGCTCTCGCTGTCCGAGATCAGCCGCCGCACCGGGCTGTCGCTGAGCACCACGCACCGGATCGTGCGGGAGCTCAGCGAGTGGGGCGGGCTCGAACGCGACGGCCGCGGGCCCTACCGGATCGGGCTGCGCTTGTTCGAGGTCGCCTCACTCGCGCCGCGCGGCCCGCGGCTGCGCGAGGTGGCCCTGCCCTACCTCGAGGATCTCTACGAGGCCACCCACGAGAACGTGCAGCTCGCGGTGCGCGAGGGGCTCGAGCTGGTGTTCCTCGAACGGATCACCGGACGTGACGCGGTGCGGGTGCTGACCCGGGTCGGCGGCCGGTTCTCGCTGCACGCCACCGGTGTCGGGCTCGCGCTGCTGGCGTTCGCACCGCCGGAGGTCCAGGAACAGGTGCTGACCGGGCCGCTGGAGCGCTGGACCGAGCGGACCGTCACCGATCCCGGGACGCTGCGCCGGATGCTCGCCGACGTCCGCCGCACCGGGATCGCGGTCAGCGACCGGCAGGTGACCATGGACGCGCTGTCGGTGGCCGCGCCCGTCGTCGGTGCCGACGACACGGTCGTCGCGGCGTTGTCGATCGTCGTGCACTCGGACGGCGCGTCCCCGGTCGCGCTGGCGCCGGCCGTCCGCACGGCGGCCCGGGGCATCTCCCGGGCACTGGGGTCGCCGACCGCGCGACGGCATCCGACGGGGGCCCGCCGCCGGGCGTGAGAGCGTGCCGCCGCGGTGCACCGTCTCCGGCCGATCTGCGGACCTGTGTCCCGGTCGACGGCGGCGGATGTCAACGCGACCATGGCGCGATGGAGTGGTCGGCTCGGTTTCCCGATGCGCGCGCCCTGCTCGTCTCGGTGTGGGTGTCTGCGGGCTTCGCGGTCGTCTCGTTGGCCTGGGGGCTGGTCATCGGCTCCCAGCTGATCGTGTTCGACGGCCTGTACTCGTTCGCCGGCGTCGGGTTGTCGTTGCTGGCCGTGCTGGCGCTGCGTACCGCCCGCAAGGGCCCTGACGAGCGCTACCCGTGGGGCCGGGAGGTGTGGGAGCCGCTGACGATCGTGATCAAGGCGGTCGCACTCGGCGGGTTGTGCATCTACGCGCTGATCGGGGCGATCGGGGAGCTGCTGCGCGGCGGTCGTGAGGTCGCCGCCGGCTGGGCCGTGCTCTACGCGATCCTGGCCACCGGCGCCGGCCTCGTGGTCTCGCTGTACCTGCGGCGGCGCGGTGGGCAGGGCTCCGATCTCGTGCGGGCCGAGGCCGCGGAGTGGATGGGCGACACGCTGCTCAGCCTCGGGGTGCTCGCCGGTTTCGCCCTCGCCCTGGTCCTCGAGCGGATCGGGCATTCCGATGCCGCGCGCTACGTCGACCCCGGGATGGTCGCGCTGATCTCGGCGGCGTTCCTGCGGGTCCCCGCCCGGCTGCTGGTGAGCGGACTCCGCGAGGTGCTGACGATGTCACCGGAACCCGCGATCTCCGAACAGTTGCGGTCGCGCGTCCGCGACGTCGAGTGCCGGTACCGGTTCGCCGAGTCGTTCCTGCGCACCTCCAAGGTCGGCAGCCGGCTCGACATCGAGATCGACTTCGTGGTCGACACCGCGTCGAAGGCGCAGAACGTGCGGGAGTTCGACGCCGTACGGCAGGACCTGCACGATCTCCTGCAGCCACTGGGCTACGAGAAGTCGATGATCGTCAGCTTCACGGCCGATCGCAGATGGGCCCTGTGAGAACCGCGGCGACCTGGCCGAGGCGATCGGCGGCGCGCTTCACCGGTCTTGCGGGCTGCGGATCGACCGGTGCCGGCCCGGAGCACTCGCGACACACGACGGGGCCGCCTCCGTCATCGGAGGCGGCCCCGGTCGGGTCGTGCTCAGCTCACCAGCCGCGTGCCTTCCACTCCGGCAGCGACGGGCGCTCCGTGCCGAGCGTGGTGTCGTCACCATGTCCGGGGTAGACCCAGGTCTCGTCAGGAAGCTCGCCGAACACCCGCGATTCCAGATCGCCGATGAGCGACGTGAATTCCTCGGGCGATGTCGTCCGGCCAGGACCGCCGGGGAACAGCGAGTCGCCGGTGAACAGGTGCGACCGGTCCGCGCCGCGGTAGAGCAGCGCGATCGAGCCGGGGGTGTGCCCGCGCAGGTGGATCACCTCGAGCTCGATCTCACCGAACCGGACCGTGTCGCCGTTCTCGACGAGCACGTCCATCGGGATCGGCAGCTCCGGGGCGTCGAGCGGGTGCGCGATCTGCCGGGTCTGGAACATGCCGGCGACCGCGCCGAGGGCCTGCCAGTGGTCGTGGTGCCGGTGGGTGGTGATCAGGTGCCGCAACTCCGGGCGCGCGTCGTCGGCGCCGACCAGGTCGGCGATCCGGTCCGGCTCGTTCGCCGCGTCGATCAGCAGCGCCTCGTTGGTGGCCTTGCAGACCAGCAGGTAGGCGTTGTTGTCCATCGGCCCGACCGAGACCTTGGAGATCGTCAGCGCGTCCAGGTCGCGGCGGATGGCGGCGCCGCCGGGATCGGTGTGCCCGCTGTACTCGTCGATGACGTCCACGTACGCAGCCTATCGGGACCGCACCGGCCGGGCTGCCCACACGATCAGCTACCGGTCAGGACGCCACGTCGCGCAGCCGCCGGGCGATGTCCTCGGGTGTGCTGTCGTTGATCCAGGCGCCCAGCGCCGACTCCGACCCCGCGAGGAACTTCATCCGGCCGGGCGACCGCATCAGGGAGAACAGCTGCAGGTGCAGTCGTCCCAGATCGCGGTCGGCCCCGACCGGGGCCTGATGCCAGGCGGCGATGTAGGGGGTGCGGTGCACACCGGGGAAGAACCGGTCGACCCGGCGGAGCAGCTCCAGGTAGACGGTCGCCAGCTCATCGGCCTCGGCGTCGTCGAGTGCCGCGAGGTCGGCGACGTCGCGATGCGGGGCCAGGTGCACCTCCAGCGGCCACCTCGCGGCGGCCGGCACGTACCCGCTCCAGTGCTCGCCGGTGAGCACCATCCGGCTCCCGGCCCGGCGCTCGGCGTCCAGGACGTCGGCCAGCAGAAGCCGTCCGGTCTTCTCCCGGTGCAGACGTGACTGCCTGATCAACGACTGCGTCCGCGGCGGCAGGTACGGGTAGGCGTAGATCTGACCGTGCGGATGCGAGAGCGTCACACCGATCTCTTCGCCGCGGTTCTCGAAACAGACCACCTGCCGGGTCGACGGCATCGCCGACAACGACCGGGTCCGGTCGGCCCACGCCTCGATCACGGTCCGGGCCCGCCGCTGTGACAGCTCCGCGAAGCTCGCCGCCGGGTCGCTGGTGAAACAGACCACCTCGCACCGCCCGCCTGTCCGCCGCCGTGGCCACAGCGGCTCGCCGTCGACGAACGACTCGGCCGGGTCCGCCGTGGTGTCATCGACCGTCCCGGCGGGGGGCTGGGAGAACGACGGGAACCGGTTCTCGAACACGACGACGTCGTAGTCCGGGGCGGGGATCTCGGTCGGCGGCCGGCCGGGCCGGGTGGGGGCGAGTGGATTCTCCTCGGACGGTGGCTGGTAGGTCCGGTTCATCCTGTGCGCGGCCAGGACCACCCACTCGCCGGTCAACACGTCATAGCGCACGTCGGACCGGGTGTGCATCACCGGCAGGGAGCGGGTGTCGATCTCGGACCGCGTCGCCGTGCCCGACAGGAACGGCTCCCGGTCGTCGAAATAGATCAGTTCGCGGCCGTCGGCCAGGCGGATCGAGGTCTTGCGGACACCGCGTGCGGGGGTCGTCCCGGTGACGGTGGGGTGCATGCTCATGCCGTCCCCCGGCCTGCGACGACGAGCTCACCGACCAGGCCGGAGAGCTCGTCACGCGCATCGTCGGCGATCTGGTCGTCGGTGATCAGGACGTCGATCTCGCCGAACCGGCCGGTGGTCTGCAGGGCGACCACACCCCGCAGCTCGTCGGCGACGGGCAGCGAGTTCGTCACGACGGTGAGCTGGGCGATGTCGAGCAGTTGCGTCGCGACGGCGTGCGTCGTGGTTCCTGCGGAGATGCCCAGGGAGCTGCCGGGGCGGACCAGTCTGCTGGCCGCCTTCGCGATGGCCAGCTTCGCCTCGACCTGCTGGGTCGCCTTGGTGGCGAAGCCCGGCTCGTGCACGCTCACCGTCCCCGGCAGGGCGGCACCGCCGTGCACCCGATCGACCAGACCCTGGCCGGCCAGCTCGCCGATGTCGCGGCGGATGGTCATGTCCGAGACGCCCAGCACGCTCACCAGATCGGCCACCTTGACCGCCCCGGTCCGGGTGACCTCGTCGAGGATCGGCTGCTGGCGCTGCCGGGCGAGCATGGGTCGGTTCCCCCGTTACGACGTGCGGGCCGCGGCTGCGGCGCGGGTTGCTCTGGTGATGCTGATCCTGCGGAGCGGAGCCACACAAAGTCGAACGCAACACCCCCGGCGCTCTCGCGCAAGCCCTCGTGCACAGGAGCACAGCAGTGCGACAGGCGCGGATAGCACTGGGTGTGTGCCCTGGTCGCCTGCTGGTCCCCGCCCCGTTGTACGAGGCCGGCCTGTTCCGCCTCGACGTCGGTGGGGCGGAGTCGACCGTGCGGCTCCAACTGCACGGGCTCGGCCACCGCAGCGCGTGGGGCGGACCTACCTCGTGCCGCCGCGGTGGCTCTTCCTGAAGATCGAGACCGACGAGGGCGTCGCCGGCTGGGGCGACCCGGTCGTCGCACGTCGTGCGCAGACCGTCGCCGCCGTCGACGAGCTGTCCGGCCATCTGGTCGGCCGCGATCCGCCCCGGCCGGGCCGCGCTCCACCGCCTGCATCCCGACGGGTCCACCCACCTGGTGCTCGACGGGGCCACGATCTCTGCCCGCGGGCCGGAGCCCGCGGCCGGTGCGGTGTTCCGGGCCCGGCCGGGGGTGACCGGCCTGCCGGCGGCGACCTTCGCGGGGTGACCTCCGCGGGCCGACGCGGACCGAGGGCGACGAGGAGTCGGCGGGCAGGGCCGGGGGAGGACGCATCGAACATGTGTGCGACTCTAGGGACGAGGTCCGACGGTTTCCCGACGTGACGTCCGGGACGTGAGGTTCGGGAATGATCGACGGCGGGTATCGCGTTGACCATACGGCCGGCTCGGACCCCGAAGGGCGTCCGCCGCACACCGGTGGTCGCCCACCGAGCGCGTGTCGGGCTGGGCGGTCCCTGTCGGACCCCCTGCTTAGCATGGCCGTGAGTGGAAGATCGGCGGGCTGACCCCTGCCGGTCGTCGAGTATTCCCAGGAGGCGCACACCGTGGCCGACCGTCTCGTCGTGCGTGGCGCGCGCGAGCACAACCTGCGCGGGGTCGATCTCGACCTGCCGCGGGACAGCCTCGTCGTGTTCACCGGACTGTCCGGTTCGGGCAAGTCCAGCCTGGCCTTCGACACGATCTTCGCCGAGGGCCAGCGGCGTTACGTCGAGTCCCTGTCGGCCTACGCGCGACAGTTCCTCGGCCAGATGGACAAGCCGGACGTCGACTTCATCGAGGGGCTGTCCCCGGCCGTCTCGATCGACCAGAAGTCGACCAACCGCAACCCCCGCTCGACCGTCGGGACGATCACCGAGGTCTACGACTACCTGCGGCTGCTCTACGCGCGCGCCGGCGTCCCGCACTGTCCGGTCTGCGGGCACGTGATCTCCAAGCAGACCCCGCAGCAGATCGTCGACCAGGTGCTGGCCATGGCGGAGGGCACCCGTTTCCAGGTGCTCGCCCCGGTCGTGCGCACCCGCAAGGGCGAGTTCGTCGACCTGTTCGCGACCCTGCAGACGCAGGGTTACTCGCGGGTCCAGGTGGACGGCACCGTCCACCCGCTGACCGACCCGCCGAAGCTGAAGAAGCAGGAGAAGCACGACATCTCCGTCGTGGTCGACCGGCTCGCGGTCCGGGAGTCGGCCAAGCAGCGGCTCACCGACTCCGTCGAGACCGCGCTGCGGCTGGCCGACGGCCTGCTGGTGCTCGACTTCGTCGACCTCCCCGACGACGACCCGAACCGCGAGCGCCGCTTCTCCGAGCGGATGGCCTGCCCCAACGGGCACCTGCTGACCCTCGACGAGCTCGAGCCGCGCACCTTCTCCTTCAACTCTCCCTACGGCGCCTGCCCGGAGTGCCACGGCATCGGCATCAAGAAGGAGGTCGACCCGGAGCTGGTCGTCCCCGATCCGGAGCTGAGCCTGGCCGACGGGGCGATCGCGCCGTGGGCCGGTGGGCACACCTCCGAGTACTTCGGGCGGCTGCTCAGCGGGCTGGCCGGCGCCGTGGGGTTCCGGATGGACACCCCGTGGCGCAAGCTGCCGGTCACCGCCCAGAAGGCGGTGCTGCACGGCACGAACGACCAGGTGCACGTGCGCTACCGCAACCGCTACGGCCGCGAGCGCTCCTACTACGCCAACTTCGAAGGCGTCATCCCGTTCCTCGAGCGTCGGCTCGACCAGACCGAGTCCGAGTCGCAGCGCGAGCGCTACGAGGGCTACATGCGCGACGTCCCGTGCCCCGCGTGCAAGGGCGCCCGGCTCAAGCCCGAGGTGCTGGCCGTGACGCTGAAGCACCGCGAACAGGGCGACCGCTCGATCGCCGAGGTCTCGGCGATGTCGGTCGCGGAGTGCTCGGCGTTCCTCGACGGCATGGAGCTCGACGCGCGGCAGTCGATGATCGCGGGCCGGGTGCTCAGGGAGGTGCAGGCCCGTCTCGGGTTCCTGCTCGACGTCGGGCTCGACTACCTCTCGCTCGACCGGGCCGCGGGCACGCTGTCCGGCGGCGAGGCGCAACGCATCCGGCTGGCCACCCAGATCGGGTCCGGCCTGGTCGGGGTGCTCTACGTGCTCGACGAGCCGTCGATCGGCCTGCACCAGCGGGACAACCGGCGGCTGATCGAGACGCTGACCCGGCTGCGCGACCTGGGTAACACGCTGATCGTCGTCGAGCACGACGAGGACACCATCCGGGCCGCCGACTGGGCGGTCGACATCGGTCCCGGCGCCGGTGAGCACGGCGGGCACATCGTGCACAGCGGCCCGGTCGCCGCTCTGGAGTCGCACGACACGTCGCTGACGGGCGCCTACCTGTCCGGGCGGCGGTCCATCCCGGTGCCGGAGAAGCGGCGCCCGGTCGACCCCGACCGGTCCCTGACCGTCGTCGGAGCGCGCGAGCACAACCTGCGCGGCATCGACGTGACCATCCCGCTGGGCGGCCTCGTGTCGGTCACCGGGGTGTCCGGTTCGGGCAAGTCGACGCTGGTCAACGACATCCTGGCCACCGTGCTGGCGAACAAGCTCAACGGCGCCCGGCAGGTGCCGGGCCGGCACACCCGGATCACCGGGATCGACAACCTGGACAAGCTCGTCCGGGTCGACCAGTCCCCGATCGGGCGGACCCCACGGTCCAACCCGGCCACCTACACCGGTGTGTGGGACCACGTGCGCAAGCTGTTCGCCGCGACCACCGAGGCCAAGGTCCGCGGCTACCAGCCCGGCCGGTTCTCGTTCAACGTCAAGGGCGGGCGCTGCGAGGCGTGCTCCGGCGACGGCACGATCAAGATCGAGATGAACTTCCTGCCGGACGTCTACGTGCCGTGCGAGGTCTGCAAGGGCGCCCGGTACAACCGGGAGACCCTGGAGGTGCACTACAAGGGCAAGACCGTCGCCGACGTGCTGGACATGCCGATCGAGGAGGCTGCGGAGTTCTTCGGCCCGATCAACTCGATCAGCCGGTACCTGCGCACGTTGGTCGACGTCGGGCTCGGGTACGTGCGACTCGGGCAACCGGCCCCGACTCTGTCCGGTGGCGAGGCCCAGCGGGTGAAGCTCGCCAGCGAGCTGCAGAAGCGCTCCAACGGGCGGACGATCTACATCCTCGACGAGCCGACCACCGGCCTGCACTTCGAGGACATCCGCAAGCTGCTGCTGGTGATCAACGGGCTGGTCGACAAGGGCAACACCGTGGTCGTCATCGAGCACAACCTCGACGTCATCAAGACCTCCGACTGGATCATCGACATGGGCCCGGAGGGCGGCTCCGGCGGCGGCACCGTCGTCACCGAGGGCACCCCGGAACAGATCGCGGCGCACCCGACCAGCTACACGGGGCAGTTCCTGCGGCACCTGGTGACCCCGCAGGCCGAGCCCGCGGCCCCGGAGCGGAAGCCGGCCCGCCGCCGGAAGGCCGCTGCGGCGACCTGAGGCCGTTCGGGGGGCCCGGACCGGTGGGACGACCACCGGTCCGGGCCCACCCGCGTCAGCGGGGGACGGGCTCAGGTCGTGGAGCAGGTGGCTGCGAGCCGGTCGGCCCAGCGGCCTGGCCCACCCCGCCTCATGATCACTGTCAGGCGCCGCTGACCGCGTTCCCCGCGGCCGCGGCCTCCCGCGACCGGCGCCGCGCCTCCCTGGCGGACGGCTGACGAGAAGCCGACGTCAGGTCGGCAGCACGCCGAGCTGGGTGAGCAGGTCGAGCTGATCGAAGTAGTAGCGGCTGCTGAGGATCTTCCCGCTGCGCACGGAATGGATCCCGGCGAACCCGATGGACACCTGCCGCCCGGTCGGCGCGGCCTCCGGCCCGTCGGCCGACCGCAGCGGGCCGGTGTGCGTGCCCTCGAAGACGCACTCCTCGACGCCGGCCGACGCATCCCCCATCACCGTCCGGGGCACGATCCGGAAGTCGGGGAACGCGGTCACGTACACCGACAGCAGATCGAGGGCGCCCTGGCGGCCCTTACCGGTGAAGCCGGGGGCGCTCACCTGGGAATCGTCCGTGTAGAGGGCCGCATACCCGTCACGATCGCGGGAGTTCCAGGTGTCCATGCGCGCCCGAGCCATCGCCTTGCCGTCCACCTGCCCACCTCCGGTCCGCACCAGCAGCCGGTCCGGACGGTAGGCGCGGGGCTCGCCGGCCACATCCGCCGCTCAGCCGCAACCGGCCGACCACCACCACGCCCGGGCAAGGTGGCTCAGCGCACCGCCACCCCGACCACCAGCGGCCGCACCAGCGCCGGCATCCCGCTCCACCGCCCGTGCTCGACCCGCTCGACGCGCAGCGCGTTCTCGATGTCCGCCAGGAGCGGCCGGTCGCAGCGGCAGCCGATGGCGAACCCGGCCCACGGCCCGGCCAGTCGCCGCTGCCATCGGCGCAACCGTGGGGTGTCGGCCAGCACGTGCTCACAGAACAGCAGGCGCCCGCCGGGCCGGAGCACCCGGACGATCTCCGCCAGCGCGGCGTGCGGGTCGGGCACCGTGCAGAGCACCATCGTCGTGACGACCGTGTCCACCGAGCCGTCCGGGACCGGCAGCGCGGCGGCCGGCGCGGCGAGCACCCGGACCCCGTCCCGGCCGGACGCGGCCACGCGGCGGCGCACCGCCGTGATCATCGGCGGTGACGGCTCGGTGAGCAGCAGTTCCGACACCGCGTCGGGGTAGTGCGCCAGGTTCAGCCCGGTGCCCGCGCCGATCTCCAGCACCCGGCCGCGGGCCTCGGCGAGCAGCGCCACCCGCCTGGCCCGCATGCCGTGGTGCTCGCCGAGCCACAGGAACCGGTCGTAGACACGGCCGACCAGACGCTCCCAGGCCGGGGCGGTGACCGTGTCGGCCGTCGGTTCATTCATGATCGGCATGATGCTCTGCGCACCGGCGAGCCGGTGCGTCGCGGTCGCGTCGAGACGCGCTGCGGCGCGGGGGACGAACCCGCCCCGCCGCGGTGGACCGTTGCGACCTGATATCCTGCGGAATGCGACCACCCTGTCGTGCGTTGTTGTCTACGTCAGGGCGATCAAGTGGAGCCCCGCTCCCACCCGTGCACTCCAGGTGCCCGGGTCCGGTCCGGCGTCGAGCCGTCTGTGCTCGTCGCATGATCGACGGGTCTTCGCTGTCGTCGCACCGCAACGACGTCGATATCAAGGAGACCCCATCAGCACAGAGACGCGCATCAACGACCGCATCCGCGTTCCCGAGGTCCGACTTGTCGGCCCGAACGGCGAGCAGGTCGGCATCGTGCGTATCGAGGACGCCCTGCGGCTGGCGCAGGAGGCCGAGCTCGACCTCGTCGAGGTCGCCGCTCAGGCCCGCCCGCCCGTCTGCAAGCTCATGGACTACGGCAAGTTCAAGTACGAGAGCGCGCAGAAGGCCCGCGAGTCCCGCCGCAACCAGCAGCTCACGGTGATCAAGGAGCAGAAGCTCCGGCCGAAGATCGACACCCACGACTACGAGACCAAGAAGCGCAATGTCGTGCGCTTCCTCGAGGGTGGCAACAAGGTCAAGGTCACGATCATGTTCCGTGGCCGCGAGCAGTCCCGTCCGGAGCTCGGCTTCCGGCTGCTGCAGCGGCTCGCCGAGGACGTGGCGGAGCTCGGTACGGTCGAGGCCGCGCCCAAGCAGGACGGCCGCAACATGACGATGGTGATCGCTCCGAACAAGAAGCCGGCCAAGCCCCGGCCCGCGGCTCCCACCGGGGAGGCGCAGGCCTGACGGCCTGCTCGGAACGCACCGCACGACAACAAGCAGACGTCCACCCCGGGACGTCACTGGTGAACGGAACAGTCATGCCCAAGAACAAGACGCACAGCGGGATGTCCAAGCGGGTCAAGGTGACCGGCAATGGCAAGATCATGCGGCAGCAGGCCGGCCTGCGCCACCGCCTCGAGGTCAAGCCCAGCACCATGACCCGTCGGCTGTCCGGCAAGGTTCCGGTCTCTCCGGCGGACGTCAAGCGGGTCAAGAAGCTCCTCGGCATCTGAGACGTCCGCCCCACTTTTTGCCCGCTGATCCGGCCGGTCGGAAACCTCGCGGCCCCCGACGGCCGACCGGTCGCACGAGAGACAGGACACCCCCATGGCACGCGTGAAGCGCGCGGTCAACGCCCAGAAGAAGCGCCGGACGACCCTCGAGCTGGCGAGCGGCTACCGCGGGCAGCGCTCGCGGCTGTACCGCAAGGCGAAGGAGCAGATGCTCCACTCGCTGAACTACGCCTACCGCGACCGTCGTGCCAAGAAGGGCGACTTCCGGCAGCTGTGGATCACCCGGATCAACGCCGCCGCCCGCGCCAACGGCATGACCTACAACCGCTTCGTCCAGGGCCTCAAGGCCGCGGGCGTCGAGGTGGACCGCAAGAACCTGTCGGAGCTCGCGATCAGCGACCCGACCGCGTTCGCTGCGCTGGTCGAGCTGGCCAAGGCCAACGTTCCCGCCCAGGCGTCGTCGCAGGACGGGACCGCCGCCTGAGCAGTCCCGGCACTGTGCTCGGAACTGAGCGAACCCCGCGCGTCGTAGCCGCCCGCAAGCTGCTGCGACGTGCGGGGCGTGACAAGGCACGGCGCTTCCTCGTCGAGGGCGCCCAGGCCGTCCGCGAGGCCCTGCACGGCGGCTCCCGGATGTACGAGCTGTTCGTGACCCCGGACGCTGCACAGCGCCACCCCGAGCTGGTCGACGCGGCGCGCGGCGCCGGCGTCCCGGTCTCGGAGATCACCGACAAGGCCGCGGCGGGGTTGTCGGACACCGTCACCCCGCAGGGCCTGGTCGCCGTCTGCTCGCTGCTGGACGTTCCCGTGGCCACCGCGCTGCGCGGCACCCCGGCCCTGGTCGCGGTGCTCGCCGGGGTCACCGACCCGGGTAACGCCGGCACCGTGGTCCGCGCGGCCGACGCCGCCGGCGCCGACGCCGTGCTGCTGGCCGGCGACACCGTCGACCCGCACAACGGCAAGGCGGTCCGGGCGTCCACCGGCAGCGTGTTCCACCTCCCGCTGGCCCGCGACCGTGATCCGCTCGCGGCCCTGCAGGCCTGCCGGGACGCCGGGCTCACCCTGCTGGCCGCCGACGGCCACGGTGAGCTCGACCTGCACGCCCCGGCCGCTGCCGCCGTGCTCGCCCGCCCCACGGCGTGGATATTCGGTAGTGAGGCGCACGGCCTGCCCGCGAGTGTGGCGGACGCGGCCGATCATCGGGTTCGGGTCCCCCTCTACGGGCGCGCGGAGAGCCTGAACCTGGCCACCGCCGCAGCGATCTGCCTGTACGCGAGCGCCGCGGCCCGGCGCACTACGATTTCCCACATTTCTCCCGCACATGAAGGTGAAGGCCAGCCAGTCCGATGAGCGAGACCACGATCGACCTGCTGCAGCCGGAGTCGCTCGACGGAGCCGTCACGGCCGCCGCCGAGGCCTTTGCCGCCGCCGCCGACCTCGCCGCGCTGGCCGCCGTCAAGCCCGCCCACCTGGGGGACAAGGCCCCGCTGCAGTTGGCCCGCCGCGAGCTCGGCTCGCTGCCCGGCCCGCGCCGGGCCGACGCCGGCAAGCGCGTCAACGCCGCGCGGAGGAAGGTCCAGGAGGCCTTCGACGCCCGCCGCGCCGAGCTGACCGCCGAACGCGACGCCCGGGTGCTGGCCGAGGAGGCCGTCGACGTCACCCTGCCCTGGGACCGCCACCCGCGCGGCGCCCGGCACCCGATCACCCAGCTCTCCGAGCGCATCGCCGACGTGTTCGTCGCGATGGGCTACGAGGTGGCGGAGGGGCCGGAGGTCGAGGCGGCCTGGCTGAACTTCGACGCGCTGAACTTCGGCAAGGACCACCCGGCGCGCACCATGCAGGACACCTTCTACCTGGGCGACCCGGAGAAGGGGCAGGACTCGGGGATGGTGCTGCGCACCCACACCTCGCCGGTGCAGGTGCGTGCGCTGCTCGACCGCGAGCTGCCGGTCTACGTGGTGTGCCCGGGCCGCACCTTCCGCACCGACGAGCTCGACGCCACCCACACCCCGGTGTTCCACCAGGTCGAGGGCCTCGCCGTCGACAAGGGCATCACGATGGCGCACCTCAAGGGCACCCTCGACGCGTTCGCCCGGGCGATGTTCGGCGAGAACTCCCGGACCCGGCTGCGGCCCTCGTTCTTCCCGTTCACCGAGCCGTCGGCGGAGGTGGACGTGTGGTTCCCGGAGAAGAAGGGCGGGCCCGGCTGGGTCGAGTGGGGCGGCTGCGGCATGGTCAACCCGAACGTGCTGCGCGCCGCCGGCATCGACCCGGACGTCTACTCGGGCTTCGCGTTCGGCATGGGTCTGGAGCGCACCCTGCAGTTCCGTAACGGCCTGCCCGACATGCGGGACATGGTCGAGGGCGACGTCCGGTTCAGCCGCGCCTTCGGCGTCTGAGGCCCTCTGATCCTCTTCACTTCCAGTCAGGAGTAGTCGTGCGTGTTCCGGTGTCGTGGTTGGCCGACCACGTGG
Source organism: Pseudonocardia acidicola (assembly GCF_012911935.1). GTDB lineage: Bacteria > Actinomycetota > Actinomycetes > Mycobacteriales > Pseudonocardiaceae > Pseudonocardia > Pseudonocardia acidicola. The sequence goes on along the minus strand of NZ_JAAXLA010000084.1, from coordinate 16,278 downwards.
ACGTCGCTGACCAGACAGAGTTGCCCAGCGACCCCGACGCGGTCGCCGAGGCGTTCGTCCGGGTCGGCCTGGAGGTCGAGCACGTCCACCGCGGTCCCGAGCTGACCGGCCCGCTGGTCGTCGGCCGAGTGGCCGAGATCGAAGAACTCACGGAGTTCAAGAAGCCGATCCGCTACTGCCAGGTGGAGTTCGGCCCGGGCCCGGACGGCACCCCCGAGCGGCTCGGCATCGTCTGCGGCGCACAGAACTTCGCCGTCGGCGACCTCGTCGTCGTCGCGCAGCCGGGAGCGGTGCTGCCGGGTGGGTTCGCGATCTGCGCGCGGAAGACCTACGGCCACGTCTCCAACGGCATGATCGCGTCGGCCCGGGAACTGGGCATCGGTGCCGATCACGCCGGCATCCTGGTGCTCCCGCCCGGCACGGCCGAGCCCGGTGACGACGCGATCCCGCTGCTCGGACTCGACGACGCGGTGATCGAACTGGCGGTCACCCCGGACCGCGGCTACTGCTTCGCGGTGCGCGGGCTGGCCCGCGAGCTGGCCGCGTCGTTCGACGTCGACTTCACCGATCCGGCCGCCCGGGTCGAGGTGCCGCCGGAGGACGCGGCGTCCTGGCCGGTGCGCATCGAGGACGAGACCGGGGCCTCCCGCTACGTCGCCCGCCGGGTGTCCGGCGTCGACCCGTCGGCGCCGACCCCGTGGTGGATGGGCCGCCGGCTGCTGGCCGCGGGGATGCGCCCGATCTCGCTGACCGTCGACGTCACCAACTACGTGATGCTCGAACTCGGGCAGCCGCTGCACGCATTCGACGCGACCCGGCTGTCCGGGGACATCGTGGTCCGGCGGGCCGAGGAAGGGGAGAAGCTCACCACGCTCGACGACGTCGAGCGCGCCCTCGACCCGGACGACCTGCTGATCACCGACGACTCCGGGCCGATCGCGCTGGCCGGGGTCATGGGTGGGGCGTCGACCGAGATCCCCGCCGAGCACGAGGAGGGCGCGACCGTCGACGTCCTCATCGAGGCCGCGCACTTCGACCCGGCCGTGATCGCCCGCGCCGCGCGCCGGCACAAGCTGCCCAGCGAGGCGTCGAAGCGCTTCGAGCGGTGGGTCGACCCGCAACTGCCGCCGATCGCGGCCGAGCGGGCCGCGCAGTTGCTGGTCGAGCACGGCGGCGGGACGATCGTCCCCGGCCGCACCGACGTCGGCGCGGCCCCGCGGCTCGCCCCGGTGCGGATGCGGCTCGACCTGCCCGACCGGACCGCCGGCGTCGCCTACGAGCGCGGCGCCGCCGTGCGCCGGCTCGCGCAGATCGGCGCCTCCGTCGACCTGGAGACCGGTGACGACGGCAAGGCGCTCGTCGTCGCGACCCCGCCGAGCTGGCGCCCCGATCTGGCGGCTCCCGCCGACCTGGTCGAGGAGGTGCTGCGGCTCGAGGGCTACGACACCATCCCGTCGACGCTGCCGGCCGCCCCGGCAGGCCGGGGGCTGACCCCGGCCCAGCGCCGCCGCCGCGCGGTGTCGCGGGCGCTGGCCGAGGCCGGGCACGTCGAGGTGGAGCCGTTCCCGTTCGTCGGCGACGCCGTGTGGGACGCGTTCGGGCTCGCCGAGGACGACATCCGGCGCCGCACCGTGCAGGTGCTCAACCCGATCGACGCCGAGCGGCCGCGGCTGGCGACCACGCTGCTGCCGGGGCTGCTCGACACGCTGGTGCGCAACCGGGCCCGCGGGCTCGACGACCTCGCGCTGTATCAGATCGGCCAGGTCGTGCTGCCGCACGCGCAGCCGGTCCCGATGCCCGACCCCGCGGTGACCGAGCGGCCCTCCGCCGCCGAGATCGCCCAGATCGACGCCGCGCTGCCGGCTCAGCCGGTGCACGTCGGCGTGGTGCTGGCCGGCGACCGCGAGCCGCGCGGCTGGTGGGGCCCCGGGCGCCGGGAGAGCTGGGCCGACGCCGTCGAGGCGGCCCGGCTGGCCGGCCGGGCGGCCGGCGTCGAGCTGCGGGTGACGCGCGCCGAGCTGGCGCCGTTCCACCCGGGGCGGGTCGCCGCGCTGCGGGTCGGCGACTGGGTCGTCGGACACGCCGGCGAGCTGCACCCCAAGGTGATCGAGGCGCTGGGCCTGCCGCCGCGGACCTCGGCGATGGAGCTCGACCTCGACGCGCTGCCGCTCGACGAGGCCCGCCCGGTGCCGCGGGTGTCGCCGTACCCGCCGATCGCGGTGGACGTCGCGCTGGTGATCGCCGAGGACGTGCCGGCCGCCGAGGTGGCCGACGCGCTGACCGAGGGCGGCGGCGAGCTGCTCGAGGACGTGCGGCTGTTCGACGTGTACTCGGGCGCCCAGGTCGGCGAGGGCCGCAAGTCGCTCGCCTTCTCCCTGCGGTTCCGTGCCGACGACCGGACGCTGACCAATGAGGAGGCCAACGCGGCCCGCGACGCGGCCGTCGCAGTGGCCGCCGAGCGCTTCGGAGCTACGTTGCGCTAACGCGCCCGTGCGCGGCACGTGGTGGCGGAGCGCCACGTGCCGCGCACGGAGCGGCGTCAGTCGCCGAGGCGGGCCAGGGCCTGGTGGGTTCTGCGGATCAGGAGCGTGGGCGGTTTCCGCGGATTGTCACCTGCTGTGAACGAGACCGAGCAGGGCGCTGCGCACCGGGGCTCTACTTCGTGGTCCGCGCTGCCGTGCGTGACGGCATCGTGCAGGGCCGGCGAGCAGCGCCGGGGTCAGGCCGTCGCGGCGGACGTACTCGCGCGGCGCGCCACCTCGGCCCGTACGATCGGCGCCACCTCGGTGCCCAGCAGCTCGATCGCGCGCATCACGTCGCGGTGCGCGACGCTGCCCAGCGCGAGTTGGGTGAGCGAACGCTGGTGGCCGAAGATCTCGTGCTGGAACAGCATCTTCTCGGCGATCTGCTCGGGGCTGCCCAGCGCCATCGAGCCGCGCAGCTCGCACGCCGCGTCGAACGCGGCCCGGTTCGGCGGCCCCCAGCCGCGCTCGCGGCCCAGCCGGGCCATCACGTCGGCGTAGCCCGGGAAGTAGCGGTCAGCGGCGACCTCGCGGGTCTCGCCGACGAAGCCGTGGGTGTTCAGGCTGACCGGCGGGTTCGTGTGCCCGGCCCGGCGGGCGGCCTCCCGGTACAGGTCGACGAGCGGCGCGAACCGCTCCGGCTGCCCGCCGATGATCGCGACGGCGAGCGGCAGCCCGAGCGTGCCGGCCCGCACCACCGACTGCGGGTTGCCGCCGACGGCCACCCACAGCGGCAGCGGGTCCTGCAGCGGCCGGGGGTGGACGGGCTGGTCGGACAGCGGTGAGCGGTGCCGGCCCGACCAGGTCACCCGCTCCGAGGCGCGCAGCGCGAGCAGCAGGTCGAGCTTCTCGGCGAACAGCTCGTCGTAGTCGGAGAGGTCGTGACCGAACAGCGGGAACGACTCGATGAACGACCCGCGCCCGGCCATGATCTCGGCGCGGCCCTCGGACAGCAGGTCGAGGGTGGAGAACTGCTGGAACACGCGCACCGGATCGTCGGAGCTGAGCACGGTCACCGCGCTGGTCAACCGGATCTGCTTCGTCCGCTCCGCCGCGGCGGCGAGGATCATCTGCGGCGCCGACGCCGCGTAGTCGGCGCGGTGGTGCTCACCCACGCCGAACACGTCGAGGCCGACCTCGTCGGCCAGCGCGATCTCCTCGACGACCTCGCGCACCCGCTGGGCCGGGCCGACACCGCCCGGCTTCGGGTCGACGTCCGCGAACGTGTACACACCGATCTCCACGCCCGGGTGCAAGTCGCGGGATCGCGAGATCATTCCCGGCTACGGTGTGCCGCCGTGACCATGCCACGCATCCGCACGATCGCTCTCGCCGTGGTGCGGCGCGGCGGGGACCTGCTCGTCTCCACGGGCCGTGATCCGGTCACGGCCCGGACCTTCTACCGCCCGCTCGGTGGCGGCATCGAGTTCGGCGAGACCGGCGCCGACGCGCTGCGCCGGGAGATGCGCGAGGAACTCGCCGTCGAGATCGACGGCGTGGAGCAGATCGGGGTGGTGGAGAACATCTTCACCTACGCCGGCCGGCCCGGGCACGAGATCGCCCTCGTCTTCACCGCCGACCTGAGGGACCGGTCGCTCTACGACCGCGATGTCGTCGGGGTCGTGCTCGACGAGGGGAGCCCGGTCGGCTGGCAGCCGTGCGCGTCGTTCCGCGACGGTACCGAGCGGCTCTACCCGGACGGCCTGCTAGAGCTGGTGGCCCGGCACGGGAACGGCCGGCCGCCGCTCAGAGGTGCTTGAGGGCGGCACCCGGGACGGGTCCTGCGGCGCCGTCCCACAGCTCGCGGGCCGCGGCGGTGAGCTCAGCGGCCGAACTCGGCGGATACGAGCGTCGTCACCGGACCGGGATCTGGCGGGCGGAGGGCAGGCGGGCAGACTACGGACCAGCTCCGACGGAACCAGTTTGCATCATCTTCCGTCACTCTGCATAATCATCCACGTGGTTCGGATCGCGGTGGCGGGAGCAAGCGGGTATGCCGGGGGAGAGCTGCTGCGGCTGCTCCTCGTGCACCCCGACGTGGAGATCGGTGCGCTGACAGCCGGGGGGAGCGCGGGCACGCCGCTGGCGCAGCATCAGCCGCACCTGCTCCCGCTGGCCGACCGCATCCTCTCCGACACGAACGCCGAGACCCTCGCCGGGCACGACGTCGTCTTCCTCGCGCTGCCGCACGGCAAGTCGGCCGAGCTGGCCGCCGAACTCGGCCCGGACACCGTCGTCATCGACTGCGGCGCCGACCACCGGCTCACCGACGCCGACGCCTGGACCCGCTGGTACGGCGGCGAGTACGCCGGCAGCTGGCCGTACGGGCTGCCCGAACTGCCCGGCGCGCGCGACGCGCTGCGCGGCACCAAGCGGGTCGCCGTCCCCGGCTGCTACCCGACGGCGATCAGCCTGGCCCTGTTCCCGGCGTTGGCCGCCGGCCTCGCCGAGCCGGATGTCGTGATCACCGCGGTGACCGGGACGTCCGGCGCGGGCAAGTCACTCAAGCCGCACCTGCTCGGCGCCGAGGTGATGGGCTCGCTGAGCGCCTACGGGGTGGGCGGTGTGCACCGGCACACCCCGGAGATCGCGCAGAACCTGTCGGTGGCCGCCGGTACACCGGTCACCGTGAGCTTCACCCCGGTCCTCGCCCCACTGCCGCGCGGGATCCTCGCGTCCTGCTCGGCGCCGCTGATCGGCGACGGCGCCGCGGCCCGGGAGACCTACGCGAAGGCCTACGCCGACGAACCGTTCGTCCACCTGCTCCCCGAGGGCGTCTGGCCCACCACCGCGGCCACCCTCGGTTCCAACACCGTGCATCTACAGGTCACGGTCGATCCCGACGCGCGCCGGCTGATCGCCGTCGCCGCCATCGACAACCTCACCAAGGGCACCGCCGGAGGCGCTGTGCAGTGCATGAACCTGGCCCTCGGGCTGCCGGAGACCGTCGGCCTGCCGTTCACCGGGGTGGCGCCGTGAGCGTCACGACGCCCAAGGGCTTCCGGGCGGCGGGCATCGCCGCCCGGATCAAGGCCAACGGCAACCCCGACCTTGCGCTCGTCGTCAACGACGGCCCGGATCAGGCCGCGGCGGGGGTGTTCACCCGCAACAAGGTCAAGGCCGCGCCGGTGCTGTGGTCGCAGCAGGTGCTCACCACCGGGCGGCTGCGCGCGGTGGTGCTGAACTCGGGCGGCGCCAACGCGTGCACCGGCCCGCAGGGCTTCCAGACCGCGCACGCCACCGCGGAGAAGGCCGCCGAGGTGCTCGGCTGCGGCGCGATCGAGGTCGCGGTCTGCTCCACCGGGCTGATCGGGGCGCAGTTGCCGCGCGACGCCGTGCTCGCCGGCGTCGGGACCGCGGCCGGCGAGCTCGCCGCCACGCCGGAGGCCGGGCTCGCCGCGGCCACCGCGATCATGACCACGGACACCGTCGCCAAGCAGGCCGCGCACACCGACGCCGCGGGCTGGAGCGTCGGCGGTCTCACCAAGGGCGCCGGCATGATCGCCCCGTCGATGGCCACGATGCTGTCGGTGCTCACCACCGACGCGGTGCTCGACCCGGCGGCGCTGGAGCCCGCGCTGCGCGCCGCGGTGCGGGTCAGCTTCGACCGGCTCGACGTCGACGGCTCGATGTCCACCAATGACACCGTGCTACTGCTGGCCTCCGGCGCCTCGGGGGTCAGCGCGGACCCGGAGGCGTTCACCGCCGCGCTCACCGCGGTCTGCAAGGACCTCGCCCAGCAGATGCAGGCCGACGCCGAAGGTGTCACCAAACGCATCGCGGTACGGGTCTCCGGCGCGGCCAGCGAGGACGACGCGGTGACCGTCGCCCGCACGGTCGCCCGGGACAGCCTGGTCAAGACGGCGATGTTCGGCTCGGACGCGAACTGGGGCCGCATCGCCGCCGCCGTCGGTTACTCCGACGCCGCGGTCGACCCCGGCACACTCGATGTCACGATCAACGGCGTCCTGCTGTGCACCGGCGGCGTCGCGGCCGGCGGCCGGACCGACGCGGACCTGTCCGGCAAGGAGATCGTCATCGAGATCGCACTCGGTCTCGGCGACGGCGCCGCGGAGATCCTCACCACCGACCTGTCGCACGCCTACGTGGAGGAGAACAGTGCCTACCCCTCTTGAGGCGGAGCCGGCGAGCGCGGCCGCCCGGCTCAAGCGCGCCGGGGAGAAGGCCGCCGTGCTGGCCGAGGCGCTGCCCTGGCTGCAGCGCTTCCACGGCCAGATCGTCGTGGTCAAGTACGGCGGCAACGCAATGATCGACGAGGAGTTGAAGCAGGCCTTCGCGCAGGACATGGTGTTCCTGCGCCTCGCCGGCATCCACCCCGTCGTCGTGCACGGCGGCGGCCCGCAGATCACCGCGATGCTCGACCGGCTCGGGCTGCCCGGGGAGTTCCGTGGCGGCCTGCGGGTCACCACCCCGGAGACCATCGACGTGGTGCGGATGGTGCTGGTCGGGCAGGTCGGCCGGGAACTGGTCGGGCTGATCAACCAGCACGGGCCCTACGCGGTCGGCCTCTCCGGTGAGGACGCGGGGCTGTTCACCGCGGAGAAGCGCACCGCCCTGGTCGGTGGAGAGCCGGTGGACATCGGGCTCGTCGGCGACGTCGTGCAGGTCAACCCGGAGGCCGTGCTCGACATCGTCCGGGCCGGGCGGATCCCGGTGGTGGCCGGCGTCGCACCCGATGTCGCCGGCACCGTCTACAACATCAACGCCGACAGCGCGGCCGCCGCGCTGGCGGCCGCCCTCGGCGCCGCGAAGCTCGTGGTGCTCACCGACGTCGAGGGCCTCTACGCGAACTACCCGGACCCCGAGTCGGTGATCAGCGAGCTGACCGCCGACCAGCTCGAGCCGATGCTGCCCGATCTGGAGAGCGGCATGGCGCCGAAGATGGAGGCCTGCCTGCGGGCGGTGCGCGGCGGGGTCGGGGGGGCACACGTGATCGACGGGCGGGTACCGCACTCGGTGCTGCTCGAGGTCTTCACCAGCGAGGGAGTCGGAACGATGGTGATCCCGTGAGTGGGAGCTTCAGCACGCGGTGGCAGGCCGCGATGATGAACAACTACGGCACCCCGCCGCTCGCGCTCGTGCGCGGTGACGGTGCCGAGGTGTGGGACGCCGACGGCCGCCGCTACCTCGACCTGCTCGGCGGCATCGCCGTCAACGCTCTCGGGCACGCGCACCCGGCCGTCGTCGAGGCGGTGACGAGGCAGATCTCCACGCTGGGCCACACCTCGAACCTCTACATCAACGAGCCCGCGCTGGCGCTCGCCGAACGGCTGCTGGAGCTGCTCGACGCGCCGGGCGCGAAGGTGCTGTTCGGCAACTCCGGCGCCGAGGCCAACGAGGCCGCGTTCAAGATCGCGCGGCGGACCGGCCGGCCGAACATCATCGCGGCGGAGAACGCCTTCCACGGCCGCACCATGGGCGCGCTGGCGCTCACCGGGCAGCCGGCCAAGCGGGCGCCGTTCGAGCCGCTGCCGCCCGGTGTCTCGCACATCCCCTACGGCGACGTCGCCGCGCTCGACGCCGCGGTCGACGCCGACACCGCGGCGGTGGTCCTCGAGCCGATCATGGGTGAGGCCGGCGTCATCATCCCGCCGGAGGGCTACCTGCAGGCCGCCCGGGAGATCACCGCGGAGCGCGGCGCGCTGCTCGTCCTCGACGAGGTGCAGACCGGCATCGGCCGCACCGGCGCCTGGTTCGCCCACCAGAGCCTGGGGATCGTCCCGGACGTCGTCACGCTGGCCAAGGGCCTCGGCGGCGGGCTGCCGATCGGCGCCTGCATCGGGATCGGCGCGGCCGCCGGGCTGCTCGAACCGGGTCAGCACGGCACGACCTTCGGGGGCAACCCGATCAGCTGCGCGGCCGCGCTCGCGGTGCTGCGCACGATCGGCGACGACGGCCTGCTGGCGCACGTCACCCAGGTCGGCAAGGAGATCGCCACCGGTGTCGAGGCCCTGGGCCACCCGCTGGTCGGCCACGTCTCCGCAGCCGGCCTGCTCATCGGCGTCGGGCTGACCGCACCGCTGTCGGCCGCGGTGGCGAACGCTGCCCGCGACGCCGGTTTCCTGATCAACAACGCCGTCCCGGACCGGGTCCGGCTCGCCCCGCCGCTGGTGCTCACCGAGGCCCAGGCGGGGGAGTTCCTGACCGCGCTGCCGGGCATCCTGGACAAGGCGGGTGAGAGCGATGCCTAGGCACCTGCTCCGTGACGACGACCTGACCCCCGACGAGCAGCGCGAGGTCCTCGACCTCGCCGACGCGATGAAGGCCGACCGGTTCGGGCACCGCCCGCTGGCCGGGCCGAAGTCGGTGGCCGTGATCTTCGACAAGGCCTCGACCCGGACCCGGATCTCGTTCGAGGTCGGCATCGCCGAGCTCGGCGGCAACCCGCTGATCATCGACGCGGCGGCCAGCCAGCTCGGCCGCGGCGAGACGATCGAGGACACCTCCCGGGTGCTCTCCCGGTTCGTCGACGCGGTGGTCTGGCGGACCTCCGGGCAGGCCCGGATCGAGGCCATGGCCAGCGTGTCCCGGGTTCCGGTCGTCAACGCGCTGACCGACGAGTTCCACCCCTGCCAGGTGCTCGCCGATCTGCAGACGATCCGGGAGCGCTTCGGCCGGCTCGCCGGGCTCACCCTGACCTACCTCGGCGACGGCGCGAACAACATGGCGCACTCGCTGCTGCTGGGCGGTGCGACCGCGGGCATGCACGTCCGGATCGCCGCCCCGGAGGGTTTCACCCCGCACCCGGATGTGCTGCGCGACGCCAAGGCGCGGGCCGCGGAGACCGGTGGCGGTGTCGAGCTGATCGCCGATCCGCACGCCGCGGTCGACGGCACCGACGTGCTGGTCACCGACACGTGGGTGTCGATGGGTCAGGAGAACGACGGCCTGGACCGGGCCGCTCCGTTCCGCCCGCTGCAGGTCAACGCCGACCTGCTCGGCCGCGCCGCCGACGGCGCGATCGTGTTGCACTGCCTGCCCGCGCACCGCGGTGACGAGATCACCGACGAGGTGATCGACGGCCCGGCCAGCGCGGTGTGGGACGAGGCGGAGAACCGGCTGCACGCCCAGAAGGCGCTGCTGTCCTGGCTGCTGCGACGATGACCGAGACCGGCACCACCCGATCGGGCACGGCCTCCCGGGTGGCTCGTCAGGCCCGGATCGCCGAGCTGATCACGCAGCGGGCGGTCCGCAGCCAGACCGAGCTGCAGGCACTGCTCGAGGCGTCGGGGGTGTCGGCCACCCAGGCCACGCTGTCCCGTGACCTCGACGAGCTCGGCGCCGTGAAGCTGCGCGGCGCCGACGGGGGAGCACCGGTCTATGTGATCCCGGAGGACGGCAGCCCGGTCCGCGGCGTGGAGGGCGGGACCACCCGGCTGGCCCGGCTGATGGGGGAGCTTCTCGTGTCCGCGGACGCGAGTGGGAACCTTGCCGTGCTCCGGACCCCGCCCGGGGCCGCGCACTACCTGGCCAGCGCGCTGGACCGGGCAGCATTGCACGACGTCGTCGGCACGATCGCCGGTGACGACACGATCTTGGTGGTCGCCCGCGAGCCCCTCACGGGTGCGGAGCTCGCCGACCGCCTGACACAACTGCGCTGACGCACCGACGATGGAGGAAGCGACATGACGGACCGGGTCGTACTGGCCTACTCGGGTGGGCTGGACACCTCGGTGGGCATCGGGTGGATCGCCGAGGAGACCGGTGCCGAGGTGGTGGCCGTGGCCGTCGACGTCGGCCAGGGTGGCGAGGACCTCGAGGAGATCCGCAAGCGGGCACTGGCGTGCGGCGCGGTCGAGGCCGTCGTCGCCGATGCGCGCGACGAGTACGCCGACGGCTACTGCCTGCCGGCGCTGCAGGCCGACGCGCTCTACATGGACCGCTACCCGCTGGTCTCGGCGCTGTCCCGGCCGCTGATCGTCAAGCACCTCGTCGAGGCGGCGAAGTACCACGGCGCGTCGACGGTCGCGCACGGCTGCACGGGCAAGGGCAACGACCAGGTCCGCTTCGAGGTCGGCATCCAGGCCCTCGCCCCCGACCTGAACGTCATCGCCCCGGTCCGGGACTTCGCGTGGACCCGGGAGAAGGCCATCGCCTGGGCCGAGGACCGCAGCCTGCCGATCGACGTCTCCAAGAAGTCGCCGTACTCGATCGACCAGAACGTGTGGGGCCGGGCCGTCGAGACCGGCTTCCTCGAGGACATCTGGAACGCCCCGATCGAGGACGTCTACTCCTACACCTCGAACCCGGCCGAGCCCCGCGAGGCCGACGAGGTCGTGATCACCTTCGACAAGGGTGTGCCGGTCGCGATCGACGGCAGGCCCGTCTCGATGCTGCAGGCCATCCAGGAGCTCAACCGCCGGGCCGGCGCGCAGGGCATCGGGCGGCTGGACATGGTCGAGGACCGGCTGGTCGGCATCAAGAGCCGCGAGGTCTACGAGGCGCCCGGCGCGATCGCGCTGATCACCGCGCACCAGGAGTTGGAGAACGTCACCGTCGAGCGCGACCTGGCCCGGTTCAAGCGGACCGTCGGGCAGCGCTGGACCGAGCTGGTCTACGACGGCCTGTGGTTCTCCCCGCTGAAGTACGCCCTCGACACGTTCATCGCGCAGACCCAGGAGTACGTCTCCGGCGAGGTCCGGATGACCCTGCACGGTGGCCGCGCGGTCCCGACGGGCCGGCGTTCCGACGCGTCGCTGTACGACTTCAACCTCGCCACCTACGACGAGGGCGACGCCTTCGACCAGTCGCTGGCCAAGGGCTTCGTGCAGCTCTGGGGCCTGCCGAGCAAGATCGCCGCGCGGCGGGAGCAGCGGCTGCGGGGCACCGGGCAGTGAGCGGTTCCGCCCTGTGGGGCGGCCGGTTCGCGAGTGGACCGGCCGACGCGCTGGCCGCCCTGTCGAAGTCCACGCACTTCGACTGGCGGCTGGCGCCCTACGACCTGCGCGGCTCGAAGGCGCATGCCCGGGTGCTGCACCGTGCCGGACTGCTCACCGACGACGAGCTCGCCGGGATGCTGTCCGCGCTGGAGAAGCTGGAGGCCGACGTGGCCTCCGGTGCCTTCGGGCCCGCCCCGGATGACGAGGACGTGCACACCGCGCTCGAGCGCGGACTGATCGAGCGGGCCGGCCCGGAGCTGGGCGGCAAGCTTCGAGCCGGCCGGTCGCGCAACGACCAGGTCGCGACGCTGTTCCGGATGTGGCTGCGCGACGCGGCCCGCCGGGTCGGCGCCGGCGTGCTCGACGTCGTCGACGCGCTGGTCGGACAGGCGGCAGCGCACCCGGACGCCCCGATGCCCGGGCGCACGCACCTGCAGCACGCCCAGCCGGTGCTGCTCGCGCACCACTTGGCGGCGCACGCGCACGCGCTGCTGCGCGACGTCGGCCGGCTGCGTGACTGGGACACCCGGGCGGCGGTCTCGCCTTACGGGTCGGGCGCGCTGGCCGGGTCGTCGCTGGGCCTGGACCCGGAGGCGGTCGCGGCGGAGCTGGGCTTCGACTCCTCGGCCGCGAACTCGATCGACGGCACCGCGTCGCGGGACTTCGCCGCCGAGGCCGCCTTCGTGCTGGCCATGGTCGCGGTGGATCTCTCCCGGCTGGCCGAGGAGGTGATCGTCTGGGCCACGGCGGAGTTCTCCTACGTCACCCTCGACGACGCGTTCTCCACCGGCAGCTCGATCATGCCGCAGAAGAAGAACCCGGATGTCGCCGAGCTCACCCGGGGCAAGGCCGGGCGGCTGATCGGCAACCTGACCGGGTTGCTGGCCACGCTCAAGGCGCAGCCGCTGGCGTACAACCGGGACCTGCAGGAGGACAAGGAGCCGCTGTTCGACTCCGTCGAGCAGCTCGAACTGCTGTTGCCCGCGGTGGCCGGGATGGTGGCGACGCTGGTCTTCCACACCGACCGGCTCGCCGAGCTGGCCCCGGCCGGGTTCACCCTGGCCACCGACATCGCGGAGTGGCTGGTCCGGGCGGGCGTGCCGTTCCGGGTCGCGCACGAGGCGGCCGGCGGGTGCGTCCGCGCGGCCGAGGCGCGCGGCGTCGGACTCGACGAGCTGACCGACGCCGAACTGGCCGCGGTGCACTCGGCGCTCACCCCGGCGGTGCGGGACGTGCTCACCGTCTCCGGGTCGATCGCGTCGCGCAACGCGCGTGGCGGGACGGCGGGGGAGCGGGTGGCCGAGCAGCTCGACGAGCTGCGCGCGGCGATCGACGGGGCCCGGTCCTGGGTCGGATGACGGGCACCTCCGAGCAGGAACTGCTCCCGCGTGGCGAGCTGGCGGCCGACGTGCTGCCGGCCGCCGCTCGGTTGCTCGGGTGCACGGTCGAGGCCGACACCCCGGAGGGCCCGGTCGCGGTCCGGCTCGTCGAGGTGGAGGCCTACCGCGGGGCGGACGACCCGGCGTCGCACAGCTTCCGTGGCCGCACCCCGCGCAACGAGGTGATGTTCGGCCCGCCGGGCTTCCTCTACGTGTACTTCGTCTACGGCATGCACTTCTGCGCCAACATCACCTGCCTCGACGACGGTGACGCGGGCGCGGTGCTGCTGCGGGCGGGGGAGGTGACGTCGGACCTGGGCGCGGCCCGGGCGCGGCGGCCGACCGCGCGTCGGGATGCGGACCTGGCCCGCGGACCGGCCCGGCTGGCCTCGCTGCTGGGACTGGGCCGGGAGCACAACGGCCTGGACGTGACCGATCCCGCGTCGCCGGTGCGGCTGCTCGCCGGCCCGCCGGTCGACCCGGCGACGATCCGCCGGGGGCCACGGGTCGGGGTGGTGGCCGCGGTCGACCTGCCGTGGCGGTTCTGGCTGGACGGCTCACCGGCGGTGAGCCAGTACCGTCCGGGGAAGGTTCGTGACCGTTCTGTGACTTTACGTCCGAAATAGGGCAACCTAACCTTCATGCGTGTTCGACGACCCTAAGTTTTCGGTGCGGCCTGTCCCCGGCTGGCGGCTCCTCACCCTGATCCTCGCCACACTCCTCGCGGTGGCCGGCTGCAGTTCGTCGGAGGGCCCGAGCGGCGGCGCTGCGCCCGCCGCGGCAGCCGGCGGAGACGGCGCGTTCCCGGCGTCGGTGACCCACAAGTTCGGCACCACCGTCGTTCCCGCCGCGCCGCAGCGCGTGGTCTCGCTCGGTTACACCGACCAGGACGCGATCCTCGCGCTCGGCGTCGTGCCGGTCGCGATCCGCGAGTTCACCGGCAAGCAGCCGTCCGCGACGTGGCCGTGGGCACGTGACCGCCTCCAGGGCCAGCAGCCCCAGGTGCTCGACGGCGAGATCAACCTCGAGACGCTCGCCGCGCTGCGCCCGGACCTGATCATCGGGGTCAGCGCGGGGTTGACCAGGGAACAGTACGAGTCGTACTCCCGGATCGCGCCGACGATCGCGCAGCCCGAGGGCTTCGTCGACTACGGCACCCCGTGGCAGGACGCCACGCGAGTGATCGGCACCGCGCTGGGCAGGAGCGCCCAGGCGGACAAGCTGGTGACCGATCTGCAAGCGCGCTTCGCTGCGATCCGCAGCGCAAACGCCGAGTTCGCCGGGAAGAGGGCCGTGGTCGCCGCGCGCAGCTCGCTCGACGGGGGCAACTACTTCGTCTGGAGCTCGCAGGACTCGCGCGGCCGGTTCCTGTCCGCACTCGGCTTCCAGGTGCCGGCCGAGTTCGACCGGTTGGCCGGCGACCAGTTCTACGCCGACATCAGTGCCGAGCGGCTGAACCTGCTCGACGACAACGATCTCGTCGTATGGATCACCATCCCCGGCACGCAGGGATCGGGGATCGAGCGGCAGCCGGGGTATCCGGCTCTGCGGGTGGGCAAGGAACAGCGCGTGGTGACCCTCACCGAGGAGCAGGGTGTCGCGCTGTCGTTCGGCAGTGTGCTCAGCCTGCCGGCGTTGCTCGACTCGCTGCCACCGCAGTTCGCCGAGCGCCTCGCCGGCTGACCCCGGATCCGCCACCGAATCGGCCGGTGCCCCCACCCCGGGGCACCGGCCGCACGCATTGAGGGAGGATCGAGGACGTGAGTACGCACATCCTCGACGAGCTGGAATGGCGTGGCCTGATCGCGCAGAGCACCGACCTGGAGGCGCTGCGCCGCGATCTCGACGCGGCGGAACCGCTGACGCTCTATGCGGGCTTCGACCCCACCGCCCCCAGCCTGCACGCGGGGAACCTGGTGCCGTTGCTCACGCTGCGGCGCTTCCAGCAGGCCGGCGCGCGGCCGATCGTGCTCGCCGGCGGGGCCACCGGGTTGATCGGTGACCCACGTGACAACGGTGAGCGGGCCCTGCAGACCACCGACGTGGTCGCCGAGTGGGCGGACCGGATCCGCGGGCAGCTCGAGCGGTTCGTGGAGTTCGATTCCTCACCCACCGGTGGGCTGATCGTCAACAACCTGGACTGGACCGGTGGGCAGGGTGTCCTGGAGTTCCTGCGTGATGTCGGCAAGCACTTCTCGGTCAACGTGATGCTGGGCCGGGAGACCGTCAAGCGGCGACTCGCCGCGGAGGGCATGTCCTACACCGAGTTCAGCTACCTGCTGCTGCAGTCCCAGGACTACCTGCGGCTGTACCGCGAGCACGGTTGCACGCTGCAGATCGGTGGCTCGGACCAGTGGGGCAACATCGTCGGCGGGGTCGAGCTGATCCGCCGGGTGGAGGGTGCGACGGCGCATGCGCTGACCGTGCCGCTCGTCACCGACGCCGAGGGCCGCAAGTTCGGGAAGTCCACCGGCGGCGGGAACATCTGGCTCGACCCGGAGATGACCTCGCCCTACGCCTGGTACCAGTACTTCATCAACGTGGCCGACGCCGACGTGGGCAGGTACCTGAGGTTGTTCACGTTCCTCCCCGTCGAGGAGATCGAAGCCCTCGAGAAGGAGGTCGCCGAACGGCCGCATCAGCGCGCCGGGCAGCGACGACTCGCGGAGGAGCTCACGACCCTCGTGCACGGCCGACATCACACCGATCAGGTCAAGGCGGCGAGCCAGGCGCTGTTCGGCCGCGGTGAGCTGCGCGAGCTCGACGCGGGAACCCTCGACGGCGCGTTGGCCGAGATCCCGACCGCAACCGTGCGGATCGCCGAACGGCCGACGATCGTCGATCTGCTCGTGGACACGGGCCTCGCCGAGAGCCGCGGTGCCGCTCGGCGCACGGTGAACGAGGGCGGTGCCTACGTGAACAACACGAAGATCACCGACGAGGCGTGGGCGCCCTCGGAGGATGACCTGCTGCACGGGCGATGGCTCGTGCTGCGCCGGGGGAAGCGCAACCTCGCCGGGGTCCGGGCCGCTGGGTCCTGACGCGACGTGGGCCGGCGCGGACGAGCACGTCGGCGCCGGCCCCTGCGGCGCTCCGATCGCCGGCAGCGCGTTGACCTGCGCGGATGTCGAGAAGGCGACCCCGATTTGACTTCGCCGCGGCGCCTTGAGTAACTTTCTCGTCGTCGCCACGGCGGGCAGCACGACAGACCGGGACGGTTCTACCGGCCCAGAGTCAGCCCCTGAGCACGGCGGCCACCACCGCAGGTACTGCGTCCGACAGGATGTGACTGCGGTAACATGGGCCTGGCGGTTGACACCGCGAGCAGGACCATGTAGCTTAGAAAAGTTGCCCCGGCTCGGTCCGCGAGGATCGTCATGGTGTGCGGGTGTCTTTTGAGAACTCAACAGTGTGTCGAGCTTGTTTATGAATTGGTTTTTGTGCCAGTTTGTTGTGCGCGTGCTGCTGCGGGCCCCG
>NZ_JAAXLA010000083.1 GCF_012911935.1 Pseudonocardia acidicola | reverse complement strand
CCCCGGGGCTCACCCCCGCACCCGCCCCATGAGGGGAACGGGCGAGTGACGCCGCGTTCGCGAGTGGCGCAATTCGCTCGAATGGGTCACGCTTTCCGGCGACCGAGGAGGTGCCGCCGTGCCCGACGCACAGTACACAGTGGACTCACCCGGGCGTGACGACCGCGACCACGCCGACCTGGGCGACGTGGCCGAGGAGGCCGCCGACACCGCCGAGGACGCCGCCGACAGCCGTGCCGTGCACGCACTCGGCCGGATCGGGCTGGTCGGCTACGGCGCGGTGCACCTGCTGATCGCCGCGCTGGCGGCGCAGGTCGCGTTCGGAGACCGGGAGCAGGCCGACAAGTCCGGCGCGCTACAGGCCATCGCTGCGACCGACCCCGGCCTCGTCCTGCTCTGGGTGGTCACGGTCGGCCTGGGCGGCCTGGTGATCTGGCAGCTGGCCGAGGCGATCTGGGGGCACCGCGGGCTGCCGACGGCGAAGCGGGTGCGGCGTATCGCGATCAACCTCGCCGAGGCGGTGATCTTCGGCGTGCTCGCGAAGTCGGCGGCCGCGATCGCCGCGGCCGGTGGCGCCGACACCCCGGACCGCTCGGTCGCGGCGGTGCTGTTCGAGATGCCCGGCGGACGGTGCCTCGTCGGCCTGATCGGGGCCGGGGTGCTGGCCGGTGCCGGGTATGCGATCTACCACGGGCTCAGCCGCGAGTTCCGGCGCGATCTCGACCTCGGTCGTGCCGAACCGCGGGCCGCCCGGCTCGCCGTCGGCCTCGGGCAGGTGGGCTGGCCCGCCCTGGGCCTGGCCTACGGCACGACCGGCGTGCTGCTGGTGCTCGCGGCCCTGCGCTACGACCCGAACCAGCCGGTCGGTCTCGACGCCGGGCTCAAGACGCTCGGGGCGCAGCCCTACGGGCAGGTGCTGTTGCTCGGGCTCGCGCTCGGGCTCGCGCTGTTCGGCGTCTACTGCCTGTTCGACGCCCGGTACCGCAAGTCCTGAACGGATCGGGTACACAGCGCGGCATGAGTACTTCCGACGATCCACTCGCCGCAGCCCTCGCCGCCGCGGGCCTGTCCGGAGCGGTGCCGGGTGGCCCGGCTCCGGGGCCGACCGGCGCGGGCGAGGCGGAAGGGCTCCTGGTCGCCACCGAGGGCCCCGACGAGCAGGCCGAACAACCCCGGCGGTGGCCCCCGGGTGCCGCGACCGGAGTGGGTTCGCTGCCCGGGACCGATCCGCGGGAGGCGGCCGCCACCGTCGTCGGCGAGCTGCCACTGCTGCCGCACATCCCGGAGCTGCCGGCGCGCGGCGTCGGCGCGGACATGATCGGGCGGACCGCGGCGATGCTCGTCGACATCGCCGTCGAGCTGGTGCCGACCGGGTACCGGGTGACCGCCCGGCCGGGCCGGGACCACCGCCGGGCCGTCGACCTGCTCCGCGAGGACCTCGACGCCTTCGAGGAGGCCTGCGAGGCGGCCCGCCCGGACTGGGTGAAGGTGCAGGCCGCCGGTCCGTGGACGCTGTCGGCGAACATGGAGCTGCGCTCCGGCAACCGGGTACTGACCGACCGCGGTGCCGTGCGCGAGTTCGCCGAGAGCCTGGCCGAGGGCCTGCGCGGGCACGTCGCCGAGGTTGCGGCGCGGACCGGCGCGCAGGTCCTCGTCCAGCTCGACGAGCCGACGCTGCCGGCCGTGCTGCGCGGGTCGCTGCCGACCGCGTCGGGCTACGGGACGCTGTCCGCGGTGCCCGAACCGGAGGTTGCCGACCTGCTGCGCGACCTTGTGGACGGGCTGCCCGCGCCGGTGATGGTGCACTGCTGTGCCGACAACCCGCCGGTGCGGCTGCTCGGCGGGATCGGGGCGGCGGGCATCGGGCTGGACGCCACCGTGCCGGCGCTGTCGGGTGACACCGCCTCCCCGGCCGCGCTCGACGCGCTCGGCGAGGTCTGGGACGCCGGGACGCCGCTGTTCCTGGGGCTGGTGCCGGCCGGCGACCCGCCCGGGCCGGTCGAGCTGCGCACCCTCGCCCGTCGCGCGTTCGACCTGGCCGACCGGCTCGGCTTCGACCGGTCCCGGCTCGCCGAGCTGGCCGTCCCGACCCCGGCATGCGGGCTGGCCGGGGCGACGCCGGGGTGGGCCCGCCGGGCCATGACGCTCAGTCGCGAGCTCGGGCAGACCTTTCTGGACCCACCGCAGGGTTGGTAGCCGAGGTCGTCCGGGCCGTCCACGTGGCGCCGCCGGGCGGCGCCGCGCATGCTCTGTGCGGTGACGGCTCCGCCGTTGCGGGATCGGCGGTGCGGCGGGCGGTGGATGATCGCCTGCGGGCGGTGGCGCGTGCCGGCGGACGGCTGAGCGGCCGGGCGTCCTGAGAGCGGATGCTGGCGTTCGGCGCAATCGGATGGGCGCATCCGGTGGGTCGAGGCGCCACTCACCGATGCCCTCCGACCGAATGGCGGACCTCGCGCAACGCCTCCTCTCAGGAACCCGGGGCGGGCGCATCACAGCTGGATAACGTCCCGGCCCGTGATGCGAGCGGCCTCCCGCGCCTTATGGGCCATGTCCTTCGTGACAGTGTTGCTGGCCCCGCTGCTGTTGTCGATCTCGGCCGGCGGCTCGTCCAGCATGGACATGGAACTGGGGCTGGTCCTCGGACTGGTGCCGACATCCATGCTCGTCGTGGTCATCGTGATGGCCTCCCGGGTACGGTCACTGACGACCGCGTTCGGCATCGAGCGCCTCATGCGGCTGCACCGCTACCTGGGGCTGTTCGTCGTCGTGCTGGTTCTGCTCCACCTCGGCATGGTCATCGTGGCCGATCCGCGCAACGTCAGGCTGCTCGACCTGCTGCACGCCCCGCCCCGGGCCCGCGCGGCGACCGTCGCGACCATCGGTCTGCTGCTGATCGCCGGCCTCGCCGTGTTCCGCCGCCGGATGACGATGCGGTACGAGTTGTGGCGCGCGATCCACGTGCTGCTCGCCGCCGTCATCATCATCGGCGCGGCGCTGCACGTGTTCTGGCTCAACCACCTCATCCAGAACCCGGCGATGGCCGTCGTGTTCGGGGTGCTGCTGCTGGGCGTGCTCGCCGTGCTGATCCACCGGTGGGTCGTGCGCCCGGTGCTGGCGGGACGTAACCAGTTCCGGGTCCAGGAGATCCGCCGGGAGAGCGAGGCGGTGAGCACGCTCGTGCTGGCACCGGCCGGGCGGCGCAGGCCCGGGCGGCGCGAGCAGATGGCGTTCGCCCCCGGTCAGTTCGCGTGGCTGCGGCTGCACCGGTCCGTGCTGGTCGCCGAGGAACATCCGTTCACCATCGCCTCCGGGGCGCTGGCCGAGGGCATGATCGAGTTCACCATCCGCCACGTCGGCGACTACACCCGGCTGCTGTCGCACCTTCATCCCGGCCAGACGGTCTACCTCGACGGCCCGCACGGCACGTTCAGCGTCGACCACACCCAGGCGACGGGGCTGGTGCTGATCGCGGGCGGGGTCGGCATCACGCCGATGATGAGCATGCTCCGGACGCTGGCCGCCCGCGGCGACCGGCGCCCGCACCGACTTGTGGTCAGTGGGCGTACGCCGTCGGAACTGTTGTTCTCCGACGAGATCCGTGAGCTGACCAGCCGCCTCAACCTGACCGTCGTGCAGACGGTCACCCAACCTCCCGAGGGCTGGGTGGGCCCGACCGGGCGGATCGGCCGCGATCTGCTCGAGGCCGTGCTGCCCGGACCCTTCCGCCGCAATCAGCTCGATTACTTCCTGTGTGGTTCGCCTGCTCTCGTGGGTGGCGCCCTCACGGCGCTCGAGGAGCTGGACATTCCCGCCCAGCGGGTCCACACCGAGCAGTTCGACATGGTCTGACGTGCAAGGAGAACGATGAGCGCCACCGCCACCGCGGAGATCCCCCGTTTCGTCCGCTGGAGCGTCGTCGCCACCCTGGGCGTCGCCGCGCCGGTGGCGGCGATGCGGGCCGCGCCGACCGACCACGAGGGCCTCGGGCTCGCGGCCACGGACCCTCAGACCGGCCTCGGTGCGGCCGGCCCGGAGGCGTCCGGGGTCAACCTGCCCGATCTCCCGACCGTGAGCGGGCCCCAGGCGGGCCACGCCTTCGACCCCGACGCCGCCACTCAGGTGCTCAACCTCGCGCAGGCGGCGTCGTTCGCGGGCGCTCCCGCCCATGTCGCTCCGGCTGCGGCTGATCCGGCTGGGGCCGCTCCGGAGGCGGCTGTGCCGGCTGCTCCCGCTGTGCGCCCGGCTGCTCCCGCTGTGCGCCCGGCTGCTCCGGCTCCCGACGCTGCCCCTGCTCCCGCGGCCCCGGCTGCGCCTGCTGCTACAGCAGCGCCTGCCCCGGCGCGCGGCTCCACCGGGTCGGTGCCGGGGAGTCCCAGGGCTGCGGCCACTCCGCAGGCCCCGTCGGGCCCGGCCGCACCTGCGGCGCCGAAGAGGGGCGGGAAGCACCGGGCGTCGGCGCATGCTCCCGCGCCTGCGCCCGCCCCCGCGGCACCCTCCGCTCCCGCCCCTGCGCCCGCTACCGACCCGGCGGCGAACCCGCCGGCTCAGCAGGCGGCGCAGCCGGATTCGGCGGCCCACCGGACGCCGCAGTCGAGCCCGGCGGCGTCCGGTGCGGCCACCCAGCCGGCGTCACAGCCCGGTACCGGCGCCGGCCATCCGGGATCGGCCGCGGCCGGCGCGAACGACCCCGGATCGGCCGCGGCCGGCGCGAACGACCCCGGATCGGCCGCGGCCGGCGGGAACATCCCCGGATCGGCCACGCCCGGCGCCACCACGCAGGGCCGGCACGCGGCTGCCCCGCGGCACATCGCCACCGCGCAGGACCTTGCCGCGCTCGGGCAGCCCGGGGCGGTGGCCCAGGCCACGCCGAGCCGGCAGAACCGCATCGCCACCGCACAGGACCTCGCGGCGCTCGGCCGGCCGGCCGGAGCGCAGGCCGTGGCCCACGGTCACCGGGGTGGATCGGCCGCTGCTGCGAGCAGCACCGGCGGTGCGCACGCCGCCCGGGGGGGCGCCGACCTGGTCGGTGCCGGCCACCACTGACTCCCGGGCGTCTCGATCTGGCTGCCGGTCCCCGGCGTGTCCCCCCTCCCGCCGGGGACCGGCAGTCGCCTCTCGGCTTCTAGCGGATGGCGACGGCAGCGCCGGTCGCGTCCCCGGCGCCGTCCGAGGTCTCGTGCAGGTCCCGCCGGAACATCTCCTTGATCGTGAAGACCGCGACGAAGGTGATCGCGGACATCGCGATGATGTAGAGCGAGACGGACCAGGACGCCCCACTGGCGGCCAGCAGCGCGGTCATGATGAACGGCGCGAGCCCGCCGGCGAAGACCGACGCGAACTGGTAGCCCAGGGAGGCGCCGGAGTAGCGGACGTCCGCGGGGAACATCTCCGCGTAGAGCGCGGCCTGCGGCCCGTACATGATCGCGTGGATCGTGAAGCCGATGATCAGCGAGATCAGGACGAGCACGATCGAGCCGGTGTCGATCAGCCAGAACATCGGGAACGTGAACAGCGCCATCAGCACGGTGCCGACCAGATACTGCCGCCGCCGGCTGTGCCGGTCGCTGAGGGCCCCGAACAGCGGGATCGTGATCAGCTGGGTGGCGCCGGCGATCATGACGCAGACCAGGATCGCGGTCCTGGAGAGCCCGACCTCATTGGTGCCGTAGCCCAGCATGCCGCTGATCAGGATGTAGAACGTGCCGTTGACGACGAAGAACGCGCCGGCCGCCTGCAGGATCTCCCGCCAGTAGCGCCGGATCGCCGCCCGCAGCGGGGCCTTGCGCAGCCCGGCCGCCTCCTTCGAGGCCGCCGAGCGCTGCTGCATCGACCGGAACACCGGGGTGTCCTCGATCTTCAACTGCACGTACATCCCGATCAGCACGAGCACGAGCCCGGTCAGGAACGGCACCCGCCAGCCCCAGCTCTCGAACTGCGCCTCCGTGAGCAGCGCGGTCAGTGCCAGGAACAGGGCATTGCCGGCGACCGCGCCGAAGATCGACCCCGTCTGGATCAGGCTGCCGTAGAACCCGCGGCGCTCGACGGGGGCGTGCTCGGTCAGCAGCAGCGCCGCGCCGCCCCACTGGGCTCCGACGCCGAGGCCCTGCACCAGCCGGCACACCACCAGCAGGACCGGGGCCCAGGCCCCGATCGTGGCGTAGGTCGGTAGCACGCCGATGCCGAACGTCGCGACGCCCATCACGAGCATCGCCGCGACCAGCGGGGGCTTGCGGCCGAACCGGTCACCGAAGTGCCCGGCGATGATCCCGCCCAGCGGCCGGGCGAAGAAGCCGACCGCGAACGTGGCGAAGGAGGCCAGCGTGCCGGCCACCCCGCTGACCGACGGGAAGAACAGATGGCCGAAGACGAGCGCGGCCGCCGTCGCGTAGATCAGGAAGTCGAACCATTCCAAGGCCGTCGCGAACACCGCGGCGGCCGCGAGTCGGCCCATCCGGGTCGGACGCGGGACGACCGGGTCCGAGGTCTGCTGTTGCATGGGGTCCCACCTCCGGGCCGCTCCGTCGCGGCCGCCAGACGAAGATCGCAGTACGAACGATCGTTCATACGATAGGCAGCGCCTCCCCGAACGGGCAAGAGGCGGCCATCAGGCGAGCCCGGCGAGCGGGGCCTCCACCAGGGCCAGCGCGTAGCGCGCGTGCTGCTCGGCCAGCTGGCCGCGGGACAGCCGCCCGCCCGGGCGGTACCAGGTCGAGACGGCCGAGCACATCGAGACGATGCTGCGCGCGGCGTCGGCCGGATAGGGCGTGCGGAACTCCCCGTTGCCGGCGCCCGCCGCGACGATCTGCTCGAAGATGGCCTGGGTGCTGTCCCGGGCGGCCACGACCCGTTCGCGCTCGTCGCCGTCGAGGTAGCGGATCTCGCTGATTGCGACCAGGGCCGCGGTCTGGAAGTCGACGACGAATCCCACGTAGGCGCGCACCGCGTCGCGCAATCGGGCCGCGGCGGCGTCACCGGCCTGCTCGACGGCGGTCCGGGTCCGGCTGTAGAGCTCGTCGTTGGCCCGCCGGAGCACCTCGGCGAGCAGGTGGGACTTGGACGGGAAGTAGTTGTAGAGGTTGGACAGGCTGGTCCCGGCGCCGCGCGCGACGTCGCGCATCGACGCGCCGTTGAAGCCCTTCTCGCCGAACGCCTCCAGTGCCGCGTTCAGGATGGCGGCCTCGTTCCCGCGACCGGTGTCGGCGATCAGGGTGGCAGTGGGGGAACGATCGTTCATCTCATCAGGCTAGAAGGGCTCCGATGGCGGGTCAAAGCGCCAGGGTGGCCCGTCTTGACGGCGCCGCGAGCGAATGGTTCAGTCGGCGTAAGAACGTTCGTTCATGTGACGACGAGGAGTTGCGGTGACGACGCGCGAGACGGCGGCGGGGGTGCTCCCCGGCGCCGCAGACACCAGCGCCGGGGGGCCGGCCGACATGTACTTCGAGGACTTCGTGGTCGGCCAGCGGTTCACCAGCGGCCCGCGGACGGTCACCGAGTCCGACCTGGCCGACTTCACCCGGATCAGCGGTGACGACCACCCGCTGCACACCGATCCCGACCACCCGGCGGGGTTCGGCCGCCCGGTGCTACAGGGGCCGTTCGGACTGGCCGTCGCGATGGGGCTGCTGCAGGAGCTCGGCCTGGTGCGCGACGCCGTGCTCGGCCTGCTCGACTCGCACTGGAGCTACCGCCGCCCGGTGTTCGTCGGCGACGTGCTGCACCTGGAGCTCACGATCGTCCGCCGCCGGCGCAGCCGCCGCGGCGACCGGGGTGTCGTCACCCGGCACATGGCGCTGGTCGACCAGGACGGCGCGGTCGTCCAGGACGGCACCACCGCGGTGCTGCTGAGGGCCCGCGGGGACGCCGCCGCCGACCCCGTGGAGCGGGACTTCGGCACCGTCGCCTGGGGAGAGGCGCTTGCGGCCCGGCTGGCCGCCGACCCGGAGTTCGGCCCCGCCGTCGAGAGCTGGGACGGCACCATCGGGCTGCGCGCCGGCGCCCACGAGGTGCACCTGCGGGTCTACCGGGGCGCGATCATCGAGGTCTCGTCGCGGGCCGCGCTCGGGGCCACGTTCACCGTCGAGGCCGACGAGCTGACCTGGACCGAACTCGTCACGGCGCCGACCAACGAGTTCACCCGCCGCAGCATGACCGGCCAGTTCGCCGTCCGCGGCAACGGCTACGAGTACCTGCGGCTGACCAGGCCGCTGACACTGGTCGTCGACGCCGCACGCGCGCTCGCGGCAGGGGCGACGGAGACGGAGGCGAGGGCATGACCGAGACCGTGATCGAGGCGCGGTACCTGCGGATCGGCGGGGCGCTGGCCTACGTCGAGCAGGCCGGCGCCGGTCCTGCGGTGCTGTGCCTGCACACGGCCGGGCAGAGCGGGGTGCAGTGGCGGCACGCGATCGGCGAGCTGGCCGCGCTCGGGTACCGGGTGATCGTCCCGGACCTGCCCGGGCACGGGCGCTCCGAGCCGGCCCCCGGCGGCCCCGTCGACGACCTCGGCCGCTACGCGGCCTGGTGCGTCGAGCTCATCGACCGGCTCGGCCTGGACCGCCCGTTCGTGGTCGGCTGCTCGATCGGCGGCAAGATCACCCTCGACATCGCCACCCGGATCGGTGACCGGCTGGCCGGCGTCGTGGCGATGGCCGCCGACGCCCACACCGGCGGCCGGCCCGGCGTGCGCGGACTGCGCCGGGAGCTGTCCGACGTCGCCGCGGCCAGCCGCACCGACCGCACCCACCTGGGCACGCTCGCCGTCGTCGGCCGTTCGGTGCCGGCCGAGCGCGCCGAGCTGATCGCGACCATGCACCGCCGTGAGGACCCGGCGATCTCCACCTCCGACCTGATCGGCTGGGCGACCCACGACCTGCGGGCCGCGCTGGGCTCGATCGGCTGCCCGGCGCACCTCGTCGTCGGGGCCGACGACCTCTGGCTGGACGCGGACGCGGTGCGCTGGGCCGCGGCGCAGATCCCGGGGGCGCGCGCCACCGTGCTGGACGGCATCGGGCACTACCCGATGGAGGAGATCGACGGGTTCGCCCGCGTGCTGCACGGCTGGCTGGCCGAGCTGTCCGGCGAGGTCGCGGCGGGTGCCAGGTGAGCGCCCCCGACCGCGTCGCCGCCGCGGCCGCCGACCCGCCGCGGGATCTGCCCGACCTGCTCGCCCGGCTGGTCCGCCGTGACCCGGACGGCGTCGTCGCCGTCGACGCGCGCACCGGTGGGGACCCGATACCGCTCACCCGCGGCGAGCTGTGGCGGCGGACCTGCGGGCTGGCCGACGAGCTGCGCCGGGCCGGGATCGGCCCCGGCGACTGCGTCGCCGTGTGGCTGCCCAACTGGTCGGACGCGCTGGCCTGGCAGTTCGCGGCGGCCGCCCGCGGCGCGCACGTCATCGGGATCAACACCCGCTACAACGTCGACGAGGTCACCCACGTCCTGGACCGGGCCCGCCCGAAGCTGGTCGCCGTCGCCCACGACTTCCACGGGCTGGACCTGCTCGCCCGGCTGCACGAGGCCGCCCGGCGCAGCGAGGCGCCCGCGCCGGCCGTGGCGGTGGTCGCGGGCCCCGGCCGGCCGCCGGTCACGGACCCGGCGGGCTACGACGTCGGCGGCGGTGCCTGGGTGCCCGCCGCGGCGCCGGCCGACCCGCCGGTGCCGGAGCCCGCGGACCCGGGCGAACTCGCCGTCGCGTTCACCACCTCGGGTTCCACCGGCAGGCCCAAGCTCGCCGCGCACCGTGGCTCCGGCGTGCTCGCGCACGCGCTCGCCGACGCGGCCGCGATCGGGATCGCCGACGGCGACGTGGTGCTCTGCGCGCTGCCGCTGTCGGGGGTGTTCGGCTACAACACCGCGATGGCGGCGCTCGCCGCCGGTGCGGTGTGCGTGCTGGAGCCGGTGTTCGATCCCGACGCCGTGCTGGACGACATGGTGCGCCACGGCGTCACCCACGTCGTCGGCGCCGACGACCTGGTGCTGCGGCTGGCCGAGGCCTGGCGGACCCGGCCGCGGGACCTGTCGACGTGGCGCTGGTGGGGTGTGGCCGACTTCCAGGGCCGCTCCCGCGAGCTCGCGGAGTGGGCGCTGGAGTCGTTCGGCACCGCCACCGCGGGTGTGTACGGCTCCTCGGAGCTGTTCGCCCTGACCTCGTTCTGGCCGCACGACGAACCGGCGCCGCGGCGCTGGACCGGCGGCGGACGGCTCGTCGCCGCGCAGATCGAGGTGCGGGTCGCCGACCCGGTGAGCGGCGAGGCGCTGCCCGTGGGCGTGGAGGGGGAACTGCAGTTCCGCGGCCCGAACGTGGTCGACGCCTACCTCGGCGATCCCGACGCGGCCGGGCGGGCGTTCACCGCCGACGGCTGGTTCCACAGCGGTGACCTGGGCGTGCTCGCCGACGACCGCACGTTCGGCTACGTGTGCCGGATGGGCGACGCGTTGCGGCTGCGGGGGTTTCTCGTCGACCCGGCCGAGATCGAGGTCCGGCTCGCCGCACACCCCGGGGTGCACACCGCGAAGGTCGTCGGGATCCCCGGTCCGGACGGGGCCACCCGGGCGATCGGTTTCGTGGTGCCCGACGAGCGGGTCGTGGCGCCGAGCCCGGCGGAGCTGCGGGACTGGTGCGCGGCGTCGCTGGCCCGGTTCAAGGTGCCCGACGTCGTGCACGTGATCGAGGCGATGCCGACGACGTCGGGCACCAACGGGACCAAGATCCGGGCCGCAACACTGCGCGAGTGGGCGACCGAGCGCAGCGGCCATCGGGCGTAACCTGCCCGTCATGCACGGTGATCGCCTGCTTCTCGGCCCCGGCCCGTCCGTCCCGTACCCCGAGGCCGTCGAGGCCCTGACCCGGCCGGTGCTGGGGCACCTCGACCCGGAGTACCTCGGCGTGATCAGCGAGATCGCCGACCGGCTGCGCGCGGTGTTCCGCACCGGGAACGCGCTGACGCTGCCGGTCAGCGGAACCGGGTCAGCCGGCATGGAGGCCTGCCTGGCGTCCCTGCTCGAACCGGGCGAGACGATCATCGTCGGGGTCAACGGCTACTTCGGTGAGCGGCTGTGCGAGGTCGCGCGCCGCGGCGGGGCGCAGGTGGTCCGCGTCGAGGCACCGTGGGGCACCGCACTCGACCCCGCCGACCTGCTCGCCGCGCAGCGCGCCACTGCGCAGGCGGCGGTACTGGCCGTCGTCGCGGCGGAGACCTCGACCGGGGTGCGCAACGACATCGCGCCGCTCGGCCCGGAACTCGCGCAGACCGACACGCTGCTGCTCGTCGACGCCGTCACCGCGCTGGGTGGCACCCGGCTGGAGGTCGACGCCTGGCGGATCGACGCCTGCTACTCGGCGACCCAGAAGTGCCTCGGCGCCCCGCCGGGACTGGCTCCGGTGACGCTGTCGCCGCGCGCCGTGGACCGGATGCGGGCACGGACCACCCCGATCCGGTCGTTCTACCTCGACCTCGGCCTGCTGCAGGACTACTTCCTGTCCAGCCCGCCGAAGTACCACCACACCGCGTCGTCGACGCTGGCGTACTCGCTGCACGCCGGGCTCGGCCGGGTGCTGGAGGAGGGCATCGAGCAGGTGTGGGAGCGGCACGCGCGGATCGGCGGGCTGCTCCAGTCGGCGCTACCCGAGCTCGGGTTCGGGCTGGTCGCGCCGGAGCGGAACCGGCTTCCGCAGCTCACGACGACCACGCTGCCCGAGGGGCTCGACGAGGGCGTGCTGCGCAAGCGGTTGCTGGCCGAGTACGACATCGAGGTCGGCGGCGGGCTGGGCGAGTTCGCCGGGCGCGCGTGGCGGATCGGGCTGATGGGCCACGCGGCCACCGAGCGTTCGGTCGTGACGCTGCTCGGGGCGGTGCGGGAGCTGCTGGCGGCCTGACGCCCGGCCGGGGGGTTCGAGTGGCCCAGCGGGTTCGCCCGACCGAGAATGTCGTGGCCGCTCGATAGCCTCTTCATGTGAGTCCGGAACCTGCTGTCCCAGAATCTGCGGCGCCGCCGACGCCCGACGTGCGTGAGCGGCATGCCCAGCTGGCCACCGAGGTCGCCGACCACCAGTTCCGCTACTACGTGCTCGACGCACCGGTGATCTCCGACGGGCAGTTCGACGAGCTGTGGCGTGAGCTGGTCGCGCTCGAGGAGCAGTACCCGGAGCTGGCCACGCCCAACTCGCCCACGCAGAAGGTCGGCGGCCGCTTCTCCACCGAGTTCACCGCGCACGATCATCTCGAGCGGATGCTCAGCCTGGACAACGCGTTCGACACCGAGGAACTGCGCGCGTGGGCCGAGCGGGTGGGCCGGGAAGCCGGTGAGAAGCTGCACTACCTGTGCGAGCTCAAGATCGACGGGTTGGCGGTGAACCTGCTCTACGAGAACGGCAGGCTCACCCGCGGTCTCACCCGTGGCGACGGGCGCACGGGCGAGGACATCACGCTCAACATCCGCACGTTGTCCGAGGTGCCCGAGCGGCTGAGCGCCTCCGACGAGTGGCCGGTGCCGGCGCTGCTCGAGGTGCGCGGCGAGGTCTACTTCCGGCTGGAGGACTTCCAGGCGCTCAACGCGTCGCTGGTGGAGGCGGGCAAGGCGCCGTTCGCCAACCCGCGCAACACCGCGGCCGGGTCGCTGCGCCAGAAGGACCCGCGGGTCACCGCGTCGCGCAACCTGCGGCTGATCTGTCACGGCGTCGGCAGGCGGGAGGGCTTCGCCCCCGAGCGCCAGTCCGAGGCCTACGAGGCCCTCCGGGCCTGGGGGCTGCCCGTCTCGGAGCGCACCGTGGTGCTCGGCAGCATCGACGAGGTGATCGACCACATCGAGTACTGGGGCGAGCACCGCCACGACGTCGAGCACGAGATCGACGGTGTGGTGGTCAAGGTCGACGAGATCCCGCTGCAGCGCCGGCTCGGGGCCACCTCCCGGGCACCGCGCTGGGCGATCGCCTACAAGTACCCGCCCGAGGAGGCGACGACGACGCTCCTGGACATCCAGGTCAACGTCGGGCGTACCGGCCGGGTCACCCCGTTCGCGGTCATGGAGCCGGTCACGGTCGCCGGATCCACGGTCTCGCTCGCCACCCTGCACAACGCCGACGAGGTGCGCCGCAAGGGCGTGCTCATCGGCGACCGGGTGGTCATCCGCAAGGCCGGCGACGTGATCCCCGAGGTGCTCGGCCCGGTGGTCGACGTCCGCACCGGCGACGAGCGTGAGTTCGTGATGCCCACGCACTGCCCGGAGTGCGGCACTCGGCTGGCCCGGCAGAAGGCGGGCGACGTCGACCTGCGCTGCCCGAACGCGCGGTCCTGCCCGGCGCAGTTGCGGGAGCGGCTGTTCCACGTCGCCGGCCGCGGGGCGTTCGACATCGAGGGCCTGGGCTACGAGGCGGCCACCGGGCTGCTCACCTCCGGTGTGGTCACCGACGAGGGCGACGTCTTCTCCCTCACCGAGGACGATCTGCTGGGCGTCGACCTGTTCCGGACCAAGGCCGGTGAGCTGTCGGCCAACGGCCGCAAGCTGCTGAGCAACCTCGAGGCGGCCAAGGACCGTCCGCTGTGGCGGGTGCTGGTCGGGCTGTCGATCCGGCACGTCGGGCCGACCGCCGCGCAGGCGCTCGCGCGCGAGTTCGGCTCCCTGGAGGCGATCGAGCGGGCCGCCGCGGCGGCGGCGGAGCAGACGGCGGCGGCCGGGGTCGCGATCACCTCCGACGGCACGGCGGACGACGCGGACAACGGTGCCGCCGCGGCCGGCGTGGACACCGCGACGGGGGAGCCCGCCGAGGGTGCCGAGGCCGACGGCGCAGCCGGGGACACCGACGAGCAGGCCGCCGAGGACGCCGCGGCCGCGGCGGACAAGGCCGCCCGCGAGGCGGCCCGGGCGAAGGCGAAGGCGGTCGCCGCGGCGCTGGCTCCGATCGCGAGCGTCGACGGTGTGGGGCCGACGATCGCCGCGGCGGTGCGCGACTGGTTCACCGTCGACTGGCACCGTGACGTCGTCGCCAAGTGGCGGGCCGCCGGGGTACGGATGGTCGACGAGATCGACGAGTCGGTGCCCCGCACGCTCGAGGGCCTCTCGATCGTCATCACCGGGTCGATGGACGGCTTCTCCCGCGACGAGGCCAAGGAGGCGATCACCGCGCGGGGCGGCCGCGCCGCCGGTTCGGTGTCGAAGAAGACCGCGTTCCTGGTGGCCGGCGACGCACCGGGGTCGAAGTACGACAAGGCCCTGGAACTCGGCGTCCCGGTGCTCGACGAGAACGGCTTCCGGGTACTGCTCGACCGGGGCCCGGACGCGGCCCGGGACGTGGCCCGGACCAGCGCCTGAGCCCGGCGCGTCGCCGGACGTCGGCAACATCACACGGTCGGGCACGACAGCCCGGTCACGGCCCCGGCGCGTAGCGGGACGTGCGGTGGCGACGTGTGATCTTCTGGCCCGAGATGTTGCTGACGCAAGCGGGGTCTAGGCTCTCGCGAATCGAGGAGGTGCGCAGGTGTTGCAGGCGGTTCTGAACGGCTCCCGACCGGCCGACGCGCACCCCGCACTGCCCGTGCTCGCCCGGCACCTCGCCCGGGACGCCCGGGCGGTCGCCCGCCTGGGGATCTCCTCGGTGCACGTGCACCCGCGCGGACCCGACGCCGAGGAGACGCTCGACCCGGTGCACGTCGGCGACGCGGTGGCGCTGATCCGGGCCGACGTGCCCGGCATGGAGATCGGCGTGACCACCGGCCGCTGGATCCAGCCCGACCCGCGCAAGCGCATCGAGGCGGTCCTGGCCTGGGGCCGGCTCGGCGTCGGGAAGCCCGACGTCTGCTCGGTCAACGTGCACGAGAAGGGCTGGGTCGACGTCTGCCACGCCGCCGCCTCGGTGGGCATCGGCGTCGAACTCGGGGTCTGGACCAGCGGTGACGCGGTGACCCTGCGGCAGAACGGGGTGCCGCCGAGCACCGTGCGGGTGCTCGCCGAGTCGACCGTGTCCGATCCGGAGACCGCGGTCGCGGAGGCGGTGCGGATCCTGCGGGCCCTCGGCTCGCTGCCCGTGCCGGTGCTGCTGCACGGCGAGGAGGACGGCGCCTGGCCGGTGCTCGAGTACGCGCTGCGGATGGGCATCGACACCCGGATCGGCTTCGAGGACGTGCTGGTCCGTCCCGACGGCTGGCTCGCCACCGGCAACGACGACCTCGCCAAGGCGGCCCTGGCCATCCGGGTCTGAACTCCGCCTGCCCGGACCGGCGTCGCGACCGCGCGGCCAGCCGGCTGCGGAGCTGCGTCCCCCTCGGCTGAGCGGTCTCGAGGCGAATGTCACGGTGGGTCCTCCGGATGGACTTCGTTGTGCGTCCCGCAACAGAAATCGGGGCCCGGACGTGCTCAGCGGCGTGGCCGGCGTGGTGATCGGCTCAATACCGTCGAGTACATGGGACCCCTCGGACGGCACGTACGGACCGCCGTCGGCTGGTTGACCACGCCGCTGCTGCCCGATGACTTCCTCGGTGTGCTGAACCCGATGTGGTCCACCCGCGAGCCACGGACCCGGGTGGCCGGATTGCGTCGCGAGACCGCCGACACCACCACCCTGTTGCTCGAACCCGGCGTCGGCCGGGTCGAGCACCGGCCCGGCCAGTTCGTGGGCCTCGGGGTCCGGCTGGCCGGGGTCTGGCACTGGCGCACCTACTCGATCACCTCCCGGCCCGGCGAGGAGCTGCTGGCCGTGACCGTGACCGCGGTCCCCGGCGGCTCCGTCTCCCCGGTCCTGGCGCACCGCACCCCGGTCGGCACCGTGCTGCGGCTGGGGCCGCCGGCGGGGGAGTTCGTGCTGCCCGACCCGGCCCCGGAGAAGCTGCTGTTCGTCACCGCGGGCAGCGGCATCACCCCGGTCATGGGCATGCTGCGCACGCTCGCCGCGACCCAGCCCGGGGCGCTGGCCGGCGCCGTCCTCGTGCACTGCGACCGCAGCCCCTCCGACCTGGTGTTCGGCCTCGAGCTGCGGGCGCTGGCCGCGTCCACCGGGCTGCGCCTGGTCGAGCGGCACACGGCGGCCGAGGGCCGGCTGACCCCGGATGCGCTGGCCGACGCCGTACCCGACTGGGCCGCCCGGCAGACCTGGGCCTGTGGCCCCGGCGGCCTGCTCGACGACCTGGCCGCGCACTGGGACCGCGCGGGCGAACCCGGCGCGCTGCACGTCGAACGCTTCCGCCCGCCCGCCCCGGCCGCCGGTGCCGGCACCGGCGGCCGCATCCGGTTCACCAGCAGCGGCGTCGAGGCCGATGCCGGCCCGGACACCCCGGTGCTGCTGGCCGGCGAGGCAGCCGGTGCGTTGCTGCCCAACGGCTGCCGCATGGGCATCTGCCACACCTGTGTCGGGCGGCTGCGCTCCGGCACCGTCCGCAACCTGCACACCGGCGAGGTGCACGACACCGCGGGCGAGCCCGTCCGCACCTGCGTGTCCGCGCCCGCCGGTGACGTCGAGATCGAGCTGTGAGGACACCGCACATGGCCACCAGTGCCGCCGCACACCTGACCGATGCCCAGATCGAGGACTTCGGCGCCGAGCTCGACGCGATCCGCGCCGAGGTCGTCGACAGCCTGGGGGAGGAGGACGCGAACTACATCCGCACGGTGGTGCGGGTGCAGCGCGGCCTGGAGGCCGGCGGGCGCGGGATGCTGCTGTTCTCCGGCTTCCCGCCCGCCTGGCTCGCCGGGACCGCTGCGCTGTCCGTGGCCAAGATCCTGGAGAACATGGAGCTCGGACACAACATCCTGCACGGGCAGTGGGACTGGATGCGGGACCCGGAGATCCACTCGACGACGTGGGAGTGGGACCACGCGTCGCCGGCGGAGTTCTGGAAGAAGTCGCACAACTTCGAGCACCACACGTTCACCAACGTCCGCGGCAAGGACCGCGATCTCGGCTACGCGATCATGAGGGTGACGCCCGAGCAGCCCTGGAAGCCGGTCTACCTGCTGCAGCCGCTGTACAACATGGGCCTCGCCGCGATCTTCGAGTGGGGCATCGCGATCTACGACGTCGAGCTGGAGAAGGTCGCCGAGGGCACCAAGCCGTGGTCGGCGGCCAAATCCCAGATCGGCGCGATCTGGCGCAAGGCTCGCAAGCAGCTGGCCAAGGACTACGTGCTGTTCCCGCTGCTGTCCGGCCCGAACGCGCTGAGCACGCTGGCCGCCAACGCCACCGCGAACCTGGTGCGCAACGTGTGGTCGCACGCGGTGATCTTCTGCGGGCACTTCCCGGACGGCACCGAGACCTTCGACGAGTCCCGGCTCGACGGTGAGACGCGCGGGCAGTGGTACCTGCGGCAACTGCTGGGCTCGGCCAACCTGACCGGTGGCCCACTGTTCCACATCATGACCGGCAATCTCAGCCACCAGATCGAGCACCATCTGTTCCCGGACGTGCCCAGCAACCACTACGCGCGGATCGCGCCCCGGGTGCGGGAGATCTGCGAGCGCTACGGCCTGCCGTACACCGCGGGGTCGCTGCCCAAGCAGTACGGGACGGTGCTGCGCAAGCTCGCCCGGCTGGCGTTCCCGGGTGGGGGGGCTGCGGAGACCGCCGCGCCCGCCACGAAGACCGACGACGCCCCGATCGAGACCGTCGTCCTCCGGCTGCCGGTGCGCCGGCCCGCGCGACTGTCGTCCTGACCGGTCCGGGAACGGGGGGTGGACGACAGCCGCGGCTTCCGTGGCTGTCGTCCACGTCCGGGGACGATCAGGGCCGGGGCGGTGGCTCCGCCGCCCCGCTGTCGGCAGGGGCCGGCCGCACCCGCAGCGCCAGCGCCAGTTCCAGCCGCGCGGTCGGGTCGTCGAGCGCCCCGCCGAACGCCTCGCGCAGCCCCGCCAACCGGTAGCGCACCGTCTGCGGGTGCACGTGCAGGGCCGCGGCCGTCGCGGACACGTCGCCGTGCGCGTCCAGCCAGGCCCGCAGCGTCTCCTCGGCCCGGGCGGCGGCGCCGGCGGGCAGCTCCGCCAGCGGGGCGACGGCGCGCTCGTGCAGGTCGGCGGCCAGCTCCGGCTCGGCGGCCAGCAGCAGCGTGACGAGGTGGTCGTCGGCGCGCACGAGCGGGTCCGAATCCGGGACGCCGAGCGCGCCGGCCGCGTGCAGCGGCCACGCGGCCCGGGCCCGGGCCACCGAGCGATACGCGTGCGCCCAGCAGACCACCGGGCCGAGCACCCCACGCCGATCGCGCAGCGCAGCCCGCAGCCGGTCGATCCAGCCGGCCCGCTCGGGCACCGGGAGCAGCACGATCCCGACCGGGTCGAGGTCGGCCGCCACCGCGTCGGGCAGCCGCCCGGAGATCTCGACCGCGTCCGGAACGGCGAGTGCGACCAGCCGCGCCGGCAGCGTCCAGCCGGCCGCCGCCGCGGCGCGCTCCACCTCCGTTGGCCCGGCCGGCGGCCGCCGGGCGAGCACCTCGACGAGCGCGTGCCGCCGGGCCCGCACCGAGCCGGCCCGGGTGGCCTCCGCGTGCGCCCACCCGGCGACGGAGGCCGCGGAGAGCTGCTCGATGTAGCCGAACAGCGCCTCGGCCAGCGCAAAGATCACCTCGGGGGGCAGCCCGCCGGCCGTGTGACAGGCGGCGATGTGCTGCCACACCGTCCGGGTGCCGACCTGGTAGGCGGTCTGCAACGCGGCCAGCGTCCGCCCCTCGCGGTGCTCGACCTGCCCGAGGTTGTGATAGATCCGGGTGTCGCAGAGCTCGTCGTCGGAGCCCAGCAGCGCCGCGAACTGCTCCAGCGCGACCGAGACCCCCTCGGTGATCCGCTGTCCGAACCGGCCCTCCAGCGGCCGCGCGTACTCCGGCACCTGGGCGCGGACCGCCGCGATGATCTCGTCGGTCGCGCCGACGAGATCGGGTCGCAGCGCCGCGCCGACCCAGCCGGGGACACGCGTCCAGGGCCGGTCCATCTCAGCCCCCCAGCACCGTGGTGACGATGCCGGCCAGGTGCGCGAGCCGGCCGAGCTCGGAGGGCCGGAACGCGGGCCCGCCGGGCCGGCCGACCACCAGCGCCTGTGCCGCCGAGATCGGCCCGAACGGGGCCGCCGCGAGCTCGGTGTCGAGCTCGCGCCACGGGTCGGGGACCCAGTGCACCTCCGGCTCGAGCACGATCGCCTTGGACAGCGGCACCCACGGCAGGTCCCCGGCGCGGGTCTGCGGTGCGGCCGAGCTCGCGGCCAGCCGCCAGGAACGCTCGCCGGCGCGGGCGACGATCAGCGCCCAGCCGGCCCGGAACAGCCGCGGGACGTCCTCGGCGAGCAACTGCAGGCCGTGGGCCGGGTCACTCGCGATCTCGTCGATGAGCTCCAGCTCGCGATGGGTGTCCAGCCGCCCCGAGTACGGGCGGACCGACTCCACCTGCACGCCGGGCATCGACTCCGCCGCGGTGATCAGCACGTCCGGCGGACGGCCCGGGGGCAGCTCCACCGTCAGGTCGTCCACGGCCTGGCCGTCGGTGCGCTCCACCACGTCCACGCCGAGTATGTCGGCGCCCGCATTGCCGAGCGCGGTCGCGACCGCCCCGAGACTTCCCGGCTTGTCCGGGAGCACCACACGGAGCAGGAACGACACGCCGCAACGCCTCCTCGTCCCACAGGGGAATCGATTCGAGCCGCGCCGGTGACACCCGTGCCTCGCGGGCGGCCGACGCGGCACTGCCTCCCGGATCCTGCCAGGCCGGGATCGCCGAAGCACAGCACCGCCCGTGTCCGGATCGCTGCCGGGTGTGTCCGGGCGTTCCCGGCGCCGGCGCCGGGGCCCGCTGTGTGCCCACGCGCCGGCCGGTCGGAACCGTGTCGAGGCACGGCGGCGGCGGAGCCTAGACTGGGTCGGGGGCCCGGCGCCATCCGCGCCCCCCGCGACGTCGGGCGTCATCGCGCAGCTCCCACTTCTGCCGCGAGCACGTGCCGCACCGGGTCCGTACCCACAGCCGTTCCACCAGGAGGGACATGTCCGCCGATTCCGGGGCCATCACCCGGGACGAGGTCGCGCACCTCGCCCGACTGGCCCGGCTCGCCGTCACCGAGTCCGAACTCGACGTCTTCGCCGGCCAGCTGGACGTGATCCTCGGCGCGGTCGCCCGGGTGGGCGAGGTCGCGGCCGACGACATCCCGCCGACCTCGCACGCGGTGCCGCTCTCCAACGTGTTCCGGCCCGACGAGCGCCGCCCGGGGCTGACCCAGGAGCAGGCGTTGTCCGGTGCGCCGGCGGCGGAGGAGGGCCGGTTCCGGGTGCCGCAGATCCTTGGGGAAGAGGAATGAGCCGGGATTCGTTGACAGGGTCGAGCATGAACTCCGAACTGACACGGCTGACCGCCGCCGAACTGGCCCAGAAGATCCATTCCCGCGAGGTGTCCGCGGTCGAGGTCGCCCAGGCGCACCTGGACCGTATCGCCGCCGTCGACGACCGTGACGAGGGCGTCCACGCCTTCCTGCACGTCGCCGGGGAGGCCGCGCTCGCCTCGGCCGCGCTGGTCGACTCCTCGCTCGACGCCGGCACCGCACCCGCGTCCCCGCTGGCCGGCGTGCCGCTGGCGCTCAAGGACGTCCTCACCACCACGGACATGCCGACCACCGCCGGATCGAAGATCCTGGAGGGGTGGCGTCCGCCGTACGACGCGACGGTCACCGCGCGGCTGCGCGCGGCCGGGATCACGATCCTGGGCAAGACCAACATGGACGAGTTCGCGATGGGCTCCTCCACCGAGTACTCGGCCTACGGCGTCACCCGCAACCCGTGGGACCTGCGGCGCATCCCCGGCGGCTCCGGCGGCGGCTCGGCCGCGGCGCTGGCCGCGTTCGAGGCCCCGCTGGCGATCGGCACCGACACCGGCGGCTCGATCCGGCAGCCGGCCGCGATGACCGGCACCGTCGGCGTCAAGCCGACCTACGGCGCGGTGTCCCGGTACGGGCTGGTGGCCTGCGCGTCGTCGCTCGACCAGGCAGGCCCCACCGGACGCACCGTGCTCGACACCGCGCTGCTGCACGAGGTGATCGCCGGGCACGACCCGCTCGACTCCACCTCGATCGACGCGCCGGTGCCCGGCGTGGTCGAGGCCGCCCGGCTGGGCGCCACCGGTGACCTGCGCGGGCTGCGCGTCGGCGTGGTGCGCGAGCTCGGCGGTGCGGGCTACCAGGCCGGCGTGCAGAGCAACTTCGCTGCGTCGCTGCGCCAGCTGGAGGCGCTGGGCGCGGAGATCGTCGAGGTCAGCGCGCCGCACTTCCAGTACGGGCTGGCTGCCTACTACCTGATCCTGCCCAGCGAGGTCTCGTCCAACCTGGCCCGGTTCGACGCGATGCGTTACGGGCTGCGCGTGGAGAACGGTGCCACGAGCGCCGAGGAGGTCATGGCACTGACCCGTGAGGCCGGCTTCGGCCCCGAGGTCAAGCGCCGCATCATCCTGGGCACCTA
This sequence comes from Pseudonocardia acidicola, assembly GCF_012911935.1. Taxonomy (GTDB): domain Bacteria; phylum Actinomycetota; class Actinomycetes; order Mycobacteriales; family Pseudonocardiaceae; genus Pseudonocardia; species Pseudonocardia acidicola. Next base: position 9,097 of record NZ_JAAXLA010000083.1, on the reverse strand, counting down.
CGCGCTGTCGTCCGGGTACTACGACGCCTACTACGGGCAGGCGCAGAAGGTCCGGACGCTGATCAGCAGCGACTTCGCGGCGGCGTTCGAGAAGGCCGACGTGCTGGTCTCGCCGACCACGCCGACGACCGCGTTCCCCATCGGGGAGAAGGTCGACGACCCCCTGGCCATGTACCTCAACGACCTCGCCACCATCCCCACCAACCTCGCCGGCACCGCGGCGATGTCGGTGCCGAACGGGCTCGCGCCCGAGGACGGGCTGCCGACCGGGCTGCAGATCATGGCGCCTGCGCTGGGGGAGGCCGTGATGTACCGGGTGGCCGCCGCGTACGAGGCGGCCCGCGACGCCGAGAACGGCGGACCACTGATCCAGCGCGTGCCCGGACTGGAGGTTTCCGCATGAGCGCGCCCACCCTGGTGGACTACGACGACGTCGTCGAGCACTTCGATCCGGTGCTCGGGATCGAGGTGCACGTCGAGCTGAACACCAACACCAAGATGTTCTGCGGCTGCCCGACCGACTTCGGCGCCGAGCCGAACACACAGGTCTGCCCGGTGTGCCTGGGGCTGCCCGGCGCGCTGCCGGTGGTCAACCGCACCGCGGTGGAGTCGGCGATCCGGATCGGGCTGGCGCTGAACTGCGAGATCGCGCCGTGGGGCCGGTTCGCCCGGAAGAACTACTTCTACCCGGACATGCCGAAGAACTTCCAGACCTCGCAGTACGACGAGCCGATCGCCGTGAACGGCTGGCTCGACGTGGAGCTGGACGACGGCGAGGTCGTGCGGGTCGAGATCGAGCGCGCGCACATGGAGGAGGACACCGGCAAGTCGCTGCACGTGGGCGGCGCGACCGGTCGCATCCACGGTGCGGAGTACTCGCTGCTGGACTACAACCGCGCCGGCGTGCCGCTGATCGAGATCGTCACCAAGATGATCCCGGGAACCCGGGAGCGGGCGCCCGAGGTGGCGCGCGCGTACGTCACGGCGCTGCGTGACCTGCTGCGTTCCCTCGGCGTCTCCGACGTCCGGATGGACCAGGGTTCGCTGCGGGCCGACGTGAACCTGTCGCTGTCGCCGCGCGGCTCGGGCGTGCTCGGCACCCGCACCGAGACCAAGAACGTCAACTCGCTGCGCTCGGTCGAGCGGGCCGTCCGCTACGAGATGACCCGGCAGGCCGGCGTGCTGCTCGACGGCGGGAAGGTCGTGCAGGAGACCCGGCACTTCGAGGAGGCGACCGGCAGCACCCGGGCGGGCCGCCGCAAGGAGACCGCGGAGGACTACCGGTACTTCCCGGAGCCCGACCTGGTGCCGATCGCGCCGTCGGCCGAGTGGGTCGAGGAGCTGCGCGGCACGCTGCCCGAGCTGCCGTGGGAGCGGCGCAAGCGGGTGAAGGCCGAGTGGGGCCTGTCCGACGAGGAGCTGCGCGACCTGGTCAACGCCGGGGCGCTCGACCTCGTCGCGGCCACCGTCGCCGAGGGCGCGCCGCCGGCCGAGGCCCGGTCCTGGTGGGTGTCGTACCTGGCTCAGCAGGCCAACTCGCGCGGTGTGCCCCTGGACGAGCTGTCGATCGTCCCCGCCGACGTGGCCCGGGTGATCGAGCTGGTCGCGTCCGGTGAGCTGACCAACAAGCTGGCCCGGCAGGCCGTCGACGGGGTGCTGGCCGGCGAGGGCACCCCGGACGAGGTCGTCACGTCCCGCGGGCTGGCCGTGGTGTCCGACGACGGTGCCCTGCTCGCCGCGGTCGACGAGGCCCTGGCCGCCCAGCCCGACGTCGCGCAGAAGATCCGCGACGGCAAGGTGCAGGCCGCCGGGGCGATCGTCGGTGCGGTCATGAAGGCGACCAAGGGCTCTGCCGACGCCAAGCGCGTCCGCGAGCTCATCCTCGAGCGCGTAGCGCCCGTGCGCGGATAACGCTGTTCCGGCGACTATTTCCGCGCACGACCCTGTCCACATTGCGGGGCAGCTGTCCACAGCTCGCCGCGGACCTGCATTCGGGAGGGCCCAGGTCGTCCATCGTCTGATCCGTGACGATGCACGACCGGGCCGTCCCGGCAGGCTTGAGCGCTGATCGGCTCGACGAGTGGCTGGCGTTGCTCGCGGCCCAGCACGGCATCGTCGATCTCGCCCAGCTCAGGCATTTCGGGATCACCTGGAGCACCGTGGTCGCACAGGTCGGCGCTCGGCGATGGCAGCGCGTCGTGCAGCGCGTGTACGCGACGTTCACCGGCCCCCTTCCGCGGACATCCCGGCTTGCTGCCGCGCTGCGCTATGGTGGCCCGGCGGCTCTCCTCAGTCACCGCACCGCCGCCGAGCAGTGGCATCTCGTCCCCATTCAGGACGGGCCGATCCACATCACGGTCCCGTACGGCACCTCGGCCATCTCTCAGCCCGGCCTCGTGGTCGTGCACCGGTCGAGGGCGCATCGCCACATCATGGTTCCGGCTGATCCGCCGCTGACGAGTCCCGCGGACACTGCGATCGACCTGGCCGTCGAGGAGCCGGACGCGGTCCGGGCCCGTCGAATGTTGATCGTCGTGATGACGGGCGGTCGGGTGCGGCCCCTCGACGTGGAGCGGCGCCTGGAGGAGCGTCGGCCGCGCCGCTACCGGAGGGCCCTCGTCGACGCGGTGCGCATGGTGCGGGACGGGGTGTTGTCCGCGTTGGAAGAGCTTTATGCCACGGATGTCGAGCAGGCGCACGGGATCCCGAAAGCGCGGCGGCAGGCGCCGATGATCGTCGACGGGGTGACGCTGTACGAGGACGCCGTATACGACGACATCGGTATCGACCTGACGGTTCGCCTGGATGGGCGCACCCATCTGCGCAACGACGTCGCCTTCCGGGACCGGCGTCGCGACAACGCCGCCGAGCTGGCCGGGCGTTCGCGGCTGGTCTTCGGTTGGCGCGACCTCTCGGCCGATCCGTGTGGTGCGGCGGACGACGTCGTGCGGGTGCTGCGTCGGCGGGGCTGGGACGGCGAACTCATCCGCTGTCCGCGGTGCGCCTGACGGCGCTCGTGCGCGGAAATAGTCGTCAGAACGACGTTATCCGCGCACGGGCGCTACGCGCGGGACTGGCCGCCGCCGGACGGCGGCTGGATCCGGATCGCCCGGTCGTCGCTGGACACCGGCTTCCCGCCCGGCAGCTTGTTCACCGTGCCCAGCCAGAGCATCCCGTCGGGGCCGAGCGCGGTGGCCGAGAGCCGGCCGTAGGTGCCGGGCAGCACGGTCTCCGGATTGCCGACGAACGTGCCCTTGTCCCCGGGATGCAGCACGAACAGCGACGCCGCGCCGGTCTGCGCGACGGCCAGGACCCCGGGCTGGGCCATGCAGCCGGCCACCCCGGGCCGGCTGGGCCAGGTCCAGGCCGGTGCCGGCAGCGGGCCCGGTGCGACGTGGTACAGCACGTCCTGGGCGTCGGCGCGGTCGGTCACCCACGTGTTCCGGCTGACCTTGTCCGTGCACACCCCCTGCGGGGCCTGCAACCCCGAGCTCAGGATCGGCGACCCCGGGTCGGGGTTGCCGGTCGCCGGGTGGCCGAGGGTGTCGATGCGCAGCAGCTTCCCGGCCAGCGAGGTCGCCGGGGGCGAGGCGGCTCCGGCGTCCCCGGTGGCGACCAGCAGCGACCCGTCGGCGTCGACGCCGAGGGCCCCGCCGTTGTTGCGCGGGCCCCGCGGAATCCCGGTGAGCACCGGCTTGGGCGGCTCGCCCGTGGCGAGCCGGACCACCCGGTTGTCCTGGGATGTGCTCGCGTAGGCGTAGACGAGCTGGTCCTCGTCGTAGCTGGGGGAGAGCACCAGCCCGGTCAGCCCGCCCCCGCCGGACGCGTCGACCGGCACCGTGGCGACCAGCTGCGGCGCGGACCCCCGTTGCACCCGCAGCACCCGGCCGGTGGTCCGCTCGGCCACCAGCGCCGAGCGCCCGTCGGGCAACACCGTGATCGCCCCGACCGGATTCAGGCAGGTGGCCACGACCTGCGGGTCCGGGTCGTCGCAGCCGGACGGGCCGCGCTGCTGCCCGCCGCTCTGCGGGGGCTGGCCGCCCTGCCCCCCGTTCTGCCCGCCCGGCGGCGCCGGCTCCTGCATCGACGGCGGGCCGCCGATCTCGCCGGCCCCCTCCAGCTTGGCGCGCCAGTCGCGCGGGCCCGCGTCGGGGAACGTCGCGCATCCGGCCAGCAGCAGCCCCAGCAGCCCGGCGGCGATCCCGCGGACCACCCGGCGCCGGACCCCCGGCCGCATCCGTCCCCGCACGGACCCAGGCTAGGCCGGGCCGGGTGAGCGGCCGGTGAGTAGCGTGCGGCCCATGGCCGATATCGGTGTGCTCGTCCCGCACGAGGAGGGTGTCGCGACGCTGTCCGGCGTCCCCGGCGTCACCCCGGTCCGCTACGACCCGGAGCATGACCTGCCCGAGGCCGCTGCGACCGCGCAGGTCCTCGTGCCGCCGTTCCTGGCCACCAGCGAGGCCGTCGCACTGACCGAGAAGCTGCCGGGGCTGCGGCTCGTGCAGCTGCTCACGGCCGGCGCGGAGAACTGGGTCGGCAGACTGCCCGACGGCGTCGCGCTGTCGGACTGCAGGGGCGCGCACGGCGGCGCCACCGCGGAGTGGATCGTCGCGGTGCTGCTGGCCGTCTACCGCGACCTGCCCACGTTCGTCCGGGCCCAGGACGAGCAGCGCTGGGACCAGCACCAGACCGGCGAGCTGCTCGGTGCCCGGGTGCTGATCGTCGGGGCCGGGGACGTCGCGGAGAACACGGTGCGGCGCCTCGCGCCGTTCGAGGTGTCGACGACGCTGGTCGGCCGGCGTGCGCGCGACGGCGTGCACGGCATCGACGAGGTCTTCGACCTGCTGCCCGACCACGACGCGTGCGTCGTGATCGTCCCGCTGACCGACGACACCCGCGGGCTGGTCGGCGCCCGGTTCCTGGCCGCGATGCCCGACGGTGCGGTGCTCGTCAACGCCGCGCGCGGTCCCGTCGTCGACACCGACGCGCTGACCGCCGAGCTGACCAGCCGCAGGCTGCGTGCCGCGGTCGACGTCACCGACCCGGAGCCACTGCCCGCGGACCACCCGCTGTGGAAGGCCCCCGGCCTGCTGCTCACCCCGCACGTCGGAGGCAGCGTGCCAGGTGCGATGCGGCGCGCGTACGCGATCGCGGCCGAGCAGATCGCGGCTTTTGCACGCGGCGAGCGGCCACCCAACCTGGTCGAGAACGGGTACTGAACCGGGTACTGATCGGACGCGTCGACGGCATCCGGGCGGGTTGCAGCACTAGCCTCCCGGAGCATGAGCCCTGACCAGACCCGGTCCGTCGACTTCGGGCCGCTCGGGACCTCGGAGCAGAAGACCAGGCCGCAGCGGCGCCCGGTGGCGTGGAGCGGTGGCGCCGACATCGGTCTGCTGCTGCTCCGCTTCGGCGTGGGGGGTCTGTTCTTCGCGCACGGCGCGCAGAAGGTGTTCGGTCTGTGGGGCGGGCTCGGCATCGCGCGCACCACCGACGTCATCGCCGGCTACGGCTTCTTCGCGCAGGCGAGCACGCTGGCCTGGTTGACCGGGATCGTCGAGCTCATCGCCGGCGCGTTCGTCGTGCTGGGCCTGTTCACCCCGCTCGCCGCAGCGGCACTGCTGGCGATCAAGATCGTCGCGATCGTGGTCAAGTGGGGGGTGCCGTTCTACGCCGCGGCCGCGCCGAACGCCCTCGAGCTCGACGTACTGCTCGGCCTGGGTGCCGCGGCCCTCGTGTTCACCGGGGCCGGGCGGGTGTCGCTGGACAACGGCCGCACCTGGCAGCGCCGCCCGCTGCCCTACGCCTGGATGTGCGCGATCCTCGGGGTGGGTGCCGCGCTGGTCGTGCTGTTCACGCTGCGCCGATGAGCCCGGCTTCGCCGGGTGGGCCGGTTCCGCCGGATGCGGCGTGGCTGCCCGCGGTCGCGCGCTGGGGCGGCGGGCCGGCGACCGTGGTCGGCCGCTCGGAACTGGCCGGCGGTTACGTCGCGGGCGCGGTCGCCCGGATCGATCTCGACGTGCCCGGACGCGCGGTCACCGTCGTGCTCAAGCGTGCGTCCGCGGTGGAGGTGGCGGCGATGCGCGCGCTCGCCGTCGTCCGCGGACTCGACCGGCCGCGGATGCTGGCCACCGGCCGCGACGAGCACGGCGACTGGCTCGTGCTGCCGTTCTATGCGGGCGCCCCGCTCGCCGAGGGTCCGGCCGTACCCGACGAGCTCTGGACCGGCCTGGCCCGGGTGCATGCACACTGGTTGGGCAAGCGCCCGCGCGGGCTGCCGGTCGTCGACGCCGCGTGGTGGCGCGCCCTGTGTCTCGAGCGGATCCTGTCCGCCGTGCGCGAGGCGCAGCGGCGCACCGGGGACCCGGTGTTCGCCGACGCCGTGTCCGCGGTGACGGCGTGGGCGGAGGATCCGCGGCTACTGGCCGCGCTCGCGGTCCTGCCGCGCACGGTCGTGCACGGCGACGCCCATCGCGGCAATGTGCTGCTCGGCCCCGAGGGTGCGACCCTCATCGACTGGGGCAACGCCAGGGCCGCGCCCGCCGGGCTGGACCTTGCCGTGCTCCGGGCGCAGGGCGCGACCGACCTCTCGCCCTACCGGCGGATGGTCGCCGAGCTGACCCGGGGCGGGCCGCGGGCGGAGTTGATCGAGGTCGAGAGGTGCTGGGCCGACGCCGCCGTACACGTGGGCTACCTCGGCTTCGCCGCGGACCACCTGGGCGCGGCGCGGGTCGCCGAGATGCTCGACGTGGTCGAGCAGGCCCTGGCCGGGCTGGGCCCGGCGCTGGCCGCTGTGCCGGCAGCGGGTCGTGCGCGGTAGGTGGTGCGGGAGCACCACCTACCGCGCACGGGCGCGTCAGGGCACCTGGCGGACGGCGCCGGTGTCGGCGGAGGTGGCCAGGGCCGCGTAGGCCCGCAGTGCCTTGGACACCGGGCGGTCGCGCTCCGTGGGCTGCCACGGCCGCTCCGAGGCCTCCATCTTGGCGCGGCGCTCGGCCAGCACCTCGTCGGAGACCTTCAGTTCCAGCGACCGCGCCTTCACGTCGATGACGATCGTGTCGCCGTTCTCGACCAGGCCGATCGTGCCGCCGGCCGCCGCCTCGGGGGAGATGTGCCCGACCGAGATGCCCGATGAGCCGCCGGAGAACCGGCCGTCGGTGATCAGCGCGCACTTCGCGCCGAGCCCGGCGCCCTTGAGGAACGCCGTCGGGTGCAGCATCTCCTGCATCCCCGGCCCGCCGGCGGGGCCCTCGTAGCGGACCACGAGCACGTCGCCCGGCTGGATCTGCTTGGTGAGGATGACCGAGACCGCCTCTTCCTGGCTCTCGACGACCCGCGCGGGCCCCTCGAAGCGCCAGATGTCCTCCGGGATCCCGGCGGTCTTGATCACCGAGCCCTTCTCGGACAGGTTGCCGTGGAGCACGGCCAGCCCGCCGTCGGCGGTGTATGCGTGGGCGGCGTCCCGGATGCACCCGCCCTCGGCGTCGGTGTCCAGCGAGGACCACCGGTTGTCCGTGGAGAACGCCTGCGTCGTGCGCACCCCGCCGGGGGCGGCGTGGAACAGCTCGATCGCCTTCTCCGACGGCGCCGCCGCGCGGATGTCCCACTCGGCCAGCCACTGCTCCAGCGAGGGCGAGTGCACGCTGTGCACCTCGGTGTCCAGCAGACCCGCACGGTGCAGCTCGCCGAGGATGGCCGGGATGCCGCCGGCCCGGTGCACGTCCTCCATGTGGTACGCCGAGTTCGGCGAGACCTTGCTCAGGCAGGGCACCCGCCGGGAGATCGCGTCGATGTCGGCGAGGGTGAAGTCGATCTCGCCCTCCTGCGCCGCGGCCAGGATGTGCAGCACGGTGTTGGTCGAGCCGCCCATGGCGACGTCGAGCGCCATCGCGTTCTCGAAGGCGGCGCGGGTGGCGATCGAGCGCGGCAGCACCGATGCGTCGTCGTGGTCGTACCAGCGCTTCGCCAGCTCGACGACCGTGCGGCCCGCCTCCAGGAACAGCTCGCGGCGCGCGGCGTGCGTGGCGAGCGTGGACCCGTTGCCCGGCAGCGCGAGCCCGAGGGCCTCGGTCAGGCAGTTCATCGAGTTCGCGGTGAACATGCCCGAGCAGGACCCGCAGGTCGGGCACGCGGAGCGCTCGACCTCGTCCAGCCCGGCGTCGTCGACCTCCGACGACGCCGATGCCGAGATCGCCGTGATCAGGTCCGTGGGGGCCTGCGCGACACCGCCGACGACGACGGCCTTGCCCGCCTCCATCGGACCGCCGGACACGAAGACCGTGGGGATGTTCAGCCGCATCGCGGCGTTGAGCATGCCCGGGGTGATCTTGTCGCAGTTCGAGATGCAGACCAGGGCGTCGGCGGCGTGCCCGTTGACCATGTACTCGACGGCGTCGGAGATCACTTCGCGGGACGGCAGTGAGTAGAGCATCCCGCCGTGGCCCATCGCGATGCCGTCGTCGACGGCGATGGTGTGGAACTCGCGGGGGACGCCACCGGCCTCACGGACCGCGGAGGCCACGAGGTCGCCCAGGTCCTTGAGGTGCACGTGGCCGGGCACGAACTGGGTGTAGGAGTTGGCGATCGCGACGATCGGCTTGCCGAAGTCGCCGTCGCCCATCCCGGTGGCGCGCCACAGGGAACGGGCACCGGCGGCGTTGCGGCCGTGGGTGGTCACTCGGGAACGCAGGGCCGGCATCGGCTCACTCTCCAGCCGGATCGGGCAGCCTGCCGCCGCTGACGGCGGCGAGCTGGGGCAGGTCGCGGATGTGCACGGCGGGCAGTGCGAGCTCCCCGCCGTCGGTCAGCACCGCGCTGACGCGGGTCGCCCGGGACCGGGTCGACGGTCGCAGCCGCAGCGAGCTGATCTCGGACCACGGTACGCGCCGGGTGCGGAGAATCCGCCGGACGGTCACCGAATCCTGGTCGGCGACCGTGCGCGCCCGCAGGATCCAGACGAGGATCCCGATCGGGATGAGGTAGATCACCCAGAAGAACGGGGCGCCGAAGGCGAAGGGGATCGCGAAGACCGCCAGCGCCATCAGTACGAAGACGCCCAGCCGCGACGGCTGGAAGACGGCCCGGGGTGGGGTGGGGG
>NZ_JAAXLA010000082.1 GCF_012911935.1 Pseudonocardia acidicola | reverse complement strand
GTCGTACGGCCCGAAGTACGACCGGCTTGCCCGGATCAAGGCCGAGTACGACCCCGGCAACGTCCTGCACCACAACGCGAACATCAAGCCCGCCTGAACGGCGCCGGCACGCTCGTGCGCGGGAACGATCACCGGCCCTAGCACACACCACGTGCACGGATGACAGGCGGCGCGACACATAGGGAGAACCATGGCGGCAAGGTGGACGGCCCGCATTGAGCAGCGAGCAGCTCAACCGGAGGTCTATGTCCTCAACGCGGCCGACGCCGCGCCGACCGCCGCCAACAACTGGGACATGTGCTCCGCCGCGACCGACTCCGATGAGTCCTTCGGCGGCTGGATCACAACCTTCACCGGCCCACGCCTCTGCGCCGCGAACGTCGATCGGCTCACCTTCGGCGGCAACATCATCGAGACCGGCACCGGTTCCTACCGCGTCGCCCGCAGCCGCGCCGCCGCCGGCACCGACACCTGACCCGGCTCCCCTCGCACCGCAGCAGCCCGGGCCCCGGGGCAGCGGCCGACCCGCCCTCAGCTGCGGTCAGTTCTCACCGACATCGATCATGCAGCCACGTCACAGCTGCGGTCGAAACTCACGAACATCGGCGGTCGCTTCCGACCGCCAGGGCCACACGATCGTCGGCACACCCGACTCCCCCAGCCGGTGCAGGACGCCGGTGGCGTAGGCGCTGACGCGGTGCTCGACGCCGGCGCGCGTGCCGTCGAAGTCCAGGGCGACGACGTCGCCCGGGTGGCGGAGCCGGTCAGGCACCGGTGCGGGTGCCGCGGTTGCGCGCGACCCAGTCCGCGTAGGCGGCCTGCTGTTGCGCGCGCTGCTGCGGTGGATAGTGGTGCACGGCGTCCAGGGCGTCGGACACCCGGTCGGCTGCGGAACGGTCGCCGTCGGCGGACCAGAAGAACGAGCCCGTCCGGCGCACGAGGACGTCCGACACGGTCATCGCCATCTCGCGGTGCACCGCGTGGTCGATCTCGGCGGGGGTGAGGCCGGACTCGCCGATGGTCGCGCCGGAACCGGGGTCGCGGACCGCCGCCTGTGCGAGGGCGGAGGCGTTGCCACCGTACCGGCGCAGCCACCGCCGCCTGGTCTCCTCCGTGGCCGGGGCGCTCGCGACCGCCCGCTCGGCACGGAAGATCTCGCCCGGGTCCCCGCCCGAGATCGGCACGCGCCCGGTCGTGGATGCGGGTACCCCCCGGACCCCGGCGCGCTCGCGCAGCTGGTCGGCGACGACGTCGACGATCTGCGCGCCCATGAGGCGGGCCGTGGTGAGCTTGCCACCGGCGACGGTGATCATGCCCGCCGGCCCGGTGGTGATGCTGTGCTCGCGCGACGCCGCGGAGTTCGACGTCCCTGGTTCGGGGGCGATGAGCGGCCGCAGTCCCGCCCACGACGCGACGATGTCGCTGCTGTCCAGCTTCGCGCCGGGCAGTGCGTGGTTGGCCGCCTCGAGCAGGTAGGCGAAGTCCTCCTCGCCGCCGACGACGTCGTCGACCGACCCGGAGAAGTCGGTGTCGGTGGTGCCGATGTAGACATGGCGGCCGTCGCCTGCCGGTGTCGGCCAGACGACGCGGCCGTCCGACGGCGAGCGCAGGAACACGGCGGTGTGCAGCGGGAAGTCCTCGGTGCGCAGCACGATGTGCACGCCCTTGGTCGGCCGCAGCGTGGGGTGCTCGACGGGGCGCTCGAGACCGAGCACGCGGTCGACCCATGGGCCCGCGGCGTTGACCACCGTCTTCGCCCGGACGAGGATCTGCTCGCCGGTAATCCGGTCGACAACCTCGGCGCCGGTGATCCGGCCGCGCTCTCGCACCAGTCCCGTGACCTCGCGGTGGTTGCCCAGCAGCGCTCCGGCACGGTACGCCGACTCGAGCACGTCGATCACGAGGCGGGCGTCGTCGGTGAGCGCGTCGTGGTACAGGCCCGCGCCCTTCAGCCCGTCGGGGTTGAGGTGCGGTTCCCGGCGCAGCACCGCCTCGCGTCCGAGCATCCGGTGCCAGCGCCGCAGCGGGGCCCGTGAGAACGCGTCGTAGACGGTCAACCCGAGGTTGAGCAGCGCCTTGCCCTCGGGGTAGCCCTCGTAGAGCAGGTACATGAACGGCTGCAGGTCGGCCAGGTGCGGGGCGATGCGCATCATGACCTCGCGCTCGCGGACCGACTCGTGGACCATCGCGAACTGGTAGGTCTGCAGGTAGCGCAGGCCGCCGTGGATGAGCTTGGACGATCGGCTCGAGGTGCCGCCGGCGAAGTCGTCGCGGTCGACGAGGACCACCGACAGCCCCCGCAGCGCGGCGTCGCGCGCGACGGACGCGCCGGTGATCCCGCCGCCGATCACCAGGACGTCGGCCTCGGTGGGCAGGTCGGCAGGGGTGAACCGCTTCACGACTGCACCCAGCCCTTCGCTCGTTCCACGGCGCGCTGCCACTGCCGGTAGTGGGCCTCGCGGGACCCCTCGTCCATCGACGGGGTGAAAACGGCGTCGTCGGCGGTCCCGCGGAAGCAGTCCTCGGGGTCGTTCCAGACGCCGACGGCGAGGCCGGCGAGGTAGGCCGCCCCCGAGGCCGTCGCCTCGACATTGACCGGCCTGTGGATGGTCGCGCCGAGCATGTCGGCCTGGAACTGCAGCAGGAAGTCGTTCGCCGAGGCCCCGCCGTCGGCGCGCATCGCCGTGATCGGACGCCCGGACTCCTCGGCCATGAGCTCGATGAAGTCCTTGATGGAGTAGACGATCCCCTCCAGCGCGGCGCGGGCGAGGTGCGCCCGCGTGGTCCCGGGCGAGATCCCGATCAGAAGGCCGCGCGCGCTGGAGTCCCAGGACGGCGCGCCGAGCCCGGTGAGCGCAGGGACGAAGTACACCCCGTGGTTGTCGTCGACGCTGCGGGCGAGGGCCTCGGAGTCCGCCGCGCTGTCGAGCAGCTCGGCGCCGTCCCGCAGCCACTGCACGGCCGAGCCGGTGACCGGGGCGTACCCCTCCAGCCCGTAGGTCGTGACCCCGTCGCGGCGCCAGGCGATGATGCTGTTGAGCCCGTGGCGGGAGATGACGGGTTCGCGGCCGACGTTCATGTCGAGGAACGTGCCGGTGCCGTGGGTGGTCTTGGCCATGCCGGGGCGCACGCAGCCCTGCCCGAAAAGGGCCGAGGACTGGTCGGCGGCCGCGGCGGCGATCGGGACCTCGGCCCCGACGACATCGGCGGCGGTGGTGGCGATGACGCCGGAGTCGTCCACGACCTCGGGGAACAGGTGGAGCGGCAGCCCGAGCGCGCCGAGCCAGTCGTGGTACCAGGAGTCGCCCAGGAGATCGTAGGAGCCGGTCACGGCGGCGTTCGAGGCGCTGATCACGTGGACCGCGCCACCGGTGAGCCGGTGCACCAGCCAGGAGTCGATGGTGCCGAAGGCCAGCTCGCCGGCCTCGGCCCGGCGCGCGAGGTCCTTGTCGTTCTCGAGCATCCAGCACAGCGACAGCGACGAGTACACCGGCGCCAGCGTCCACCCGGTGCGGGCCTGCACCTTCGCGCCCCACTCGGCCGCCAGGCGGGTGGCCATCGACGCGGTGCGCAGGTCCTGCCACACGATGGCCGGCGCGACCGCCTCGCCGCTTGTGCGGTCCCACAGCACCGTGGTGGCCCGCTGGTTGGTGATGCCGATCGCGGCCAGGTCGTCGGCGGCCGTGTCGGAGTCGCGGAGGGCGTCGCGGAGCCGGGCGAGCGTGAGCTGCCAGATCTCCTCCGGGTCGTGCTCCACCCGGTCGGACGCGGGGTGGTGCTGGGTGAACTCGCTGTAGGACTGACTGTGGACGCCACCGTCGCCGTCGAACACGAGCGCGCGGGTGCCGGTCGTTCCCTCGTCGATGACGAGGAGGCGCGATTCACTGCTCATCGGTGAGCTCCGGATCTCGAGGTGGGTGCGATCGGATGTGGTCGCGGTGGGCGGGCGCCATCAGAGGCCGAGCTTGCCGGGGTTGAGGAGGGCGTCGGGGTCCAGCGCGTGCTTGAGCCGGCGCAGCACGCGGTGCGCCGAGCCCAGCGAGCGGCGGGAGTAGGGCGAGCGGGCGAGGCCGCCCCCGTGGTGGTGGGACAGTTCGGCGCCGTGGTCGAGGCAGACCCGCATCGCGGTCGCCCAGATCTCCTCGAGGCGGGCGGTGGCGGCCGCGTCGTCGGCGACCTGGCCGAGCAGGATCAGGTACATCGAGGTGCCCTGGGGATAGACGTGCGAGAAGTGCACGAGCACCTCGTCGGCCAGTGGGGCGAGCGCGGCCTTCACGTCGGTGTAGAGGCCGTGGATGTGCCGCCAGGTGTGTGCGACCTCGATGGTCTCGGCGAAGCCGCCGGGGGTGTCGAGGCGCTTCTCGACGGTGGAGAAGTCGAACCGCCGGCCCATCCAGGCTGCGGCCGGCTCCGGGCCGAGTGTGGTCGCGCCGTGCCGGGCGGCGATCTCGGTCAGCACCCCCATCTCGGCCGCCGCGACGGCCGGCTCGCCCTCCGTGCCGACGAACAGCACCGGACCGTCGAACCCCGGGTCGGCCATGGCGTGGCGGGCCTCGTCGGTGTCGTAGAAGCGCAGCAGGAACGGCCGCAGCCCGGCGGCGGCCTGCTCGCGCATGATCGCCAGGCCGGCGGGGACATCGGGCACCCGGAAGGCCTGCAGCCGCTGGTCCGCGGGCAGCGGAAGGATCTTGTACGTCACCTGGGTGATAACGCCGAGGGTGCCTTCGGAGCCGAGGAAGAGCCGACGCAGGTCGGGGCCCATCGCCGCGCGCGGTGAGGCCGTGAGCTCGGCGATCTCGCCGTCGGCGAGCACGACGCGGTAGCCGACGACCAGGTCCTCGACGCCGCCGTACCGTGAGGAGAACTGGCCGGTGGCGAGCGTGGCCAGCCACCCGCCGACCGAGGAGCGGTAGAGCGACTGCGGGGAGAACCGCATGGTCCAGCCGGCCGCGTTCAACGCGTCCTCGAGCTCGCCGCCGTTGGTGCCGGCGGGCGCGGTCACGGTCATGTCGATCTCGTCGATGCTGTGCGGTCCGACCAGGCCGGAAACGTCCAGGACGATGCCGCCGCGGGTCGGCAGCGGCTGCCCGGTCACCGACGACCCGAGCGCGCGCGGGGTGACGGGGATTCCGGTCTCGTCGGCGACCCGCAGCACCGCCACGACGTCCTGCTCGGTCCTGGCCCTCGCCACCACGTCCGCCGGGTACGGGTGCTCGTCCTGTCGGGCCCACTTCGTCGACACCGGCCAGGTGTCGTGGCTGGCCGAGGCGAGGCTCGCCGGATCGACGTCGACGGCGTCGGCGCCAAGGGCGTCGGTGAGCAGGTCCACGACCGTTGCGATGTCAGACATGCATCATCCCTGTGCTCCGAGTGCTGGGTCACCGGGTTGCGACCACTCCGACCGTAATACTCCATAATTGGAGCGATTGTGGGTGCGGGAAGATCATACGTGCTGCGCGTCACGTGGACGCCCGCCCCCGCCCATGACCTGGCGTTAGCCTGGTCCGACGGGCGGCAGTCCGCGGCACAGGTCGGTGCACGAGGGAGGACAGCGTGGGCGAGCGCACCAACCTGCCCGCGCCGGCGGCGCTGCAGCGCCCCCTGCACCGGGCGCTGCGGGCGATCGTCGTCGACGCGCTCCGGGTCGGCGCGGGTGCCCCGCTGCCCACGAACAGCCACTACCTGCGCACCGTGGGCGCGAGCGCGGGGACGATCCAGCGCGCGATGGCCGTGCTCGCCGAACAGGATGCGCTGACCGTGACCTCCCGCGGGGCCCGCGGCCGGATCGTCGACTCGGTCGACGTCGGCCGCGCGTGGAACATCGCCGGCCTGGCGCCGCTGCGGCTCCTGCTCCCGCCCAGCGGACCGATCGAGATCGACGTCCTGGCCGAGTCGCTCGCGGGTGAGCTCACTGCGCTCGGTCTGCCCCACACGATCCGCCACCAACGCGGCGGAGCGCGCCGCATCGACGCGATCGCCGCCGGCGTCGTCGATCTGGCCGTGGTCTCGGCGGGTGTCCTCCACGCCGCCGCGCAGAGGCTCGACCTCGCGCAGACGCGGGTCTTCGCCCCCGGCACCTACTACGCCGCGGGGCGTCTGGTGTCGGTGAGCCTGGCCGACGTCCGCGGGCTACCGGGTCCTGGTGCCCGCGTGGCCATCGACCCCGACTCGCCCGATCATGTCCTCCTGACCGAGGCCGCCTACCCGCGTGCCTGCGGGTACCGCTACGTCGAGTGCGCGTTCCCCGAGGTGCCGGCCGCTGTACTGCGACGGGATGTGGACCTCGGGATCTGGCACCTCAGCCAGACCGTCATCCCCCTCGACCTCGCCGGCCTGAGGTGCACCGAACTCGACACCCCGGAGGCCCTCGGCGCCTGGCGCAGCCTCTCCGCCGCCGCCCTGGTCGGCTTCCCGCAGCGTCGCGAACTCGCGTCCGTCCTCGCGGCGGTCCGCCTGCAGGCGCTGGCCGAGGCGCAGCAGCACCGCATCCGGGAGGAGGAGGCACTGGCTGCGTCCCGGCCCGGTGCTCCTGCGGGCTGATTCCGCGGACACGGTTGAGCGCTGCCCACTGGGCCGGGCACGCAGACTCTCCGGGGTCGTCCTGCGAGCCCCGGGAGGTGCCCGCCATGACGGAACGGTTGCGCACCCTGCTGCGCGGAGCGCGTCGGCGGGTGAGCGGTTCTATACCGGCGTGCGGGAGCTCGAGGAGCGCCGGGCGCTGCTCGACCGGCCGTGGGAGGAGGACTTCCTGCACTGGGCCCGCGGCGAGGCCGGCTGGGAACTGCACGGGCGGATCGCGCCGCCGCCGCGGTGGCGCAGCCGCAGCGTCACCTCGACCGGATGGTGCCCGGGGTTGCTGCGGTAATTCCCGGGTGGGGCCCGGGTGCTCCGCGACGACGAACCGGACCTGCGACGGCGTGCAGCGACGCGGGCTGGACGTCGCAGCGGGTCGGTGCCGGCGACTGCACGGGGCACTCGCCAGCCGCGCCTCCCGCTCGCCGGCGAGCCCGGGCGATCTCCCCGGATCTCGACGGGCACGAACGGCAGGTCGGGCACGAGCGCGCGCATGTACACGGACCGCAGCCGATAACGTCTGCGAGGATCAGAGACGCGGGCAGTACAAAACCCCGGTGATGTGGCCGTGGCCAGGGATCGCTCCGGGGTCTTCGGTGACAACTCTACGGAGTGTCGGCTGAGGTGTCGAGTTCCACCCCGTCTGCGGGCGACGGGCAGCCGGTCCGGGCGAGCGCGACGGCGTTGCTCATTCAACGGCATCTGTCCGCACCGCGGCTGGCCACCTACGTTCGCGCTGCCGGCGGGGACCTGGAACGGGGCCTGCGTCTTTACCGCTGGAACGCCGCCGTCGCCGGCGGATTCTGGGAGGCGCTCGGCCACGGCGAGGTGGTGTTGCGCAACGCCGTGCACGACGCCCTCACCGCCCGCCATCACCGGCTCGACCGTCCTGGGCAGTGGTACGACGACCCGGCCGGCGAACTCAACCAGCACGCCCGCGCCGACATCGCCACCGCCAAGCGCCGGCTGGGCCAGGCCGGCGCCCCGCTGCTGCCCGGCAAGATCGTGGCCGAGCTGTCGTTCGGGTTCCGCGGTTCCTGCTCGCCCGCCGCTACACCGCCACGCTCTGGCCCGCGATCCGTCCATCGTTCCCGCATCTACCCGGCCGGGACCGCCGCCTGCTCGAGGAACCGGTGACCCGTCTGCACCGGCTGCGCAACCGGATCGCGCACCACGAGCCGCTCATCCACGAGGATCTGACTGCACGCCTGGCCGACCTGACCGGCGTTCTCACTGCCGTCGACCCGGTCCTGCACGCCTGGGTACAGGACGGCAGCCGCCTGCAAACCGTGCTCGCGCAACGTCCCCGACCGCATCGCTGCAGCACCGGCACGATTGTGGACACCTGGAGCCAAGCTCGGGGCTGACCATGCTCGACGCCGTCGGGCGCGGTCACGGAGGCCAGGCATCCGACCGCATACCTGGTGTCGGGGTCACGCTCCGGTTATATGAGCGTGGCGTCGAGACCCTCTTGGATATGTCGCCGCATGACCTCCGCGGCTCGCTGTGGCCCGGCCGCGAGCGCCTCCAACAGGGGGTGGTGCAGCTCCCGGATGGGCTTGTGGGCCGGCTCGCGCTGGAAGTAGCTCGAGTAGATCTGCAGCGCAATGGCCCGGGCCCAGATCCCATCGAAGAGCTCGACGAGCAGGTCGTTTCCGGTCGCCTCGACGACCGCGCGGTGCACGAGCCGGTTCGCGGCGAACGCCTCCGCGGGCTGCGAGGGGTCCATGACCTCTGCCTCCCGGATGGCGTCGGCGACGCGCGACACGGCCGGCTCGCCGAGCTCGGCCACCCGCGCAGCGGCGAAGACCTCGACCGCCATGCGGATCTCGTAGAGCTGACGGATCTCGTCGGGGCCCAGTCGGCGCACGACGTAGCCGCGCCGGCCGGCCGGTTCGATCAGCCCCTCGCGTTCGAGGCGGTGCAGTGCGTCCCGCACCGGTGTCCGGCTGATCTCCAGCTGCGCGGCGAGAGCGTCCATGACGAGGCGGACGCCGGGTTCGAGCCCGCCGGAGAGCATGGCCTCGCTGAGCCGTCGATAGGCCGCGTCGGCCAACGTCTCCCCGTCGATCGGCTGCAGTGCCACGCGGGCTCCTCTCGCTTTCACCGTTGCCTCGAAAGCTTGGCAAACACCCTCGCGGTCTCAGCCGGGGCTTGACGCCTCCCGCCGTTTCGTACACGGTATACGAAATTTCGAACCGATCAGTCGTCGTGATCCGTACCGCCGGCGAGGGGCGCAGCCATGACGGTTCCCGGAGTGCAGGTGCCCGATCCCTCCTCCTCGATCGCGGTCGAGGAGCTGGTCCGCGCCGATCGTGTGCACCGCTTGGTGTACACCGACCCGCAGCTCTTCGCCGCGGAGATGGCCAAGGTGTTCGGGCAGACCTGGGTCTACTGCGCCCACAACAGCGAGCTCCCGAATCCCCACGATTTCAAGACCGGTTACCTCGGGTTGCGGCCGATCATCGTCTGCCGGCAGCGAGATGGACGCGTCACCGTCCTGTTCAACCGCTGCACCCACCGGGGTGCGACGGTGTGCCGGCTCGAGCGGGGCAACGCGAAGAGCTTTCAGTGCCCGTATCACGGGTGGACGTTCCGCAACGACGGCGAGTTGATCGGGGTGCCCTGGCCGGAGGCCTACGGCGAGGACTTCCGGCGCACCGACCTCAATCTCGGGCGCGCCCCCAGGGTGGAGAGCTACCGCGGGTTCATCTTCACCACCCTCAATGCGGACGCGCCGCCGCTGCTCGAGCACCTGGGCCCGGCGGCAGCGCTGCTGGACCAGTGGCTGGACCGCACTCCTGCGGGGACCGTCACCGTCCGCAGCGCCGCCAACCGGATGGTCTACCGGGGCAACTGGAAGCTGGCCTACGACAACGCCGGCGACGGTTATCACCCGGCGTTCTCGCACCGCTCGCTGTTGCGCCTGGGCGAGCGGTTCGGCGAGGCGAAGGACATGGTCTACTTCGGACGGACACCGGACGAGGGCCCGATGTACGCCCAGGACCTCGGCAACGGTCACACCTTCATCGACCAGCGGCCCAGCTACGGCGGCGTCGGATCGTACTGGGCGCAGCAGCGGCTGCAGCCCGGCCGCGAGGCGCTCGAGGAGCGGATCCGGGTGCGCTACGGCGCCGACGCCGATCGGCTCCTCGACCTCGCCGTCGGCGCGCAGATGAACATCAACATCTTCCCGAACCTGCTCGTCATCGGGAACCAGATCCAGGTGATCGAGCCGATGGCCGTCGACCGCACCCAGCTGACCTGGCATGCGACGACCGTCGACGGGCTCCCTGATGAGATCAACACGCTGCGGATGCGCACCCAGGAGGATTTCCCCGCCTTCGGCGAGCCCGACGACCAGGCCAACTTCGAGGAGGCCCAGCGTGGGTTGGGGGTGCCGGAGATGGAGTGGGTGATGATGCACCGCGGCTTCGGCGTCGAGGGGCGGGAGAAGACCGACGAGGCGGGCATCGTCACCGGGCCGGTGACCGACGAGCACCCGATGCGGGGCTATTACCGCGAGTGGGCTCGGCTGATGAGCCGATGACGGCCTCGACGCCCCGTCGCCGCTGATCGAGGAGACCCAGATGCCCCAGAGCGGATCCGCGGTGGACCGGGACGACACCGACCGCTGGTCCTACTACCTCGACCCCGAGTTCTACCAGCGCCTGATCGAGCTGGCCCGAGCCTGGTCGGACGACTGGCCGCCGGCGGACCCGCTGATGCGCTCGGAATGCGAGGCGGTGCTGGCCCGGGAGGCCCGACTGATCGACGAAGCCCGGTTCAACGAGTGGCTGGAGCTGTTCACCGACCGATGCCTGTACTGGGTGCCGATCACCCCGGGCGGTGGGGACCCGCGCACCGAGGTGAGCCACGCCTTCGACGATCGCAGGCGGATGGCCGACCGCGTCTACTGGCTGCGCACCGGCCTCGCGTTCTGCCAGATCCCGCAATCACGCACCCGTCGCATGATCACCAACCTGGAGGTGCTCGACGAACCGCGTAGCGGCCGACGCCTGGTGCGCTCGAACTTCGTGGTCCACGAGTTCCGCGCAGGGGTCTCGCGCAGCTATCCGGGCTGGTACGGGCACGTGCTCGAACACCACCGCGAACAGTGGCGGATCGCGATCAAGCAGATCAACCTGCTCGACTCCGAACACGGCCACGAGAACCTCACGATCATCTTCTGAGGACGGGCCACCGTGTCGAAGCCGCCAGCCACAGAGCCGCCCCCGGCGTCCGCCGAGCTCGCCGCGCTCCGTGTGGAGTGCGCGCTGCTGCGGCGCGCCAACGCCCGCTTGCGCCGCCAGCTCGACGACGCGTTACCCGTGCTGGCGGCCCTGCGGGAGGCGCGGATCTGGGACTTCGTGCCCTACGAGGTGCAGCTCGACTCCGACTGGCTGGCGATCGACCGTGACGACGCCGAGCGGTTGATGCGGGCGCTGGCTGCCAACGACCACTGGCGGCCGTGGAGCCGCACGCTGGAGCGGCGGCTGGAGGGCCGATGATCCCGCTGATCGTGCACTCCGCCGGCACCGACACCGCCTGGCTCGAGGAGATCCTGCGCGAGCGCGGCGCCGGCCCGCGGGTGGTGCGGATCGACGTGGGCGAACCAGTGCCGGCGCTCGACGAGGTGGACGGCCTCGTCGTCCTGGGCGGCGCGATGGGCGCCTACGAGACCGCGCGCTACCCGTTTCTGCGCGACACCATGCGGGCCCTGGAGCAGGCCGTCGAGCGGGCGGTACCGACCCTCGCGATCTGCCTGGGTGCGCAGTTGCTCGCCGAAGCCGCCGGCGGCCGGGCCTACCCGGGGCACGGGCCGGAGTGGGGCTACATCCCGGTGCGGCTCACCGCCGCCGGGCGCGCGGATCCCGTGCTGCACGCGTTCGGGGGCGAGCACCTCTCCTTCCACTCCGACACGTTCGATCCGCCCCCCGGGAGCCGGCTGCTCGCCGAGTCCCCGGCCTACCCGCAGGCCTTCCGGGTGGGCTCAGCGCTGGCGCTGCAGTTTCACCCGGAGATGTCCGCCACCGGCGTGCGTCGCCTGATCGCGGCCACCGCGCAGGCAGGCAACCGCCACCGGCCGGAGCTTCGCCGCATCCTGACCGACGCGCTCGCCCGCGACGCGCTCGCCCGCGACGTCCTCCGACGGCTGCTCGAGAGCTGGGCGCCACGACTGCCGGCCCCACCCGTGTGAGAGCCGGCCACCGGCCCCGACGGGGCCCCGATCCGCCGGCATGGGTCGCATGCCGTGCACCACCTTGTGGAGGTCACGATGGGAAAGGGATTCGCCCACCAGCACGGACTGTGGACCGCCGAGCAGCAGGACGCCGCGGAACGCCTGAGCGTCCGGATCGCCGAGTCCGGGCTGGACGTCATCCGGATGTCGTGGCCGGACCAGCACGGGCTGCTGCGCGGCAAGACCTACACCGCCGACGCCTTCGACTCCGCACTGCGTGACGGCGCCGAGATCACGATGGCGCCGTTCTTCTTCGACACGGCCAACGCCATCGTGTTCAACCCGTTCAGCGTCGGCGGCGGATTCGGCATGCCCGAGCTGTCCGGCAGCCCGAACGTCGTCATGCTGCCCGACCCCACCACGTTCCGGGTCCTGCCCTGGGCCCCCGAGACCGGCTGGGTGCTCTGCGACCTGTACCTGCGTGACGGCAACCCGTTCCCGTTCGCGCCCCGGCACCTGCTGCGCACCGCGCTCGAGCAGGTGCGCCGCGCCGGCTACGACTTCCTCGCCGGCATCGAGATGGAGTGGTACATCACCCGCATCCTCGACGACTGTCTGACCTCCGGTGACCTGGGCAGCCCGGGAAGCCCGGGGTTGCCGCCGCGGGTGGCGCCGTTGGCGCGCGGCTACAGCTACCTGCAGGAGTCGCACCTCGACGAGATCGACGCGGTGCTGCGTCCGCTGCGCAAGAACCTCTCCGCCCTCGGCCTGCCGCTGCGCACCATGGAAGACGAGTGGGCGCCGAGCCAGGTCGAGACGACCTTCGACGTCCTGGACGGGATGGCCGCGGCCGACGCGGCGACGCTGTTCCGCAGTGCCGTCAAGCAGAGTTGCCGGCGCAGCGGGTATCTCGCCACGTTCATGTGCACGCCCGGGGTTGCGGGCTTCTACGCCAGCGGGTGGCATCTGCACAGCTCGCTGACCGACCGCGGCACCGGCCGCAACGCGATGGTCCCCGGGGAGGGGGAGCCGCTGTCCGAGGTCGGCAGACACTACGTCGGCGGCACCCTGGAGCACGCCATCGCCGCCTCCGCCTTCACCACCCCGACCGTGAACGGGTATCGCCGCCGGCGTCCGTACTCGCTGGCCCCGGACCGCATCACCTGGGGCTACGACAACCGGGCGGCGATGGTCCGGGTGATCAGCGCACCGGGCGACGAGACCTCCCACGTGGAGAACCGGGTCGGGGAACCGGCCGCCAACCCCTACCTGTACCTCACCGCCCAAGCGCTCAGCGGATTGGACGGCGTCACCAACAAGATCGACCCGGGTCCGATCAGCGACGACCCCTACGCCACCGACGTGCCCCAGCTGCCGACCAGCCTCGCCGACGCGCTGGACGCCCTGGACGCCGATCAGTTCTTCCGGCGGGCCTACGGCGACCGGTTCATCGACTACATCGTCACCATGAAGCGCAGCGAGACCACCCGGTACGCGGCCCACCTTGCGGATCGTGCGGACGCCGAGGACTACGCGGCGACCGTGACCGACTGGGAGCATCGCGAGTACTTCGAGTTGTTCTGACGGCCGTCGATCTCGCCGCAGGAGCGGCGCCCGGCGGGTGGCCGGCGGGCGCGTCGACGGCCGGATCGGGCCGCGCCGACTCCGCGAAACCGGGCGGCCGCTACACCGCCGCGGCGTAGCGGGCGCGCATACGTCACCGCAAGCCCGGTCTACGCACTACTGGCGACCTCGCGGGGCAATTCCGCCCACGATGATATTGGGCTCCGCTTCCTCGCTTGGTACGTGTTTGGGCCCGTCAGCCCAGGTAGGGCGGCACCGGCGCCGTCCACTGCCCGGAGATGTTGCGTGAATGCACGGCGGTGACCTGGTCTGGGTCAGGCGAGTCGAGGAGGTCGGGTCGGGCGCCATCGGCGTCCCTCTGGCGTTCAGGCTGCCGTGCTGGGCAGATCTGATTCACGATCAGGAAACGCCGGCGGATACCGCAGCTCGGCTCGGCCTCCTCCGATCAGGTGCCCGGCTCAGCCGGACGCCGCGCCACGGTCGGTGAAGACCGTCTCCCGGGCGAGGATCGTGCCCCGGGCTATCGCACCCCGCACGACCGCATCCTCACCGAGTTCGCCGGCGACGAGGGTCGGGCGCATCGGCGTGACCTCCCGCAGCGCGGCGGTGATCGCAGGTTCGAGCAGATCGAGGTTCTGGCCGACGCGGCCACCGAGCACGATCAGTTCCGGGTCGAGAAGGGCGGCGATGCTGGCCACGGCGAGCGCCAGTTGCCGACCCTCCTCCGCGATCGCCTCGAGGGCCCTCGGCTCCCCGTGGTGGGCGAGCTCGAACACCCGCTCGGCGGTGATACGACCGGTGAGTCCGGCCTGCCTGGCGTACCGGACCACGGCGTCAGCAGCCACGGCCTCCTCGAGCATGCCGCGTGCGGCCCGTCCGGCCCGGGCGGTAGACGACCGCTCTCCTATCGGCAGGTACCCGACCTCGCCCGCGGCGCCGGTGAAGCCGCGATACACCCGGCCGTTGAGCACAAGACCCACGCCGACGCCGCTGCCGACCGTCAGGTACGCGACGTCTTTCAGTCCGCGCGCGGCGCCGTAGGTCAACTCGGCCAGCGCGGCGAGGTTCGCGTCGTTGTCGACGGAGATCGCCGGGCCGATGCGGTCCGCCAGAGCCTGCGCGAGGCCGGCCTGGTGCCAGCCGGGCAGGTTCGCCGCGTAGCGCACCCCGCCGCGCCGCGGGTCGAGGACACCGGGCGACCCGATCGCGGTGTGGGTCACCGAACCCGCCGACAAGCCGGCCTTCTCGGCTGCCTCCTCCAGTGACCGGGCCGTGAGTTCGACCAACGCGGCGGCGCTCTTCGCGGTGTTGCGCACGGACAGCTCGGACAGGGTGTCGCCGAGCAGGTCGGCCACACGTAGGTGCAGCCAGCCCCGGCCGATGTCGATGCCGGCGACACTGCCGGCCGTCGGGTTGGCCGCGTACAGCTTGGCAGGTCTCCCGAGCCGCCGACCTCCACCGGCGCCGGCCGTGACGAGCCCGGCCCGCTCCAGATCATCGAGTGCCGCGATGACCGTGGGCTGGGACAGGCCGGCGGTGCGCGCCAACTGGGGCCGGGTGGCCGGGCCGGCGGTGAACAACCGGTCGAGGAGCAGCCGCTGGTTCATCTCGCGCAGCAGCGACGGTGCCACGCCGGCCGTCAGCGGGGCGACGGGTCCGTCCTGGTCGGACCCGCTCGAAGACCGTGCCATGCACCCATCCTAAAGACCATTGAGAAAGTGGCGGGAAGCCCTTGACGCCTAAGTAACCTTTATTAAAGACTCCCAACTATGTTCCGGGAACGGCCTCGCATCGAGTCGTGGGACGGCGCGGCCGTCACAGCGATCGACATCGGTGGCACCAAGATCGAGCTCGCCCTGGCCGCCCCGGACGGCGAGATCCTCGGCCGGGCCCGTTTGGAGACCCGGGCACAGGAAGGCCCGGGGCCTGCGCTGAAGCGAGTGGCCGGCGCGGTCGGGGCGCTGCACCGCCAGCACGCCGCTGACCGCCGGATCGTGGCGCTGGGCGCCGTCTGCCCTGGGGTCGTGCAGCCGGATCGCATCCTGCTCGCACCGAACCTGCCGGGGTGGGAGGAGACCGACCTCGCCGCGCAGCTGCAGTCGGCGACCGGCATCGCCGCGGTCGCCGTCACGAACGACGTGCGGGCCGGGGCGCTGGCCGAGGCCCGCCTCGGTGCCCTCCGTGGCTGCCGTTCCGGCCTCTACGTCAACCTCGGCACCGGGATCGCCGCGGCCCTGGTCGTGGACGGCCGGGTCGCACAGGGCGCCCACCACGCGGCCGGCGAGATCGCCTACATCCGACCGCCCGGCACACTCGGGGCCTGGACCGTGACCGGACACCCACACCTGGAGTCCTCCGTGGGTGGCAACGCGCTCGCCGAGCGAGCTGCGAACGTCCTGGGCGAGTCGCTGAGCACGGCGCAGCTGTTCGGGCGTACCGATCCGGTGTCCGCCCACCTCGTCCACCAGGCCCTGGGCGCGCTCGGCACGGCGCTGGTGAACCTCGCGGTCTTCGCCGATCCCGACCGGGTCGTGATCGGCGGAGGGTTCACCGCGTCGGCCGACGTCGTCCTGCCGGTACTCGACGCGTACCTGCGCACCGGCGTCCCGTTCCCTCCGGAGGTGGTCGTGGGGGAGTTCGACCGGGATGCCTCCCTGCACGGGGCGATCACCCTGGCGCTCGACACCCTCGGCCCGCCGGACGGCGGGCGGCTGCTCGATCTGTGTGCGGAAGGGGCCGTTCGATGAGCGAGCTCGGGATCAACATGGCGGCGGAGATGGCCGAACAACCGGCCGTACTCGCCGCTCTGGCCGACCGCTTCGACGACATCCGGGGTCAGGTCGCGGCGCTGGCCTCCGGACCGGTCGCAGGCGTGGCCTTCCTGGCCCGCGGGTCCTCCGACCACGCGGCACTTCTCGGCCGCTACGCCGTGGAGTTGTCTACGGGGCTGCCGACCTGCCTGGTCGCGCCCAGCGTGATGACCGCCTACGACCGCACCCCGCGGGGCTTCGCCGGATGGGTCGTGGTGGCGCTGTCCCAATCCGGGCGCACACCGGAGATCGTCGACCTGGCCGGCCGATTCAGCGCGGTGGGCGCCACCGTCGTGGCGATCACCAACGACGAGCACTCCGACCTGGCGGGGGTAGCCCGGCTGACCGTGGGCCTGCGGGCGGGGCGCGAGGTCGCAGTTCCTGCCACCAAGACGGTCACCGCCCAGATGCTGGCCACGCTCGCCGTGACCGCCGGACTCGGTGGCACACCGGTCGTCCCGCACCTGGCCGAGTTGCCGGCCCGGGCGGCGGCCGTGCTCAGCGACACCGCCCCCGTGGAGGAGGCGGCCGGACGGCTGGCCCCGCACCGGCGGTTGGCCGTCGTGGCGCGCGGGCTGTGCTACCCGGCGGCCCTGGAGACCGCCCTCAAGCTGCAGGAGACCACCGGGGCCATGGCGCAGGGCTTCTCGACCGCAGACTTCCGGCACGGGCCGATCGCGGTCTGCGGACCGAACGCCCCGGCGCTGCTGATGGGCGGCACCGGCCCCGCCGACAGCGACACCCGCCGGCTGCGGTCCGAGCTGGACGAGCGGGGAGCGCCGAGCGTGCTGGTCGGGTCGGCCGCCGGCGACGACGTTCCGTGGCCGGCCGCCGACGGAGCGAGCGACTGCCTGCTCGCCGTTGTCCGCGGACAACAGCTCGCCCTCGCCGTCTGCCGTCGACGCGGCATCGATCCTGACCGGCCGGCCGGACTGAACAAGGTCACCCTCACCCACTGAACTGCGAACGTCCCGGTAGGCCCCGTCCCGCCGACCCCACCGACGACGAACGGAAGGACGATCATGAAGTCGACAATCGTGCGTTGCGCGGTGGCTGCGGCAGGCCTCGGGCTCGCGCTGACGGCCTGCAGCACCGGCGCGAGCTCCGGCGGCGGCAACTCCTCGTCATCGAGCGGCGCCGCCTCCGCCCCGGCAGGCAGCTCGGTCATCGACAGGGTGCTCACCGCTACCACCGGCCCGAACGGGGAGACGCCGACGCCGCTCACAGACCTGACGTTCAGCGACGACGACCTCGCGAAGCTCAAGGCCGGTCACTACACCGCCGCGCAGCTGTGGCACACGTCCTCGCAGCTGGTCAGCGCGGTGCAGAACGGGGCCGAGGCCGAGTTCGCCCGCCTCGGCATCAACGTCGTCGCCACCGCCAACGCGAACATGGACGCCGGCACGCAGGCCAACCAGGTGCAGACCGCCATGGCGAAGAAGCCCAGTGTCATCATCGGCCTGCCCGTCGATCCCACCTCATCAGCGGCGGCGTTCCAGCCCGCGGTGGACGCCGGCACCCGGCTGGTGTTCATGTCCAACGTGCCGGCGGGCTACACCTACGGCAAGCAGTACTCGTCGATCGTCACCGATGATCTCTACGCCATGGGCAAGCGCGCGGCCGAGGCACTCGGCACCGCCCTCGGCGGCAAGGGCGAGGTCGGCATCGTCTTCTACAACGCCCAGTACTACGTCACCAATCAGCGCGATGCGGCGTTCCGGACCACCTTGATGAAGGAGTTCCCGGGCATCAAGATCGTGGCGGAGCAGGGATTCTCGGACCCGAACAACGCGACGGGCATCGCGAGCGCGATGCTGACCCAGCACCCCAACCTCGCCGGCATCTATGCCAGTTGGGCGCAGCCGGGCGAGGGCGTGCTCTCGGCCCTGCGGACGGTCGGCAACACCACGACCAAAGTGGTGACCCTCGACCTCGACGACCCGATCATCGTCGACATGGCCACCGGTGGGTCCACCGTCGCCGTCGTCGCGGACGAGGCCTGGGATGTCGGCAAGGGGATGGCCGACGCCGCCGCTTACTCGCTGCTGGGCAAGCAGGCTCCGGCGTTCGCCGTGGCCGGAGCGCTCACGATCACCAAGGACAACATCACCGAGGGCTACCAGCAGTCGCTGCACTCCGACGTCCCCGCGACGGTGCGCCAGGTCCTGAAGTAGGGCCCGCAGGCCCGCGCCCGGGTCGCTCAGCAGAGAGGACACCGTGACCACCACGACCAGCGCGAGGACGATCGCCCCGTCGTCCGGGCCGCTCGCCCGTCTGCGTCGCGCCGAACCCAGCAGCTACATCGTCTACGTCGGCTTCGTGCTCATCGCGCTCGTCATGAGCATCGTGTTGCACGGCGACGGGTTCCTGGCCCGGCAGAACCTGATCAACATCCTGTTGCAGACCGCGCCCATCACGGTCATGGCGGTGGGCACGGTATTCGTGCTGAGCCTCGGAGAGATCGACCTGTCCATCGGGGCGGTGGTCGCTCTGTCGGCGATCATCGCGGCGGTGGAGCTGCGCGACCACGGGCTGGTGGCCGGCATCGTGGCCGGTCTGGCCACGGGACTGGTCGTGGGGCTGGTGAACGGGCTGATGGTGACCAAGCTGCGGCTGCCGTCGTTTCTGGTGACGCTCGGGATGATGGGTCTGTGCGCCGGGCTGAGCCAGCGCATCACCCAACTGCAGGCGGTCCCGTCCACCGACGTGGCCTTCAACGGCCTGTTCGGCTCCGGCAGCCTGGCCGGCATCTCGACGCTGATCCTCTGGTCGGCGGTGTTCGTGCTGCTCGGCCACTTCGTCTATCGCCACACTCGGGTCGGCGCCCATGTGCTCGCCGCCGGCGACAACGTCCGGGCCGCCCGGGTGAGCGGCATCAAGGTCGACCGGATCAAGATCGGCGTGCTGGTGGTCAGCGGGTTGTCTGCCGCGGTGGCCGGGCTCCTCTACACCGGCCGCCTGCACGGGGCGACCTACACCCTGGGCAGTTCCGACCTGCTCACCGTCATCGCCGCGGTGGTGATCGGCGGGACGCGGCTGTTCGGTGGTCGGGGCACCGTCGTCGGCGCGTTGATCGGCTCGCTGATCCTGGGAATGCTCAACAACGGGCTGATCCTGGCCGGGCTGTCCGACTCAGAGCAGCAGGTTGCCCGCGGGCTGATCATCCTCGTCGCCGTGGCTCTCACGTTGCGTGAAGACAAGTCTTGACACCGAACGGAACAGACGCATGTTTCTCGACCTCCTGAGGCGCCGGAACCCGGCTCTTGTCGACGCCGCAATCGCGGCGCACCAAAGTGGTGAACTCCCGGCCAACACGTTCGCCATCGACCTCGACGCGGTGACCGCGAACGCCGCGGCCCTCTCCGCCGAGGCGGCCCGGCTCGGCCTCACGCCCTTGGCCATGACCAAGCAGATGGGCCGCAACCCCGACTACTGCCGGGCAATCATGGCCGGCGGGATCGCGGCGAGCGTGGCCGTCGACATGGAGTGCGCGCGTGCCACGGTGCGGGCAGGCATGGACCTGGGGCACATCGGCCACCTGGTGCAGGTGCCCCGCGCCGAGGCGCGCGCCGCCGCGGACATGCGGCCCGCGAACTGGACGGTGTTCAACGACGAGAAGGCGCGTGAGGCCGCCGAGGCGTCGGCGGCATCCGGCAGGGAGCAGCCGCTGCTCGCCCGGATCAAGGCGTCTGACGACGAGTTCTACTCCGGTCACGAGGGCGGATTCGACGCCGACGGCGTGCTCGCGGTCGCCGACCGGCTCGACTCGCTCGACTCCGCACGCTTCGCCGGCATCACCACGTTTCCCGCGCTGCTGTTCGACCCGCGGACCCGCGCGGTCCGGGCCACCCGCAACCTCGCCACCCTGGAGACGGCCGCGAAGCGGCTGACCGACGCCGGCCGGACGGGGGTGCAGATCAACGGGCCCGGCACCACGTCCTCGGCTGCGCTCGCCGCGCTGGCCGGGGCCGGCGTCACCCAGGTCGAGCCGGGACACGCCCTGACCGGCACCACCCCCTGGCACGCGGTCGAGGACCTGCCGGAACTGCCGGCGGTCTGCTACGTCAGCGAGGTGAGCCACCTGCACGACGGCCGGGCGTACTGCTTCGGCGGCGGCATGTACGTCGACCCCGTGTTCCCGCCCTACCAGGTCCGGGCGGTGGTCGGGCGCGAGCCGGGCGCGACGGCCCTGCTGCCGGCCACGCTGCCGCCGCCGGCGGCGATCGACTACTACGGCCAGCTCGACCTCGCGGACGCTCCGACCGTCTCGGTCGGCGACAGCGTGGTGTTCGGTTTCCGGGCGCAGGCCTTCGTCACCCGCGCCTACACCGCCGGCATCACCGGCGTCGCTTCGGGCCGGCCACGGGTGGTCGGCATCTACGCCGCCGACGGATCGACGACGTCGTGGCCGGCCTGAGCCCCGCGGCCCCGCCCACCTCGTCCGGAAGGACAGCCCGATGACCGACACCGCCCCCGCTCTCGCGCTCACCCGCATACGCAAGGAGTTCGGCGGCGTGGTGGCGATCGACGAGTTCAGCCTGAACGTGCAGCGTGGCGAGGTCGTGGCGCTGGTCGGCGACAACGGAGCGGGCAAGTCGACGCTGATCAAAATTGTGTCCGGCATCTACCAGCCGACGTCGGGCGAGGTCGCGCTCGACGGCGAACCGGTGAAGCTGACCGACCCCAGCGTGGCCCGGCAGCTCGGTGTCGAGGTCGTGCACCAGGACCTCGCGATCGCCGACCACCAGCCGGTGTTCATGAACATGTTCCTGGGCCGCGAGCTGGTCACCGGTCCGTTCCGCCGGCTGGACAAGAAGCGTATGGCCCGCGAGACGCAGACGCTGGTCGACGAGCTCGATGTGCGCATCCCATCCGCGCGCTCGACCATCCGCGACCTGTCCGGCGGCCAGCGCCAGGGCGTGGCGATCAGCCGCGCCACCCACTGGGCGAAGAACCTCGTCCTGATGGACGAGCCGACGGCCGCGCTCGGTGTCGCCGAAACCGCGAAGGTCGAGGAGCTGATCCTGCGTCTGCGGGACCGCAACCTCGCCGTCCTGTTGGTCAGCCACAACCTCGACCAGGTGATGCGGCTGTCGGATCGCGTCACGGTGCTGCGCCGCGGCGTGCAGATCGGCACGCGGGTCACCGCGAGCACGGACAAGAACGTGATCATCTCGATGATCACCGGTCTGCAGACCACGGACGCCTGAGCAAGCGACGGCCCACAGCCCAGGACGACAGGAGGACAGGAGGACAGGAGGACACGATGGCCGGTTCGACGACCTCGTCGCTCAAGCGGGACACGCTCTCGGTGGGCACGTCGGTGGTCATGTGTATGGCGTTCATGGGGCCGGCGACCAGCGTCGCCTTCAACACCGCCCCGGCGGCAGGTGGAGCGGGCCAGGCGCTCCCGTTCGCGCTGCTGCTCGCGCTCGCCGCCTGCTTGCTGGTGGCCAACACGATCGCCGGTTTCGCCCGCAAGCTGCCGACGGCGGGCTTCGCCTACACCTACAACACCCACGCGTTCGGGCCCAGCGGCGGCTTCCTGTCCGGCTGGTTGCTGCTGATTTCCTACGGCATGGTCGGCCCGATGT
The DNA here is from genome assembly GCF_012911935.1 of Pseudonocardia acidicola. Classification (GTDB taxonomy): domain Bacteria; phylum Actinomycetota; class Actinomycetes; order Mycobacteriales; family Pseudonocardiaceae; genus Pseudonocardia; species Pseudonocardia acidicola. Next base: position 9,035 of record NZ_JAAXLA010000082.1, on the reverse strand, counting down.
TGTTCTCGGCCATCGGCGCGTTCGGCTCGGATTTCCTCGCGGCGCAGTTCGGCTGGCACGTCGCGTGGGAGGTCATCACGCTCGCGTTCGTCGCGATCGTGTGGGCGATCAACGCCTCCGGCGTCTCGCACTCGGCGAAGGCGGCGATGATCTTCCTGGTCATCGAGCTCGGCGTCGTGCTCGGACTGGCATCGACGATCCTCGGCAAGGGCGGTGCCGGCGGGGTCAGCCTGGCAGCCTTCGACCCCGCGCGCTCGCTGGCCGGCATCTCCGGCCTCGGCACCGGGATGCTCTGGGGCGTGCTGATGTTCATCGGCTTCGAGTCGGTGGCCACCCTGGGTGAGGAGGCGAAGAACGCGCGGCGCACCGTGCCGCTGGCGCTGTTCAGCGCGGTGATCGTCATCGGGCTGTTCTACGTCTACACCGCGTTCGCCTCCTCCAGCGGGTTCGCGAGCGGCACGCAGTTCGCGGCGGACTCGAGCCCGTGGACCACTCTCGCGCAGAAGTTCTGGGGCGGCACGGCCGTGCTCACCTTGACCGTGATGGCCAGCCAATTCGCGAACGTGATCTCGGGTTCGAACGCCATCGTGCGCGTGATCTTCGCTATGGGGCGGGAGTCGATCCTGCCGCGCGCCCTCGGCCGCGCCAGCTCCCGGAACACGCCGGCCGTCGCGCTCGGTGCATACATGGTGTTCTCGGTGCTGTTTGCGCTGCTGGTCGGGCTGAAGTACGGCCCGTACGGTGTCTACGGCTTCGCGGGAACCGTGCTCGGCCTCGGCATGGTGTTCATCTACATCGTGATCAGCATCGGCGTGATCCGCTTCTACTGGCGTCGTCACCGGGCGGAGTTCTCTGTGGCGCGCCACGGCATCCTGCCCGTGCTCACCGCCCTGATCATGCTGCTACCCGTCTACGGCCAGCTGGACCCGGCGCCTGCCTATCCGAACAACCTGGCGATCTGGCTGATCGTCGGGTGGATGGTGGTCGGCGCCGTATACCTGGGGTACCTGCACCGCCGCCGTCCCGCGTTGATCGGGGCCATGGGCAAGGCGTTCGAGGACACCTCCGACTCCCGGCAGCCGGCCGCAACCGTCCCGGCCCCGCCCGAGGGCGCCAGCCCCGCCGTCTGACCCCGCGCTCCCGCGTCGGGGGCCGACCAGTGAGGAGACACCGCCACATGAGCGTCGTGCAGACCGTGCTCGGACCGGTCCCGTCCGAGGATCTTGGCCGGATCATGCATCACGAGCACCTCCTGTCGCTGGTCCCCGGACCGTGGCTGTCCGGTGGCCGGCCCGACGCGCGGGTCACGGCCACCGGCCTGAAGCCGGACCCGAACGAGACGCGGTACGCCGACGACCAGGTGCGGCACGCGGTGACGGCGCTGTCCGGGCTCGCCGCACTCGGCATCGGCACGGTCGTCGACCTCAGCCCGTACGGGGTGGCCGGGCGCGACCCGGTCGGCGCGAATGTCGCCCTGCTGCAGCGGATCTCGCGCGAGTCCGGCGTGCACGTCGTGGCCGGTAGCTCGGTGTACCTGGAGGCGTACAGCCCGCGCTGGACGGTCGAGGCCGACCTGCGGCAGATGACCGAGCGCTTCGTCGCCGACGCTGCGCAGGGCATCGGCACGAGCGGGGTGCGTGCCGGCATCTTCGGCGAGCAGGCCACCAGCCTGAACCGGATCACCGCCCATGAGGAGAAATGCCTGCGGGCCGCGGCCCGGGCCCAACGCGAGACCGGTCTCGGCCTGACCACGCACACGACGCACGGGACGATGGCGCTGGAACAGCTGGAGATCCTGCGTCAGGAGGGTGCGGACCTCGACCACGTCGTGATCGGCCACATGGACACCCGCGCCGACCTGGGCTACGTCCGGCAGGTAGCCCGCACCGGCGTGCACATCGCCTTCGACACCGTCGGCAAGCAGAACTGGGACTTCGTTCTCGAGCCGGAACCGCACGACCAGCCGGACGGCGAGATCGCCAAGCAGGCCTACCACCGGTCCGACATCACGCGCGCGACGCGGCTCGCCACCCTGGTCGCCGAGGGCTTCGAGGACCAGATCCTGCTCGCACAGGACCTCACCGGCGCAGAGGTCTGGATGAACCCCACCACCCACGGCCAGTGGGGCTACAGCTACCTGGGTGCATCGTTCAGCACGCTGCTGCTCGAGCACGGGATCACCGAGAAGCAGATCGAGAAGATGCTGCTGACCAACCCGGCCCGGCTGCTGCAGACCACCGCGCGACCTTGACAGCCCGGCTGCACGATCCGGGTGCCCGCCTCCACCAGTTGGCGGGGCGGCCGGTTCGGATGAACCGGTCTGCTCCCGGGGACGAGTGGGGCGTGGTAGTGGTAGCCGCAGGCCGGCGAGTGTGGTGAGCAGTGGTGTCCGCCCGCCCCCTCAGTGACGCCGTTGCCGGCGAAGGTCCTTGGAGGGCTGGCTTGATGGCTGAGCACCACGCGATTCGCGGCACCCGAGCGGGGGTCAGCGGAGGCGGCCCGTTCGGGGAGCTGCGGGACGGGCCGTGGGCGCCGCGGCGGCCGGTGTCGTATTGGTGTGCCCAGGGCCATCACACCCAGCTGGAGTTGGCGGTGTCGGCCGAGGTTCCCGGGCTGTGGGACTGCCGGTGCGGCCTGGCCGCCGGCCAGGACCAGACCCAGCCACCCGAGCCGGTGGGCGAGCGGCCGTTCAAAACCCACTTCGACTACGTGCAGGACCGACGCACCGACGCCGAGGGTGAGACGCTGCTGGCCGAGGCGCTGGCCCGGCTGCGCGCTCAACGAGACAGCTGACGACGGAAGAAGTGCCGGCACGGGTGTGAATGCCCGGCCCATAGCCCGATCGGACTACGCCCCGAATCGCCCTCGTGCCGCGACAGGGATGAGTGGCGTCCCGGCACGCACCTTCAGTTCCCGCACAGCCCACCGGGTCGGCCGACGGCTCGGTCCTGCGGGCCGCTACACCCCACTCGCGTAGCGGGCGCGCAGCGCTTCGACCGCGCGCAGCGCGGCGTGTAGCCGGTGCCGCGGATCCAGCGCCAGCACCGCCGGGGCACTACGCAGCTCGGCGGCGGCCAGCCCGGCCACGGCCAGCGTTGCGGGGGTGAGCGCGTCGGCGGTGTAGTCGGCGGCCAGCTCGTCGAGCCAGGTCCCCTCCCCCGGTGGCGACGGCGGGTCGTCGTCGACGCCGGGCGGGTCCTCCGGGTCAGACTCCGGCTCGTCCTGTGTGGTCATCTCCGCGAAGCGCCGAGATTGGGCGAGGAGCCCGGCGAGCACCGCGCGGATCTCGTCGCGGTGGGCGTCGATCCAGTCCTGGCGGGCGTCGGCGGCGCGGGCCTCGCGCCGCGCGGTGCGGGTGAGTTGTTCGTCGGGCCGGTCGTACTCGAGCAGCGCGTCGAGCCGGTCCAGGCGGTCCTGCACGCCCTGCCGGGTGGTGATCCCGAGCGGGGCGCCGAGCTCGGCGAGGGACAGTCCGAGGTGGCGGCCCTGGCGGAGCAGCCGGCGCTCGGTGCGGCGGTCCTCCCACCAGCACCACGTGGACAGGACGAGGGCGTCGGCGTGGTCGGCCGCGGACACCCAGCGGGGCACCCCGGCCGGCCCCCGGCCCAGCACATAGGCGACCACGTCGCGCGGCTCGGACCCCATGCCTGACCTGCGCGGATCGTCGATTCGGGCGTGCCGGCGGGCGATCCGGGCCAGCGCGGCGTCGCGTTCGGCGGCGGTGATCCGCGGTGGGGTGGCCACGGTGTCAGCATTTCACAGACGCTGAACCGGACACGGAGCCGGACATTTCGCCGGGCCCGCGTGTCGCGCCGGGACCTGCGGTCCGGCGCTGCTGGGGTCCGATAATGTTCAATTATCGGGTCCCAGAAACCGCACCTGCGGGCCCCACCCGGAGGGAGGCCGGCATGCGCGGGCCCTGTCATAACAACGGCCGTCGGGGCGCCCGGGGCGACCGTCGGGACGCCGGTGGGCCCGCGCACGCCCCGGGCGCCGCCCGGTGAGCCCCGCCGAGGAGGCCGACGCCGACCCCTCCGCCGCTCCCCGGCCGGTGACCCGCGCCGGGTCCGCAGAGCTGCGCGCGGTCCCCGACGCCGGTCCGGCGGCGCCCGCCGTCGCCGCTGCTGCTCCGGGCCCACTGGCCGAGCCCGGGACCGCCCGCGACGCCGCTCCCCCACCGCCCGCGCCCGCGCCGGTCCGGCGGCCCCCGGCACAAGTGGAGCCGGGCCCAGAAGAGGGCGCGATCCGCCCGGCGCAGCCGCTGGATGAGCGGGTGGGCGGGTATGCGGCCGCCTCCCGGGCGACGAACACCTGGCGGGCCTACCGCGGCGACGTGGCGGCGTTCGAGCGCTGGTGCGCCGCCCAAGCCCCGCCGGTCGCGGCGCTGCCGGCCAGCCCGGCGACGCTGGCCCGGTACCTGGCCGACCAGGCCGGGCGGCTGCGCCCGGCCACGCTGGCGCGGCGGTGTTCGGCGATCGCCGCCGCACACGACCTCGCCGGGCACCCCTCGCCGACCCGGGACCAGCAGGTCAAGACGGTGCTCGCGGGCATCCGCCGCACCCACGGCACCCGCCCGACCCGGGTGCAGCCGGCCCGCCTGGACGCGTTGCGGGCCATCCTGGCCACCCTGGACCCGGCCCGGCTGGCCGACGCCCGGGACCGGGCGCTGCTGCTGATCGGGTTCGCCGGGGCGCTGCGCCGCTCCGAACTCGCCGCGCTCACCGTCGGCGACCTGGTCGAGGACCACGACGGCCTGCGGGTGTTCATCGCCCGCTCCAAGACCGACCCCGACGCGGTCGGCGCCACCCGCGGCCTGGCCTACGGCGCCCACCCCGCCTCCTGCCCGGTCCGCGCCTGGCGCACCTGGCTGCGGCGCAGGACAGACGCCGCGGACCTGGGAGCCGGCGCCGGACCGGCGGCCGACCCCACCGGGCCCCCTCCCCCCGCACCGGCCCTTCGGCCCGCGGCCAGCGCGTTCGTGCCGGTGGATCGGCACGGCCGGCTCGGGGAGCGGGGGCTGTCCGACCGGGCCATCGCGAAGATCATCGCCCGCCGCGCCGAGGCTGCCGGGCTGCCCGGGCACTGGGCCGGGCACTCGCTGCGCCGCGGGTTCGCCACCACCGGCTACGCCCACGGGGCCAGCGAGCTGGCCATCATGCGCCACGGCCGGTGGCGCTCCGCGTCGGCGATGCGCGGCTACATCGAGGAGGGCTCGGTGTGGACCGACAACCCGACCACCCGCCTCGGCCTCTGATCGCCCCGCGGCCCCGGTCACCGCCCTCGTCACCGCACTGGCCACCGCACTGGTTACCGCAGTGGTTACCGCAGCGGTCCCTACAGATGTCACCGCAGTGGTCATCGCACGTATCACCGCAGCGCCCACTGCGGTGATCACTGCCTAACTCACATATGTAGCCGCATACGGTGCGTCATACGGTGCCGTCGATGGCTGCTCCCGTGTTTCCGCGGCTGCGCCCGGGGCTGCTGGCGTATCACTGCTGTCTGCCACGGCCACGGCCGCATCCCCTGATGGCTCCACATCCTGTGCAGAGGCCGCGTCCTCATCATGTTCTCCTGATGTGTCACCCGCGGCGGGTACCGCTGCGCGCTCATCCGTCGCCAGATGTGGTGCCTAATGTTCGTCGCCGTCATGTGCGCCGTCCGTGGCCCAATCGGCGTCTGCTGCCGTGGCTTCACGTGGTGCCTCCGGCGTGTGCACATCGCGTGCCCCGGCCACGTCGCTATCTGGGTCCTCGGCTGGCATCACCGCGGGTGCCACATCCGTGGCATTCGCTGTGGACAGACATGTGTCCACAGCCGAGCATCCGTCGCCTGACGCATGTTCTGCACCGTCAGGTGACCGCTATCGCCAGACATCGGTTCCACCAGATGGGGCCCCCGCTGCAGCGTTGTCTGAATGCACTGATCTCGTGCCACGTCGCTCACCGGATGTGGCCACCGCCGCAGCTACCGATGTGGCCGCCGACGTGCCAGCGGACGGCGTGTGTGCGCGGGCCACCGATGCTGCCACCGCAGCGATACCATGCTTGCCGTTCGATACGGCACCGTCCTCGGCCACCGCGGTGCCATTACGTGCGTCAGCGGACGGGGCAGGACATGGTGCATCACATGTGGCCACCGCGGTGCCCACGTCGCTGGACACAGCGGGTCCCACCGACGCGCGCACACAGCTGGCATCTGCGGTGGCCGCGCATGCGTTCGGCGACGCCTCCGCAGAGCCGGCACACGATGCGGAACCCGCACCGGCCGCAGCGTGGGGGAGTGATGGGTCCGTAGCGGAGGTCACAGAGGCGGCCGCAGGCGTGTCATCGTCCGGGCCCGCAGCGGTGCCGCTACGCTGCGCCACGGCTGTGGTCACCGCCGCGGCCACCGTGCACCCCGCAGCCGCGCCGTCCGCGACCGCCGCATCCGCGGCCGCCGGTGGCAGCGCAGCCGTGGGCACCGCGGACCGAGCAGCAGAAACAACGGACGAGGGGCCGGACCGGCCCGCGGAAGGTGGTGGCGATGGAGGCCGATCCGGCGACGCTGCAGCGGGTGGTGCTGGTGGCCAATCAGAAGGGCGGGGTGGGCAAGACCTCGATCGTCACCGCCCTCGCCGGGCTGATCGCCCGCCCGGACCGCCGGGTACTGGTGGTCGACGCCGACCCGCAGGGCAACGCCACCACCAGCGACCTCGGCATCGACGGCGACCGCGGCCGCAGCCTGATGATGGCCCTGCAGTACGGCGAGCCGCTTCAGGTGCAGCGCGACGTCCGGCCCGGCCTGGACGTGGTCCCCGGCGGCCCGCTGCTGGCCCAGATCGGCGCGCTCACCGCCACCGCCGCGCAGACCGGCCTGGACCTGGTGGCCAACCTGCGCGCCGCGCTCGCGCACACCTGCGCCGCCGGCGGCTACACCGTGGCGCTCATCGACTCCGGGCCCGGCGACGCCCCACTGCTCGACGCGCTGCTGCGCACCGCCCGGTACCTGGTGGTGCCGACCAAGGACGACGACGCCTCGCTCAGCGGCGTCGAACTGCTCGCCCTGCGCTACCTCAAGGCCCGCCAGGAAGGCGCCGCCGTGCAGCTGCTCGGCGTGGTGCTGTTCGACGCCAACCCCCGCGCCACCGCCCGCAACAGCCAGGTCCTCGCCGACCTCGACGACGTGCTCGCCGGCTCCGGCGCCAGCAGCTTCTCCACCATGATCCGCTCGGATCGGGCCGCCGCGCTGGACCTGCGCGCCGCGCACCTGACCCCGGCCGAGCTGGTCGCGGCCAGCGCCGCACAGAGCAAATCCCGGCTCGCCAAGCTGCGCGGCGGGGGAGGCCGGCACCGCGCCGATCAGCCCGAGCCGACCGCCGACAACGACAACGGCGGCAATGGCGAGGTGCGGCTGTGGTCCCGCGACCCGTCCGGGCTGGCCAGCGACTACCAGGCCCTGGCCCGGGAGCTGCTCACCCGCATCGCCACCGCCGAGACCGGAGCCCCGGCATGAGCCGTCGCCGCCCCGCCTTCGACCCCACCCGCCTCGACGACCTCGACGACCTGCTGCCCACCCCATCGGTCCCCGCCACCCCGCCGTCGGCCGCACCGAACGGGGCACCCGCCGCGGCACCGTCCGCGGCGCCGGAGGTTCCCACCCCGACGGGCCCGGACCCCGACCAGGGGCGCGGCACCGCACCGGCTGCGGCCGCCCCGGCCCGACGCAGCGCCGAACCCCCGGCGCCGCGACAGGCCCGAGGCCAGGGCGGGCGCCCGACCCGGGCCCGCACCGCCGAGCCGCGCCGCCAGCCCGAGACCGCCGACCCGGGCCGGGTGCCGGTCGCGGTGCGTATCCCGCGCACCCTCTATGACGACATCAACACCCGGCTGCTGGCCGGGCCGGAACGCCCCTCCTACGGCCAGCTGGTCATCTGGACCTGCGAGGACCACCCCGACGAGGTGGCCGCCGAGGTCCGCGCCGCCCGCCCACAGCCCGGCTCTCGGCGCCCCCGCGGCCGCCGGCTGGCCGCCGACACCGTGCAGGTCACGCTCCGGCTGACCCTGGAGGAGCGCAACCTGGTCGACGACATCGGCGACACCGTGCGGTCCACCCACCCCGGGCTGGTCACCCGCACCGAGATCGCCACCGCGGCGCTGCGCCTCGCCCTGGACGCCGATCCATCCTCCGATCTGTCCACTTAGGCGCTGCCCGACGACCCCGCATATGGGCCCACATACACGCTCACAGATGCGACCGAGTCTGGGGCAAGCCGTGCGGCCCCGGAGTCGGCGGGAGACAGCCGACCCCGGTGGCGCACTGCGCCCAGGCCGGCCGATTCCGGGCGGCGGGCGGCGGGGCGAGGCCGAGCGACTGCGCGGCCCGATACTCACCGCACGCCGAACCGGCAGCCGACAGGCGGGCCGGCCGGTGGGGCTGCCCCCACCTGCCGACGGGGCCTTCCTCGGGTTTTCGGGCGGGCTCCATCGCGAGATGCAGGCGTCAGGCCCGATCCTCGTCCCTGCCAGAGGTGATGAGCTGATCGAGCCGGAAGTCCCGTGTGGACCCACCTCAGCCAGACGTGCTGGAGGCACGCCGTCGAGCGCACGGTCACGACGAGGACCCGGGCGTCCGTGGCCCTGCTCAGCGTCGGGCGCTTCGACCTGTTGAGCGCCCCGTCGGTGCTGGCGCTCTCGACCGCGGGGACGGCGACCCGGTGGTCGCCGCTGACCTCACTGGTCTCGGAGCCGCTCGGCCCGCGGCAGACACCGAGCGTGGTAGCGCCGGCTCGCGTCGCACCTCAAGACCAGAGCGTCGCGGTGTAGGACGGATGGCCCCCGCGGAACCGGCGGCTCCCAAGGCGGTTCCCCGTGTAAGACACATACGCGCCTATCGCCGAATCCGAAGACGAACCCTCATATGACCCCACATACGCGCTCACGTCGGCATGGTGCAGGCAGACGGGGCGGACCCGTGCGCGGGGTCAGAGCACCAGGCCCGCAGCCCCGACGATCACTCGGTGCCTGCTTCCGGACGGCCGCAGGCCAGCACGTTGC
>NZ_JAAXLA010000081.1 GCF_012911935.1 Pseudonocardia acidicola | reverse complement strand
ACCCTGCAGCTCCACCACCACCGGCACCCCCGCCCCCCTGCTGCAGATCGGCAAACGCCCCGGCGCCTGAGGCACACCCGTGCGCGGCAAGCGGCACCGCTCACCGCGCAGGAGCGCGGCAGCGCCTACGCCGGAGGCTGCGTGCGCCAGCGCTCGGCGTACCGGCGCTGCGCCTCCTCGCGCTCGCCGGCATGGGCCTCGTCACGCACGCCGGCCGCGGCTCCCTGCGGATAGCCGGCCTTGACGGCGCGGTGCTCGGCTGTCTCGTACATGTAGGCGACCGAGTAGAAGAAGCCCAGCAGCAGACCGGCCAGCACCGCGCCACCGCGCACCCAGGCCGGTCCGGGGATCAGAACGTACAACAGCACGGCGATCGGCGTGAGCTGCACGGCGGTGCGTGCCAGGTGCCGCAGCCGCCAGGTCCGGGTGGTGACGTCGTGCAGCACCCAGGTGCGGTTCTTGGCCGGCAGCCCGGCCCCGAAGGCGTAGGCCAGCCACCGGATCGGTCCCGGACGCACCCGGCCGGTCTCCTCGGCTTCCGCATCCGCGCCCATGTGATCACCGTTCCGACGTCGAGACCGCCCGTGTGACCTCATCGAGCAGCCCAATGGTTTGTGTACAAAACAACGGTACGCTGTCAGCGTGACACAGCAACCGGTGAGTGACGCAGCCGACTGGGAGGGGGTACCCGATCCGCTGCAACTCGACCGTCAGGTCTGCTTCGCACTCTCGGTGGCCGCGCGCAGCGTGGTCGCGCTCTACCGCCCGCTGCTGGAGCCGATGGGCCTCACCCACCCGCAGTACCTCGTGATGCTCGCGCTGTGGGAGCACTCCCCGCTGTCGGTCAAGGAGCTCAGCGGGCTGCTGCAGCTGGACCCGGGAACGCTGTCGCCGCTGCTCAAGCGGCTGGAAGCAGCCGGCTACCTGCAGCGCAGGCGAACGCCGGAGGACGAACGGACCCTCGCCGTCACGCTGACCGACGCGGGCCGCGCGTTGCGGGCCGACGCGGAGAAGGTGCCGTACGCGGTCGTCGAGCGACTAGGCATGGGACTCGACGAACTGCAGGATCTGCACGCTGCGCTGACCCGTGTGATCGAGGCCGCCCGTCCCAGGTAGCGGGTCACCACCTGCCGTTTCTCCGATAGTGTTCGCGTCTCTACTATGTGATGCAGGCGCGCACCGAGGAGGACAACCGGATGACCCAGCTCGCACTGCCGGACGAGGTCGAGGTGGTGAACGTCGGACTCCCGATGTTCGCCGACGCGATCCGGGACCAGGGACGCCCTGTCCAGCACGTCGACTGGCGGATCCCGGCGGGTGGCGACCTGGCCGCGGTGGCCGCACTCGGCCGGCTCTACGGCGACCACGCCGCCGCCATCGACGAGGCCAACACCGAGGTGGTCCGCCGGCTCAACGAGGGCGTCCCGCAGCTCGTGGGCATCTCCACGGTCGGCGAGGCGGTGCCCGGCTACGAGGGCCGGATGATCCTGCACTCGGGGCCGACGCTGCCCTACCTCGACCACTGCGACCCGCTGCGCCGCTCCATGCGGGCCGCCGTCGTCGCCGAGGGCTGGGCCGCCGACGTGGAGGAGGCCAACGGCCTGCTGGCGCGCGGCGAGATCGTCCTCGACGCGGCCAACCACCACGACGCGGTGGTCCCGATGGCCAGCGCCGTCGGCCCGTCGCAGCCGGTGTTCGTCGTGGAGAACCGCGAGGGCGGAACCCGGGCGTTCTCCTCGATCAACCAGGGCCCCGGCGAGGTCGCCTGGTTCGGCCGGGAGACCGACGCGGCGATCGCCCGGCTGCGCTTCCTCGCCGAGACCGGCGGGCCGGCCATCGCCCGGATCCTGGAGGCCGCCGGGCCGCTGGACATCCTGGCGGTCGCCGCCCAGGGCATCACCATGGGCGACGACCTGCACATGCGCACGCAGGCCGCGACCAACCTGCTGACCCGCACCTGGCTGCCGCACATCGCCGCACTGCCCGAGGCCGCGCGGGTGCCCTTCGCCGAGTACCTCGGCGGCAACCACCTGTTCTTCCTCAACCTGGCCATGGCCGCGGCGAAGTCGCTGCAGCTGTGGGCCCAGCAGGTCGAGGGCTCCAGCATCGTCACCACGATGTCGCGCAACGGGACCACGTTCGGCATCAAGCTCGCCGGCTCGCCGGACTGGCACATCACCGAGGCCCCGCCGGTCGGCGAGGCCATGTACTACTCCGGCCAGGGACCCGAGACCAGCGCCAAGGACATCGGCGACAGCGCCGTCCTGGAGCTGACCGGCATGGGCGGCCCGGCCGCCGGTGGCTCCCCGGCCGTGGCCGCGTTCCTCGGCGGCACCATGGCCGACGCGGCGGCCGCCACCGAGGGTTTCCAGGCGATCTGCGCCGGCAAGAGCACCCGGTTCACGCTGCCCCCGATGGGCTTCATCGGGACCCCGCTCGGGGTCGACGTGCGCAAGGTCGTCGAGCTGGGCATCACCCCGAAGGTGACCACCGGGATCCTGCACGTCAGCGACGGCACCGGTCAGGTCGGCGCGGGCGTGGCGGCGGCGCCGGTCGAGTGCTTCGTCTCGGCCCTGCAGGACCTGGACCGGCGCCTGTCCGGGGCCGACCGGGACTGAGTGGGGAACGTCTCCATCCACTATCGTGGAAACCAATCTTGCATCGTAGATTTCAGAGAGGTGGTGTGATGGACGGGATCGCCGACATGGGCGGCACCGACGGCTGGGGACCGGTCAAGGCGCCGACCCGTGATGAGCCCGTGTTCGCCGAGGCCTGGGAGGGCCGGGCATTCGCCCTGACCCTGCTCACGATGGGTCGCGTCTCGGGCCAGAACCTGGACGCGTTCCGGCATGCGCTCGAGCGGCTCGACCGCACCGCGTACCTCGACGACGGGTACTACGGCCGCTGGCTCAACGCCTCCGAGCTGATGCTTCTCGACAGCTCCATCCTCGCCCCCGGCGCCATCGACGCCCGGGCGCGCAAGCTGCGCGGTGAGGACGCCGAGGAGCCCGCGGTTCCGGAACCGAACAAGCCCGACTACGCGCCGACCGCGGCCGGCTCGCTGCGCACGGTCGAGCAGGAGCCCCGCTTCAAGGTCGGGGACGTCGTGCGCACCCGGAGCACCCCGTCCGAGGGGCACACCCGGCTGCCGCGCTACGCCCGCGGCCACACCGGCGTCGTGGAGATCATCCAGCCGGCCGCGCTGCTGCCGGACACGCACGCCCACTTCCAGGGCGAGAACCCCCAGCACGTCTACTCCGTGCGCTTCGACTCCCACGAGCTGTGGGGTGCCGACGCGGAGTCGTTCCAGCTCACCATCGAGATGTTCGAGAGCTACCTGGAGCCTGCTTCATGAGCACCACCGAATCCTCCACCGAGCGGATCCCCGCGTCCCTGCGCACCGAGGCGCTCGAGCAGCTGCTGACCGAGCGCGGGCTGGTGGACCCCGCGGTGATGGACAAGTTCATCGCCAACTACGAGACCAACGTCGGCCCGCTCAACGGGGCCAAGGTCGTCGCCAAGGCATGGACCGACCCGGAGTACAAGAAGCGGCTGCTCGACGAGGGCACCTCCGCGATCAAGGAGCTCGGCTTCTCCGGTCCGCAGGGTGAGCACATCGTGGTCGTGGAGAACACCCCGACCACGCACAACGTCACCGTGTGCACGCTGTGCTCGTGCTACCCGTGGCCGGTCCTCGGCCTGCCGCCGTCGTGGTACAAGGACCCGGCCTACCGCGCGCGCATCGTCAAGGAGCCCCGCAAGGTCCTCTCCGAGATGGGCCTCGACCTGGCCGACGACGTCGAGATCATCGTCCGCGACTCCAGCAGCGAGGTCCGCTGGCTGGTGCTCCCGGAGCGCCCGGCCGGCACCGAGCACCTCTCGGAGGAGGAGCTGGTTCCGCTGATCACCCGGGACGCGCTGGTCGGCGTCGCGAAGGTCGCTGCGCCGTGAGCGGCTCGGCGACCGCCCCGCTCGCGATCGACGGGCCGGCCGCGCCGCCGCGGTCGAACGGCGAGCTGGTGTTCGCCGAACCGTGGGAGAGCCGCGCCTTCGGGATGGCGGTCAGCCTGTACGACGCCGGGGCCTTCGAGTGGTCGCAGTTCCAGGCCGCGCTGATCGCCCGGATCGCGGCGTGGGAGGCCGGGCACCCCGAGGGCGAGTGCTGGAACTACTACCAGCACTGGCTCGGGGCGCTGGAGGACGTGCTGGCCGCCGACGGGACGGTGTTCTCCGACGAGGTGGACGCGCGCGCCGACGAGCTCGCCGCCCGCCCTGCGGGTTACGACCACCGCGACGACGAGGGCCACGGCCACGGCCATGGCCACTGACCCTGCATGACCGGAGGGCCGGGACGCGCTGCGCGTCCCGGCCCTTCGTGGTGGTACCCGTACCCCGGCTAGACTCCATCGGCCCGTCTGCCCCCTCGTCCACCGACGACCGCGAGGGCATCGTGTGCGCACGAGCCGGGATCGTTCGAAGACAAGAAATCACCGGGTGGGATCAGACATGTCGACCGACGCCGTGTCCGCGCAGAAGCGCAACGACGAGGAACTGCGCCAGCGGCTCTTCGCCGAGCGCATCGCCATCGGTCGCGAGCAGTACCGCCAGGCGCAGCGCCTCAAGGAGATCCGGCTGCTGCTGGAGGACCTTGAGGAGCGCACCCGCAACGGCTGAGGTGCGACACCGCTAGGCGGCCGCGGCGCCCGCCCGCACCTCGTCGTAGATCTCCCGGTGCCGTTGCGCGCTGGCCTCCCAGGTGAACCGGGGCAGCACCGCGCTCCCGGCGGCCGCGAGCCGCTCGCGCAGTGCCGCGTCGTCGACCATCGCGCGCATCGCGTCGGCCAGCGCCTCGTGGTCGGCCACGGCCGGCAGCAGCGCGCTCTGCCCGTCCACGAGGTACTCGCCGAACACCGGCAGGTCCGAGGCGATCACCGGCAGGCCCGCGCCCATCGCCTCCAGCACGACCAGCCCCCAGCCCTCCTTCACCGACGGGAAGGACAGCGCGTCGGCGGCGTGGTACCAGCCGGCCAGCTCGGTCTCGTCGACCGTGCCGAGCAGCACGACGTCCTCGCCGAGGGTCAGCCCCAGCTCGGGCAGCGACGCCAGCGCGGCGTCGCGGTAGGCGGTGTAGTCCTGGAACGAGTGCCCGCCGACGATCGCGAGCACCGCCTGCGGCCCGCGCTCGCGCTTGAGCTCCGCCAGGGCCCGGAACGCGTGCACGGTGCCCTTGCGCGGCTCCACACCGCCGACGGCGAGGAACACGAACTTGCCGCTCGCGGCGTCTGCGCCCGCGCCGATCCGCTCCCGCAGCGCCGCCCGGTACTCCGGGGCCGGCGCCGGGAACCGGTCGATGTCGACACCGTTGGGCACCACATCGGTGCTGCGGCCGTACTCGTCGCGCAGGATGCCGCGCCACTGCTCGCTGACCACGAGCACCCGGTCGGGTTCCACGATGGCCGCCCGCTGGCAGTCGATCAGCGCCTGGGTGGTGAAGTCGTCGACGTGGTGCACGGTGCGGACCACGGTCACCGGCGCACCGGCGTCGCGGACCCGGGCGGCGGCCCGGGCGGCGATGCAGTCCTGGGCGTGCAGCACGTCGAACCGGTCGGTCAGCCCGGCCAGGCCGGCCTCGAGCGTGTCGATCGAGGCGAACACGCGCTCGTCGAGCGTGGTGCCGACCTTGGACGGCGCCGGCAGCACGGAGTGCGGCACCTCGGTGGGCCGGAACAGCCCGGCTGCCGGGTCACCGACGGCGACCAGGTGCACGTCGACGCCCTGCCGGTGCAGCGCCTCGGCCAGGCTCAGCGTGTGCACGAAGCCGCCGCGCGGCTTGGTCGAGTGGGTGATGAGCGCGAGGCCCTTGCCGGAGCTCACAGTGCCGTCGCCGCCAGCGCGGGGTTGCGGGTGGCCAGCGCAGCAGCGGCGAGCGAGGCCCGGGCCGCGGTCTCGGTGACCAGGCAGCCGGCCTCCTCGAACGCGCGTCGCTGGCGCTCGTAACCCTGCGGGTCCTGCTCGGTGCCGAGCACGTAGGTGATCACCCGCGGCCCGCCGCCGGCGATGATCTCGGCGCAGATCGGGGCCAGCTCCGAGGCCGGGTCCGGGTGCGCGCCGTGGCCGAGCACGACGTCCAGGATGATCGCGGCGACCTCGGGGTCGGCGCCCTGCTCGCGCAGCAGCTCGATCCGGGCCTCCGGGTCGATCATCGGGTGCGGGCGGCCCTTGGTGTACTCCTCCTCGCCCAGGTCGAGGCAGGTGTGGGCGTGCTCCGGCGCGGGCAGGCCCAGCTTCTTGTCGATCGGGGTGTTGGAGTACACGTCCCCGAGCACGTCGGCCAGCACGACCAGCGACTCGTAGCAGAGCGTTCCACCGGAGAACAGCCCGCGGACCAGCTTCCGCTCCTCGGGCAGCTCCGCGGCCAGCTCGCGCACCCGCTCGACCAGGCCCTCGGTGACGTCGGGCGCCTTGGAGCCGACGGCGGCCATCGCGGCCACCGCGCCGGCCTCCAGGGTCCGGGTGACCACGACACCATCGGGCGCGGAGAAGTCCTCGGGCACCCCGATCAGCGCCGCGACCAGCGGCTTGCCGGCCGCCGCCTCGACGACCGCGTGCGCCACCTCGACGGCCGGCGGCTTGGACACCAGCAGGATGACGTCGGTGCCCTCGTCCTCGACGAGCGCCTTCACCGCCGACAGCGCCATCCGGCCGCCGACCTGGGAGTTCAGGTCGCGCCCGCCGAGCCCGATCACGTGCGAGACGCCGGCGCCCCAGCGGTCGACCAGGCCGGCGGCCTCCTGCGCGCCGGTGCCGGCCGCCGCGACGACCGCGACCCGGCCCCGGTTGACGACGTTGGCGAAGCCGAGGCAGGTGTGCCCGAGCATCGCGGTGCCGGCGCCCGGGCCCATGACCAGCAGCCCCAGCCGGTTGGCCCGGTCCTTCAGCTCGATCTCGGCCTCGATCGGCACGTTGTCGCTGAACAGCAGCACGTCCAGGCCGGCGGAGAGCGCCTTGTGCGCCTCGAGCGCGGCGTAGTCACCGGGCACCGAGATCACCGCGACGTTGCTGCCCGGCTGGCGCTCGACGGCCTCGGCCAGGGTGCGGGCCGGCTTCTCCGCGGCCGCCTCGCCACTGCCGCCACGGGCGGAGAACATGGCCGCCTCGCCGGCCTCCCGCGCGGCGTCGGCGACCTGCTGCGACTCGGCGCGGATGGCGATGAACAGGTCGTTGGCCCCGGCTGCGGCCAGATCGCCGGAGGTGACGTCGAAGCCCTCCGCCTGCAGCGTCTCCAGGTTGCCCGGGGTGGCCATCGCGGCCGAGGCCCAGTCCACGCCCTCGGTGGCACGCAGCGCCCGCGTGCCCGACAGCTGGATCACGGAGTCGACGTAGGTGTCGGCGTACAGCCGGACGTCCCAGATCATCTCGGTGCTGCTCACGAACGGGCTCCCATGCAGGTTTCGGTGGCGACGATGCGGGTGCCGGCGTCCTCGCCGGCCGGGGTGTCGAGGGAAGCGCAGGCGCGCTCGGCGTTGGTGACCACCGCGGTGCAGCCGCCCTCCCGGACGAACTGCATGGCGGCCCGCATCTTCGGGCCCATACTGCCCTCGGGGAACTGGCCGTCGTCCGCGTGGGTCTGGGCCTCGTCGACGGTCATCTCGCCGATCCCCCGGGCGGTCGGCTTGCCGTAGTCGAGCATCACCTGCGCGACGTCGGTGACGAGCACGAGCGCGTCGGCCTTCAGCGCGCTGGCCAGCCGCTGTGCGGCGAGGTCCTTGTCGATGACCGCGTCGATGCCGCGGTAGGCGTGGCCGTCGCGGACCACCGGGATCCCACCGCCGCCGGCCGCGACGACGATCATCCCCTGGTCGACCAGGGCGCGGATGGCCTCGAGCTCGACGATCTCCTTCGGCTTGGGCGAGGGCACCAGCCGGCGGTAGCCGCGGCCGGCGTCCTCACCGACCGTCCAGCCCTGTTCGGTGGCGTGCTGCTTGGCCGCCGCCTCGTCGAAGAACGGGCCGATGGGCTTGGTGGGGTTGGCGAACGCGGGGTCGTCGGCGTCGACCACGGTGTGGGTGATCACCGAGACCACACCGGGCAGCCGGCCCTCCCCCGCCTCGTGCAGCGAGAGGGTGAGCAGGCAGCCCAGCTGGCCCTCGGTCATTGCGCCGAGCCAGAACAGCGGCAGGTCGGGGACGCGGTCCGCGCCCGCCTCCTGCTGGATGGCGAGGTTGCCCACCTGGGGCCCGTTGCCGTGCACCAGCACGACCGTCCAGCCGGCGTCACGCATCCGGCACACCGCGGCGGCCATGGATCGAGCGTTCTCGGTCTGCTCGGCGAAGGTCCCGGCTTGGCCGCTCCGGGTGATGGCGTTGCCGCCGAGGGCGACGACGGCGATCTTGGACATGAAACGCTGTCCTCCGGGAGTCAGGGCCACGGGCAGCCGAATTTACGATCAGAGACTGGGTTTTCACTATAGTAGATAGCGCAGGACGGACCAGCGCCGCTCGGCGTCCCGTCGGCCCAGCCGGGCCCCGCCCCCAGGTAGAGTCGCCCCGGTGAGCACGGCCCTGCGGCTACGCCTGCTCGGCCCTTTCACCGTCGAGGGCGAGTTGTCGGCACCCGTGCCGACCGGCAAGGCGCGACGGGCCCTTTCGGTGCTCGCGCAACGCCAGGGCGAGTTCGTCTCGGTCGGCACCCTCGTCGACGCGCTGTGGGAAGCCGATCCCCCCGAGCGGGCGGACCGCAACGTCGCCGCGCTGATCAGCCGGCTGCGCCGGGCCCTGGGCCGCGACCGCATCGACGGTTCCGCGGCCGGGTACCGGCTCGTGCCCGACAACCTCACCATCGACCTGCACGAGGCCGCCGACCTGGTGGAGACCGCCGAGTTCGAGCTCGCGCACGGCCGTTTCGCGCTGGCCTCGACGAGCGCCGAGCACGCCGCGAAGCTGCTCGACGCGGACGTCGCGCTGGCCGGCGAGCACGACGACCGGTGGGTCGACGAGCTGCGCCGCTCGGTCCGCCGGTGGCTGCGCCGGGCCCGGATCTGCTGGAGCTCCGCCGCGCTGGAGCTGCAGGCCTACGACACGGCGGTGGAGGTGGCCTCCGCGGCGCTGCACGACGACCCGTTCGACGAACAGGCCTGCCGCACGGTGATGCTCGGCCACCAGCGGGCCGGCCGCTCCGGAGCGGCGCTGATCGCCTACCGGACGCTGCGGCTGGCGATGGCCGAGCAGCTCGGCAGCGACCCCTCCCCGGTCACCCAGTCGCTGTTCCTGTCCGTGCTGCGCTCGGAGAGCACGACCGCGCCGGGCCACCCCACCCGCCAGCCCGCCGCCGAACCCGTCGACGCCGATGAGCGGGCGCCGCTCATCGGACGCGACACCGAGCTCACCGCGCTGCGCGAGCTGTGGGCCGGTGCCGCCGCCGAACGCCCCGCGATGGCCGTCGTCGCGGGTGAGGCCGGCATCGGCAAGAGCGCGCTGGTGTCGGCGTTCGCCGCCGAGCCGCGCCGGACCGGCGGCCTGGTGCTCACCGTCGGTTGCTTCGAGGCCGAACGGTCGCTGTACCTGCAGCCGCTCGTCGAGGCCACCCGGACCGTGATCCATCGGATGAGCGCTGCGGAGATCCGCGAGCTGGCCGGAACCCGGCTGGGCACGCTGGCCGAACTGATCCCCGAACTCGTCGACGTCGTCGGCGAGGTCCCGTACGCCCGCGCCGGGCCCGAGCTGGAGCACCGGCGCAGTCTCGACGCGCTGGCCGGGTTCTTCGTGCGGCTGTCCGCGCGCCAGCCGGTACTGCTGGTCATCGAGGACATGCAGCACGCCGGACAGTCCACTGTAGAGGCCCTGCACCTGCTGGCCGGGCACTGGGAGGGCAGCCGCTCGATGGTGGTGCTCACCGAGCGGACCTCGGAGGACCCGCCGGTCACCGGCATCCTGCGGGACGTCGCGGTGTGGTTCGACCTCGGCCCGCTGTCCCGGGACGACGTCGAGGCGCTCGTGCGGCGCTCCGGCCGGGCCTACGACGCCGATCGGCTCTACTCATGGACCGGCGGCTCGCCGCTGTTCCTCACCGAGCTGCTCAGCCACCCGGCACACGACCCCGCGGCCCGGGCCGAGGGCATCGCCGTCACCGTGCCGCGGTCGCTGCACGAGGCCGTCGCCGAACGCATCGCGCACGCCGGCGAGGACGTCGCGCTGCTGCTCGCCCAGGGCGCGGTACTGGGCAGCACGTTCTCCCTCGACGACGTGACCGCGCTCAGCGGGCTCGACGTCGAGGACTGCGCCCGCCGGGCCAGCCGTGCGCTGCGCGCCGGACTGCTCGTGGCCCAGGGCGAGAGCTTCCGGTTCGCCAACGACATCGTCCGCCAGGTCGCCTACGAGTCCGTGCCCGAGCCGGTCCGGATCAGCCGGCACCGGCGAGCGGCCAAGCTGCTGACGAACCGGCCGGAGGCCGCGGCCGGGCACCTCGCCGCGGCCAAGGACTGGGCCGCCGCGGCCCGGGCCTGGCTGATCGCCGCCCACGCCGCACACCTGGCGTTCGCCAACACCGACTCCGAGGAGCTGCTCGGGCAGGCCATCGACGCGGCCCGCAAATCCGGCGACGACGCCCAGCTCGTCGTCGCCCTGCTGCGCCGCGGCCAGGCCCGCTCCGACCTGGGCCGGCACGCGGACGCCCGGGCCGACCACGAGGCGGCTCTGGCCCTGGCCCGTGACCTCGGCGACTCCGAACTCGAGGCCAGGGTGCTCGAGCAGCTGGGCTGGGCCGCCCTGTACGCGCGCGACGCGCTCGTCGCCGTCGACCTCGCCGAGCAGGCCACCGAGCTGGCCGAGTCGGCCGCCGCAGCACCCGGGGCGCTGCCCAGCGCCACGCTGCTGCTCGGCCGGGTGCGGCACTGGGACGGCGACTACGCCGGCGCCGGCGCCGCCTACGAGAAGGTGCTCGCCGCCGAACCCGGGGAGACCACGACGGCGCTGGCGCTGGCCTACCGCGGCGCGCTGCTGCAGCACCAGGACCGGTTCGCCGAGGCCAAGGCCGTGCTGGCCCGGGCCGCGGTGCTGTGCCGGCGTACGGGTGAGTTCCGTCCACTGCTGCAGACGCTGTTCTTCACCGCGCTGGCCCGCGGCGACTCCGGCGACTTCGCCGGCGCGCTGCGCGCGCTCGACAACGCCCGCCGGCTCATCGACGCCGACAAGGTCAGCTTCTACCGGGCCGGGATCGAGACCACCACGTCGTGGATCTGGCAGGAACTGGGCCAGGTGGAGCGGGCCCGCGAGCACGCCGTGGCCGCGGTCGACCTGGCCCGCCGCGGTGGCGGCGCACTGGAGCTCGAGCAGGAGCTGCACGCGCTGCTCGCCGTGGCCGACTGCGACCTGCTGCTCGGCCGCGACGACGACGCCGCCGCCGCGGTGGAGGCCGCCGCCCCGATGCTCGACCGGTCACTGCCGTTCCGGCCGCGCGCGGCGATGCGGCTGCTGGAGATGCGGGCGCGCTGGGAACCCGAGCAGGCCGAGGCGCTGCTCGAGCAGGCCCGCAGGTACTCGTCGTCGAAGTACGAGGCGCTGGCGCTGAGCCGGCTGGGCCGGGTCGAGGAGGCGGCGACGATGGCGGCCGCCACCGGGTCCGACCTGCTCGTCGGGCAGCTGGGGGCGCCGGCGGCGCGGCGGGCAGCGGTCGGCCGGATCGCCGACGCGCTGCCCACCGAGCTGCGGGAGTCGTTCGGCGCGCACGGCCGGCTGCTGTTGCCACCGCCGCGCACGGCCTGACGGCGGCGCTCCGGCGGAGTTCAGCCCAGGGCCGCAGCGGCCTGCAGGTCGATGTCCATCAGCAGGTGCGGGCGCCCGACGTAGAGCTCCGGCTCGCCGCGGCGGGTCCAGCCGAGCCTGCGGAAGAACGTCTCGTTGGCCGGCTGCACGTGCGCGATCATGCGCCGCCCGCCGCGGGCGGCAGCGGTGGCCACGGCGAAGCGGACCAGCGGGCCGCCGAGCCCGGAGGTGCGGGAGCCGGGGAGCACGGCGAGCCGGTCGCCCTGCCAGTCGCCGGTCGGGTCGCCGTCGGCGGCCAGCGGGAACAGCCGGACGGTGCCCGCGGGCACCCCGTCGACCAGCCCGAGCACGTGCAGCGTGCGCGGGTCGGCGTCGTGTGCGTCGTCGTCGCTGGCCTCGAAGACACCCTGCTCGGCGACGAACACGGCGCGGCGGATCTCGTGGTGGGCCGCCAGGTCGGCGGCGTCGCGCACCAACAGGCAGCCGTTGCGCACGGTCTCGGGGATGGCGGTCATGACAACTCCGCCGACGGCCCGACACGGCCTGCTTCGACGTCGGCGCGGCAGCAGCGGTACTCGGCCAGCCAGTCCTCGCGCTCGGCGAACGACCGGGACTGCACGTTGTGCTGCCCGTCGGCCGCGTCGAGGATCACGTCGATGCGGTACCAGTCCTCACCGGACCAGGGGTCCACGGTCGCCTCCAGCAGCGTCCCGGACGGGATGTGCAGCTCGACGAGCCTGCCGTCGTTCAGCGCGGTGGGGCGCTCCGGTCCGGCGAGCACGACCCACGGGCGGCCGGCGGCGCGAGCCGTCTCGATGGCCTCGGCGCGGCGGCGGCGCTCCTTCTCGGCCGACATCTCCCGGTCAGCCATGCCGCACGCGACCGCGACCAGCAGGTCGGCGGGGATCACGGTCCCGCCGGGGCAGGCGGCGGCGAGCAGCTCGTCGGGGGCGGCTTCGGCGGCGATCAACTGCTGGGTGTCGGTGCAGCGACGGCGCAGCTCGGCCACGACGGCCTGGATGGCGGCGATGCCGCGCTGGTAGGAGGACGGGTCGGAGATCAGGGTCGGGTAGAGACGGTCTTCGGCGGCCCGCCAGAGGCTGCGGGCGCGGGCCACGGCTGGCTCCACGGCGGGTGAGAACGATCCGGCGTCTTGAGCCTGCACGGCTTACTCCTGTGTTGCGAAAGCCCGAACGGGAACGGGCGGGCGGGTCCCCGGTGTAACGCTGAGACCCGCCCGCCCATTACCGCGTTCGGATGTGAAACCGCTGGAACGTCAGAGGGTCCAGGTCTGCATGACCAGGGCGCCCTCACGACGGGCGGTCAGGTTGCAGTCGAGGACGTCGAGCGGGTGCATCGGGATGACGCCCTCGATGAGGTCGGTCTCCCGCATGCCGTACAGCGCAGCCATGGCGAAGCGGCAGGCGTAGACCTTGCCGCCCTCCTTCATGAAGGTCTTGAGCTGGTTGTTGTACGCCATGTGACCCGGGAAGCCCTCGGCACCGACGGTCGGGAAACCGCGGGTGGCCGACGCCATCAGCACGCCGGGGCCGTAGAGCACCAGGCTGGTGTCGAAGCCCTTCCGGTTGATGCGCGTGCAGGTGAGCATGTTGACCAGGCCGACCGAGCCCTCGTAGGGCACGGTGTGCATGAAGATGTAGGCCTTCTCACCCGGGTTGGCCTGGATGTCCTCGAAGAGCTTCTCTTCGTAGTCGACGATGGCGTCGCCCTCTTGTGCCCGCTGACCGACGATCTGAGCCACGATGGGTTCTCCTTTGTGGGTTGGTGTGCTGGTCGAGGGTCAGACCGCTGGGCCCTGTGGGCGCGGCGGCGGTGCCCACGTCTTTCGGTGGCTGCCCGGCATGGCCTTCATGATCTTGCTCCGAAGTGACCACGGCAGCAGGTTGTACGTCGGGGCGAAGACCTTCAGCCAGAAGATCTCCTTCGCACCCTTCGGCGGCCGGGGCGCCGGCGCCCCCTGCTTCTGCGCCAGCTTGTGGTGCGCCGCGACGAGCAGGTAGTGCTCGGAGTTGTTCCGAAGCCACCCGAAGAAGGAGGACACCGGCTCAGCCCTTCTTCGACTCGGCGACGCCGTTGGTGGCGGCGACGACGATCGGCTCGTTGAGCGCGCCGATGGCCGGCGAGTAGACGTTCTCCATCGTCGACAGGTCGTGCAGCGTCATGCCGAAGCGGATCGCCTGGGCGAGGAAGTCGGCGCGCTCCTTGATGCCCTCACCACCGCCGACCATCTGGGCGCCGATCAGCCGCAGCGTGCCGGGCTCGGCCAGCAGCTTGACCCGCACCGGCTGCACGCCCGGGTAGTAGCGGGCGCGGGAGATGCCCTGCGCCTCGCCCTTCACGTACGGGATGCCCAGCGCGGTGGCCGTGGTCTCGCCGAACGAGGCGCCACCGATGACCCACTTGCCGGCCGGCGTGCCCCACGGCACGTAGACCGCGCTGTACGCCCGGTTCCCGCCGCCGGCGTTGGTGCCGGCCGTCTTGCCCTGCGCGTAGGCGTGCGAGCCGGTGAGGCCCTGCAGCGGGGTGCGGGTGAGGCCGTGCGGGATCTCGACGGCGTCACCGGCAGCCCAGACGTTGGGCGCCGAGGTCTTCATCCGCTCGTCGACGATGATCCCGCCCGTCGAGCCGAGCTTGATGCCGGCGGCCTCGGCGAGTGCGTTGTTGGGCGTCTTGTGGGTGGCGATCACGACCAGGTCGGCGTCGATCTCACCCTCGGAGGTCTTGACCGCACGGACCTTGCCGTTGTCGTCGCCCAGGAATGCCTCGAGCGTGGTGTTGAAGTGCAGGTGCGCACCCATCTCCCGCCAGGACTCCTCGACCGGCGCCATGATGTCCGGGTCGGCCATCATCGCCAGCGCGTACGGGTTGGGGTCGATCAGGTGGGTCTCGATGCCGCGGTGCACCAGGGCGGAGACCATCTCCAGGCCCAGCGGGCCCGCCTCGACGATCACCGCCTTCTTCGTCTCGGCGATGACCTTGTCCCACTCCATCGCCTTGCGGATGTTCTTGACGTAGTACAGGCCCTCGAGGTCACCGCCGGGCACACCCGGGTCGGCGTAGTTCCACCCGGTGGCGATGATCAGGTTGTCGTAGGAGACCGTGCCCTCGCCGGCCACCGTGACCGTCTTGGCGGCGGTGTCGATCGCCGTCACCTCGGTCTCGTAGTGGACGTCGATGCCGGCGTCGACGTAGGCCTGCTTGCCCGCGAGGAACAGCCGCTCGAAGTCGGGGATCTCGCCGCCGTGGACGTAGGGGATGCCGCACGGGCTGTAGGCGACGTCCTCGAACTGCGTGTATACGACGACTTCCGCGCTCGGATCAGCGGCCTTGACCCCGCCCGCGGAGCCGAGACCGGCCGCTCCCCCACCGATGATCACTGTCTTGCGCGGCACGTCGGAACCTTCTTCCACCGTCTATGCTGGGCCTACGAGTCGTTATCCACTATCGTGGGAGCGATTTTTACCATACTCAACGGGCTCAGGCTGTCAAATCCCGAGCCGAGGAGAGCGCGTGGCACTTCCCCGGCGGTCCGACACCATGCGTTGGGAGCTCGTGGTCGACGCGATCGGGCCCAAGGTGCGGGCCCTGCGCCGGGAGCGCGGCATGACCCTGCAGCAGCTCGCACATGCCGCCGACGTCTCGGCCGCCGCGGTGCACAAGGTGGAGCGCGGCGAGATGGTCCCGACGATCACCACCCTGCTCAAGATCGCCGGCGCGCTCGGCACGCCGATCGGGCACTTCGTCTCCGAGGACGCCCCCGCCGCGCCGCTGGCCGTGCACACCCGGGCGATCGACCCGCGGGCCGCCCGCGTGACGATCACCGGATCAGGCGGCGTGTTTCGCACGTCCGGTTCCGTGAGCCGGGTCGAGCCCGGTGCCCACGACGGCACGCGCCGGACGGGCGAGTGCCTGGTCGTCGTGCTGACCGGCAGCCTCTCGTTCGAGATCGGCGACGAGGTCTACGCGGTCGGCGCGGGCGAGTCGCTGCACTTCCCCACCCACGTCGACCACCGCTGGACCAACCTCGGGCCCGCGCCGGTGCAGGCGATCTGGGTCACCGTCCCGGACGCCTGAGCCCGGAGTTCGTTCCACGCGCACTGCGCGGTTCTCAGCGCGGTTCTCAGCGCGGTTCTCAGCGCGGTTCTCAGCGCGGTTCTCAGCGCGGTTCTCAGCGCGGTTCTCAGCGCGGTTCTCAGCGCGGTTCTCAGCGCGGTTCTCAGCGCGGTCCACTACGCGCCGACGACGTGCCGCGCGGTCCGCAGCAGGTCCTCCTCGGCCCGGTCGAACGCGGCCGTGCGCGCATCGGCGTCGGCGCCCAGCGCGTCCAGGGTCTTGCGCAGCCCGCTCACCATGTCCGCCAGGGCCGCCGGGGCGGCGCCGCCCTCGGCCTGCCGGGAGGCCACGATCTGACGCGGGTCCAGCACGTCCGACAGGTCGACACCCGACAGCCCCCAGGAGTGGCCGGTGTGCGCTAGCGCCGCGTCGTCGATCATTTCGCCGGTGATCTCGGCTCCCGGGATGCCGGCCCGCGCCGCAGCCCGGACGGTGTTGCCCACCACCACGTACGCGGTGCGGTAGTCCACCCCGAGGCGCTGCACCAGGTGCTCGGCGAGGTCGGTGGCCTGGGTGTAGCCGCGCTCGAGCTCCTCCCGCATCCGGTCCGGGTTCACCCGCAGGGTGCGCACGACCCCGCTCATCAGCCGGGTGATGCGCAGGCTCAGATCCAGAGCGCGCGGCACCTCGCCGTAGGCGAAGATGAGGTTGTCGCTGCGCGCCGACGGGCTCTTGGTCACGGCGAGGAAGCCGGTCAGCCGCCCGATCACCACGCCGGACGCGCCGCGCACGATCGCCAGCGCGTACGGGTTGCGCTTCTGCGGCATCAGGATGCTCGACCGGGTGTAGGCATCGGCCAGGTCGACGAAGTCGAACTCCGACGAGGAGAAGATCTCCAGGTCCTCGGCCAGCTTGGAGAAGTTGGACAGCAGGCTGGCGGCCGTCGCCAGGATGTGGATCAGTCCGTCGACCTGCCACATCGCGTCGCGGGTGTGCGGGATGACACGGGGGAAGCCCAGCGCCGACGCGATCGGGCCGCGGTCCTCCAGCAGCCGGGTCCCGTTGACGCAGCCCGCGCCGCCCGGGCTGGAGTCCACCCAGTCGAGCTCGTCGAGCAGCCGGCGCGCGTCGCGCACCGTGGAGTACACGAACGACAGCAGGTAGTGGCCGAACGTGGAGGGCTGCGCCTGCTGCAGGTAGGTCTGGTCGGGCAACAGGGTCTCGGCGTGCTCCTCGGCCGTCGCGGTGGCGTCCCGGGCGAAGGCCACCGACTCCGTGACCAGCTCGGTGAGCTGGCGGCGCAGGTGCAGCCGCAGCGCCACCCGGGCGGCCTCCCGGCGCGGGCGCCCGGCGTGCAGCCAGCCCGCCACGTCGCCGATCTCGGAGACGAAGTAGTGCTCGCGGGAGTTGTAGGGCTCGCCGTGCGACGGGTCGTACGGGAAGTCCTCCGGTGCGATCTCGGTGACGTCCAGCAGCAGCGCCAGCAGCTTGCGGCCGGCCTCGTCGGGGACGATGCCGCGCCGGCCGAGGTCGAGCACGTGCGCGATGTCGGCCAGGTTCAGCCCGCGGTGCAGGAAGCTCGCGTCGGCGTTCTCCAGCGCGAAACCGGAGTCGATCAGCTCCGGGGCGGGGCCGCTCTGCGGGAACCCCTCGGGGCGGGTGCGCCGGGCGCTGGTCATCGCGGTCCTTTCATGATCGTTGAGACGGCGGGCACCAGCCCACCGGTGTGCCACCACAGGACCGGTCCGGGCGGGTCGGCGAGCAGCCGGTCGACGGCGGCGGAGAACGCCTCGGCCCCGTAGGTCTCGTCGAGCAGCAGCCCCTCGGTGTGCAACGCGAGCCGGGCCCGTTCCCGTTCGAGCGCCGAGGCTACGCCGAAGCCGGGCCCGCGGGCGTCGAGCAGCTCGAGCCGGTCCGGGCGGGGCGCGGGGGTACCGAGGATCGTGGCGCACGCGCGGGCCAGCAGGTCGACCCGCGGGCCGATCTCGGCGGGCGGCCGACTGACCGAGACGCCGAGCACCGGCACGTCGAGCCCGACGGCGGCGAGCCCGGCGAGCAACCCGGCGCAGCTGCCACCGGAGCCGACCGGCAGCACGATCAGCGCGGGCTGCTCGGCCGGATCCCGGTCGGCCAGCTGGGCCGCCAGCTCGGCGGCGGCCACCGCGAACCCGACCGCGCCGAGCCCTGTCGAACCGCCCCGCGGGACGGCGAACGCCCGGCACCCCTGGGCGGCGAGCTCGTCGGCACGGGCCACGACCAGTTCGTCGACGGCCTCGCGGACGTCCCCGCCGGTGGGCACCAGGCGCGCGCCCGCGGCGGCGGCCAGCGCGAGGTTGGGAGCGCCCTGCGGGTCGCCCCACACCAGCAGCTCGCACTCCATCCCGGCGACCCGGGCGGCCTGCGCGGCAGCCGCGCAGAAGTTCGATCCGGGCCCGCCGCCGGTGATGAACACGTCGGCGGCGTGCTCCCGGGCGGCGCCCATCAGGAACTCCAGCGGCCGGGTCTTGTTTCCGGCGACGCCGAACCCGATCAGGTCGTCGCGCTTGACCAGCAACGGGCCGCAGCCCAGCGCCCGTTCCAGATGCACGGCGCGCACCACTGGAGTGGGGAGCACGGCCAGCGGGAAGCGCGGGATCGCCGCGCCGAGGTCGTTCGCCACGTGCGAGCCGCTCAACTCCACTGCTCCGGCTCGGTGGCCCGCGCGGCGCGGGCCCGGGCCAGCACGGTGTCGACCATCCCGGCGGCCGCGTCGATCGCGGACGCCCGGCCCCACCCGCGGACCTCCTCCGCGGTGGCCAGCCCGCGCGCCACGAGCCCCTCGGACAGCTCCACCCCGTCCTCGCGCAACACCTCGTGCAACGCCTGCTGCGCGCGGTGCTTGCCGATCTTCGCCGAGAGTCCGGCGAGCACCCGCTCGGAGCCCAGCCCGGGACCGAACCGGTCGACCGTGCGGGCCATCGCCTCCGGGTGCACCTCCAACCCCTCGACGAGCGTCCGGCCGAGCCGCAGCGCCACACCGGCGAGCTGGCAGACCTCGGGCAGCGCGATCCACTCGGCCTTCCACGCCCGGCCGTCGCGCTCGTGCCCGGCGACCATGCCCTCGACGAGCACCGCGGCCGACGAGCGGGCCAGCCGGGCGAGGGTGTCGAGGTGCTCGCTGCCCTCGGGATTGCGCTTGTGCGGCATCGTGATGCTCGAGACCGCGCCGGGGGACGCCGCCTCGGCCAGCTCCCCGATCTCCGGGCGGGCCAGCTCGTACACCTCGGTGCCGATCCGGGCCAGGGTGCCGGTGGCCATGGCCAGCACGGTGCCGAACTCGGCGATCCGGTCCCGGGCGGTGAGCCAGGAGATCCCCGGGTCGGCCAGGCCGACCTCGGCACAGAACCGGGCCCGCAGTTCGGGACCGTCCGCGCCGAAGAAGGCCAGCGCGCCGACCGCCCCGCCGAGTTGGCCGACCAGCCAGCGGTCGCGGCCGTCGCGCAGTCGCTCGATGTGCCGGCGCACCTCGTCGGCCCAGGACGCGACCTTGAACCCGAACGTGATCGGGGCGCCGGGCTGGCCGTGGGTACGCCCGGCCATCACGGTGTCCCGGTGGGTCTGCGCCAGGTCCAGCAGCGACGCCTCCAGCGCACGCAGGTCGCGGTACGCGATGGCCCCGACCTCGCGCATGACCACGCCGAACCAGGTGTCGGTGACGTCCTGCACGGTCGCACCGACGTAGACGTGCTCGCGCACGTCCGGCGGCAGCACCTGCAGCAGCCCGCGGATCAGCCCCAGGGTCGAGTGCGACGTGAGCCGGGTCTGCTCGGCGACGTAGTCGAGGTCGAGGGCGTCGACCTTGGCCGCGGCGGTGATCGCCTCGGCCGACGCCGCTGCGACGATGCCCAGCGTCGCCTGGGCCCGGGCCAGCCCCGCGAGGATGTCCAACCAGGACTGCAGCATGGCCCGCTCGTCGAAGACGGTGGCCAGTTCCGGGGTGCCCCACAGGTGGGCGTAGAGCGTGGACGAGCTCAGACGGGTTCCCATACCGGGTCCTCCTGCGCGACCAACAGGGCCAGCGCCTCGCGGATGTGGTCGAGCGACGAGCCCCAGGGCACACTCACCCAGCCGTCACCGGATTCGACGTGCTCCTCCTGCAGACAGCACTTGGTGAGCGTGAAACCGCCACCCGGGGTCACGTCCCCGGCCTCGCGGAGCGCGCGCTTCGGGCAGAAGTCCACGGTGGGCGGATCATCGCCGTAGAACCAGCGGTGGATCTGCTGCGACCGGGCACAGCCCAGCAGAGTCCACTCCGCGCGGTCCGGGTGCTCATCCAGATAGGACACCGTCGCGCCGGGGACCTCGCCGCCCGAGCCGCGGCAGGGCAGCAGGTAGTGCTCGTCCGGCTGCCGGGCCGCGAGGTCCGACAGCTCGGTCAGTTCGCCGGCCAGCTCGATCGGCGGCAGGCTCTCGGTGACGGCGATGACCCGGCGAGCCTGGTCGAGCAGCTTCGCCGGCTCCGGCGGCACGACCTCGCGGACGACGATCCGCAGCGGGCGCGGGTTGATGATGAAGTTGACGTGCGCGTAGCGCCCCTGCACGACGACCGCCTGCACCCCGGGCGCCTTCTCCCGGGCCACCGCGGCGAGCACGGACGGGATACCGGTGTCGGCCTCGGGGTCGACGACGTAGGCGCACTCGTCCGGCCCGGCCAGCAGTTCGACCCCGACCACCGGAGAGAACAGCTCGACGTCGGAGGCCCGGGTGACGTGCAGCAGCGCCACCGGCCCGGGCTCGGTCGAGTAGCGCGCCACCACGAACCGGGTGCGCCGATAGGCGTCACGGCCCATGAGGTGCTCGCGCAGCGACGGCTCGTCGAGCGGGACACCCGCGGGCACCGTGGTCACCGAGACCCCGCGGTAGCGGTTCGGGATGAAATTGGGACCGACGTGCACGGAGGTCACGCCAGTTCCGATTCCGGGGCGTCCCGGCGGTCCACGGCGGCCGTGTCCGAGCGCAGCCCGAGCCGCAGCGTCTCCACCGAGAGCGTGTCGGACAGCGCGACGTTGCCCAAGTTGACGTCCGGGCCGAACCGGCGGATGAACCACGCCTGCTGCGCCGAGCGCGGCGCCTCGAACACCACCCGCTCGACGCCGACCGCGGAGACCACTGCCTCGACCACGTCGGGCCGCACCCGGCCGGCGTCGTCGAACGTGCCGACGGTACCGCTCTGCCGCCCCTCGGTGACCACCAGCGTGGCGCCGGCGTCGAGGTCGGAGCGGCACTCGACGGGCCAGTGCCGGGCGGCGAGCTGCTCGCCGGGTGACTTGGCGCCGACCTCCGCCAGTACCGTGAAGTGCCGGCTGGCCCGGGCGATCAGGGCGCGCTTCTCCGCCAGACTCATCGCGACGGTGCCCCGGGAGACCTCGACGTGACCGAAGCCCACGTCACGGGCCCAGGCCAGGCACTCGGCGGCACGACCCTGGGCCCAGGCGATCTCCAGCAGCGTCCCGCCGAGGCAGGCGGCGATGTCGTGCTCGGCGAGCAGCGCGAGCTTCGCCTCGAGCGCGGTGTCCACATAGGCCGTGCCCCAGCCGACCTTCCAGATGTCGATGTGCGCCGCCGCCGACTCCAGGAGGTCGGCGGTGGCACCGCGGCCCGCGCCCGGGTCGATGACGTGGGTCAGCCCGACCACCCGCGGCTTCGCCGAGCGGGGTGGAAGATCGAGAAAAGCAGCGGCAGGCACAGAGAAAACCCTAGTTCACATAGTAAATCGACATCTACTATCGGAGACGTGTCCTCGCCTACTGCACGGTACCCACCACGGTCAGCTCCGGACGAAGTCGATCACGCTGGCGAGGCTCGGCCCGACCCCTTCGGGGGGCGGGCCCGCGGCACCGCGGCCGACGATGTCGAGGGCGAGGCTGAACGCCCGCTCGGCTCGCTCGGGGAAGGTCCAGCTGTGCAGCTCGGCGAACCGGAACCACGCGTCCGGCCCCAGCACCGGCGTGTCGGAGTAGTCCAGTTCGTGCCACGTCACCGCCAGCTCGAGCAGCGCGAGCAGCTCCTCGAGGTCGGTGTCGATCGTGAGCAGGCGGTCGTGGTGCGCCGGATAACGGGCAGCCGCCGGGCACTCACCCCGGCACGTCATCAGGCGGATGGGTGCGTGGGCCACGGTCGTCATCGACGGCTCCCGGGAAAGACGTACTGGCTTGTGACGACCGCCACCATGCACTACGCCGGTTGCACCGGTGTTGCAACCGCCGAGAAGGGGACCCGATGGGTGTAAGTGAACGCACGGTGGAGGCCCGCTGGGCCGGTGGACTGAGGGCCGTGGTGGACGCCGGCGGCTTCGAGGTCGTGGCCGACGAACCGGCCTCGGTGGGCGGCACCGGGACGGGCCCGCAGCCCACCGAGCTGCTCCTCGCCTCGATCGCGTCGTGCTTCACCCTCGCGCTGGCCTACAGCGCGAAGAAGCGTGACGTCGAGCTCTCCGGCCTGCGGGTCGAGGTCACCGGTCGCTACGACGGGCCGCGGTTCGACGCGTTCCGGATCGTCGTGCACACCACATCGCCGCGCGGCGAGGACCTGGCGACGCTGATCAAGGCGGCGGAACGGGTCTGCTACGTCACCCGGACGCTGTCCCAGGCGCCGGAGATCGAGATCGTCACAGCGAACTGAGCCCCGCGTCCGGATCCACCGGGACCGCGCGCAGCGCCCACTCCGCGACCGCCCGCAGCGGCAGCCCCATGGCTGCCGCTGCGGCGGCCACGTCGTCGTGCTCGGGCTTGCTCCCCCACGGGCCGCGCTTGATCCGCACCGGATGCCCGTGCAGCAGCACGGTCGCGGTGTGCCGGGGCAGGGCCAGCCGGTCGACGACGGTGCGACGCAGGCCCAGGCTGCCGGTCTCGCGCAGCACGATCCCCTCGCAGGCGGTGGCCAGTTCGGGCGCGGCCAGCACGTGCACGGTGTGCGCGGGCCGCGACTTCTTCATCACGATCGGCGTGATCCACGCGTCCGCCGCGCCCGCCGCGAGCAACCGCTCGACCAGATGCCCCAGCACCTCGCCGGACACATCGTCGACATTGGACTCCACGAGGATCATCGGCGTACTCGGGACCGGGCCGGTGCCGAGCAGGCCCTGCAGCACGTTCGGTTGCCCCGGGATCTCGCGCCCACCGGCGCCGTACCCCGTGGCGTGCACCGTCATCGCCGGTACCGGGCCGAACCGGGCGCCGGCAGCCAGCAACAGCGCGATCCCGGTCGGGGTGACCGTCTCCCCGGCCGACCCGGCCGAGGTCACCGGGACGCCGCCCGCCGCGAGCAATGCCGCGGTGGCCGGAGCGGGCAGCGGCAGGATCCCGTGCCGGGTCTGCACGGTCCCGCTGCCCAGCGCCAGCGGGCCGCAGTACACCTCGCGCACACCGAGCAGGTGCAGCGCCGCCGCGACGCCGACGGTGTCCACGACCGTGTCCACGCCGCCGATCTCGTGCAGGTGCACCTGCTCGGCCGGCACCCCGTGCAACCGGCCCTCGACCTCGGCGATCGCCCGCACCGCCGTGGCGGCGAGCTCGGCGACCGGGGCGGGCCGGGCCCGGCCGATCATGTCCAGCAGTTCGGCCGCGCGCCGCTCGGTCGCGGTGTCGCGCACCGTGACCCGGGCCCGGGTGGCGACCAGGGCCCCCCGCGGCGCGGTCTCGGCGGTGAGTTCCCAGCCGGTCAGCCCGGTGCCGGCGACGGCCTCGCGCACGCCGTCGAGTGGGGCGCCGAGGTCGAGCAGGGTGCCCAGCAGCATGTCCCCGGAGATCCCGCTGAACGGGTTGAGCCAGAGGACCTCCGAGCTCTCCGCAGGCCGCGTCATCGCCTGCTCCGCAGCGCGATGCGGTGCGCCGCCATCGCGGCGCCGAACCCGGAGTCGATGTTGACCACACTGATTCCCGCCGCGCACGAGGACAACATCGCAAGCAACGCGGTCACCCCCTCGAAGGTCGCGCCGTAACCCACCGACGTCGGCACCGCGATCACCGGGCAGCCGACCAGACCGCCGACGACGCTGGGCAGCGCGCCCTCCATCCCGGCGACGCAGACGACGGCGTCGGCCGCGGCGAGCTCGTCGCGCACCGCGAGCAGCCGGTGCAGCCCGGCCACCCCGACGTCGCGGAGCCGGTTCACCTGCAGCCCGACGGCCTCGGCCACCGCGGCGGCCTCGGCCGCGACCGGGCCGTCCGAGGTACCCGCCGACACCACCGCGAGCCGGAACGCCCGCGGCTGCGCCCGCCGCCAGGTCAGCAGCCGCGCCTGCTCGTCGTGCTCGGCGCCGGGAACCGCGGCGCGCACCTGTTCCGCGACGCCTGCCTCGATCCGGGTGGCCAGCACCGGGCCGGTGTTGGCCCGCAGCAGGCTCGCCACGACACCGGCCACCTGCTCGGCGGTCTTGCCCGGCCCGTAGACGACCTCGGGCAGGCCCAGCCGGGCCTCCCGGTCGGTGTCGGGTCGTGCGAAGCCGAGATCGTCGAAGCCCGGCCCTGCGGCGCTCACGGAGTCGTCACGGCTGGCAGCCCGAGCAGGACGTTCATCCGGCCGCTGCGGAAGCCCTGCAGGTCCAGCGCGCAGAACTCGAAGCCGGCGCCGCGCACCGCGGCGTCGAGTTCCAGGCGCAGCTCCCCCGCCCGGGCCAGCTCGTCGGCCGGCAGTTCGAGGCGGGCCACCGTGCCTGCGGCGTGGCTGCGCACCCGGCAGACCTCGAAGCCGAGGCGCTTCACCGCCGCTTCGGCGGCATCGATCCGGGCCAGCACCCCGGCGGTGACCGGGTCCCCGTAGGCGACCCGCGAGGACAGGCACGCCGCGGCCGGCTTGTCCGCGGTGGACAGTCCGAGCCGCGTGCTGATCCGGCGGACGTCGGCCTTGGTCAGGCCCACGTCGACCAGCGGGGCGATCGCACCGCGTGCGGCGGCTGCCCGCTGGCCCGGCCGGTGGTCCCCTAGATCGTCCACATTGGTGCCCAGCGCGATGGCGGCACCGGACAGTTCGGCGAGCGGCACCAGCGCGTCGAGCAGCGCGCTCTTGCAGTGGAAGCAACGGTCACCGGCGTTGGCCACGTACTCGGGCCGGTCCAGCTCGTCGGTGGCGACCTCGACGTGCGCGATGCCCCGGCTTCGGGCGAACTCCTTCGCGGCCAGGCGCTCGGCCCGGGGCAGGCTCGCCGACACCGCGGTCACGGCCACCGCGGCCGGCCCGAGCACCTCGGCGGCCACCGCGGCCACGAGCGCGGAATCGGCCCCGCCGGAGAACGCGACGAGCAGCCGCTGCTCACGGCGCAGGCGTTCCCGAAGGTTCCGCAGCAGCCCGTCGACCGTCCTGTCGACCGCCGCCATGCACTCATCTCCTCACACCGGGCCCGTGTCGCCATCCACTTTAGTGAAAGATTCTCTACCCGGTCAGCGTTCCATAGGCGCTGGTCAGCAGCCTGCCGTCGGCCGAGGTCACGGTCGCGGCGGCGATCGTCACCCGGCGCCCGTGCCGCTCGACGGTGGCGCGCAGCACGAGCCGGGCACCGTCGACCGGGATCGGCCGGTGGTAGACGACGGTGAGATCGGCCGGCGTCGGTCTCATCGTCGCGGAGCCGGCGCCGACCGATCCGGCGGCCGCGGTCAGCCCCAGGTCGGCGAGCGCGACGTGCATGCCGCCGTGCACGACGCCGTACTGATTGGCCAGCCGCGGCCCCGGGACCAGGCTCAGCGCGACCTCGCCCGGTGTGACCCGTTCCTCCCGGACCTCCAGCAGCTCCGCGAGCGTCCCGGCACGCGGCCCATCGCCGGCCTCGCCGGCGGCGTCGCCCGGGGCACTGTCCGCCTCCGGCACCACGGCGAAACGGGCAGTGGCCACGGCCAGCAGCGCGCCGTCCGAGGCCCGCAGCGTGGAGCGGCCGAGCGCGAAGTCGGAGCCGACGTCGAGCACCTCGCCGCGCGCCGTGACCAGGTCACCGGGGCACAGCGGCGCCCCGGCGGCGTCCAGCCGGATGTTGACGGTGCGGCAGCCGCGGTCCGCGGGGAGCGCCAGCAGCAGCGGACGGCCCGCGGTCGCGTCGGCCAACGTGCCCAGCCAGCCCAGTGACAGCGGCGGGGCACCGGCCGCGGGGCTCGGCAACCGTACGACCCCCTCGGACCAGCCCGGCCCGAGACCGGTGATCCGCATGTCGGCCAGCACCTCGGCCGGCATCCGGTGCCGCAGGTCGAAGACCCGCCCGGTGGAGTTCTGCGCGTGCACAGCCGCCATCGTCCCTTACCCGTCGGTAACATGCGGAGACGGGCCTACCGCGACGCCGCACGGGCCCCCGGCGAGAGGACAGCGATGGCCGACCAGCCTGCCGTGGTCGAGTTCCACGGAGCGCGCCCCGACGCCCACCCCGAATCCTGGACCGCTCCAGGCGCAACCCTGATCGGCCGCGTCGCGCTCGGCCCGGCGTCCAGCGTCTGGTACGGCTGCGTGCTCCGCGCCGACATGGACTCGATCACCATCGGAGCCCGCAGCAACATCCAGGACGGCACCGTCGTCCACGCCGACCCCGGCTTCCCGGTCACCGTGGGCGAGCGGGTCAGCGTCGGACACCGCGCGGTGCTGCACGGCTGCACGATCGCCGACGACGTGCTCGTCGGGATGGGCGCCGTCGTGCTCAACGGCGCGGTGCTCGGCGCGGGATCGCTCGTCGCCGCCGGCGCGGTCGTCCTCGAGGGCACCACGGTGCCGCCGGGATCGCTGGTCGCGGGCGTGCCCGCCAAGGTGCGCCGCCCTCTCACCGACGACGAGCGCGCCGCGACCGTGCGCAACGCCGAGGCCTACTGCGCGCTGGCGGCGGCCCACGCCGAGGCGACAGCCGGCTGACCCCGTCACCCCGGGCCGGCGTGACGCTGCCGGGTCTGCGTCGCAGACGTGGTAACTGCCAGTAGGCTCCCGGCGATTTGACCATCGACGACCGAAATGACGTAAGAAGGGTGGCCCGCGGTGGACCTCGACGATCCCCGCGGCACGGACCACCGCCACCGCAGAGCGACGCCCCCGCCGCCGCGACAGCCCTGGCCCCGCCGTGCCGAGCGGGAACAGACCCAGCACGCGGCCCCCGAGCAACCCCGGCAGATGCACCCCGTGACCCAGCGGCCCGACCGTCCGGCGCCGCCGCCGTGGGAGCGCCGGTCCGAACGCACCGTCCCCGTCCCCCGTGACGCCCGCCGCCCGCGCGACCCGCAACGCCGCCGGCCGGTGGATCGGCCCGCTCCGGCCGACGACCCGCCCCGTCGGGGTCAGGCCCGCAGCGCCCCGATCCCGAGCGCCCCGACCCGCGTCGGCCAGGCCTGGGGCGCCCCGGCCCGCGTCGACCCGGTCCACGGCGCCCCCGCCCGCGTCACCGGCCGCCCGCGCGATGCCCGGCCCCCGCAGGCCGCCGCGCCGGTCGCGGGCGACGCCACCGAGCGGACCCAACCGGTGGGCAAGGCCCCCGGCCGCGCCGGGGCCGCGCGGGAGAAGACCGCGGGCGAGGGCCGACACGGCACCACGAGCCGCCTCCCGGCGAACCGCCGCCGGCCGCCCGCCCCGGGAGGCCGGCCCCGGCGCCGCCGGCTCGGTCCGGCCCTCGCGACCACCGCGGCGGCCACCGCGCTGCCGGGGCTCGGCCACCTCATCCTGCGCCGGCACCGCACCGGCGGGCTCATCCTCGGCGCGTTCCTGATCGGTGTCGTCTCGCTCGCCGTGGCGCTGCTGACCATGGGCCGTTCGGACCTGCTGGAGACCGTGTTGTCGACCCGCTTCCTCGGGGTCGCCGCGGTGCTGAGCCTGCTCGCCGCGTCCGCCTGGATCACGGTGATCGTGCGCACCTATCTGCTCGCGAAGCCGACCCGGATGGACACCGGCCGCAGACTCCTCGGCGCAGGCGTGGTCACCGCGTTGTGCCTGGTGATCGCGGTGCCGTTCGGGCTGGCGGCAGAGGTGGCGAACTCCCAGCGCAACCTGCTCAACACCCTGTTCCGGGGTGGCGGCACATCGGCTGCCGACGCCATCAAGCAGCCCCGGCTCAACGTGCTGCTGCTCGGCAGCGACGCCGGCCCGGACCGCACCGGCGCCCGGACCGACACGATGATGGTCGCGAGCATCGACACCCGGACGTCGAAGACCCTGCTGTTCAGCCTGCCGCGCAACATCCAGCGCGCCCAGTTCCCGCCCGGCTCGGCAATGGCCGAGAAGTTCCCGGACGGCTTCCACGACCCCAGCGACCCGCTGTCGGGCAACTACCTGCTCAACGCGGTCTACGCCTACGCGCACGAGAACCCGGCCGTCGCCCCGAGCGGCCCCACCCCGGACCCGGGCATCAACCTGCTCAGCTCGTCGATCACGTACATGCTCGGGCTGCCGCTGGACTACTACCTCGAGGTCAACATGGCCGGCTTCTCGTCGATCATCGACGCGGTCGGGGGGGTGTCGGTGGACGTCGGCCCCGTCCCGATTCCGATCAACGGGGTCACTGCCGACGGCCGGCACGTCAGGCCCAGCGGGTACATCCAGCCCGGTCGCCAGGAGCTCGACGGCGAGGAAGCGCTCTGGTTCGCCCGGTCGCGCCGGGACTCCACCGACTACGACCGGATGAGCCGGCAACGCTGCCTGATCCAGGCCGTCCTGAACCAGAAGAGCCCGGCCGACCTGCTCACCAACTTCCAGTCCGTCGCCACCGCGGCGACGGACAACATCACGACCAACATCCCGCAGGACATCCTGCCCAAGCTGGTGTCGCTCGCCGGCGAGGGCGGCGGGCTGCACCTGCAGAGCGTCGCGTTCGACCCGAGCCTGCCCGACCCGAACCAGCGGGACGGGCAGTTCAACACCGCGCGGCCCGACCCCACCTACATGCGCTCGGTGGCCGAGGCGGCGATCGCGGGCAGGCCGCTGGTCGGCACGCCGACCACACCGACCAGCACCCCGTGGGCCACCGCGCGCCGCGCCGCCGGCCCGACCGCGACACCCGCGCCCACGACCCCGCCACCGTCCGCGACGCCCACGTCGCTGGCCGACAGCTGCGCACCGCAGACGCCCTGATCACTGGCCCGCGCGGGTGCGCACTGCTGTACTGGCGGGGTGACCCCGGGCATCCAGGTCCTGATGCGCGAGATCGAGCAGGCCTGGGACGGCTTCTGCCGCAACATCTACGAGTGCGGCGACGTGGACGCGGCAATGGCGGCTGCGGGGTCGTCGGTGTCCCTGGTCAACATCCCGGTGGGGACGGGCGGGGCGGACCGCGACGCGGTGCGTGACTATCTCGCCCACTCGCTGGTCCCGCACCTGCCGGAGGGCCTCACCCGCACCCGGGTCTCGCGGACGGTGGACCGGTTCCGCCTGGTGGAGGAGACTCGGGTGGCGTTCACCCACGACCGCGAGCTGCCGTGGCTGCTGCCGGGCCTCGCCCCGACGCACCGCCGCGCCGAGGTTCTGGCCATCACGATCGCGCTGTTCCGGCAGGGCAAACTCGCATCGGCGCGGACGCTGTGGGACCACATGGGGCTGCTCGAACAGCTCACGCCGGCGTCCACAAAGGGCTCGGAACCGCTGTGAACAGGGGGTTCTCCGCGCGTCGCTGAGCGGCTCTGCCAGGCTGTGCGGCGAAGATGACCGGCGGACCCACCCGAACGGGTGAGCGCAGGAGAAAGGAGCACGAACGATGGCACTGCCCACGCTGACCCCCGAACAGCGCCAGGAGGCGCTCAAGAAGGCGGCTGCCGCCCGCACCGCTCGCAAGGAACTGCGCGACGCGATCGCCCGCGGCGAGCAGACCATTCCCGCGGTGCTGGACCGGGCCAAGTCCGACACCATCGTCGGGAAGACCAAGGTCGCCGACCTGCTGAAGAGCCTGCCCGGCTACGGCCCGGCCAAGGTGAGCGCGCTGCTGGAGCAGACCGGCATCGACGCGTCGCGCCGCGCGGCCGGCCTGGGCGAGCGTCAGCGCCAGGCGCTGCTCGACGCCCTGAAGTGAGCCGGCGCCCGGTCCGGCGAGGCTCCGCCGGACCGGGCGGCCCGGTCTCGGACATCTGCGGACGCCAACGCCGATTCGACACATCTTGATCGTGGTTGGCAGTCTGTCCGGGTGGAACGCTACGTCGACGTCGCCCCCGGGGTCCGGCTCTGGGCCGAGGACATCGCCCCGCACGCCGACGCCACCGAAGACCGCACAGCCTCCGCCGAGCCGCTACTGCTGGTGATGGGCGCCAACGCCTCCGGCGTTGCCTGGCCCGACCCCCTGATCGCCCGGCTCGCCGAACGTCATCGGGTCATCCGCTACGACCATCGCGACACCGGCCGCTCGACCTGGGCCTTCGACGAGCACCCCTACGCCATCAGCGATCTCGGAGGCGATGCGATCGCCGTCCTGGACGCGTTCGGCGTCGAGCGCGCGCACGTGGTCGGGATGTCCATGGGCGGCGTACTCGTCCAGTTGCTGCTGCTCGACCACCCCGACCGGCTGCTGTCCGCGACCGTGCTGTGCACGACTGCCCTCGGCTCGGGCCTCGCCGCGGGCGACCCGGCCGACGCCGCGCCCGTCCTCCCCGATCCCGACCCGGCGCTGCTCGCGCTGTGGCAGGAGATGGACCGCCCCCGCGATCGCGACGCCGAGATCGCGTGGCGGGTCGAGCACTGGCGGCTGCTGAACGGCAGCGGCACCCCGTTCGACGCCGAGGAGTTCCGGGCGCTGGAAGAACGGGTCGTCGCCCACGCCGGCCGGCACGACAACCCCGCCGCCCATGCCCGGGCCGCCCGGACCGGGCTGGACCGCGGCGCCGAACTGGCCGAGGTCGAGGTTCCGACGCTGGTCATCGAGGCGCCGGAGGACCCGATCAATCCGCCGCCGCATTCGGGTCACCTGTCCCGCGCGATCGGCGGGGGCCGACTGGTCCGGGTGCCGGGCATGGGACACGCGCTCAACTCGACCGTGATCGAGCCGGTCGCCGCCGCGATCCTCACCCAGACCGCCGCTGCAGGCACCGCCGCCGCACCATCCTGACCCCGCCCGCCGCCCCTC
>NZ_JAAXLA010000080.1 GCF_012911935.1 Pseudonocardia acidicola | reverse complement strand
CCCGACGCCGGCCCCCACCCCGACCGGCACCGCGGCCCCCGACGCGGCCGCCTCGGCGATCGCCGACGCCGCGGCCGAGGCCCGCAAGCGCGCCACCGCCAAGCCCCCCGCACCCCGCAGGAGCACGACCACGCCCGGTGCCGTGCCGCTGCCCGGCCCCGCCGGCGCCGCGGTCGGCGCGCTCGGCGACGGCGTGCAGGCCGCCGTGGCCAAGGGCTGGAAGCTCATCGGGGGCGACGAGTTCACCGACGGGCTGTCCGGCAAGTGGAGCGCCTACGACGGGACCGGACACGCCGGCAACGGCCGCCGCTCCCCCGACGCGGTCAGCGTGCGCAACGGCATGCTGACGATCAGCGGCGACAGCAACGGCACCACGGGCGGGATCGCCTGGACGGACTCCCGCAAGTACGGCAAGTGGGAGATGCGGGCGAAATTCCCGGCCGGCGACAGCCAGTACCACCCGGTGCTGATCCTGTGGCCGTCCGAGGTGGACTGGCCGCAGGGCGGCGAGATCGACTTCGCCGAGACGACGAGCGCGTCCACGGACGTGTCGTTCTTCCTGCACTACGGCGCGAGCAACTCCCAGAAGTACGCCAAGAAGACCCTCGACATCACCCAGTGGCACAACTACGCCGTCGAGTGGACCCCGCAGGGCATCACCGGCTACATCGACGGCGAGCAGTGGTTCCAGAGCACGGACCCGGGCACGCTCCCGCCCGGCCCGATGCACGCCACCATCCAGCTCGACTACTTCCCCGACGGCGGCTCCCCCAAGCCGACGCAGATGTACGTCGCCTGGATGCGCATGTACTCCTGACCCTGCCCGCAGACCTCGAGCCGTGCCCGGCTCGTGCCCGCACCGTCCCGTCCGGCGCTCCCCACCGGGCGGGACGGTTGCACGTCGTGCCCGTGCGCCGTCAGGCCAACAAGGGCGCGAGGCGGTCGGCGTGCTCGCGCAGCAACTCGACCAGGTCGTCGTTGGGCTCCGCCACCCGGTGCGCCGGGCCGGACAGTGCCAGGCCCGCCACCAGCGCCCCATCGCCCGGGCCGCGCACCGCAACGGCGAGGCAGCCGCGGTCGGGTCGCAGCTCCCCGCACTGCCGGGCCAGGCCGGAACCGGCGACGGCGTCGAGCTGCGCCGACAGTTCCGCGCCGGTGGTGACGGTGTGCTCGGTGAACCGGCGCAGGTCGCGCACCAGGGCCCGCCAATCCGGCTGCTCGGCCAGCAGGAGCTTGCCCAGAGCGGAAACCTGCGGGTAGCGGGCGAGCACGAGGCCGTCGCTGGGCGGATGGTCCGGGTCGGGGTCGACGAGCGCAACCTGCCCGGTACTGAACGACGCCAGGTGCACGCCCCAGCGGACCATCCCGCGCAGGTGATCCACGACGGCGCGCGCGGCGGTCGACGGCGGCGGCGCCACCGGCAGCGCGAGCCGGGCGGCCCGGCGGCCGAGAGCGAACCCACGCAGATCCGGCAGCCGGACCAGGTACTCCTCGCCGACCAGCAGATTGAGCAGCCGGTACGTGGTGGCCTGCGGCAGCTTCAGCGCCGCAGAGATCTCCTTGGCGGTCACGCCGGGGCCGGCCGCGACGACCTCCTCGAGCACCGCGAGCGCGCTGCGCACCGCACGGGGCTGCCGCCCGGAGAGCGGAACCGGGTCAAGGCCGGTGCTCACAGCTGGATCCGGATCGGTTCGCCGAGCACGTCGGCGGCGCACGTCTCGTCGTAGACACCGATCCCGGCGAGTTGCTCGGGGCGCCACACCCGTAGCCAGCCGAACCAGCCGGCCGTGAGCAGGCCCAGCACTGCGAGCACGATCGGCAACGGCCCGCCTCCGGTCGTGAGCACGAACGCGACCAGCACCACCACCAGGACCGGGGCGAGCACAGCCGTGACGGCCACCGGCGGCCAGGTCAGCTCGCCGATCCGGTGCAGGAACACCGGGGCGGCCA
Organism: Pseudonocardia acidicola; assembly: GCF_012911935.1. Lineage (GTDB taxonomy): Bacteria > Actinomycetota > Actinomycetes > Mycobacteriales > Pseudonocardiaceae > Pseudonocardia > Pseudonocardia acidicola. The sequence continues at coordinate 29,119 of NZ_JAAXLA010000080.1, read as the reverse complement.
GGGCGACCAGCAGGTAGGCGACCAGGTATCCGCAGGTCGCCAGCGTCAGCAGTGCCGTCAGGGTCCGCGCCGGCGCGACGCCGGCCGCGAGCAGCCCGGCCGGGACGGCCGCCACCACCGGCAGCGCGACCGCGATCGCCCGGTGCGGGGTGCGGTAACGGCGGTGCGTCGCGCCCAGCACAGTGGGCGCGATCCCGTCACGACCCATCGAGAACAGCACCCGGACCAGCGCGTTCACCGTGGCCAGCGTGCACGCGAAGAACGACATCGTGATGCCGATGTCGAGCACCACCGACACCCACGGCTGCCCCTGCGCCGCGGCCAGGGTGATGACCGGCTCGGCCTGGGCGGCCAGCCCGCCCGTGGTGTGCGCGAAGCCGACGACCTGGGTCTGCGCGGCGAACAGGTACAGCAGCCCGGACACCGCAGCCGTCCACTGCACGGCTCGGGGGATGGTGCGGAACGGGCGGCGCGCCTCGACGCCCAGCGCGGTGGCCGCCTCGAACCCGATGAACGCGGCGAGTGCCGGCAGCACACCTGCCGCGATCCCGCCCAGACCCGGTGCGGGTTCCGGCACCGCCGCGGCAGGCGGGACGGTGTCCGCGCCGAGCAGCACGCTGAAGATCACCAGCATGAGGGTGATCGACACCGCCTCGACGAGGAGCACGACCCGCGCCGACAACCGCACCCCGAGAAGCACGAACGCCCAGGTCGACGCGACGAGCGCGACGACGCCGCCGGCCAGCACCGGTCCCGGCACCGACACGTTCAGCCCCACCCGGCCGAGCAGCGCGCCGAGGAACATCGCGGCTCCGGTGAGCGCGGCCATCGCCAGCATCCCGTAGCCGACCAGCAGCGCCGCGCCGCAGATGAACGCCGGACCGGACCCGAGCCCCTTGGCCGTCAGGCTGTAGAGCCCGCCCGCCGCCGCCATCCGCCGGGTGAACTGGCCGATGCATGCACCGATCAGCAAGGCGAGCACGGTGGCCACGACGAACGACCAGATCGTCGCCGGGCCTGCGGTGGCCGCCACGATCACCGGGGTGGCCGCCATGGCCGCCGCCGGGGCGGCCCCGGACACCGACTGGGCGAGCACGCCGAGCGGGCCGAGGTTGCGCCGGTCCAGCCCGTGCACCGGTGACCGGTCCCGCAGCCGGCCGAAGGCTGGGCGCGACCGTTCGTGCATGCAGTCCTCCCGCTTCGGCCCACAGGTCGGCGGAGCGTCGAGGCGTCACGCTAGTGGGGGAAGTCACCTCTGCGACATCGCTGCCGGGGCCGAATGAGAATTTCACTGTGCGTGTTCTCGCGGTGCGGGAACGACCCGAGAGGGTCGTGCCGCTGACGAGCACACTCGGCGCGGACCGCACGCCGGAGCATGTGCGAGGTGCGCCTCCGCGAGTAGCGTCGATGGTGCCCGAGGCCGGGCTTTCGCGACCCGGACGGGTGCGGGAGGTCGTCGTGATCGTTCTGGATGTGGTTGTGGGCCTGGCGGCCGTCGGAGCGATCTGGTTCGGGGCCGGATTCCGGGTGGTCCGGCAGTTCGAACGGGGGGTGCTGTTCCGCTTCGGCCGGGTGAGCGAGGCCGTCCGCGGGCCGGGGCTCACCCGCATCCATCCGGGGGTGGACCGGCTTCGCAAGGTCAACATGCAGATCGTCACCATGCCGGTGCCGGCTCAGGACGGGATCACCCGCGACAACGTCACGGTGCGCGTGGACGCGGTCGTCTACTTCAACGTCGTCGACCCGGTCCGGGCGATCGTCGACGTGCAGGACTACATCTCCGCCATCGGGCAGGTGGCGCAGACGTCGCTGCGGTCGATCATCGGCAAGAGCGACCTCGATGACCTGTTGTCCAACCGCGAGCGGCTCAACCAGGGCCTCGAGCTGCTGCTCGACAGCCCGGCACTCGGATGGGGCGTGCACATCGACCGCGTCGAGATCAAGGACGTGGCACTGCCCGAGTCGATGAAGCGGTCGATGTCGCGGCAGGCCGAGGCGGAGCGGGAACGCCGGGCCCGGGTGATCAGCGCGGACGGCGAGCTGCAGGCCTCGGAGAAGCTCGCCCAGGCCGCCCGGCGGATGTCCGAGAGCCCCGCGGCGCTTCAGCTACGCCTGCTCGAGACGATCGTGCAGGTCTCCTCGGAGAAGAACTCCACGCTCGTGCTGCCGTTCCCGGTCGAGCTGCTGCGCTTCCTGGAGGCCTCGACCACGAAAGTCCACCAGGAGCAGGCCGAGTCCGCCGGCGCCGCCCCCAACGGGGCGAGTCCGCCGGCGGAGTCGGAGAACGACGATCAGAAGCTGGCCTTGGGCACGCCCTGACCGGGGTCGACCCGGCGCGGGCCGTCCGCGTTCGGCCGGATGTCGAAGTCGAAGATCGCGGTCGGGATGTAGACCGTCGAGCACGAGTTCGGGATGTCCACGACCCCGGAGTGGCGGCCCTCGATCGGGACCGCGCCCAGGATCATGTACGCCTGCTCGGGGGTGAAACCCCACGACGTCAGGTAGTCGATCGCATGCAGGCAGGCCCGCTTGTAGGCGAGTTGCGCGTCCAGGTAGCGCTGCGCGCCGTCGAGCTCGACCGAGACCCCGGAGAAGGCGAGCCACTCGGCGTACTGCGGGTCGGTGTTGCCCGGCACGAAGATCGCGTTCTCACCGACCCCGAACTTCTCCATGCCGTCCCGGATGACGTCGACGTGCAGGTCGATGAACCCGCCCATCTCGATCGCGCCGCAGAAGGTGATCTCGCCGTCGCCCTGGGAGAAGTGCAGGTCGCCGACCGAGAGTTTCGCGTCGGTCTCGAACACCGGATAGAAGACGCGGGTCCCCTTGGTGAAGTTCTTGATGTCCTGGTTGCCGCCGTTCTCCCTCGGCGGCGCCGTGCGGGCGGCCTCGAGCGCCGCGGCCTCGAACGCGCTGCCGGTCAGCGAGCCCAGGACCGCGTCCTGGGGTAACGGCGGCAGCGCCAGCGGCGGCACCCGATCGGGGTCGGTCGCGATGAGCACCGCCTCCCGCTCGTTCCACCTGTCGAGCAGCTCCGACGAGGGCGCGGTACCCATCAGGCCCGGGTGCACCATGCCGATGAAGGAGACGTGCGGAACATGCCGGGACGTGGCCCGCTGGCCACGGAAGTCCCAGACCACCTTGTACGCGTCGGGGAACTCGTCGGTGAGGAACCCACCGCCGTTCTGCTTCGCGAAGATGCCGGTGTAGCCCCAACCCTGCCCGGCCAGCGGCCCGGAATCCTCCTGCGGGATGGGGCCGACGTCGAGGATGTCGACGAGGAGCAGGTCGCCGGGGCGGGCGCCCTCCACCCCGATCGGCCCACTGAGGCAATGCACCTTCGACAGCGGCGCGTCACGGACGTCCTCGGCTGAGTCGTCGTTGTGGATGGCGCCGTCGAACCACTCCCGGCAGTGCACGCGGAACGAGTCGTCCGGCTTGACCATCACGGCCGGCGGGATGTCGTAGTGCCACCGGTTGTGGCCGATCAGCTTCTGTTCGGTGAACGGCTTGCTGCTGTCGAGCGGGAACACGACTGGAGGCATGAACCGCCCCTTCCTCTCGATGTTCTCTGCGTAGGGCGACCGTCCCGTCGATCGCCGACCGGACGTCCGTGAGCAGCAGGAATGCCGGGAAGGCCCGGTCACCCGCCTCCTCGGACCCGGCGGTCACCCCGGTGTGACGCGATGAACGCGCCCTTGCCGCCGTCACGGCCGCGGCAACCTGCGCAGGGCGGGGTCGGGCGGGGCCATCGGTGTCCGGCGGCTCGCCGGCCGGGGTGGCAGCGCGGTGACCACGGAGGGCTCGCCCGCAGTGGCCTCGGCACGGTCGATCGCGTTGATCTGTGCGCGGGGCGCGAAGCTCAGCATCGGCGCGGTGAACACGCGGGGCATGTCCTCCGCACAGCGCGGGCAGGGCCACGTGGCGGGGGCCGTCCCGATGGGCCGGCGCACGTCGACGACCCCGTCCTGCGCACATCGGTATCGATAGGTCGCCATCGCCGACCCCTCACGCCCGCCGCAGCAGCGCTATCGGAAGCGAATGCTGACAGCGAGATTCTTGCCACAGTCCAGGACCGCCGTCAATAGTCGCCTGGGAACCAAGAAGAGGCATCTGGGCAGCTCAGAGAGCTGGCCACAGCGCCGGGCACGCACAGAGAACCCACATCCACAACCGTCGGGCAGCATTCATTGATTCACGGCGAAAGGGCGCCGAGAATCGGTTTCGGGTGCGGTTTTCGGTGATAGGGCGGCGGCACCCGGGGCACCGGCAGCACGGGTACCCCCTGCGGACAGGGCCAACCGCGCCGGGTCGGGCGGTGCCGTGACGGCGGTCAGGGCCGCGGTCGGCGGCGAGGCGCGTGGCCTCGGCTTCGGCTTCGGCTTCGGCCTCGGCCAACGGTGCGGCCGTGGCGCCGCAGTGCTGTCAGGACGCGGTGCGAAGAGTCGCCGCCCGGCGCCATTGCCGGACGGCGGAGCAGCGAGCCGGTCAGGCCGACTTCGGCTGCTGGTCCGTCTGCTCGCCCGGGCAGGTCTCGAGGTGCCGGGTCAGGGCGCGAACGAGGCCTTCCTCGCTGAAGGCGACGACGCGGACGTCGGCGCACCAGGGGCAGGTGCGGACCTGGTGAGGGGCACGCGGGGAGCTCGGGGTGTTCATCGGTCGCAGCCTAAGCGCGTCCGGGGCGGATGGGCTGCTGTCCTGGACCAGCGTCACAGATCATGTTCGCGATGCGAACATGCTGGCCAGCCGGGCATCGGACTCCGCGAGGGCGCCCCGGTCGAACGTCGACGTCGAGGCGAGCACCTCGTCGGCGCCCGTGCGGACGAGCAGGTCCTCGAGTTCGGCGGCGACCGTCGTCTCGTCCCCGTGGATCGTCCGGCCGACCGCGGCGTCGACCACCGATCGCTGCCGCGCGGACAGCGACCGGGACGCGACGCCGGCCACTGGTTCCAGCGCGGGGAACTCCCCGGTGGTACGGGCCACCGCCAGGGCCCAGGCCTCGGGCAGGGCCAGCCGCCGGGCCGCCGCCACCGAGTCGGCGACCAGGACGTCCAGCGACACCACGACGTAGGGCCCGGGGCCGGCGCCCGACGGGCGGAAGCGCTCCCGGTAGTCGGCGAGGGCGGTCCCGATCCCGTCACCGGCCAGGATCGGGCCGCCGACCACGACCGGCAGCCCGGCCTCGGCCGCGACGGTGAGTCCGCGGCCGGTGGCCAGTACGAACACCGGCACCGGCGCCTCGAGCCGGGGCCGCGCCGTCACGGCGGCCCGGCCGTCGAGGTAGGTGCGCAGCTCGGCGAGATCGCCGGGGAACGTGTCAGGGGCATCGGTGTCGCGGCGCAGCGCTCGGCGGACCGGCGGGGTGAAGCCGAGCGAACGGCCGACGCCCAGGTCGATCCGGCCGGGGAAGAGCGCCTGCAGCATCGCGAACTGCTCGGCGACGACCAGCGGCTGGTGGTTGGGCAGCATCACTCCTCCCGAACCCACCCGGATCCGCCCGGTGCGCGCCGCGATGGCGGCCATCAGCACCGGCGGGCTGCCGCTCGCGATCCCCGGGACGGCGTGGTGTTCAGCGACCCAGAACCGGTGATAGCCCAGCCGCTCGGCCCGCTGTGCACGCTCCACGGTGTTCCGCAGCGCGACCGCGTCGGACTCCCCCGCCCGGGTGCGCGATCGGTCGAGCAGCGACAGCCGGACGTGGGAGAGCATCGTCGCCCGGAACGCGGCGGAGGATCTCGGTATTCCACGGCGGAATGGTTCGGCGGCCCGCCGGTGGGAAGCACCACGGGCGATCGGCCATGACCCCCCAAGGAGGATCGACATGGATCTCGGTATCTCCGGCCGCACGGCGCTGGTCACCGGTGCGGACTCCGGAATCGGCTGGCACACCGCCCGGATGCTGATCGAGGAGGGGGCGCAGGTCGCCGTCACCGACCTCAAGCAGGACGACATCGCCGCGGCGGCGGAGCGGCTCCCCAGCGAGGACATCCCCGCCATCGCGGCGGACCTCACGAATCCCGACGACGTCGCACGGCTGCGTGACGACGCCATCGTCGCGCTGGGCCGGGTGGACATCCTGGTCCATTCCGCAGCGACCCTCGGGGCGCGCGGACCCTTCCACGAGATCGACGAGGACGGTTGGCGCTCGACGCTGGACACCGACCTGCTCGCCGCGGTGCGCGTGGTGCGCGCCTTCATCGACCCGATGCGTGCCGCGGGCTGGGGCCGGATCGTGCTGCTGGCCTCGGAGGACGGGCAGCAACCCTATCCGCAGGCCCTGCCGTACGGCGTCTCCAAGTCCGGGGTCCTCGGCCTGGGCAAGGGCCTGTCGAAGGCCTACGGCGGCGAGGGCGTCCTGGTCAACGCCGTGTCACCGGCGTTCATCGAGAGTCCGATGACCGACACCATGATGCAGCGGCTCGCGCAGGAACGTGGCATCTCCGTGCAGGAGGCGATCGAGGCCTTCCTGCGCGAGGAACGGCCGTTCCTGGTGCTGCGCCGCCGCGGCAAGCCCGAGGAGGTGGCGTCGATGATCACCTTCCTGTGCTCGGAGCGGGCCAGCTTCGTCACCGGCAGCAACTGCCGGGTCGACGGGGGTGCCGTCCCGACGATCTGAGACCGCCCCGAGCACCGCGACTCACGCGCCGAACAGGGCGACTCGCGCACCCGAAAAGGGCGACTCGCGGGGTCAGCGGGCGAGGCCTCGGCGGGTGAGCAGCGGGCCGATCTCCGGGTCCCGGCCGCGGAACGCGCGGTAGGCCTGCATCGCGTCGACGCTGCCGCCGCGGGACAGCAACTCGCGCCGGAAAACCTCGCCGTTCTCCCGGCGCAACCCGCCGTTCTCCTTGAACCACTCCACGGTGTCGGCGTCGAGCACCTCCGACCAGATGTAGGAGTAGTAGCCCGCGCTGTACCCGCCGGCGAACACGTGGTTGAAGTAGGTGCTGCGGTAGCGCGGCGGCACCGCCGGCAGGGCGACCCCGGCCTTGATCAGCGCCGCGGCCTCGAACTCGGCGACGTCGTGCACCACGTCGTCCGCGTCGAGGGTGTGCCAGGCCTGGTCGAGCAGCGCGGCGGCCAGGTACTCGGTCGTCGCGAAGCCCTCGCCGTACTGCTGCGCGGCGAGCAGCCGCTCGACCAGCTCGGGCGGCAGCGGCTCGCCGGTCTCGTGGTGGCGGGCGTAGTTGGCCAGGATCTCCGGCCACACCGCCCACATCTCGTTGACCTGCGAGGGGTATTCGACGAAGTCGCGGGGCACGCTGGTGCCGGAGAACGTCGGGTAGCGCACGTCGGAGAACAGCCCGTGCAGCGCGTGCCCGAACTCGTGGAACAGCGTGGTGACCTCGTCGAAGGTCAGCAGTGTCGGCTCGCCCTCGGCCGGGCGGGCGATGTTGAGCGTGTTCATCACCACCGGCCGGGTGCCGAGCAGCCGCGACTGGGAGACCAGCGCGTTCATCCAGGCGCCGCCGCGCTTGGACTCGCGGGCGTAGAAGTCCCCGCCGAACAGGCCCAGCGCCTCGTGCCCGTCGAACACCTCCCAGACCCGCACGTCGGGGTGATACATCGGCAGGTCGTGGCGCTCGACGAAACGCAGCCCGTAGAGCAGGCCGGCAGCGTGGAAGACGCCGTCGTGCAGCACCCGCTCCAGCTCCAGGTAGGGGCGCAGCGCGGCGGCGTCGAGATCGAAGCGCTCGCGGCGGACCCGTTCGGCGTAGAACGCCCAGTCCCAGGGGGCGATCTCGTGCCCGGCCGTGCGCTCCAGCTCCGCCGCCTCCGCCTCGGCGTTCGCGGCGGCCGCCGGAGCGAGGTCGGCGAGCATCGCGGTGACCGCGTCGACGGTGCCCGCGGTGTTGTCCGCGATGACGTAGGCGGCGTGGCTCGCGTACCCCAGCAGCCGGGCCCGCTCGGCGCGCAACGCGCTCAGCCGGCGGACCAGGTCGGTGGTGTCGTCGCCGTTGCCGCGGGAGCCGCGGCGGACCGAAGCGGTGAACAGCTCCTCGCGCAGTCCCCGGTCGGTCAGCGACGCCAGCGCGGGCTGGCCGGTGGGCAGGACCAGGGTGAGCAGGTGCCCGTCGCGGCCCCGGGCCGTCGCCGCCGCCGCGGCCGCCGAGATCGCGTCGGGCGACAGGCCGTCGAGCCGGGCCGGGTCGGCGACCCCGACCGCGGAGTCGTTGGTCTCCGCCAGCAGCCTGGACCCGAACGCGGCGGACAGCGTGGACAACTCGGCGTTGAGCTCGCGCAGCCGCCGCTGGTCGGCCTCGTCGAGCTCGGCGCCGGCACGGACGGCGTCGGTGTGGTGGCGCTCGAGCAGCCGGTAGGACTCGGGGTCGAGGCCGAGCTCGTCGCGCCGGGAGTACAGCTCCCGGATCCGGGCGAACAGCCGTGGATCCAGCATGATCGCGTCGCGGTGCGCGGCGAGCTTCGGGGCGATCTCGGCCTGGATCTGTTCGATCTCCGGGTTGGTGTGCGCGCCGGCCCTGCTGAAGAACACTGTGGACACCCGGTGCAGGGTCTGCCCGGAGCGCTCCAGGGCGACGATCGTGTTGTCGAACGTGGGCGGCCCGGGGTCGACGGCGATGGCCTCGACCTCGGCGCGCTGCTCGGTCATCCCCTGCTCGAACGCGGGCCGGTAGTGCTCGTCGGTGATCCGGGAGAAATCGGGGAGCTGGTAGGGAAGTTCACTCGGGGCGAGGAGCGGGTTGTCGACCGACGTCATCCCTCCAACGTAACCGCCCGCACGGCCACATCAGCGGCTCCGCAACGGGGTGTAGGCCACCCGCGCGAGCGCGCCGTCAGAAGAGTTCCGCGGCGCGTTCGCCGATCATCACCGCTGTCGCGGCCGGGCCGCGGCGGGGGGCCGCCGGGAGCACCGACGTGTCGGCGACGCGCAGGCCGTCGACCCCGTGCACGCGCAGCTGCGGGTCCACCACCGACTCCGGGCCGGTGCCCATCGCCGCGCTGCCGCACAGGTGCACCGAGGTGGTCAGGTTCGCCGCGATCCAGCCGTCGAGCCGGTGATCGACACCCAGGACGTCGCCCCCGATGCCCGCGCGCTCCCCCGGGAACACGTCGGTGCGCAGCAGTTCGGCGGCGACGCGGACGGCGTGCCGCAACCGTCGCCGATCGGCCTCGGCGGCCAGGTACCGGTACTCGACGCGCGGTCGCGCCATCGGGTCGGGCGAGGTCACGGTGAGCACACCGCGGCTGTGCGGCCGCTGCACCGCGCACATCAGATGCAGCTCCCCGCCCGGGAGGAACGGCCGCACGAACAGCAGGATCTCCACGTCACCGGCCGGATCGGCACCCGAGTCGGCGTCGATCGAGGCCTGGCCGCTCACCGCATCGGGATGCGGCGCCGGGGCGTCGGAGCGGAACGGCAGGAAGACGCTCGGATGGTCCGACCAGTTCTTCCCCACCCCCGGCCGGTCGTGGCGCACCGGGATCCCGGCCGCGCGCAGCTCGTCGGCCGGTCCGATCCCGGACAGCAGCAGCAGGTGCGGCGTGTTCACCGAACCGGCCGCGAGCACGACCTCGGCGGCCCGGAGCACCTCACCGGAGAGGGTCTCGACGCCGACCGCGCGATCGCCGTCGAGCAGCACCCGGGCGACCGGGGTGTCCCCGCGCAGCTCCAGGTTCGGCCGGTGCAGGTTCGGCAGCAGGTAGGCCATGGCCGCGTTGACCCGCAGCCCGTCGACCGCGTTCGACGGGATCGGGCCCGCGCCGGGCGGCCCGCCGGCGTTCTTGTCCGGCTCGGCGGCGATGCCCAGCCGCGCCGCGGCGTCGAGGAACGGGTCGGTGAGCGGGCTGCACAGCTGCCCGGCCGGCCGCCGGACGAGGATCGGGCCGCGGTCGCCGTGCGCGGCGCCGTCGAAGTCGAGATCGTGTTCCAGGCGCCGGTAACTGGGCAGCACGTCGTCGTGGGACCAGCCGGGGATGGCCCAGTCGGCGAAGTCGGCCGGGGTGGCGCGCACGAAGTAGGCGCCGTTGATCGCGCCGCAGCCGCCCGCGATCCGGCCGCGGGGAACGGTGTGCGGGTGGCCGGACCGCAGCTCCACCGGGACGGCCCAGTTCAGGGGATGGGCCGGGTCGGTGGCGGCGAGCGACGGTGCGTGCCGCGCCTCGGGCGGGTACCCGTCGAGGCTGCGCGGGGCCGGGCCGGCCTCGAGGACCAGCACCCGCCGGCCGTGCTCGGCGAGGCGGGCCGCGAGCACCGATCCGGTCGAGCCGGCCCCCACGACGAGGACGTCGTACTCCGGCGGCTGACCCACATCGGGAAGGATGCATCACGTGGCCGACCTCGCACTGGATCTCGCCGACTTCATCACCGCGAGCCCGACGCCGTACCACGCGGTCGCCGAGGCCGTCCGCCGGCTGACCGCGGCCGGGTTCACCGAGCAACCCGAGGCCGGCGAGTGGATCATCGAGCCGGGCGGCCGCTACCTCGTGCGCGACGGAACGCTGCTCGCCTGGTGGCAGCCCGCCGACGCCCGCCCCGGTACCCCGATGCGGATCTTCGCCGCGCACACCGACTCGCCGACGCTCAAGGTCAAGCCGCGCCCGGACACCGGCGCGGCGGGCTGGCGGCAGATCGCCGTCGAGGTCTACGGCGGCGCGCTGTGGAACTCCTGGCTCGACCGCGACCTGGGGCTCGCCGGCCGGCTCGCGCTCTACGACGGCTCGACGGTGCTGGTCAACGTGGCGCGGCCGCTCATGCGGGTGCCGCAACTGGCCATCCACCTCGACCGTCAGGTCAACCAGGGGCTCACCCTCGACGCGCAGCAGCACCTGCTGCCGATCTGGGGCCTCGGCTCACCGTCGGAGGGCGATCTGATCGCCTTCCTGGCCGGCGAGGCCGACGTCGACCCGGACGAGGTGGCCGCGCACGACCTGGTGGCGCACGACCTCACCGGGCCGGCGCGGCTCGGCGAGGAGGCGGACCTGCTGGCCGCGCCGCGGCTGGACAACCTCGCCTCGGTGCACTCCGGGCTGACCGCGCTGCTCGACGCCGCCGGGTCGGCGCCGGGGGTGGTCCCGGTGTTCGTCGGCTTCGACCACGAGGAGATCGGCAGCGGGACGGCCACCGGGGCGGCGGGGCCGCTGCTGGAGACGGTGCTGACCCGGATCGCCGGGGGCTTCGACGCGCGGACCGCCTCGTTCGCGCGCTCGCGCGCGCTGTCGGTGGACGTCACGCACGCCGCGCACCCGAACTACCTCGACCGGTACGACCCGACGCACCGCTCGCTGCCCAACGGCGGCCCTGCGCTCAAGGTCAACGCCAACCAGCGCTACGCCACCGACGCACCGGGGGCGGCCGCGTGGGCGCGGGCGTGCCGGGACGCGGGTGTGCCGAGCCAGTACTTCGTCGGGAAGAACACCGTGCCGTGCGGGACGACGGTCGGCCCGATCGTCGCGACCCGGCTGGGCATCCGCACCGTCGACGTCGGCATCCCGGTGTTGTCGATGCACTCCGCCCGCGAGCTGTGCGGCGTACACGATCCGGGGTACCTGGTGGCCGCCGCGACCGCATTCATGACCGATACGAACTGATCATCCCGGTTCTCGGGGCCGGGCATCACTCTTCCGGTTGACACGCCCGCGCCGGGCTAAGAGCCTTCCTGCTCATCGGCGGTGCCGCCGGAAGGTGGGCACCGCCGTTCCACGGTGCGGTTCGACCTGATCCGGGAGCCTGTGATGAGCACCCATCCCCCAGCGTCGCTGGTCCGGTCGCAGCGACGGCGGGCCGTCGTCGCCAGCACGGTCGGCACGACGGTCGAGTGGTACGACTTCTTCCTCTACGGGACCGCGGCGGCCCTCGTGTTCCCGCAGGTCTTCTTCCCCGGTCAGAGCCCGTACGCGGGCGTGATCGCGTCCTTCGGCACGCAGTTCGTCGGCTTCGCCGCCCGGCCGATCGGCGCCGCGATCTTCGGCCACTACGGCGACCGGATCGGCCGCAAGGCCACGCTCATCACGACGCTGCTGATCATGGGGGCCGGCACGACGCTGATCGGCGTGCTCCCGGGCTTCGCCGCCATCGGCATCGCCGCGCCGATCCTGCTGACCGCGTTGCGCCTGCTGCAGGGCGTCGCGGTCGGCGGCGAGTGGGGCGGGTCGGTGCTGATCGCGATGGAGTGGGGGTCCAAGCGGCGGCGCGGGTTCATGGCGAGCTGGCCACAGCTCGGCGTCCCACTGGGCCTGCTGCTGTCCACCGCGATGGTCCAGATCATGTCGGCGACCACCGGCCCGGCCTTCCTGACGTGGGGCTGGCGGGTGCCGTTCCTGGCCAGCATCGTGCTGGTGGGCATCGGGCTCTACGTCCGGGTGAAGGTGCTGGAGAGCCCGACCTTCACTGAGGTGAAACAGACCCGGACGGTGCTGCGCGTCCCGGTTCTGGAGGCGATCCGCCACCAGTGGCGGGAGATCCTCACCTCCGCCTTCGTCCGGATGTCCGAGCAGGCGCCGTTCTACCTGTTCATCACGTTCGTCCTGACCTACGGCACCCGGGAGCTCGGGCTGGCGCGGACCGGGCTGCTCACCGACACCCTGATCGCCGCCGCCGTGGGGCTGGTCAGCGTGCCGCTGTTCGGCCACCTGTCCGACCTGATCGGACGCCGGCTGATGTACGGGATCGGGATCGTGTGCACCGGGCTCTACGCCTTCCCGTACTTCGGCCTGCTGAACACCCGGGTGGCCGCTCTGGTGCTGCTCGCCATCGTGCTCTCGCTGATCTTCCACGACATGCAGTACGGCCCGCAGGCCGCGCTGATCGCCGAGAGCTTCGGCCCCAACATCCGCTACAGCGGCGCCGGCCTGGGCTATCAGTTGGCGTCCGTCATCGCCGGCGGGCCGGCCCCGCTGATCGCGGCGGCCATCCTCGAGAAGACCAGGTCGAGCACCGGGATCAGCCTCTACATCATCGGCTGTTGCGTGGTGTCGTTCATCGCCCTGCTGTTCCTGCCGCGCCGGGGGGAGGCCGAGGCACCCAACGTCGTCGAACGCCCGGCCCGGGCCGCGGCCGCCTGATCCTCACCGGTCGGCCCTGGTGCGCGCGGCCCAGGCCTCGACGGTGGTCCGCAGCAGTTCGGCATAGCGGTCGAGCTCGCCGGCCGTCTCCGGCCGGTGGTGGGCGATCGACACGGCGGCGACCACCTCGTCGCCCTCCCGGACCGGCGCGGCGACGGCCTGCACCTTCGGCATGAGCGGGCCGCTGCGACCCCGGACCATGCCCTCGGCGCGGATCCGCGCGGCCAGTTCCAGGGTTTCCACCGCGCCCTCCTCGTCGGCACCGAACTCCGCGGCGACCCACTCCCGGCGCTCGGCCGCAGGCATGTGCGCCATCAGCACCCGGCCCGCGGCCGTGCCGAGCAGCGGCGAGCGCAGCCGCCGGGCGAGCGCGTAGTCGAACGGCTCATCGGTGCCCGCCCAGTCGACGTAGACCGCGTCGTGACCGACCCGGATGGCGAGCAGCACCGGGGCGTCGGCGGCGCGGTGCAGCGCCTCGAGGTCCGCATGCCGGACGTGGTGCGCCGGCGGTCCGCCGCCGCGCAGCGAGAGCACGTGCACCGCCGGGCCGAGGCGGTAGCGCAGGTCCACCTCGGCCAGGTAGCCGGTGGCGACCAGGCCGTTGACCAGCTTCTGGATCGACGAGACGGGCGCGCCCATCCGGACCGCCAGCCGGCTCAGCGTGATGCCGTCGGGCTCCCCGGTCACGGTCTCGAGGATCTCGGCGACCCGGTCGACGGTGCGGTGGTGCGGCCGGTGCAGGCCAGATCTATCCATTTGGGTATCACCGCCTCACATTGCGTATAACCCTTAGCGTACCTAACGTTCTAGGTATGAACGGACCGTTGCAGGGCATCCGGGTGATCGACCTGGCGACCGTGGTGATGGGCCCCTACGCGGCCCAGATCCTCGGCGACCTCGGCGCCGACGTCATCAAGGTGGAGCCGCCGACCGGGGACCGCACCCGGCGTATCCATCCGCAGCGCCACGAGACGATGAGCGCGCTGGCCATGACGGTGAACCGCAACAAGCGCAGCCTCGCCGTCGACCTGAAGACCGACGAGGGGCGCGCCGCGCTGCTCGCGCTGGTGAAGACCGCGGATGTCGTCATCACGAACATGCGCCCGGGCGCGCTGCGCCGGCTGGGCCTCGACCACGACGCGCTCGCCGCCGTGAACCCGCGGTTGATCTACTGCACCGCGCAGGGCTTCCGCAGCGACTCCGCGCTGGCCGACCGCGCCGCCTACGACGAGATCATCCAGGCCTCGTCCGGGCTGACCGACCTGATGCGCCGGGCCACCGGCGATCCGGCCTACGTGCCGACGATCCTGGCCGACAAGGTCTGCGCGCTGACGATCGTGTACTCGGTGCTGGCCGCCGTGGTGCACCAGCAGCGGACCGGCGAGGGCCAGCACATCGAGGTGCCAATGGCCGACACCATGCTGGCGTTCAACCTGGTCGAGCACCTCAACGGGCTGACCTTCGACCCGCCGGAGGGCCCGGTCGGGTTCCCGCGGTCGATGTCGGCCGGGCACCGCGCGGTGCGCACCGCCGACGGCTGGGCCTGCATCCTGCCCTACGACGAGCGCAACATCCGCGACTTCTTCACCTTCGCCGGACGCCCCGAACTCGGCGACGACCCGCGCTTCGCGACCCCCGCGGCCCGCGCCGCGCACCACGGCGACCTCTACGAGCTGATCGCCGAGCTCGCCGCGACGCACACCACCGCGGAGTGGGAGGAGCTGTGCGCGGCGCACAGCATCCCGATGGCGCCGGTGCTCGACCTCGACGACGCCCCGACCGACCCCTACGTGACCGAGGGCGGCGTGCTCAGCACCGCCGAGCACCCGACCGAGGGCCGCTATCGCGTGATCGGCATCCCGGTGCGGTTCTCCGCGACCCCGGGCGCGATCCGCCGGCACGCCCCGAACGTCGGCGAACACAACGACGAACTGCTGGCCGAGCTGGCGCAGCCGGCCGCGGAGGAGACCTCATGACCACCACCGACCTGCCCGGTGACTTCTTCGGCTACCGGAACCTGCTGACCGACGACGAGCGCGCGTTCCTCGACGGCGTGCGGGCCTTCCTGGACAAGGAGGTCCGCCCGGTGGTCAACCGCGCCTGGGCCGACGCCGAGTTCCCGCACGAGCTGATCCCGCGCTTCGCCGAGCAGGGCATGGTCGGCCTCGGGTTCCCCGACGGTGACCGGCCCGCGGTGTCGAAACTGCTCAGCGGCTTCCTCGGGCTGGAGATCTCCCGGGTCGACCCGTCGATCTCGACCTTCCTCGGCGTGCACAACGGGCTGGCCATGGGCAGCATGGCGCTGCTCGGCTCCGAGGAGCAGCAGCAACGCTGGATGCCGGACATGTTCACGCTGCGCACGGTCGGGGCGTTCGCGCTGACCGAGCCGCACGGCGGGTCCGACGTCGCCCGCGGTCTGGAGACCACCGCCCGCCGGGAGGGCGACACCTGGGTCCTCGACGGCGCCAAGCGCTGGATCGGCAACGGCACCTTCGCCGACCTGGTGATCGTCTTCGCCCGCGACGTGGCCGACGACCAGGTCAAGGGCTTCGTCGTGGAGAAGGGCACCCCCGGTTTCGCGGCGACGAAGATCGAGGACAAGTTCGCGCTGCGCATCGTGCAGAACGCCGACATCACGCTGACCGGCTGCCGGGTGCCGGAGGCGAACCGGCTGCAGCGGTGCAACTCGTTCCGCGACGTCAACCGGGTGTTGCGGCTGACCCGCGGCGGCGTGGCCTGGAACGCGGTCGGCGCCATGATGGGCGCCTACGAGGCGGCACTGGCCTACGCCGGCGCCCGCGAGCAGTTCGGCCGCCCGATCGGCGGGTTCCAGCTGATCCAGGACCTGCTGGCCAAGATGCTGGGCAACATCACCGCGTCGCTCGGGATGGCGGTGCGGGTCGCGCAGCTGCAGACCGACGGGACGTTCCGCGACGAGCAGGCCGCGCTGGCCAAGTCGTTCTGCACCAGCCGGGCCCGCGAGACCGTGGGCTGGGCGCGCGAGCTGATGGGCGGCAATGGCATCCTGCTCGACCACGACGCCGTCCGGTTCTTCGCCGACGTCGAGGCCCTGCACTCCTACGAGGGCACCCGCGAGATCAACACGCTGATCGTCGGGCGCGCGGTCACCGGGCTGGGCGCGTTCGTCTGACCCGGCCCGGGGACCGTGGGCCGTTCATGGGCGGCCGCGCCCGACGGCGGGCTGGCACGCAGCGCGGCGACCAGCGCCGGCGCCTCGGCGCCGGGACGGAGGTCCCGAACGATCCCGTCCTCCTCCTCTGGCCCACCCCGCGCGCCCGCTGCTTGCGTGGGGCCGCGTCACCCACCGCCGCGGGAGAGAAGGCCGCCATGCCCACCAGCACCCACACCACCCGCCCCCCGTACCAGCGCCCGCTGTTCTGGGTGGGACTGACGGCGTTCGCGGCGTGGCTGGCCGCCGCCGCGGCCTTCCGCGCCCATGTCCGGGCTGTGCTCGACGCCCAGCGGCAGTTCAACAAGCGGCTGTTGAACCCCGCGATACTGCGCCTGGCCGGCCGCCCGCACTGGTACACGGCCCGCCTGGAGCACATCGGCCGCCGGTCCGGCCGCCGTTACGCGACCCCGGTGATCGCGCTCCCGGTTCCGGAGGGTCTCGCCATCCCGCTGCCCTACGGCGCCGACGTGGACTGGTGCCGCAACGTCCGGGCCGCGGGCGGCGGCACGATCGAGGTCGGCGGCATCCGCTACACGCTCACCACACCACGGGTCGTCGACAACGCCGCCGTCCTCGACGACCTCCCGCCACACTGGCGCCGGGTCGCGCAGCTGTACGGGTTCCAGGAATGGCTGCGAGCCGCGACCGAGGCCGAGCCGAACCTGCACGCGGACGGCGGCCGGCCGAGCGGCCGGGTTCCCGAGTTCGAATCCTGACGGGGTGCCGGCGCGGGACGATCGACCCGCCTCACCGCCGCGACGAAGACCGACCGACATCATCAACCCGGAAGGAATCCGTGGGCACGAAGTCGGTCGCCACGAAACTCTTCATCAAGCCCGGCACGGCTGAACCGGCCGGGCACCCTCTGGGTGACCTGTCCCGAGGCGAACCGCGCCGACATCGATCGCGACACCCTCTGGCCGATTCTCGGCGAGTACGGGATGCGACCGATCGGGCAGGTAGCCGTCGACGACACATGGGCCGCGATGCGATTCCGCCACTCGGAGAGGACGAGGCGCCGTTCACCGGCGGGCGCCAGGCGGTGAAGGGGCACGCTCCCCGAGTCATGAGATTTCGTGCCACGATCCAGCCCAACGGCAAGACCGCCACCGGCATCCGCGTTCCGGAGGACGTCGTTGCCGGGCCGGGGTGCGCGATGCGCTCGGCGGCGTACGCTCCATCGGCATGGACGCGGCGACGCGTGTGCTCGTCCTCGCCAACCGGACGGCGGACTCCAGGGAACTGCTCCAACAGCTCCTCGCCCGCCACGGCCGGAGCCCGATCGCGGTCACCCTGCTCGCGCCCGCGGTCTGGGAGATCCAGGACCCGCACGGGGGCTCTGAGTCTGCGTGGCGACGACTGCGGGCGGCGCAGAAACGCCTGCAGGACGGCGGGATCGAGGTCTGGTGCATGATCGGCGATCCGGACCCGATGACGGCGTTCGAGCGCGAGTGGAAGCGCGGTTGCTATGACGAGATCATCGTCTCCACGCTCCCGAGCCACCTGTCGAAATGGCTTCGCACCGACCTTCCCCACCGCATCGCGAACGCCTTCCCCGGCGTCCCCATGACGCACGTGACCGCATCTGGCGCTTCGGTGGACGCGGGCTGAGCCGGCGCTGTGCCGGCAGTGCGCTCCAGCGCCCACGACGGGCGGCGTACTCCAGGCCTAGTCGATGGCTTCGTAGACCTCCGGCGGCTGGAATTGCACGCCGAGCGCAACCATTCGCTCGAACGGCTCGCCCAACGATTCCCGCGAGAAGTTCGCCGCCTCACCGTCGTCCCATGTGCTGATCACCACGAGCACTCCGCTCTTCCGGTCCATCCCGCCCTGGAGGGCCTGACAACCGGGCCGCCGCGTGATCACGGCATTGACGGCCTGCGTCTCTTTCAGAACATCGTCGGACTTGGTGGGATCGAAAGACCCGCGCGTCACGCGTAAGTGCATGGCAAAAGAGGATGCTCCGATGACGTATTCTTCGTAAGAGCTCGGTGAATCTTCCAGTCGCACCACTTCGTAGCACTGGTCGGCGCAACCGGCAATGCCGCCCTCACGTCTCCGCGCCACATCGCCTGATGCAAGTCAGGATTCTCGAAGAAGGAGTGCGCCTCTTCGGCGTATCCGAAGCGGCGCATGACCAGCACCAGCGATAGACGGCGTCAGCCGTGACGCCGCCCCTCTTCGGAGATCGCCGACGCTGTCGTACACCTGGCGCCATGCGTCGTGGTCGGACACACGATGCAGAATGACAGCGGTGGCCATCTCTCCTCCTCCGGCTGAGACCGTGCGGAGGCAGCGAGGGCGCTCCCGGCACCCGGCACCGGTGTCCGGGCCGTCGTGATCAACCCCGACCGGCGACGCGTGGAGCTGACCGAGCTGTCGTCACGCCGGCCGACGAGACGGGTCAGACCGGTGACCATGGTTCTGACCTGGCGGAAGCGGAGGGATTCGAACCCCCGGACCCTTTCGGGTCTCTCGCTTTCAAGGCCCCCAGGATGACGGCTGCGAGCGTCTTCTGGCTGGCCAGCGGTCCAATGACGTTCGGACGGGTCCGGCGGTTTATGGCTGGGTTGATGTCACGGTTGTGGTCAGCCGAGCAGCTCGATCAGATCTGCTGTGGTGAGCCCGGCCTGGCGCAGGATCGAGCTGAGCGTCCAGCGAACGAGCGACCTGTAGAGCGAACGATCCCAGTCCGGCCGTCCGCGTGACAACCGCCATTGCCGGATCCCGATCACGGTTCCCCAGCAAAGGGCGATCTTGACGCAGTTAGTTATACGACCTACAATAATTATTGTGGTTACAACTGATTTCGAGGTGCTCCCCCCGGCATCGGGCAGGCGAGCCCTGCTCATCGGCGCGGCCCGCGGCCTCGGCCTTGCGTTGGCGCAGGAGTGGCTGCGCTCCGGATGGCACGTCGTGGCCACCGTGCGCAGCCCGGGAAGGACGCGTCTGCATGATCTCGCCGACGCCCACAGAGAGAACGTCGAGATCGAAACCGTCGACGTCACGGTGCCCACGCAGATCGCGGCGCTCCGCCAACGCTTGGCGTCGCGCACCTTCGATCTCCTCTTCGTCAACGCCGGCGTCACCAGCCGGCCCGAGGGCACCGTGGCCGAGACATCGACCGAAGAGTTCGTCCGGGTCATGGTCACCAACGCGCTCGGCCCGCTTCGCGTCATCGAGGCGCTGCAGGATCTCGTCACGCCGACGGGCACGATCGGGGTGATGTCGTCGGGCCAGGGCAGCGTGGCCAACAACGAGCGCGGCGGACACGAGGTCTATCGCGGCAGCAAGGCGGCCTTGAACACCTTCATGCGTAGCTATGCTGCACGGCACAGCAGCGACCACAGAACCCTGGTTCTCATGGCCCCAGGCTGGGTGCGCACCGAGCTTGGTGGAAGCGACGCCCGGCTGAGCATCGAGGAGAGCATCCCGAACGTCGTCAGAACGCTCGAGTCGGTCCAGGGCAGCCCCGGACTCCACTACGTCGACTACCTCGGCCGGACCGTCGCATGGTGAGTCCCCCCGAGGACACATGACACCGCGGATCAACCGCAGCACGGACCGGAGCGGTAACGGACGCGGAGCACACGAGCGATGGCTAGCAGCCCGAAGCGATCAGCTGACCCCGCCCAGCAGGCCTGGGCTCTCATGCACAGGTTCGTCGATGCCAACAGCCGTCGAAGCGATCTCGCAGAAGCACTCGGATTTCGTCTCGGCGCAGGACGGGGCAAAGTCCTCTTCCAGCTTCGCCACGGCCCGATGACCCTCAGTCAACTCGCCAAAGTCATTGGCGCCGACGCTCCCTACATCACCCTCATCGTGGACAAACTCGAAGCCCACGGCCTCGTGGAACGCCTGCCGCACCCCGAGGACCGTCGCCGGAAGCTTGTCACGCTCACCACCCTCGGGCAGGAGGCCATCGCGACTGCCGACGCCATCCTCCTGCGCCCGCCGCGAGCATTCAGCTCACTGCCGGCCCAAGACCTCAATCGACTCACCCAGCTCCTCACTCGCCTCGTCGACGCAGACGAGCCTGAAGATCTCCAATGAGACCGTTCGATCCTGCCGCGCGCCCTGTTCGTGCTGACCAGCCTCGAAACCACCCACAGATTGACCTCGGCGATCACGACCCCCGACCAGAATGAGCATCCCCGACCGACTCCGCACCAGCCCGCCCACAAGTCCGTTCAGGCGGGTTGATGTCAGACCGACCGCGACCGACCATGATCGGCCGACACTCCCGTGACCTGGCGGAAGCGGAGGGATTCGAACCCCCGAACCCTTTCGGGTCTCTCGCTTTCAAGGCGAGTGCATTCGGCCGCTCTGCCACGCTTCCGGGAAGCAGCCTAGCTGGCCTTCGCCTCGGGTTCGGCGCCGCGCAGCCCGCTGAGGATGCGCTCCATCACCTCGGCGAGAATCACCTGCTCCTGAGGGGTGACCCGGTCGACGACGTGCTCACGGACGCCGCGGACGTGGGTCGGCGCGGCCTCCTCCAGCAGCCGGCGGCCGCGGGGTAGCAGCACGGCGAAGATGCCGCGGCCGTCGGACACGCACCCCTCACGGCGCACGAGCCCGGCGCGCTCCATCCGGGCGATCTGGTGGGAGAGGCGGGACTTCGACGAGGCCGTCACCTCGGCGAGGGCGCTCATCCGCATCTGCTCGTCGCGCTGCTCGGACAGCACGACGAGGATCCCGTAGTCGGCATGCGAGATGCCGTGGCTCTCCACCAGCTCACGGTTGAGCCGGGCCTCGAGCAGCGTCGCGGTGTGGATGAACGAGCGCCAGAACCGCATCTCGCCCTCGCCCAACCACCGTGGCTCCGACTCAGGCCCCATCCTTCGAGCGTACTCACCCGGTGTCGTCGACCTGTGAGCCGACGGTGTGATGGGATTTCGCCGCTGGGCACAGCAGGGTCGGGGAGGCAGCGGTGCGGTTCGACGAGAACGCGAATCTCGATACCTCACAGGTCGAGGACATGCGGGGATCAGGCGGCGGCGGGGGTAGCCCGCTGGGCGGCCGGGTCGCCCTGGGCGGTGGCGGCCTCGGCATCCTCGGATTGATCCTCTACTTCCTGGTCTCCCAGCTCGGGGGCGCCGGCGGGAGCGGGCTCGCCCTCCCGGGCGGGCTGACCGGGCTCTCCAGCGGCCAGTCCGCGGACAACACCCAGATCGCGCAGAGCTGCCAGACCGGCGCCGACGCCAACACGAAGGTGGACTGCGAGGTCACAGCGGTCGTCAACTCGCTGAACGGCTACTGGTCCGACGCGATGGCCCGGTCCGGCCAGACCTACCGCGCTCCGAAGACCGTGTTCTTCAACGGGTCGGTGAACACCGGCGGGTGCGGTGGCGCCACCTCCGCCGTCGGCCCGTTCTACTGCCCGGCCGACTCGAAGGTCTACATCGACCTCAGCTTCTTCAAGGAATTGCAGACCCGCTTCGGCGCTCAGGGCGGCCCGTTCGCGCGGGCCTACGTGATCGCCCACGAGTACGGCCACCACATCCAGAACCTGCTCGGCACCAATCGCCGGGTGCAGGCCGGCGACACCGGGCCGACGTCGGGTTCGGTGCGCCTGGAGTTGCAGGCCGACTGCTACGCCGGGGTGTGGGCCAACCACGCGGCCAGCGTCCCGACCTCGAGCGGACGCCCGCTGATCACCAACGTGACCCAGGCCGACGTCAGCGCCGCACTCGACACCGCCGCGCGGATCGGCGACGACTACATCCAGACCCAGCTCGGCGGCGGCCGGGTGAATCAGAGCCAGTTCACCCACGGCAGCTCGGCGCAGCGGGAGAAGTGGTACACGACCGGCTATCAGACCGGGGACCCGGCGCGCTGCGACACCTTCTCCCGCGGCGTCAACCTGGGCTGACTGTCACCAGGCCCCGAGCAGCCCGGCGCAGCCCTCCACCCCGTCGACCCGCAGCGGCCAGTCCGGGCGGACGAACGTCTCCGGGGTCAGCAGCAGCCGGATCTCCTCGACGCGCTCCCCCCGCCGCGCGTGGGTGAACGTCCCGTCACGCCGGTAGCCCAGCTTCGCCGACACCCGGTGCGAGGCCACGTTGTCGGCGAACGCGCCGGAACGGGCGCGCCGCGCACCGAGATGGTCGAACGCGAACAGCAGCACGGCGGTCCGCATCTCGGTGCCGATCCCCCGGCCCTGGTGCCGCATCCCGATCCAGGATCCGGTGCTCACCTCGCGGGTCACCGGGAAGTCGACACCGGTCACGCTCTGCACGCCGACGACCCGGCCCTCGACGCGGACCAGGAAGTGCAGCCTCCACTTCGCCGGCTCCAGCGCCCCCCGCTGCGACCAGAAGTACTGCAGCATCCCGCGCCCCAGATAGGCGGGGTCCGCGTCGGTCCACGGGTCCAGGAACGGCATCTCACCGGGCGGATGCACCCCGTGGTAGGCCTCGTCGACGAGTTCGTCGAGGCCCGCGTCGTCGTCCGGACGCAGCTCGAGCCGCGGGGTGCGCAGGACCAGATGCCGCAGCGGCCACGGTTCGGGAGGCCTCATACCGGGCTAGCGTGCCGGATCGCACTCGGTGTCTCGACGGAATACCGTCGAGACATGTACGCGATCACTGTGCGTGAACCGGGCGGACCGGACGTCCTGGAGTGGACCGAGGTGCCCGACCCGACCGCCGGCCCCGGCGAGGTCGTCATCGACGTCGCCGCCGCCGGGGTCAACCGAGCCGATCTCATGCAGCGCCAGGGCAACTACCCGCCGCCCCCCGGAGCCTCGGACATCCTCGGGCTGGAGGTGTCCGGGCGGATCTCCGAGGTCGGCGAGGGCGTCGAGGGCTGGCAGGTCGGCGACGAGGTGGCCGCGCTGCTCGCCGGCGGCGGGTACGCGGAGAAGGTCGCCGTCCCGGCGGCCCAGCTGCTGCCGATCCCGGGGGGCGTCGACCTGATCACCGCGGCCGGCCTGCCGGAGGTCGCGAGCACGGTCTGGTCGAACGTCGTGGGCGCGGGCCGGCTGGCCAAGGGCGAGACGTTCCTGGTCCAGGGCGGCAGCAGCGGCATCGGCACCCACGCCATCCAGGTGGCCAAGGCACTGGGCGCGAAGGTCGCCGCGACCGCCGGCGCCCCCGACCGGCTGCAGCGGGTCCGCGAGCTGGGCGCCGACATCGCCATCGACTACCACGACGACGTCGCCGAGGAGCTGAAGAAGGCCACCGACGGTCACGGCGCCGACGTCATCCTCGACAACATGGGCGCCAAGGGCCTGGCGAACAACATCGCCGCGCTCGCTCCCGACGGCCGGCTCGTGATCATCGGCATGCAGGGCGGGGTGAAGGGCGAGCTCAACATCGGGGCGCTGCTGGCCAAGCGCGGCAGCATCACCGCGATGGGCCTGCGCGGACGTCCCGTGGACGGCCCGAACGGCAAGGGCATGATCATCCAGGGAGTGCGCGACCAGGTCTGGCCGATGATCGCCGACGGCCGGGTGAAGCCGATCGTGCACGGCACCGTCCCGATGGAGCAGGCCGCCGAGGCGCACCGCCAGCTCGAGCAGGGCGGCGTCGTCGGGAAGCTGCTGCTGGTCGCCCCGGGAGCCCGCTGAGGCCGGGCCCGCCGCGACGCACGTCCGCCGCGCGTCGCGGCGGCCCCGTCATCCCAGCTCGGCCACCGCGCTGACCAGCGCCTCCACCTCGGCGGCGTTGGTGTAGTGCGCCAGCCCGACGCGGACGACCCCGCCGACCTCGGCGCTGCCCAGATGCGCCAGCACGCCGTGGTCGCCGGGATCGGCGAACGCGCAGATTCCCCGGTCGGCCAGGTGCTCGACGACGTCGGGCGCCTTCACCGAGGCGTGCGTGAACGACAGCATCGGCACCCGCCGCATCGGGTCGCCGATCACCAGCGCACCGGTGCGGGTCCGCAGCTCCACCAGCAGGGTGGCCAGCAGCCCGGCCTGGTAGGACTTCACCTCGGCCATCGAGGCGATCAGCCGTTCGCGGCGGGTGCCGGCGGCGGTGTCGTCGAGGCCTGCGAGGTGGTCGATCGAGGCGATGAGGCCCGCGAGCTGCGGGCACGAGTGCGGCCCGACCTCCAGCCGGCGCGGCCCGCGGGCCGCCGGCTCGAGCGAGCAGGACGCGAGCCGGTCGAGCAGCGCGGGCGCCCGGAACACCAGCGCACCGAGCCGCGGGCCACCCCAGGCCGCGGCGTCGAGCGCGACCACGTCGGCGCCGAGTGCGTCGATGTCCTGCGGCCCGAACGGCGCCGCGGCGCTGATGTCGACGACGAGCAGCGCGCCGTTCTCCCGCGTCCGCTCGGCGATCTTGGGGATATCCGGGCGGGTGCCGACGTGCGGCGACGCCGCCGTCAACGCGACGACCCGGGTGGTGCGCTCGAGCAGGTCGTCGAACTGCCAGTCGGGCAGCTCGCAGGTCTCGATGTCGATCTCGGCCCAGCGCACGCCGACGCCCTTGCGCTGGGCGTTGCGCAGCCACGGTGTCACGTTCGACACGTCGTCGAGGCGGGAGAGCACGATCTCGTCCCCGAGAATCCAGGTCTCGCCGAGGGCGTCGGCGAGCCGGCGCAGCAGCACCGCGACCCCCGGCCCGATGACGACGCCGCGCGGGTCGGCACCCACCAGGTCGGCGACGGCCTGTCGCGCGGCGTGCTCGGTCTCCTCGGCCACCAGCGATGCCGGGAACACCCCACCGGGGGCGGAGACCGGAGCCCGCAGGGCTCGCAGGGTGGCGAAGGCCACCTCTTCGGGGGCATGCATCCCGGCGGTGCCATCCACGTGGACCCAGCCGTCCCCCAGTGCGGGTATCAGCCCGCGCACCCGGGCGACGTCGAAGGCCATTCGAACACGGTAACCACGACGACAAATCGATCAGTGCGCAATCGGTCGCCGGGTCGGGTCGCGGGCGATCCCGTCGATCGGGCGGTCGAGCCCGCGCGGGGCGGCGGGCAGGGCCATGATGTACGCCATGAGCGAGCCGTCAGACCAGAACACGGCAGACAGTGCCGAGCAGCAGGTCATGGTGATCGGCCCGGACGGTCGTCCGGTCGGCATGGCCCGCGTCCCGCAGTCGGGCGATGAGCAGAACGGCGAGGACCAGGGCCTGGGCTCGATGGTCGAACAGCCCGCCAAGGTCATGCGCATCGGCACCATGATCAAGCAGCTTCTCGAGGAGGTGCGGGCGGCGCCGCTGGACGACGCGTCGCGCAACCGGCTTCGGGAGATCCACGAGAACTCGATAAAGGAACTCGAGAAGGGCCTGGCCCCCGAGCTGCGCGAGGAGCTGCACCGGCTGAGCCTGCCCTTCACCGACGAGTCGACACCCTCGGACGCCGAGCTGCGGATCGCGCAGGCCCAGCTCGTCGGCTGGCTGGAGGGACTCTTCCACGGCATCCAGACCGCCCTGTTCGCCCAGCAGATGGCCGCCCGTCAGCAACTGGAGCAGATGCGCCGTGGCCTGCCGCCGGGAATGAGCGGTCAGCCCGGGCAGCCGATGCCCGACGGGATGGGCCGCGGCACCGGCCAGTACCTCTGACCTGCCGCTTTCACACCACCGACGGCACTGTCGATCATCAACATGATCGACAGTGCCGTTTCACGGTGCACACCGGGTGGCCGGCGCATCGTCGCCCTCCCACCACTCGTCGACGGTCCGCAACCCGCCGGTACCCTCGCGCACGTGGCTGTGACGGTGACCGAGGACGGCAATCGGGCAGGAGACGCGCATCCGCTCGTGGAAGCCGGTCCGGGTCCGCGCAGCTGGCAGCGCGCGATCGTCGACCTCCGGCAGGGGTGGCAACAACGCTCCCTGTGGGGTTACCTGGGCTGGCAGGACATCAAGCAGCGCTACCGGCGCTCGGTGCTCGGCCCGCTGTGGATCACCATCAGCATGGGCGTCGTCGCCACCGGCATGGGCATCCTCTACGCGGCGCTGTTCCAGCAGAACATCTACACGTTCCTGCCCTATGTCGCGACCGGGCTGCTGATCTGGAACTTCATCAACGGCTGCATTCTCGAGGGCAGCGAGGTGTTCATCGCCAACGAGGGGCTGATCAAGTTCCTCCCGGCGCCACTGACCCTGCACGTCTACCGCCTGGTCTGGCGGCAGACCCTGTTCTTCCTGCACAACCTGGTCATCTGGGGCATCCTGATGATCATCTTCCCGCGACCGCTCGGCTGGCAGCTACTGCTGGCGATCCCGGCGTTCGGGCTGCTGGTGCTCAACGGTGGGTGGATCGCGATCCTGTCCGGGATCATCGCGACCCGGTTCCGCGACATCCCGCCGATCATCGCCAGCATCACGCAGCTGGTCTTCTTCATGACCCCGATCGTCTGGTCCTACGAGCAGTTGCGCAGCAGCAACAACCCGGCGGTGGCTGAGCGGGCGCGGATCGCCGAGATCAACCCGGTACTGCACTTCATCGAGATCCTGCGGCGCCCGCTCCTGGGGGAGTCGTTCATCGGGCGGTACTGGATCGTGGTCGGGGTCATCACGGTGATCGGGTGGGCCGCGGCGCTGGTCTGCCTGCGCAACTACCGGTCGCGAGTGGCGTACTGGGTGTGAACCACAGCAAGGTGGCAACGACATGGTGAGCATCGACATCGCCGACGCCTGCGTCGACTTCCCGATCTTCGACGCGAAGAGCCGGTCGCTGAAGAAGGCCGTCCTGGGCAAGGCCGGCGGGCGGATCGGCACCGCGAGCAAGGTGCCGATCATCGAGGCGCTGCGCGACATCAACATCTCGCTGCGCAAGGGCGACCGGGTCGCGCTCGTCGGACACAACGGCGCGGGCAAGTCGACGCTGCTGCGGTTGATGGCGGGCATCTACGAGCCGACCCGTGGGCGCGCGCACGTGCGCGGCAAGGTCGCCCCGATCTTCGACCTGGCCGTCGGGATGGACCCGGAGATCTCCGGCCTGGACAACATCCTCATCCGCGGGCTGTTCCTCGGGATGACGAAGAAGCAGATGGAGGAGCGGGTCGACGACATCGCGGCGTTCACCGAACTCGGTGACTACCTGTCGATGCCGCTGCGCACCTACTCCACCGGCATGCGGGTCCGGCTCGCGCTGGGTGTCGTGACCAGCATCGACCCGGAGATCCTGCTGCTCGACGAGGGCATCGGCGCGGTCGATGCGGAGTTCCTGGCCAAGGCCCGCGACCGGCTCAACGAGCTCGTCGAGCGCTCCGGGATCCTGGTGTTCGCCTCGCACTCCGACGAGTTCCTCGCCGACCTGTGCGACACCGCGATCTGGATGGACCACGGCACGGTCCGCGAGTTCGGGCCACTGCGCGAGGTGTTGCAGCACTACAAGGGCCGTGACGTGCTCGCCGAGGTGGAGAACCGGTGAGCCCTGCGCTCCCGCCCGACTCCGTCGTCGCGGTCGTCGTCACCCGGCACCGCACCGATCTGCTCGTCGACTCGCTGGCCGCGATGGCCAAGCAGACGCACCCGATCGCGCACCTCATCGTCGTCGACAACGGGCCGGACAAGCCCGCCCGTGAGGTCGTCGAGGCCTGCGGGCTGCCCGCGACCTGGCTGCCGTCCTGGCGCAACCTGGGCGGCGCCGGCGGCTTCGCGCTCGGCATGCTGCATGCGCTCGCAATGGGTGCGGGCTGGGTGTGGCTGGGCGACGACGACGGGCACGCCGCCGACGAGACCGCGCTCGCGACGCTGGTCGACACCGCCACGCGGCGCGGGCTGGCCGCGGTCTCCCCCGTCGTCGCGGACAAGGCGGACCCGGACCGGCTGGCGTTCCCGCTGCGTCGCGGGCTGACCTGGCACCGGACCCGGTCCGCGCTGCTCGCGGCCGACGACGACGGCGACGACGAGCTGCTGCCGGGCATCGCCTCCTTCTTCAACGGAGCGCTGTTCCGGGCCTCGACGCTCGACGTCATCGGGGTACCGGACCTGCGGCTGTTCGTGCGCGGCGACGAGGTCGAGATGCACCGCCGGATGGTGCGCTCCGGGCTGCCGTTCGGCACCTGCCTGCGGGCGGCGTACCTGCATCCCTACGGCTCGGACGAGTTCAAGCCGATGCTCGGCGGGCGGCTGCACGCCCAGGACCCCGAGGACCCGGTCAAGCGGTACTACACCTACCGCAACCGGGGCTACCTGATGTCACAGCCCGGGATGCGCCGGATCGGGATGCTCGAGCTCCCCCGGTTCGCCTGGTACTTCCTGGTGACACGCAAGGACCCCAGGGCGTTCGCGCAGTGGCTGCGGCTGCTCCGCCAGGGCCGCGCCGAGCGCTTCCACCGAGCGCCCTGACCCGCGAGTCGGCACTTTCGGGAGGGCGAGTCGGCACTTTCGGGAGCCGACTACGTGCGGAAGACGACCGTCCGCAGCATCACGAAGTTGATCACCGTGGCGCAGCCCTGGGCGATCACCCACGCCACCGACGTACGCAGCGACATCTCCGGCAGCAGCGCCAGCGCCGCCGCATTCACCCCGACGTTGATGGCGAACGTCGTCGCGTAGAGGGCGACGAACGCCGCGAAGCGGCCCTTGCTGCCTCCGGTGTCGTTGAACGTGAAGCGGCGGTTCAGCAGGTACGCGGTCGTCGTGCCGAGGATGAAGCTGGTGCCCTTGGCCACGTGCACCCAGGTGCCGAGCGAGAGCAGCAGGTTGTAGACGCCGAAGTCGACGAGTGCGGAGACCACGCCCACGGCCACGAATCGGCTGAGCTGTCCGACCAGACTCATGGCAGCCGGCTCGGAACGCGTCGCTGTCACCGGGTCAGGGTATCGGCCGATGCGCCGAGGCCGGGTCCGGGAGGCGCAGACCGGCGCGCCGCGCTCAACCCCTCACCTGACCTGGCTCTTCCCTGCTATGGCTTGGGCACGCCACAGCAGACGGGCGGGGCCGGCGGCTCCACCGAGCGGCGACTCGCCCTCCCGAAAAGGGCGACTCGCGGGTGGGGTGGGCC
>NZ_JAAXLA010000007.1 GCF_012911935.1 Pseudonocardia acidicola | reverse complement strand
GTGCCCCACGGAGGGCCTCCTGGGTTTCGAGTAGGTGCGTCAGACACACCCACTCCGCCCGGAGGCCCTCCCCTCGATCAAGCCGCCACGCCGGATCGACCTGTCAACAACGTGGTGAGTCGCTACATCTAGGCAACTCCTGACCTGGCTACGCAGGGCAGTTGGGCAGATGTCACTCTCCAAAGTCGAGCTCGCCCGCCCTTCCTCGAATGCGACGCCCGTACGCACTCTGTGCAGACCAAGACCCCGCTGCTCACCATCCACACGATCCGCGACGCCGAGCGCCGCGGCAAGACCGTGTGGACCGAGCGCACCCACGAGTCGATGGACCTGTCCAACGGATGTACCGCGCTGGGCATCGCCGTGGCCCTCGGTCGTGGTCGTCGGCAACGTGCGCGGCGTCGGTGGGCGGTACCGCATCGGGCCCAGCGTGATGACCGATGCGCTCGACGCCGACGGCATCCGGCGCGCCGTCAATGACCCCGGGCTCGACCTGCCCGAGCGCCCGCATGAGAGCGACCTCGACGACCGGCTGGTCAACGCCTTCCTCACGTGCGAGGCCGGCCGGGACGGTTCGGTACGGGGACGCCGCAACGCCATGCTGGCCGGCTCCGACGTGCACTGCACCGCCAGATCAAGACCTGCGTCGGCGGCGTGGCCGCCTCGGTGACCGCCTGCGGCGTTCGTCTCGGTCTCGGCCGCGCGCCAGGGGCCCGACGGTAGTGGCCCGGTAACCGCGATCGTCGCCATGGACTGACCTCGCGCCGAGCTGGACGGCCCTGGGTGCTGCACTTGCCGGTGGAGCTGCGCCCCGGGTCGTCTCCGTGCGGTGCGGTCGCCCTCCGAGCGGATGCAGGTCCGACTGCCGCGGTGGCAATCGGACCTGCACGCGGCTCGCCCACTGCGCCTCGCAGCGGCCCCGCAGCGCAGGCTTCAGCAGCCCCAGCACATCCAACCCCGGCAAGCCGGACCTCGCGGCCTCGGCGGCGCGTAGCCACGCCCCCGCCTCGGTGATCTGTCCTGCCAGCGGATCGTCGTCGACCCGCAGTCGCTTCCCGCGAGGGCCAGGAAGAAAGCTGGACACAAACGACGAATGCTCCGTGAAGGGTTCGCCATGGGTCACGCAGGTCGGAAGAGCCGCCAGGACGGGCCGGGATCGGCTTCGACCCTGCGCCCAGATGGCCTTATCATCAGGCCATGAGCACCGAGCCCGAGGTCGCCGCCCGGTCCGCGGGCGACCGCCCGGACATGTTCAGCAAGGTGAACGCCGGTCGGGTCTCGAACCTGATCGTCGAACAGATCCGGTTCCTCATCCGGGACGGACAGCTGAAGGCGGGCGACCGCCTGCCGTCCGAGCGTGAGCTCGGTGAGCGGTTCGGCGTCAGCCGGGTGACCGTACGCGAGGCGCTCAAGATGCTCGAGGCCAATGGCCTGGTCACGATCAAGGTCGGGGCCCGCGGCGGCGCCTTCGTCACCGCGCCGACCAGTGAGCGGGTCGGCGAGGGCATCTCGGATCTGCTCACCTTCTCGGTGGTCGAGCCCGCGGACGTCACCGAGGCTCGGCAGGTCTTCGAGCTCGGCATCGTGCCGCTGGTGTGCCGGCGGGCGGACGAACAGGACATCACCGACCTGCTGGAGATCTGCGACCGTGCCGAGGCGATGCTGAAGGCGGACGGCGAGTACCCGGTGTCCCTGTCGGCCGAGTTCCACGTTCGGGTCGCGCGGGCGACGCACAATCCCGCACTGGAACTGCTGGCCCGCTCCTTCCACGGCCCCATGCTGCGCTCGCTGATGCGGGCCCAGGAGGGCGACCCGCGAGTCGGGATCAAGGGCACCCAGGAGCACCGCGAGTTCGTGGAGGCGGTCCGGATGCGCGACGTCGCGGCCGCGACCGCCGTGATGACCACCCACCTCGCCCGGACGGCCGAGCGGCTGCGTCCGGGCGGGGACGGCAAGGGGGAATGAGCGGGCTGGGTCAGGCCCCTCGCGCGGCGAGCCGCGGGTAGACGCGCAGGGCGTTGCCCTCGAATACGGCGCGGCGGGCGTCCGGGTCCGTGAGGCAGGCGTCGACGTACCGCTTGGTGTCGTCGAAGTAGTGCCCCGTCATCGGGTCGACCCCGCGGACCGCACCGATCATCTCTGACGCGAACAGGACGTTGTCCGGCCCGATCACGTCAAGCAGCAGCCGCACGCCCGGTTCGTGGTACACGCACGTGTCGAAGAAGACGTTACCCATCAGGTGCTCGTCCAGCGGCGGGCGGCCGAGGCGGTCAGCGAGGCCCCGGAACCGGCCCCAATGGTACGGCACCGCGCCACCGCCGTGCGGGATCACGAACCTCAATGTGGGGAAGCGGCCGAACAGGTCGCCCTGCAGGAGCTGCATGAAGACCGTGGTGTCGGCGTTCAGATAGTGCGCGCCGAGGGTGTGCGCCGCCGGGGTGCAGGACGCCGAGACGTGGATCATGGCCGGTATGTCGAGATCCACCAGGGCCTCGTACAGCGGGAACCAGTGCTCGTCGGTCAGCGGCGGCGCGGTCCAGTGCCCGCCGGACGGGTCGGGGTTCAGGTTCGCCCCGACGAACCCCAGCTCGTCGACGCACCGGCGCAGCTCGGCGACGGCGTCCGCGACCCCGCCGCCGGGGGTCTGCGGCAACTGGGCCACACCCGCGAAGTGCTCGGGAAACAAACCGACCACCCGGGCGACGAGGTCATTGCAGGTTCGGGCCCAGGTTCGGGCCGGGGCCGGATCGGGGATGTGGTGCTCCATCGCCGAGGCCTGCGGGGAGAACAGCATCAGGTCGCCGCCTCGCTCACGCAGCAGTCGCAGCTGGTTGGTCTCGACGGCCTCCTGGATCTCGTCGTCACCTGCCGGCACGAGGACCGGTTCGGCCAGGTCGGGATCGGCCAGCCGGGCAAGCTGTGCCTTGCGGAAGTCGGTGTGGGAGGCCGGCGGGGTGGTGAAGTGGCCGTGACAGTCGACGATCATGCGTCCTCCCCGTGATTCACGTACCGCAGGCCCGCGGCGACCAGCCGCTCTCGCATCCCCTGCAGATCCAGGCCGAGCTCCCCGGCGCGGTAGCGCTCGCGCGTGACGGCCTCCTTCTCCTCGCGCGCCGCCGAGGCCGCGGCCACCACGGAAGCCGCCTCCCGCGGGACGACGACCACGCCGTCGTCGTCGGCGACGATCGCGTCACCGGGGTTCACGATCTGCCCGGCGCAGGCGACAGGGACGTTCACGCTGCCGAGCGTCGCCTTGACCGTGCCGAACGCCGAGACGCACCGCGACCAGACGGGAAAGCCCATCCCGGTCAGCTCCGCGACGTCCCGGCACCCTGCGTCGATCACCAGGCCGAGCACGCCGCGGGCGGCGAGCGACGTGGCCAGCAGCTCACCGAAGTACCCGGCGTCCGAGCGCGTCGTCGGGGCCACGACCAGCACGTCCCCGGCCCGGCACTGCTCGACGGCGACGTGGATCATCCAGTTGTCGCCGGGCGGCACGCTCACGGTCACCGCCGTCCCGGCGACGTGCGCGCCGGGGTAGATCGGCCGCAGCCGCGGGGCGAGCAGACCGGTGCGGCCCTGGGCCTCGTGCACCGTGGCCACCCCGAAACGGCCCAGCTCCTCGACCGCCGCCCGGTCCGCGCGCGGTGGGTCGCACACCACGACCGGGCCGGTCACGACAGACCCGCCCAGGGCAGCAGGGACACGTGCACGACGTCCTTCTCCACCTCACCGCCGACGGCCCGGATGGCTCGGTCGACCTGGTCGAGCGCGAAGGTGTGGGTGGCGAGGCGCTCCAACGGGAACCGCCCGGACGCCAGCTGCGCCACCGCCAGCTCGCAGGCGCGGTAGCCGTGCCCCCGCGCGCTGCGCAGGGTGATCGCCTTCTCGGTGAGCTTCTTCATCGGGAAGGCCGGGAACGCGGCGAGCTCGCCCTGCACCACCATCACGCCCTCGCGCCGCTTGAGCGCGTCGATCCCCAGCAGGACCGGCGCGGTGCCGGCGCCGGCGGTGCAGTCCAGCACCACGTCCACGCCCGTGCCGCGCGTGACGTCCCGGACCAGTGTGAGGGGGTCCTCGGTCAGCACGTCGACGACGTGGTCCGCGCCGAGGTCCTTGGCCAGTTGCAGCCGGGCGGCGTCCCGGGTGGTGCCGGTGACGATGATCGTCGACGCCCCGGCCTGTTTGCAGGCCACCACCTGGGACAGGCCTTGTTGGCCGGGCCCCTGGATGAGCACGGTGGAGGCGTAGCCGACGCCACCGGCGTTCAGCGCCCATTCGATGCCGTTGGACAGCGGGGTGACGATCCCGGCCAGCTCGGCGGAGACGCCGTCCGGGATCCGGTGCAGCACCGCGTTCCAGGGCAGGTACATGTACTGCGCGAAGCCGCCCCACAGGTGGAAGGGGTTCTCGGCGGAGGTGTAGCCGTAGCGGCGCGCGTCGGGGTTGGTGCGCCAGTCGGTGTTCTCGCAGTGCCGGTACTCCCCGGCGTGGCACCACTCGCAGTGGAAGCAGCCCACGTAGTGCTCGACGAACACCCGGTCGCCCTCGGTGAGCCCGTGCCGGCGCAGGAAGTCCGGCCCGGCCTGCGCGATCGTGCCCACGTTTTCGTGGCCCATGATCACGGGCGCCTCGGAGGGCGGCTTTCCGTACATCTTCACGTCGGTTCCGCAGATTCCGGCGACCTCGACCTTGAGCAGGGCGCCGTCGCTCGGCACGTCGGGCATGGGGAAGCTGCGCAGTTCCGTACGGCCCGGGGCCACACGCACGGCGGCCAGGACGTCCTCGGCCATCGCGGTCCTCTCTCACGGCGGCATCATCGGCATTATGGACTGATGTAGGACCAATGCTAGTGTGCGGACGTCGGCGGGGCCAGAGGCGGCCGCGCCCGAGCCCCGGAGGCGTCCCGATGGCCGAGCTGCACCTGACGACGGTCACCAGGACCCAGGGTGCCAACTCCGCCCTCAAGGACGGCTCGGTCTCGCCCGGGGGCGCGGTCCTGGACTTCGTCGAGGTCCCGGTGCTCCCGCACGCCTTCCGCCGGATGGTGCGCAACCTGGAGTTCGACGTCTCCGAGATGGCGGTCACCACCTATCTGGTCGCGAAGGCGCACGGTGTCCGCTTCACCGCGCTGCCGGTCTTCCTCGTCCGTGGCTTCCACCACGAGGCGATCCAGGTCGCAGCCGGCTCCGGTGTGCGGCCCGAGGGCCTCGCCGGGAAGCGGGTCGGGGTCAACCGCGGCTACACCGTCACGACCGGGGTGTGGGCTCGCGCGGTACTGGCCGAGGAGTACGGCGTCGACCTCGACGAGGTCGTCTGGGCGCTGTCCGGGGACGAGCATGTCCGCGAGTACCGGGCGCCGGCGAACACGGAGCCGGCCGGTGGCGACCTGGCCGAGCTGCTCGCCTCGGGGAAGCTGGCGGCGGTGATCGGAGCCGGGCTGACCGGCCCGGACGTGGCCCCGCTCGTCCCCGAAGCCCGTGAGGCGGGTCTGCGGGCCCTGCGCAAGGACGGCTTCCACCCGGTCAACCACCTGGTCGTGGTGCGGGACGAGCTGCTCGCCGCGCACCCGGGTCTCGCCGAGGACCTGTTCGCCGCCTTCGCCGCGGCCAAGCGCGGGTACGTCGAAGCGTTGCGCGCGGGCGCGATCACCGATCCGACCCCCGCCGACCGGCTCAACGCCGCCGTCGCGGCGGCGACCGGCGGCGACCCACTGCCGTACGGGCTCGAGCCGAACCGGGCCGTGCTGGAGCGGTTGCTGGACCATGCGCTGTCTCAGCACATCTTGGACGCCCGGCCCGACCTGCACGCCCTGTTCGCCGAGGGCACCCACAACCTGATCGCCTGAGGGGCACAGATGAGGATCGCGATCGTCGCCGACCACAACGCCGTGCGGATGAAGGCCCGGCTCGGCGCCTGGCTGACCGACCGCGGGCACGAGGTCGACGACCGGGGCGTGCGCGACGAGGAGATCGTCGACTACCCGCTGCTCTGCGAGGACCTGTGCGCGCAGATCGTGTCCGGTCCCGCGCAGCTGGGCATCGTGCTCGGCGGCAGCGGGTCCGGGGAGCAGATGGCGTGCAACAAGATCCGCGGCATCCGTGCCGCGCTGTGCCACGACACGTTCCTGGCCGAGATCGCCCGTGGCAACAACGACGCGAACGTGCTCGTGATGGGTGCCAAGGTCATCGCCCCGGACGCCGCCGAGCGGATCCTGCGCGTCTGGCTGGCCACCCCGTTCCGTGGCGGGCGGCACGCGGAACGAGTGGAGATGATCATGGCGCTGGAGCGGGGCGAGTCACTCCGTCGCTGAGTCGATCGCCACCGAGTCGAGGAACTCCAGCACTCGGGCCGGTGCGGTGTCCGCGGTCTGCTCCGCGACCGGCACGTCCCACAGCTGCGATGCGGGCAGGCACTCGTGCAGGAACCAGGCCGCCGAGCGGGCGTGGGAGGCGTCCTGGCCCGGTACAACCAGGGCCGGGATATTCAGGCCCAGCAGGTCCTCGGGCTCCGGCCCGGGAACGCTGTCACGGTCGAACATGGTGCGGCACAGGCCGTCCAGCACGGTGCGATAGCCGTCCGCGTCCAACGCGGCATAGGCCTGGGCGAACGCCGGATCACTGCGCACCACCGGGGCCCAGGGACCGACGGCCGGGTCGGCGCTGAAGCCCGCCTCGGAGTTCTTCACCCGGTCGACCACGGCGGCGAGCCCGTTCGCGGCCACGAACGCGGCGTGCTCGGCGAACCGGCGGTGCTGGGTCATCCGGTAACGGGCGCCACCGGCGGGGGAGTAGAGGACCATGCCCGCGGTCCGTTCCGGATGGGCTACGGCGAACGTCGTCGCGACCGAGCAGCCGACGCAGCCGCCCATCAGGAACGCGCGGTCGACTCCGAGGTGGTCGAGCAGGCCCCGGCCCTGCGCGGCGTAGTGCGCCCAGGTGACCCGCTCGACCCGGCCCCCGGACGCACCGGACTCGCGCCGGTCGAAGGCGATGCAGGTGTAGCGCTCGGCGAGCCGCCGGGCCAGCCCGGTCCGGCGGTAGACACCGTGGCTGTCCCAGTTCGCCAGCTTCGCGTCGAACCCTCCGGGGGAGAACAGCAACAGTGGCGGTCCGTCCCCGCTGACCTCGTACCGCGTGTCCAGGCCGTCGACCGGCACGACCGGCACGGTCACCGACCCCCGCGTATCTGGCGGCCCGCGCGGACGTCGTCGGCGTAGGCGGTGATCGCGTCGTGGCTGATCCGGGCGACGTTGGCGTAGGTCTCCGGCGGATCGTCGAGGCCGGTGGCCGCGTAGCCGATCGCAGCAGTCGCCATCCGGATCCGGCCGTCGAGCCAGGGACCGCCGCCGTGCCCGCCGAGCACCGGGATCGAGACGGCGCCGGTGACCGCGGGTCCCACGACGGGACCGGAGTTCGTGAAGTTGAGCAGCGAGGCACCGGCCGCCTCGAGCGCCTCGGCCTCGGCGACCAGCTCGTCGCGCATCTCCGGGGGCACCTCGCTGCCCGGTCCCGGGGTCGCGCTGTAGGTCACGCCGTAGCGCAGCGCGGTCTGCGGAGTGATCCCGAACTGGGCGAACACCGGGATGCCGGCCTTGTGCACGGCGGTCACGGCGTCGAGGTGGTCGGCCGCACCGTCGAGCTTCACGACGTCCACGCCGCCCTCCTTGACCAACCGGATCGCTGCCCGGACGGCCTCCTGCGGGCCCTCCTGGAGCGGACCGAATGGGAAGTCGCAGGACAACAGAGCCCGCCGGACCCCGCGTCGAACGGCCTGGCAGACCACCAGCAGCTGATCCATCGTGATCTCCAGCGGATTCGGCTGGCCCCACAGGTTGACCCCGACGGTGTCGCCGACGGACACCAGGTCCACGCCGGCGCGGTCGACGATCCGCGCCATCTGGTAGTCCCAGGCGACCACTCCCACGATCTTGCGCCCGTCGTGCTTCATCGCCTGCAGCTCCGGCAGGGAGACCGTCATGTGACCCTCCTCAGGCCCGGATCGCGGTGAGCAGGTCGGCCACGTCGGACTCCTCGCGGCTGACGAGCAGGACCTGGGCGTGCGGGCGCAGGGCTCGGACGGTCGTGGCCATCCGATCCTGCCCGCCCAGAACGACGGCGGCGGTCATGATCCCGCGCCGGGCGCAGGCCCGGCCGATCGTCGCGACCGTGTCGACCGAGGCGCCGTCGCGGGTCGCGACCATGACGACCACGTCGCCGTCGGCCAGCTCGGCCGCCAGCCCGGCGGGGCTGCCGTCGGTGCGGTGCAGGGGCATGTCGCCGCCGCCGGGCCTCCGGGTGCCGCCGCGGCGCGCGGGCAGGGTGTAGAACCGCGCCCCGTTCCACGTCTCGCGGGCCAGTCGACGCACGAGGGTCGCGGCGCCGTCGTCGAGCGCGACCACGCGGGCGCCGTGCCGGCCCTCGATGGGGGCGTCGATCCGGTAGTGCGCCTCCTCCCACGTCGTGGCGCGGGCGCAGCTGCTCTGCAGGATCGGCGTCATCGCGTCAGACCGAGGCGTGCGGCTTGCCGGGTTCGGCGGTCAGCGCGTCCCGGCTGGCGTCGATGAACGCTTCGTCCCTGGGCAGCACGACGGCTGCGGAGCGCACGTGGTGGTGCGCCGGGTCGACCCCGGGCGGGACGGCGCCGGTCTCCTGCAGGGCGAGCGCGGCCTTGCGGAGCTTCTGCCGGGCCTTGATGATCCCGGCGTCCGCGGAGACCAGGCGTTCCTTCGAGCGGTCGACGATGGGGCCCATGCTTTCCTGCAGCGACGCGTCCTGGATGGCGATGCCCTTGATCCCGGAGAAGTACTCGCCGCGGCGCTGCGCCTCCCGGTCCATGAGGTAGTCGTTGTCCTTGTTGGCCACCGGCCGGTAGGTGCCAGGGATGTTCTCACTGTGCACCCCGTGGCCGGCGCGCATGGCGGCCAGCTCCGACTCGGTCAGCGGGCGGGTGGGGTGGTAGTCGAAGGAGTAGGCCCAGCAGTTGTCGTCGTCGACGGGGATCCACCAGTGGCCGTGCACCGGGTGGTCGCCGCGCGGCGGGACGAGGGTGAAGCTGGGCATCACCCAGGGCGTGATCCGCCAGTAGTAGGTGTCGGCCTCGGCGTTGCGCCGGGCGCCGACGAACAGCCCGCCGTCGGCGTCGGCGACCTCGAAGAACGGGCGGAGGTCGTTCATGTTGTACTCGTTGCCCTTGGCGCCCTTGAAGAGCGGATCGTTCTTCAGCCCGCCCGAGTGCAACCATGACACGTGGCTGGAGTCGATGCCGCCCTCGAAGGCCTGCAGCCAGTTGCATTCCTGCCAGCGCTTCGAGGTGTAGTTCTGCTCGGCGGCGACGTGGGCGAACTCGAACTCGGGCAGCGGCGGCCGCGTCGCCTGGTCGCCCATGTGTGTCCACAGCACGTCGCCGATTTTCACGAGCGGGTACGAGCGCAGCTTCACGTGTGCGCAGAAGTTGCTGTTCTCCGGCTCCGACGGCACCTCGACCGCCTGGCCGGTGACGTCGAACTTCCAGCCGTGATAGGCGCAGCGCAGTCCGCCCTCCTCGTTGCGGCCGAACCACAGCGAGGCCCCGCGGTGCGCGCAGAACTCGTCGATCAGGCCGTAACGGCCTTCGCTGTCCCGGAACGCGATCATGCGCTCGGACAGGAGCTTGACCCGGACCTGCGGGCAGTCGTTTTCCGGTAGCTCCTCGGCGAGGAGGGCCGGGATCCAGTACTGCCGGAAGAGCTCGCCCATCGGGGTACCGGGCCCGGTCCGCGTCAGCAGTTCGTTGATCTCCTGCTTGAGCACCAGCCGGCCTCCTTTCGCCTTGCGTCGTTGGCGTACGTTAACAGTATTACCATTAGTCCGTGATGGTTCAGGGTCACGAGGCCCGGCCCGCGGGGACGGTCAGTTCCTTGAG
The DNA here is from genome assembly GCF_012911935.1 of Pseudonocardia acidicola. Classification (GTDB taxonomy): domain Bacteria; phylum Actinomycetota; class Actinomycetes; order Mycobacteriales; family Pseudonocardiaceae; genus Pseudonocardia; species Pseudonocardia acidicola. Next base: position 126,502 of record NZ_JAAXLA010000007.1, on the reverse strand, counting down.
CGGGCGGGCCGACCTCCGGGCGCGGTCGGCCGGAATCGTCGCGCCGGAGGCCAGCGCCTTGCGGACGACGAGGTAGTCGGCGGCGCAGTTCACCGCGTCGACGGCGGTCAGGGCGCCGTCGCGGTAGTAGAGGACGGCGAAGCGCTCCGCGTCGAGGTCGCCGCGCACCACGATCTCGTCGTGCCCCGCCGAGAGGCCCGCTATCTGCAACTTCAGATCGGCCTGGTCGGACCAGAACCACGGCACCTCGACGGCCGGCCGTGGCCGCCCGGCGAGCGTCGCCGCGGCGACCTTCGCCTGCGCGACGGCGTTCTGCACGGACTCCAGCCGCAGGGGCCCGTCCGGGCCGGGCTGGACCGTGCAGTCGCCGGCGGCGACGACGCCCGCCCTGCTCGTCCGGGCGTCCCGGTCGACCACGATCCCGTTCTCGCACACCAGGCCCAGCTGCTCGGCCAGCTCGGTCCGAGGGAGCACGCCGATGCCGACGAGTACCAGGTCGGCGGGGAGCTCGGTGCCGTCGGCGAGCACCACGGCCCGTACCGTGCCTGCGCTCCCGCGGATCGCGGCCACGGCGGAGCCGAGCCGGACGCTGGTGCCCCGTCGCTCGTGGGCGCGCCGGAAGAACTCGGAGACGACGGGGGCGACGGACCGGCCGATCAGGCGGTCGGCGGCCTCCACCACGGTCACCGTGGCACCCAGGGCACCCGCCACGGCCGACGCCTCCAGGCCGACGAAGCCGCCGCCCACCACGACCACCCTGCTCGCACCCGGCAATGCGGTGCGCAGCCGGTCCGCGTCCGCCAGGTCGCGCAGATGGTGGACCCCATCGAGGTCGCTGCCGGGCACGGCGAGGCGCCGCACCCGCGCACCGACGGTAAGGGCCAGCCGGTCGAACGTCAGGGTATGCCCGGTGCCCGTGCTCGCGTGGTCGCCGGTGAGCTCGACGACTCGCTCCCCGGTGACCACCTCGATCCCGCGCTCGGCGTAGAAGGCGGGAGAGCGCAGGGCCAGTCCGCCGGCGTCCGTGCGGCGCAGCAGGTAGGCCTTCGACAGCGGCGGGCGCTGGTAGGGCGGATGCGGCTCGGCTCCGACGAGCGTGATCGGTGCGGTGTCGCCCGCCTCGCGCAGCGAGAGGGCGAGTTGCGCGCCCGCCTGGCTCGCCCCGACCACCAGTGTGCCGGCGGGGCTGCTCACGGCTGCTCCGGCGGGATCTCGACGGTCAGTCCGTCCAGCTCCTCGGTCACCGTGATCTGGCAGGACAGCCGGCTGCCCGAGCGCCGCTCGGAGACGGCGAGATCGAGGAGGTCCTCCTCCATGTCCTCAGGCGGCCCCACCTGGTCCAGGAAGTCGTCGCGGACCCAGACGTGGCAGGTCGCGCAGCTCAGGTTGCCGCCGCACTCCGCGATCACGCCGCCGACCCCGTTCTGGGTGGCGGCGAGCATCACGGAGTCGCCCGCGCGCGCGTCGACCCCTGTCTGGGTGCCGTCGGCGAGCACGAAAACGACTTTGGGCACCAGTGGGCCCCCTCTCGTCCCGGGTCCAGGCGCGGAGCGATGTGAGGCCGACTCCGCAATTGGTATGACATCATACCGCCATGGCGCATGCATGCACAGCCCCCGCCGCCACGCTGTTCCTCCTGCGGCACGGGCACAGCGCCGGGAACGAGGCCGGCGTGTTCACCGGCTGGCTCGACGCCCCGCTGACCGCGCGCGGCCGCGCCGAGGCGGTCCGGGCGGGCGATCTGCTCGTCGCGCGCAGCTGTGCCCCGGCGGTCGTCCACTCGTCCGTCCTGGTCAGGGCGATTGACACGGCCGAGATCGTGGCCGGGGCGATCGCGGCCGCCGGCCTGCCGCGACCCCCTGTCCATCGGGACTGGCGGCTCAACGAGCGGCACTACGGTGCCCTGCAGGGTCGCGGCCGGGCGGAGGTCGTCCGGCGGTACGGGGCGGACCGCTTCACCCGCTGGCGCCGCGGCTACGCCGAGGTTCCACCTCCGCTCCCGTTCGGCCACCCCGACCACCCCGCCCGTGACCCGCGGTATGCGGGCCTTCGTGCGCAGACGCTGCCGGCGTCCGAGTCGCTCGCGGACGTCCGCGCCCGGCTCGAGCCCTGGTGGGCCGTCGTGGCCGCCGACCTGCGCGCGGGCGGGTCCGTACTGGTCGTCGGGCACAGCAACTCCCTGCGGGCGCTCTGCATGCTGCTCGACGGGCTGGGGGAGCGCGAGGTCGAGGCGCTGAACGTGCCCACCGGCGTCCCGCTGCGCTACGACCTGGGCCCTGACCTGCGACCGGTCCAGCGCGGTGGCGTCTATCTGGATCCCGAGGCCGCGCGGGCCGGGATCGCGGAAGTGGTCGAACAGGGCCGGTTCCACGACGGGGCTTCCGCATGAGGCCGGGAGGTCCAGGATCCCGAAGATCCGGACGATCGCGGAGTCTTGCATTGGTATGTTGTTAGACCGTAGTCTCCGGCCATGTCACGGAGAACGGGACTGGCGAGGACGCCCCCGATGACCCGCCGGAGCACCCCCGAGCCCGCCACCCCGGATGACGGCACGGCGCACGCGGCGCCGGCCCACCTGTCGGCGCGCGCGGTCAGGATCGAGTACCGGGCGCCGGGGGCGAGTGCCTCGGATGTCACGCTCGCGGTCGACAACGCCAACCTGGAGCTGCGGCAGGGCGACTTCGTCTGCGTCGTCGGCCCGTCCGGGTGTGGCAAGACCACCTTCCTCAACGCGGTCGCCGGGTTCCTGCCGATCCAGGGGGGAACCCTGGAGCTCGACGGCCGGGCGATCCCCGGCCCCGGCCCGGACCGCGCGATGGTCTTCCAGCAGCCCAGCCTGCTGCCGTGGCGGACGGTGCAGGACAACGTCACGTACGGGCTCGAGCTGGGGCGCACGATGAAGAAGGCCCGAGCCCGTGAGCGGGCCGGGGACCTGCTCGACCTCGTCGGGCTGACCGGGTTCGGCGACCGCCACCCGGCCCAGCTCTCCGGCGGCATGCAGCAGCGGGTCAACCTGGCCCGCGCGCTCGCAGTCGATCCGGAGCTGCTGCTGCTCGACGAGCCGTTCGCCTCGATCGACGCGCAGACCCGCGAGGTCATGCAGGCCGAGTTGCTGCGCGTGTGCACGGCCCGCAACGTCACGGCGCTGTTCGTCACGCACGACATCACCGAGGCGGCCTTCCTCGCCGACCGGGTGTGCGTGTTCAGCCCGCGGCCGGGACACATCGTCCGGGAGATCGAGGTGCCGTTCGGGCGCCCGCGCGAGCAGCGGCTGCGCCGCTCGCGCGAGTTCCTCGAGCTGGTCGACGAGATCGCCGACGTTCTCTACGGCGGTTCCCCGGTCGACGAGTTCGGCACCGGTCGCGAGGACGAGGAGGTCCACTGATGGCCCGACCCACCGCCACCGTCACCCGGCCACCGCGGGCCCTGCCGGCCCGGCCCGCCGCGCGACGGCGCCGCCTCGAGCCCAAGTACGTCTACGGCACCGCATCGGTGATCGTGGTGATCGGGCTGTGGCAGTTGGTCGCCGTGCTGCGCATCAAGCCCGCGATCGTGCTGCCCGGACCGTCGGACGTGATCACGGCGTTCGGCACGCTGTTCAGCTCGGACACGATCTGGACCGACCTGGCCACCAGCGGCAAAGAGCTGCTGTACGGGCTGGTGCTGGCCACGGTGATCGGCCTTCCGGTCGGCTTGCTGATCGGCTGGTACGCGCGGCTGTCCTACGTGCTCAATCCGCTGATCACCTTCCTCTACGCCACCCCGCGCATCGCGCTGACCCCGCTGCTGATCATCTGGCTGGGCATCGGCGACGCATCGAAGATCGCCATCGTCTTCCTGATGGCGGTGTTCCCGATCCTGATCAACTCCGCCAGCGGGGTGCAGAACCTCGATCCCCAGGTGCTCCGGGTCGCGCGCTGCTTCGGCGCCGGCCACCTGCAGATCTTCCGGACGATTGCGCTCCCCGGATCCGTGCCCTTCATCGTGAGCGGGCTGCGGCTCGCCGTCGGCCAGGCCCTGATCGGCGTATTCGTCGCGGAGCTGTCCGGCGCGACGCACGGCGTCGGGATGCTCATGAACACCGCGGGCCAGCAGTTCCAGACGTCGGTCGTGTTCGCGGGCCTGTTCATCTTCGCCATCACCGGCGTGGTGCTGACCGGCCTGCTGCGCCGGGTCGAGCGCCGGTACGCCGCCTGGCGGCCCCAGGCCTGACGCGCCGGTCCTGACGCGCCACCACCACGAGGAGAACGACGATGAAGTCGGGCACGGCACGCAAGCTCTGCTGCGCGGCACTCGCCGCGGTCACCGCGGTGGCCCTGGCCGCCTGCGGAAGCTCAGGTGGCGGGGACTCCTCCGCCGCCGACAACACGATCACGCTCAGCTACAGCCAGGTGGTCGCGGACGAGCTGCCGCTGTGGATCGCGGACGAGGCGGGGCTGTTCAAGGCACACGGGCTGACCGTCAAGCTGGTCAGCCTGAGCAGCTCGGACGGCTTCCCGGCGCTGATCTCGGGGCAGACCCAGATGGCCTCGATCGGGGCGTCGGAAATGGTCTCCGGGGCGGCCTCAGGGGCTGACGTGCGCTACCTGGCCACTCTCACCCCGGTGTTCCCGTACGAGCTGTTCGCCAAGGTGGAGGATCCGCAGCAGCTGCGCGGCAAGCGGGTCGGGGTGACCTCGACCAGCGGCTCGCTCTACATCGCCACCCTGGCCGCGCTGCGCCAGCTGGGCCTGCAGCCGACCGACGTCCACCTGACCCCGCTGGGCTCGGTCACCAACGTCAACAACGCGCTCGTAGCAGGCACGATCGACGCGGCGCTGTCGCACCCGCCCGCCACCACGGCGATAGAGGCCGCCGGGTTCAAGCCCATTCTGGACCTGGCCAAGCAGAACATCCCGACCTCCAATGTCGGCATCGCCGCCACCGCCGACTACCTCGCGAGCCACGGCGACCAGGTCCGCCGGTTCATGGCGGCGCTACAGGAGGCGATCAAGCGGGAGAAGACCGACGAGGCCTACGCCTCGCAGCTGCTCGCCGCCCACCTGAAGGTCAGCGACCCGCGAGCGATCAAGGAAACCTACGACTACTACGCCGGCGAGGTCCTCCCGGACGTCCCGACGCCCACCGTGGCCCAGCTCCAGACCTCGGTCGACGAGCTCGGGTCGACCGTGCCCGGCGTCAAGGGCCTGGACCTGACCAAGATCGTCGACGCCAGCTTCCTGGCCCCGGCGAGCTGAGCCTCCGTCCCTCACCAGAAAGGCCCCCCATGACCGCAGCGTCGCGCACCACCACCGAGGTGACGCACTACCACATCCAGAAGAAGCGGCGCGCCGCCTTCGTCGAGGAATGGCGGAACTACCAGAAGACGGTCGTCGCGCTGTCCGACGTGGAGCTGCAGGAGACCGCCCGGGGCAGCCGGATCGGCGTCTACTGCAGCGAGGACGGCGACCGCCCGACCCGCACCATGGACGCGCTGGTACACGAGTTCGACCAGGGGGTCGTGACCACGATCCACCGGCACTCCTGGGACGCGATGGTGTTCTGCGTCGCCGGGCGCGGCTGGACCGAGATCGACGGCGAGCGGATCGAGTGGGGGCCCGGCGACTCCTTGCACGTCCCGGCGTGGGCCTGGCACCGCTCCGGCAACGACAACGCCGAGACCGCCCGGTACCTGACCTTCTCCAGCGAGCCGATGCTGTCCACGATGGGCATGGCGGTCCTCGACGACCGGGGGCACACGCCCGTCGCCGACCTTCCCGGCCGGCCCGACTTCTCCGCCGAGGTCGACGGCGCCGATCCCTACGCCCGCCGGATGCGCCGGCTGGCGAAGGAGCAGGCCAAGCGCCGCAGCGGCCGGCTGCACACCGACTGGGACGGCCTGGAGCTGCTGCCGACCCCGCGCGGCACCCGCACCACGTTCCTGCTGGACCGCGCCATCGGCTACGAGGCCTCCGGCATCACGATGGCGATGTTCGAGATCGGGCCGAACCGCGGGCAGTCGATGCACCGCCACCCGGGCGAGGCCTGGCTGTACGTGGTGGAGGGCGAGGGCCACAGCTACCTGGGGGAGGAGCCGGAGGGGGGGAAGAACTACCCGTGGAAGAAGGGTGACCTGATCGTGGTCGACCACTTCCTGTGGCACCAGCACTTCAACGACTCGCCGGACAAGACGGCGAAGGTCGTACGGATCCACATGTTCGACAGCCTGCTGGAGACCATGCGGGTGCTGATGGACCCGAGGGTGCTCTTCGAGGAGCCGCCGGACCACATCCGGGACGCCCAGGCCGGCAACTACCACGAGATCCGGTGGCCGGAGGTCGTCCGGCCGACCTGGCCGTGACGGGGGCGCGCCTACCGCAGGGCCTGCTCTCGGTCCACGCCCTGCCGGCCGACCACCACGACGGGCCCTGGGACCACATCCTGGTGCCCGACGGGATCAAGGAGCGACTGCTGAGCCAGGCGCTGCTGCGCCTGCGGCACGGCCGCGCCCTGCGCAACCTCCCCGGCATGCCGCACGGGCTGATGGTGCTGGCGGGGCCGCCCGGGACCGGCAAGACCACGCTGGCCCGGGGTCTCGCGCAGACCGCGGCCCGGGCGCTGGCGCCTGCGGGGGCGACGACGTACATCGAGATCGACCCGCACGCCTTCCCCAGCGAGATGCTGGGACAGAGCCAGCGCAACATCACCACCCTGTTCACCGACACCCTCCCGGAATTCGCCGCGCGCCGGCCGCACACCGTGGTGCTGATCGACGAGGTGGAGGCGTTCGCGGTCCGCCGCTCCGCGGCCTCGTTCGGCAGCAACCCGGTCGACGTGCACCGCGCGACGGACGCCGTGCTGGCCGGGATCGATCTCCTCGCCGGGTCCCACCCGCGAACGGTGGTTCTGGCCACGACGAACTTCCCGGAGGCCGTGGACGAGGCGTTCCTCTCCCGAGCGGACCTGGTGTTGAACCTGGACCTGCCGGACGAGGCGACGATCGCCGCGATCCTGCGACGCACCCTGGCCGAGCTGGCGGGGATGTGGGAGGGCGTGCGGCCGCTCGTCTGCGACGACGGGTTGCACCGCAAGCTGGCCGTGCGCTGCGCGGGGTGGGACGGGCGGCGGATCCGCAAGCTCGTGCTCGCCGCTCTCGCCCAGCGCCGGGAGGTCGCCCTGGATCCGAACCTGCTCGAGGCGGCCGACCTGCTGACCGCCGCCGAGGCGGGCTGAGTCGGGTGCCGGGCCCTGGTGACGCGGACCGGGTGGTCGGCCCGGGGGCGGTGGGCCTGCCCGCCGGCCACCTGGCCGCGGCCTGCCGGTCCGCCACCGCGTACGACCGCGATCTGGACCGCGTCCTCGGCGTTCGCCACGATCTGCCGGTGGCGTTCCGGCGCGCCGGCACTCGCGCGCCGCGGACCCGTTCCGATCCCCCCTGTCGATCGAGCCAGGGGACGCGGGTGCACCTGACGGTGGACCCGGCGAAGATCACCCTCGTCCCGGCCCGGTGAGCCCGGCGCCGCGGATCCCGGGGGTCCTGCGGAACCGGGACTTCGACCTCTACTGGGGCGGGGTGATCCTCAGCCAGGTGGGGACGCGCGCCGCGGTCGCGGCCAACCTCTACCAGGTCTACGAGCTGTCCCGGTCGACGCTGCAGGTCGGCTTCGTCGGGATCGCCCAGGCCGTCGCGCTGGTGGTGCTCTCACCGCTCGGCGGCGTGCTTGCCGACCGGATGGACCGTAAGCGGCTGCTGCAGTACAGCCAGGGGGCGGCGCTGGTCGTCTCCGCGGCCCTGGCTGCGGCGACGTGCACCGGACGCGCCACCACCTGGATGGTGGTGCTGTCGTCACTGCTGGCGACCGCGGCCGCCACCTTCGACCAGCCGGCCCGGCAGGCGCTGATCCCGGCGCTCGTGCCGCGGCACCAGCTGGTCGACGCGATCGCGTTGATCAACCCGTCCCGCGAGTTGGCGGTGCTCGCCGGGCCCGCGCTGGCCGGGGTGCTGATCGCAGTGGCCGGGCCCGGCGCGGTCTACCTGCTGGACGCAACCACCTATGCCGTGCTGGTGCTGACCCTGCTGGCGCTCCGGGCCACCACCGCTCGGAGCCCGGGCTCGCACGACCCGCTCCTGCATGCCCTGCATGAGGGGGTCGTCGAGTTCCGGCGCCGCCCGGTCGTCTGGCAGATGATGGCGCTGGACCTCGCTGCCACGGTGTTCAGTGCGTACCGCGTCCTGCTGCCGGCGTTCGCCCTCGACATCCTGCGTGCCGGGCCCACCGGGTACGGGCTGCTGTCGGCGGCTCCGTCGGCCGGCGCCCTGGCCGGCTCGGTGCTCGTGTTCCGGCTCGTCCGTTCCCGCCGCTCCGGGGTCCTCGTGCTCGTCTCGACGGCCCTCTACGGGCTGGTCATCCTGGCGTTCGCCCAGGTCACCACATTCTGGCTGGCCCTGGTGCTGGCCGGGCTGCTCGGTGTCGCGGACGCCGTGTCGACAACGGTCCGGCACGCGGCGGTCCAGGTCGAGACACCCGACGAGTTGCGCGGGCGGGTGTCGGCGATCTACCAGATGGCCTCCCGTGGCGGCCCGGCGATCGGTGACGGGCTGGTCGGCGCCGTCGCCGGGGCGCTCGGCCCGGTGGGGGCCCTCACTCTCGGCGGGCTCGTCCCGATCGCCGCAGCCGCGGGTACGGCGGCCCTGGGCCGGACCGTCCGCGGCTACAGCATCGCCGGGTCCGACCCGTCCGCGGCCCCGCCCTGACACCCCGGCCTGACCCATCGAGAACCGGAGGAGACCACGATGTCCACCGCGGCCATGACCCCGCCCGCCGCGTCGCCGAGCGACGACAGTTCCGGCCGCTTCCTGCTCGATCCGTACGTCGGCTGGGCGCAGGGGGAGGGCATCCCGATCCACGAGGAGTTCGGGTTCGACCTGCTCGCCCTGGAGACCGGTCCGTGGGAGCGCTACGACGCCCGCGGCTGCTTCGCCCACACTCTGGGCCGCGGCGACTTCATGAGCAACTACGTGCTGGAGATCGAGCCCACGCGGTCGACGGCTCCGGTGCACCACCTGTACGAGGCCTTCTTCTACGTCCTCACCGGCTACGGCTCGGCCACGGTGTGGCTGCCCGACGGGACGGAGCGCACCTTCGAGTGGGGCCCGAAAGCGCTGTTCGCGATCCCGCTGAACTGCACCTATCGGATCATGAACGCCTCGGGACGCGAGCCCGCCCGGCTGTCCTGCACGAACGACGCGCCGCTGCTGCTCAACGTCTTCCACGATCCGGCTTTCGTCTTCGGCAGCGACGCGCGCTTCCCCGACCGGGTGGGCACGGTCGAGCGCTTCGCGGGCGAGGGCGAGCACTCGGTCTACAACCAGGGCTCGGCGACGGTGCAGAACGTCTGGGAGACGAACTTCGTCCACGACCTGACCAGCTTCACGCTGTACGAGTTCGAGGGTCGGGGCAAGGGCTCGCTCAACGTCAACTTCGTGCTGGCGGACGGCACCATGCACGCGCACGTGTCGCAGATGCCGGTGGGGCGCTACAAGAAGGCGCACCGGCACGCGGCAGGCACGCACGTGCACGCCGTGGACGGCGAGGGTTTCTCGCTGCTCTGGTACGAGGGCGACTCGGAGTTCCGCCGCTTCCCGTGGCGGCACGGCTTCATGTACTCGCCGCCGTTCTGGATGTTCCACCAGCACTTCAACACCGGCCCGGCCCCCGCCCGTTATCTGGCCTGCAGCCTGGGAAGTCGCAAGTACCCGTTCCTGGCGCTGCGCCGCAAGAGCGCCGAGGGCTCCGGGGCGGTGTCGGTGTCGCAGGGCGGGCGGCAGATCGAGTACGAGGACCAGGACCCACGGGTGCACCGGATGTTCCTGGAGGCGCTGCGCGAGACCGGTGTCGAGTCCCGGATGGGCGACGCGTTCGACGAGCCGGCGATCCTGGCCCTGTCCGGGGAGTCGCTCACCGGCGTGATCCGCACGCCGCGGTCCGTCGGGCCGGCCGTCTGACCGGGAGTACGAGGTGCACGACGTCGACTTCGACCACGAGCACGAGCGGGGGCTCACCGACGAGGAGCGGGAGGCGGTCGCGCGGACGATCCTCGAGCAGGACACCCTGGAGCTGCTCACGGTGGGGATCGACATCGGCAGCTCGACCTCGCACCTGCTGTTCGCGCGGGTGTACCTGAGGCGGGACGTGCATGCGCTGTCCAGCCGGTTCACCGTCGTCGACCGGCAGGTGGAGTGGCGCTCTCCGATCGTGCTCACCCCGTTCCTGCCGGACGGGACGATCGACGTCCACGAGCTGGGGCACTTCCTGCGGCACAGCTACGCCGGTGCCGGGTTCAGCCCGGCCGACGTGGACAGCGGCGCGGTGATCCTCACCGGAGAGGCGATCAAGCGGCGCAACGCGCGGGCGATCGATGAGCTGTTCGCAAGCGAGGCCGGCCGGTTCGTCTGTGCGACGGCCGGGCACCGGCTCGAGTGCATCCTCGCCGCCCACGGGTCGGGAGCGACCCGGATCTCGCGCGAGCGGGACGCGGTGGTGCTGCACGTCGACATCGGCGGTGGCACCACCAAGCTCGCGCTGATCGACCGCGGGAAGATCCGCGGCGTCGCCGCCGTCGCCGTCGGCGGCCGGCTCGTGGCACGGGACCGGGCGGGGAGGTGGACCCGTGTCGACGACTCCGCCCGGCTGGTCGCGGCCGCCCTCGACGTCGACACATCGCCGGAGTCGCTGGCTGATCCGGCCGTCAGGAGCACGATCGCCGACCGCCTCGCGGACCTGCTCGTCGACCACCTCGCCGGAGGCGGGCTCGGCGAGCTCGGGCGCGCGCTGGAGCTCACCCCGCCGCTGGAACGAACCGTCGACCCCGACTACCTCACCTTCTCCGGCGGCGTGGCCGAGTATCTGTTCGGGCATGAGAACGCCGATCACGGCGATGTCGCGCGCGAGCTCGCCCGCGCCGTCGCGGCCCGGCTGGACAGCCGGGTGCGCCTGCCGGTGCTCGATCCCGGCCAGCGGATCCGCGCGACGGTGATCGGGGCGTCCCAGTTCACGGTGCAGGTGAGCGGCAAGACGATCCACCTCGGTGCGGGGGTGTCGCTGCCGCTGCAGAACGTACCCGTCGTGCAGCTTGAGCCGCTGGGCGAGGACATCGACGCGGCGGCGGTCGCGGCCGGGATCCGGCGTGCGGCCGAGCAGCAGGACCGGAGCCTCGACGAGGCCCTTGCCCTGGCACTGTGCTGGACCGGCCCGCCCACCCACGCACGGCTCGCGGCGGTCGGCCGGGGGATCGTCGAGGTCGCCGACGGCGGCACGGAGCCGCTGCTGCTGATGATCGATGGTGACGTCGGGCAGAGCCTCGGCCGACTCCTGGACCGCGAGCTGGGTCTGCACAGGCCGTTCGTCGCGATCGACGGCACAAGGCTCGCCGATCTCGACTTCGTCGACGTCGGCGAAAAGCTCGACCCGCCCGGCGTCGTCCCGGTGGTGATCAAATCCCTGCTCTTCTCGTGACCGCGGAGCCTGCGCGGTCACTGCGGTCGGCGGGGATCGCCATCTACCTCCCGTCGCTTTGTTCGGCATCGGGCAGGAGCGGTGATCCCGCTCGCGGCGCTGTCCGCCACCGCCCGGTGCTCCTCGGGGTGTGGTGGTTCGTCTCCGACATCGGCAACGCGCTGGGGCCGATCGTGACCGGCGCGGTCAGCGCGGCGGCACTGGCGCCGGCGTCGACGGCGGGGTGGGGTGGCGGTGGGTGCCCCGGCGACCACCTGGCGACGCCCGGTTCCCTGAAAGGAAGAACGGTAATACCATCGGGCCGTGCACGTGTGATCCTTGCCCCGTGGAAGGACAGTCGATGAGGACTCGATCACTCGCACTACCCCTGCTCGCCGTCGTGGCCGTGCTGCTGGTGGGGGTGCGGCGGCCTGGCCGACCAAGGCGCGGGTGCGTCCGACCTCGGCTCGTCGGCGGCGCAGTCGCCGTCGACCCAGGTTCCCGGTGACACCAGCCCGGAGGGCCTGGACATCGCCCCCTTCGCCTCCGCGGACCTGCTCCGCAACGCGAAGTCCTGGGACGACCGGTACGACGCCAGCTCCGGGCGTGCAGCAGGTCAGGAACGAGGAGGATTCATGACCGATGGCGAGGCGCAGGCGGACGATCCCGCCCTGGCGCATCTCTACCACAGCCAGAAGAACCGGACCTTCGTCCGCGCGATCCAGGGTGAGTACGGGCTGAACGCCGAGCTGGAGCGGCTGCGCTCGATGCCACGGGTGCGCAAGGCGAACGAGATCAAGTTCGTGGACGGGCCCCAGGCGTACTCCCGGCACTACGTGGAGCCCAAGGACGGGATCACCCAGACCTTCCATCTGCACCTGGAGGAGTACGGGCCGGGCGGGAAGTCGCAGAAGCACGGACACGTCAACGAGGCCGCCTTCTACATCCTCGACGGCACGGGCTATGAGATCCACGACGGGATCCGCTACGACTGGTCCGCGGGCGATGTCGCGATCGTGCACAACAACTGCGTGCACCAGCACTTCAACGCCAGCTCGGAGCGGCCGGCCCGGGCACTCGTAATCAAGACCAAGCCGATGTACCTGTTCCTCAACATGCTCTTCCAGAAGCAGGTGGAGCCGCGGGCTCTCGAGCCGGCGCCGGGCGGCGAGGGGTTCACCGCCCGCGAGGAGGAGACCGGCCACAACCACCCGGCGGAGGGGTACTGACATGGCCTGGGACGAGACCGGCGCCTGGATCGCCGGAGCGGACACGGTGGCGACCTACGCCGAGCAGCTGGCCCGGGCCGCCGAGGCCCCGGTGCGCGACGCCGAGCGCCGCAAGGTGCTGCACCCGCAGGACATGCCATGGGAGATGTCGCGGCAGGGCCTGCTCAAGCACCTGATCAATGCGGACCTGAACACCCGCATGCAGACGGTCGACGCCTACATGCAGATCATTCCGGGCGGCAGCCGTTCCGGAAGGCACCGCCATCTTGCCGAGGAGTGCCTCTACGTACTGGAGGGCCGCGGGTACGACCTGCACCAGGACTGCGACGTCGAGATCACCGACACCTACCACTGGAAGCCGCGCGAGGAGGTGCAGCGCTTCGACTGGGAAGCCGGGGACGTCATCTACGTGCCACCCAACACGATCCACCAGCATGTCAACGCCGATCCGGAGCGGCCGGCCCGCCTGATCTCGGCGATCAACCGGGTGTACCGGTACTGCGGGCTCGACGACCTCGAGCAGCTGGAGGACGCCCCGGAGTACGACCCGTCCGTGGTGCTCGACGCGGAGACGGTCCGTCGGTACGTGGCGACGCGCACGTCGGCGGCGCGGGCGTGACCGCCGAGCGGGAGCTGCGGCAGCTCGTCGCGCGGGCCGGGCAGGTGCTCGCCGCGCTCGGCCTGGTCGACTACCTGGGGCACGCCAGCGCCCGAGTGCCGGGGACGGACCGGGTCGTGGTGAAACCGAAGCACTCACCGACCGTGCGGAGCACGGCGGGGCTCGGGCCGGAGCGGATGATCATCGTCGACCTGGACGGGCGGTTGCTCGAGGGGGGCCCGGGCGGCACCGACCGGCCGCCGGCCGAGGTGTTCATCCACACCGAGATCTACCGCGCCCGGCCCGACGTCGGTTGCGTCGTGCACACTCATCAGCGGTCGGCGACTCTCGCGGGCGTGCTGGGGCTGCCGATCGAGCCGGTGCTGCACGTGCCCGCGACCTTCCTCGATCGCACCCCGCCGACCTGGCCGAACCCGGTGCTCGTCGACACTCCGGAGCTGGGTCGGGCTCTGGCCGGCGCACTCGGCGGCGAGCGTTTCTGTCACCTGCAGGGGCACGGGATCGTCAGCGTGGGGGAAGGGGTCCGCGAGGCCACCGTGGGCGCCGCGATGCTCGAGCAGCTCGCCGAGGCGGCGCTCACGGCCGCGTCCACGGGCACCCGACCCCGAGTGATCAGCCCCCACGAGATCGCGACACTGCGCGGGCAGGTGGCGGGCGTCGAGGGCCGGTGGGCCTACTTCTGCCAGCTCGCCGGGATCGAGGAGGCTGCATGAGCACGGTCCCGGTCACCTTGGCCTGCTGGGACTACGACCGCACCCGCGCCCTCGCCGACGGCACGGTACGGCCCGCGGGCGTCGCTCTCACCTATCTGAACCTCCCGGTCGAGGAGACGTTCTTCCGGATGCTGCGGCACCGCGAGTTCGAAGCGGCCGAGATGTCGCTGTCCTCCTACGTCACGCACGTGGGGTGCACGGCCGAGCCGGATCTCGTCGCGATCCCGGTCTTCCCGTCGCGCGCCTTCCGCCACCACGGGATCTACGTGCGCGGGGACAGCGACCTCGTGAAACCCGCCGACCTGCTCGGCGGGGTGGTGGGCGTGCCCGAATACCAGCTCACCGCGAATGTGTGGATCCGCGGCATCCTCGCCGACCGGCACGACCTGCCCGTCGACGCCGTGCGGTACCGGACAGGCGGCATGCACGAACCGGGCCGGGTCGAGAAGCAGGAGCTGGACCTTCCCCCGAGGATCGAGGTCGAGCCGATCCCGCCGGACCGCACACTGCTGGACATGTTGCTGGCGGGCGAGATCGACGCGCTCTACGCGCCCCGCACGCCGCGCCCGATGCTCGCCGGCGACACGTCGGTCCGGCGGCTGTTCCGCGATCCCCGCGTCGAGGAGGAACGCTACGCAGCCGAGACCGGAATCTTCCCGATCATGCACACGGTTGTGCTGCGGCGGGACGTCTACGCCGCGCGCCCGTGGCTGGCCCGCTCGCTCTACAGCGCGTTCGAGCAGGCCAAGGCGCTCACCGAGGCACGGATGGGGGAGGTGGCCGCGAACCCGTACATGGTCCCGTGGCTGACGGACGAGCTGGAGCGCACGCGCGCGCTGCTCGGCCCCGACTTCTGGCCCTATGGACTCGACGCCAACCGGACCACCCTGGCGGTGTTCCTCCGCTACGCCCATGAGCAGGGGCTGACGCCGCGCCGGCTCGCGCCCGAGGAACTCTTCGTTCCCGAGACCCACGAGTCCTATGTCATCTGAGCTGGAGGCCCTCCGCACGGAGATCGCCGACGCCTGTCGGGGTCATGCCCGCTCGCGGCCTCTCGCCGACGGCGTGCTCGGGCACGGCAGCGTGCGCATCGATGAGACACACATGCTGATCCGCTGCCGTGGGCCGCAGGAGCTTGGCCCGGGAGACGGTGGCCTCGCCCGCATGACTCTGCCGTCACGGCGGCACGTGGCGGTCCTCACCATCCCGGAGGCGGACCTCGTGGAGCTGCCCGATCTCGGTTCGGTCGTCACCGTGCGCACGGCGTGGCGACACGAGCTGGCGCGGATCTCGCGGGAGGACGACTGATCGAAGCCCGCTCGCGTCAGCCGTGTCCCTGACGTGACGCCACTCATGACCGAAACAGCTTGACCTTCGCCTCGTCAGGGAGCTGGCCGCCCCATCCCACCCCCGGGTCGGGTGTCCCGTACCGGGCGCCGGCGACGTCGAACTCGTGCAAGTGCGAGGTGGTCCGACCCCATCGCCGACTGCACGACTTCATGCAGCGCGGCCGGGCTGGCCTCACCCGGAACCTGGACCAAACGGGTCACCGCCGCCCGGACGTCCTGCAACACGATCTCGATCTCGAAGGTCTTCGTCGTGTCGGTCACGCGAGGCACGGGCATCGACCGTCACATCGCCCCGAGGGCGCGGTACTGCTCCACGATGTCGGTTCCGCTGGCCATCCAGCTGGCGTTACTGGACGCGATGTGGTTCAGGGCGTCGTGCAGGTAGCGCATCCGGTGCGCCTGACCGGCGAGAAACGGGTGCAGCGGGATCGCCATGACCCGGCCTATGCCGTGCGCGTCGGCGTCCCGGCACAGCTGCTCGAACTGGTCCACGAGTCGCTGCCGGTACTGTTCCCCGGTCAGGTGCTGGCGCAGGAGGAGCTCGGTGTCGTTGAGTTCGATGCTGTAGGGCAGGCACAGCAGTTCTCCGCCCTCGGCCGCGAGCGGGAAGGGCAGGTCGTCGGCCACCCAGTCGCACAGGTACTCGATGCCGGCGGCCCGCAAGATGTCCGGAGTGCGGTGCGACTCGACCAACCCCGGACCGAGCCAGCCCATCGGCCGCTGTCCGGTCGCCGAGGCGATGCGGTCGAGCGCGGTGTGCACCAGCTCGTGCTCTTCGTCCTCGGTCAGGCCGCTCAGCCGCACCGAGTTGTTGGTGCCGTGCCCGATCCACTCCCAGCCGCGCCGGCAGCCTTCCTCCACCAGCTGCGGGTACTCGTCGCACACCTCGCTGTTCAGCGTGGCCGACACCGGTACACCCAGCTCGCCCAGGCAGTCGAACAGCCGCCACATCCCCACCCGTGGCCCGTAGTCGCGCCAGCTGTGGTTGAGCACGTCGGGGTCGGCGGCGGCCGAGCGCTCGTTCACCGGGATGCCGGGATGGCCGAACGGGTAGTGCTCGACGTTGGTGATGACCCATACCGCGACCCCGGCCCCGCCCGGCCAGCGGAACTTCGGGTGGTCGACGATCGGCCGGTAGGCGTAACGGGGGCTACCGGTCACGGCGCTTGCCCAGCTCGGCAATCGCCTCGTCCACCGCGACGACCGAGGCGTACTTCATCGACAACTCGTACAGCGACACCGCGTGCGAGAACGGCGAACGGTCCCACACCGCGTCGGAGAGCACGATGGTCTCAAAGCCGCTGGAGTGGGCGTCGACGGCGGTGGCCCGGATGCAGCCGCAGGTGGTGGAGCCGGCGATGAGCACCGTGTCCACCTTCCGGTTGCGCAGCAGCACGTCCAGGGGCGTACGGAAGAACCCGCTGGCCTTGGACTTGGGCACCACCAACTCGCCCGGAACCGGCGCGATCCGCTCGGGGATCTCGTAGGCCCTCGTCCCGGTGCCCGGGGTGCGGCGGGCACGGGTCGTCGCGCCGTACACCGAGTCGGCCCCAGCCGAGGCACACACGTGCACGACCGGCAGCTCGGCCTCCCGGAAGAAACGCAGCACCTCCTCGGTGCGCTCCAGACCGACCCAGCCCGGCTCGCCGCACGCCGTCGGGTACTCGCTGATCGCCTCGAGGACGTCCACCGGCTGATGCCCGATGAAGCCCCACAGCGCGTCCACGATCAGCAGTGCGGGGCTACCGTCCCAACTCGGTTCCCTGGCGAAACCGGCTCGCCGGTAGATCTCCTGGTCCCGCTCCGGGATCAACCCGTCCCACACAGCCATCGACTCCTCCGACTCGTCGTCTCGATACCTAGTAACGGTCTTTGATCAACAGGGCCAGCGCGGCGGCCGCGACGACCAGGTCGGCGGCCAGCGCGATGACGACCAGTGAGAAGTCTCCGCTCGTGCCGATCATCGCACCGACCAACGCCGGGGCGAGGAAGCTGCCCACGTTCCCGAAACCATTGAGCACACCAGCCGCGCGCCCCATGAGGCGCTGTCCGCTGAAGCTGTGCAGGAGTGCCTGGACATTGCCGGCGCAGGCCTGCTGGCAGCACACACCAGCGATGAGAAAGCTCATGGCGAGCGGGATGTCTTCAGTGATGCCGCCGATGTAGACGCCCACTCCGGCCAGCAGATATCCGAGCGCGCCGAGCGGTGCCCTACGTCCGAGCCGGTCAGTGAGCAGGCCGAGCAGGTACACGGCGGCGACCTCGATGGCGAACGTCAGCGCGGTTAGCCAGCCGGAGGACTGGAAGGAGAAGTGGCGCACCCGGACGAGATAGGTGGGCAGCCAGCTGCTCCAGCCCCAGAAGAAGATGTTGTTGGCTACGAAGGCGAGGACGAGCAACCAGTACCGGTAGTTGCCGAACACCGAGGCCGCACGCTCGGCCGGGGTCACGGCGAGCCGGTGCCCCTGCTCGATCTGGGCCACCTCTCCGGCCGACACCCGGCGGTCAGTACGCGGGTCGTCGCTGGTGAAGAACCAGAGCATGGGAAGGACGACCACGACGCCCAGCGCCGCCAGCGCGAGGAACGCGGGCCGCCACCCGGAGAGCACCACGACCGTGGTGACGAGCACACCGCCGACCGCTCCGCCGACGGTGGCCCCGTTGAACCAAATCGACTGGGCCCGCCCCCGCTCCCGCACCGCGAACCAGCGCGCCACGAACGCGTTGCACACCGGGTACAGGATCCCCTCGCTGAGCCCGAGGAAGATGCGGGACAGATACAGCATCGGCAACGTAGCGCTGAACCCGCCCCACACCAGCGTCACACTCCACGCGACCACACCGACCATCGCGGCGCGCCGAGGCCCGATGCGGTCGATGATCGGTCCCCAGACGAACTGCCCCGCCCCGTAGGAGAGCAGGAAGGCCGAGACCAGGCCGCCGACCATGGCCGGCCGATCCAACAGCCCCATGTCGACCAGGAACGAGTGGCTGGCCATGATGACCGAGATGCTCAGCTTGTCGATCTGGGCAACCAGGGTCGCCACGAACAGCGTGGGCACGACGTAGATCCACCGCACCCGCGATGCCCGGCCCGGACCCTGCCCAAGCGCTGTCTCCTGCGCCGGAACCGCCTGTTCATTCGGGCGCGTCACGGTGTCACCACCCGCTCCGCCGGGAAAGCCGCGGCGCAAGGCGATGCGTCCGGGTGCAGGAGCGCATAGGCATCCGCGATCTCCGACCCGGTCGCCAACCAGACGTCGTCATGGTCCCGGATATGCTGCAGCACCTCGTCGACCGCGCCGATTCGGTGCGGCATCCCGGAGAGGTAGGGATGGAGGGCAAGCGCGAACACCAGCGCGGTGCGGGCCGATTCCGCGTACAGCACATCGAACTGGCGTTTGGCCAGCGCCACGAACTCCGGCGGGGTGAGCCCGGCGCGGTCGTAGGCGGGCTTGTCGTTGGTCTCGACCGAGTACGGCACGGACAGGATCGCCCCGGCCTCGACCGGGATCGGGAACGGCTGGTCGTCGCAGACGTGGTCAGCGACGTACACCACACCCTCGGCGACCAGGTGCGTCAGCGTGTCCGGGGTCTCGAGCAGGCCGGGACTGAGCCACCCCCTCGGCCGGATGCCGGTGACCGACTCCAGCGTTCCCAGGCTCTCGCCGATCAGCTTTCGCTCCTGGTCGGGCGGGTAACAGGGCAGTCGCCGGTTGTTGACCTGGCCGTGCCCCATCAGTTCCCATCCCTCGCCGACCAGTTGCCGCGTCAGCTCGGGATAGCGCACCGCGAATCCGGCGTTCATCGCGGCCGTCGCGCGGATCCCGTACTCGGCGAGTACCGCCCGCAGCCGGCCGAGCCCGACCCGGTTGCCGTACTCGCGGGTGGCCAGCCCGGCGGTGTCACCGGCGGGGCCGCCCGCAGTCAACGGCAGCTCGGGGGCGAAAACCTCCACGTTCGGCACCACCCACACCGCGAGCCGGGCGCCGTTCGGCCACTGCCACGGGGACCGCGCCTCGAGCGGTTTCGCCGCCATCCCGTGAACGCTCACCGGAGGTGCCCGCGCAGCTCGGCCAACGTCATCACGTCGGTGTATTTGTGGTGCAGGTCGAACAGGCTCACCTGGTGGCTCAACTCCGAACGATCGAAAACCGCGTTCTCGACGACCACCGTGTGGAACCCGTGCGAGTAGGCGTCGACCGCCGAGGCGCGCACGCAGCCGCTGGTCGTCTGACCGCAGATCAACAGCGTGTCGACCGCCAGCTCGCGCAGTACGTCGGCCAGTTCCGTGCCAAAGAACGCGCTGGCTCGCCGCTTGCGCACCACGACGTCGGCCGCCGTTGGCCGGAACTCCGGGTGGAAGGCGAAGTCGGTCGCAGAGCGGGGCTGCGCGTCCCGTTCCCGGCGGAGGGTGGGCCTGGTGCGCGCGTCGTCAGGGTTGTCGGTGAGCGCGGCGGCGCTGTAGAGCACCGGGCAGCCGGCCGCGCGTACGGTGTCGAGCAGCTCGTGCAGCACCGGCACGGCGCGCCAGGCGAAGGGCCCGCAGGAGCGCGGATTCACCCGTGCCGCGTCGGCCAGTGAGCCGGGCCCGGAGGGGAACGCGCTGACGAACAGGTCGACGGCCAGCAGGGCAGGCCGTCCGACGACCTTGGTCTCGCGTCGGTACGGCGCGTACACCTGGAGGGTCTCGGCGGGGACGACCCCACGCCAGCAATGGTCCTCGAAGTCGATCGACATAATCAATCGGTCCTCCCGTGCCGGTCCACTCTGACTGACAGTAAAATGGTAAGACCACTATGCCCGTGGAATTGTGAGTGCCCGCGCAGTTCGGTGTCAACCGTGGAACGTGCGCCGGACGTGCGCAGCGGCCTCTGAAGATGCGCTCCGCCGTGACCGAGCTACTGCTGCAGCGACAGCGGCAGCCGGCGGCGGCAGATCGGGGTGCAGGCGAGCGTGAGCAGTGCCGAGAAGTGGCCTCGGTGCAGGTAACGACGGCAGCGTGGGTGGTCGCAGCCCTTGTCGGCGTGCAGTTTGCCCGGTCACCGCCGGGGCGCCCGGGTTGTTCGCTCCATGGTTGCCCTCGCCGCCACGAACACCAGCGAGGAGGTGGTCACGCAACCCGAGCTCGTCCCGGCATGGTGGGCGCCAGCGCTGAAGTGCGTCCCCGCCGAGTCACGACGGGGCCTGCATCACCAGGTATTGCAGACGAATCCTCGAACTGGGCACACCCGGTGCCAGCCCATACGCAAGACGCGCCCCATCCGCTGTCAGCAGGGTGAGCACCCGGGTCCGGGCGGCGTCGCTTCCAGGACGCTCGCGCACCGACTTGTAGATCGCGATGGGGGAGGCTCGAGGATGTGCGCACGCCGCGGCGCATCCTCAAGCAGGTCCTGGAGATCATGGGCGACGCCGGCCAGCAGGGCGTCAAGGAGTCCGGCGCCGAGGTGTTCCGCAACGTTGCGCATTGTGCGTGTGATCGGCAGGCCATCACCTCTTGGGACAGCAGCGGCGGCCGATCACGAGCTTGTCTGCCGACGGCGGCTAGGGCACTATCCGCCTGACGGCAGGCAAAGTTGCCAACAAGTGGGTGATCCAGCATCAATAATGTGCCGAAAGGGTCTGTCTACGGCCTGCCGCTGCAAGAAGTGCTCAAGGTCGACAGCCTGCAGGGCTCGACCGTACTCAGCGGCGCTTCGGGGCTCCTGCGCATGGTCAGTCGACTCAATGTCATGGAAGTTCCGGACATCCTCCCGTGGGTCAAACCGCACGAATTGCTGCTGACCACAGGGTTTCCGCTGCTGCATGCTGATTCCGTCCAGCCGGTGCAGACGGGCCGGGGGGGACCCGTCCGGGGGGAGACGGACCATATGGCCCAGCTCGTCGCCGAGTTCCACGAACGCGGAGTCTGCGCGCTGGCCGTCAAATCGGGCCGCTACCTCTTGGACATCCCGGCCACGGCCCTGGAGGCCTCGGACCGGCTCGGGTTTCCGGTGCTGAGCCTGCCCGCGGACGTCGCCTTCGACGACGTGCTCGCGGACGTCTTCGCCGCGCTACTGGACCACCAGGCTGAGACCCTCGCGATAGCTCATGACCTGCAGCGCAGCCTCGAGACCGTCCTCTTCGCCGGCGGCGGCCTGGCAGAGGTCACCGACGAGGTGGCGCGGCTGCTGGACGTCGCGGTCCTCATCACCGCACCCGATGGTCAGGTGCAAGCAACGGGTGGCGATGAGGCTCGTCGATCGGCCTTGACGGCCCTTCCGGTGTTCGACGCGACCGGCCGCCTTCGGACCGAGGAACTTGCCGTCGGCATCCTGCACCAGCAAGGACCTGGCTCGGGCGAGTTGGCTGTCGTGCCCGTGCACGGCGGCGGACTCAACCACGGGTACATCGTCGCCCACAGCGTCACCGGGCAGCTGTCCGAGATCGGTGTGCATGCTCTGGAAAGGGTCGCGACGGTGGTCGCGCTACTGATCACCCGACAGCAGGCCGTGGCAGCGGTGGAGAGCAAGTACCGGGGCGATTTCCTCCGGGATGCCCTGACCGGCCGCGCCGGCGAGCCGCAGCAGGTGGCCGCGCACTTCGCCACGCTCGGATGGGACATCGATCGGCCGCTCGTTGTGGCGGTGGCCGAGCTCGAGCCCGACAACGACACCGGCTCCGGCCTGCACACCACCCTGCCGGTGCGGTCCTATCAGGACCGCCTCGCCGCGGCATGGCAGCAGGTGGTGCGCAGCCGCGACAGCAAGGCCCCGGTCGTCGGCTTCAGTCAGGAGATCATCACGTTGATCCCGGTGTCCGGAACTGCCGCCGAGGTGGAGGCCACCGTCGCCGGCATCGTCACCGAAGTCGCCAGGGACCGGGCGGCCGGCCGGCGGTCGTTCTCCGTCGGAGTCAGCCGGGTTGTTCCCGACCCGGCGACCGCACCCGAGGCCCTGACCACCGCCTACCAGCAGGCGCGCAAATCAGTGGCCATCGGGCGGCGGATCCACGGTCCAGGCTCGGTCACCCACTTCGGCGGTCTCGGGGTGCATCGCCTGTTGTCTCTCGTACCCGACCCGGCGGAGTTGCGATCCTTCGCCGAGGAGGTTCTCGGCAAGCTCGCCGGTGACGAGCCGGAGGCCCTCGATCTGCGGATGACGTTGCAGGCCCTGCTGGACAACAGCTTGAACGTCGCCGAAACCGCCCGCTCCCTGCACTTCCACTACAACACGCTCCGCTATCGGATCAGGAAGCTCGAACGGATGCTCGGCCCCTTCATCGGCGACCCCACGCTGCGGCTCGACATCACGCTGGCCTTGCAGGTGGTAGAGATGCGTGGGCTGTAGAACGTGGACAGACGCGCTCCCCACCCCCGTCGTCGGCAGCTGTTGCCAGATATCCACGTCCGAATTGAGCGACAATGCGCAGTGCTGGGGCATCCGCCAGTTCCTCACGTTCCACGGGACGACCCGGACCGTATGTGGGTCCGGTGAGAGCACAGGCAGCGTGACGACAGGCGACAGCATGGACCGTGTGCCGACCTCGGCGAGCAGCCATCCGGAGCGCACCGCTCACCGTTAACGGCACACACGCAACGTCGTGGTGACCGTGCGACGGCTGTTGCCGGACTGCCGACGCCATGACCTGCAGCTGACCGGCACCCGCGTGGGGTGCGAGCACGGCGTGTGCTGCGCGTGCTGCCGGATGACGAACCCGGTGCGAAGCCGCCCGGTAGTAGCTGTCTCCGCCCACGGCCACGTGGTCACCACGGTTGAGGGCACTCGCGCCGCCGGACCGGGGCCTGTCCGCAGCCTTTCGATCACCTCGCGGACTGCAAGATGACCGTGATCCGCAAGAACGTCGATGTCCTGACGACTGAGGCCACGACCCCTTCCGCTTCGTCCGGTGCAGCGTTTCAGCCCTCGTCAGGCTCAGCCGGCAGGCTTGACCGGAATGAAGATCCGGCACATGTGCAGGTGACGCCCCAGTCACCCGAGCTTCTGGCTGGAGTGACTGGGCAGGTCGTCCGCAATGACCACGATCGGGGCCGCACGATGCTCCGCTGCAGCAGCTGGTTCAGCCTGCCGTTACGCGTGCGCACCAAGCAGGCCCGCACGCGCACCGCGGCGAGTGTGAAAAGCTGCCGAAACCGCGATGAGTCTTGTGTCACCATGGCATAACGCAACGTCTCGTGTGGGCCGCTAGGGTGGCAACACGCTGAACCGGAGAAGTCCGGGCGGACGCAACAAGACGAGACGTCAGCGCAGGCAGTCCCGATAACTTCCAATGCTCCGGACACGCGGCCCAACCACGTCGGAGGCTTGTCGATGACATCTGCTCACACTCGCCCATCCGCGGAGTCGCCCGGGTCAGCTCCCGTGACCGTGCTGTCCGGCGGCACCGTGGTGACGATGGACCCACGCCGCCGGGTGCTCGAGGACGGCGCAGTGGCGTTCTCGCCGGCCTCCGGGTACCTGCTCGCGGTCGGGCCTTCGACGCAGTTGCGTGCCGACTACCCGACAGCGGAGCTCGTGGACTGCACCGGCCGGATCGTCCTACCTGGATTCGTGAACACCCACACCCACCTGTTCCAGACTTTGCTGAAGGGACTCGGCGACGATCGAGCGCTCGCGGACTGGTTCACGGCCATGACCGGCCCCTCCGCGGTGGAGCTCACCGAGGAGGACTGTTACGCCGCCGCGCTGCATGGCTGCGCCGAGGCGTTGACCACCGGGACCACGACACTGGTCGACTTCATGTACGTGCACCCGCGCCCGGGGCTCGGGGACGCGGTAGTGGCGGCGATGGAGGAGGTGGGCATACGCGCCGTCATGGCGCGTGGCTACGTCACGGCCGGAGCCGACGTGGGCGTGCCGGCAGAGCTGGTGCAGACGCTTGATGGTGCGCTCGCCGACGCGCAGCGGCTCATCGACCGCTGGAACCGACCAGGCTCACGCGTGCGAATCGGCCTTGCTCCCTGCATGAGCTGGACGGTGGACGCAGCAACACTCCGCGAGACCCGGGCGCTCGCCGATGCGACCGCAGCGCTGGTCACCATGCACCTCGCCGAGTCACCATTCGACATCACCGAGGCGCAGCGCCGATTCGGGATGCGCGACGTACCCTTCGCCGCCACTACCGGGCTGCTCGGCCCGGACCTACTCGCGGTGCACTGCGTGCAGTGCGACGAGCACGACATCGACCTGCTCGCCACACACGACGCGAAGGTCTCGCACAATCCGTGCAGCAACCTCTACCTGGGCTCAGGCATCGCCCCGATCCCACAGATGCAGCGCCGCGGTATCACCGTCGGCCTGGCCTCCGACGGGCCGGCCTCGAGCTCGAACCACTCGATGCTGCAGGCGATGAAGTTCGCCGCGCTGATCCACAAGGGCGCACTGCGCGATGCCGAGATCATGACGGCAGAGAAGGCCCTGGAGATGGCAACCATCGACGGGGCTGCGGCGCTGGGCATGCAGGACGTGATCGGCTCGCTAGAACCGGGAAAGCGGGCCGACGTCGTCGTGGCAGAGTTGTCGAGCCTGTGCCTCACCCCGCTGCACCAGCCGGTGTCGGCGCTGGTCTACAGCGCACGCGGGGACGAGGTGGACCGCGTGTACGTCGATGGTCAGCTGGTGGTACGCGGCGGCGCACCGGTACTGGTGAACCCCTCGGAGGTCATGCAGCGCTCCGCAGCCGCGGCGAGCGCGCTGACGCACCGGGCGGGAACCGCCGCGCTGGCCAGGCGGCCCTGGCGTTCGATGATCGTCTCTTGACCGGGAGCTATCGACAGACCAGCACAGTGCACGTCTTGGAGCGATACGCATCGGGAGGTTCTGAGTGTGAAGCCGGCGCCGTACGACTACTACGACCCAACAACCGTCCAGGAAGCGATCGGGCTGCTCGACGAGTTCGGTGACGAGGCGAAACTGCTGGCCGGCGGCCAGAGCCTCGTCCCCATGCTGAACTTCCGGCTGGCCAGGCCGAGTCAGCTGGTCGACATCAACAACGTGACCGAATTGGACTACGTGCGGCGCGACGACGGTGTACTCGTCATCGGTGCGCTGACACGTCATCGCAGCCTCGAGCAGTCCGAACTCGCCGACGGCGCATGGGCGCTGCTGCCCGAGGCGCTGCACAACGTCGGGCACGTGCACATCCGCAACCGTGGCACCGTCGGCGGGAGTCTCGCCCACGCCGATCCCGCCGCCGAGCTCCCTGCGGCGGTCAGCGCGCTCGGCGGCCGCATGGTGCTGCGCGGCCAGGAGGGCGAGCGTGAGGTCACCGCGGAAGCGTTCTTCGAGGGCTTCTTCACCACGGCGCTCGCGCCGAACGAGATCTTGACCGAGGTCCGGATCCCCGCTTGGCCGGCCAGGAGCGGAGCTGCGTTCCTCGAAGTAAGCCGGCGGCACGGCGACTTCGCCCAGGTTGGCGTCGCCGCAGCGATCGCTCTCGGTGACGACGGGCGAGTGACCCAAGGTGGGCTCTGCCTCGCCGGCGTGAGCGGCGAGCCGGTCTGCGCAACCGCCGCGATCGACGGGCTCATCGGCCAGCAGCCCACCGCACAGCTGATCCGGGAACTCACCGAGGAGTTCGTCGCCGGACTCACACCGCCGTCCGACCTCCACGGTTCGGCGGACTACCGCCGCCAGCTCGCCCGGCACCTCGTCCCTCGGGCCCTCGACGAGTCCGTCTGCCGGGCCCTGACCTGACCTGAGTCCCCGACGGCGTGATCATCAACCGGGCCGCCGTAATCCAGACATGGAGGCACCATGAGCAGGACGCTAGACGAGCAAGCGGCGGGCGCGGGCGCGGCGTCGACGACCGAGAGGTCGATCGTCGTGACGGTGAATGGCGTGCGTTTCGAACGGACCGTCTCCGTCCGCACGTCACTGGTCGACTTCGTGCGGGAGGATCTTCGCCTCACCGGCTCGCACGTCGGCTGTGAGCACGGCGTGTGTGGGGCGTGCACCATTCTGGTGGACGGCGAGCCGATCCGGGCGTGCCTCATGCTCGCGGTCCAGGCCGATGGCAAGAATGTGATGACCGTTGAGGGTCTGGCGGACGAGCGCGACGAGCTGCACCCCATCCAGCAGGCGTTCTGGGAGAACCACGGCCTGCAGTGTGGGTTCTGCACCCCGGGCATCCTGCTGACGACGTACGACTTCCTGCAGCAGAAGAAGGACCCCACGAGCTGCGAGATCCGCGAAGCGCTATCAGGCAACGTCTGCCGGTGCACCGGCTACCAGAACATCGTGCGATCGGTCCAAGCGGCCGACACGGATTGGGAGCGCTGAGATGGGCGTGAAGATGGTGGGCGCTCGCGTCAAGAGGGTCGAGGACCCCCGCCTGCTGCGAGGCGAGGGAGCGTTCGTCGACGACATCGACATCCCCGGCGTCCTTCACATGGCCGTCCTGCGTAGCCCGCATGCACACGCCCGAGTGCTGTCGGTTGACGTGGGCCCGGCCCGCGGGCTCCGCGGTGTCGTGGATGCGTTCTCAGCCGCCGACCTGGGGCCAGCCCCAGCCCCGATCCCGGTGCTGTTCCCGGTGGAAACATCTCGCGACACGCCACAGTACGCGCTCGCCCGTGATGTCGTCCGGTACGTCGGCGAGGGTGTCGCGGTCGTGGTCGCGGAGAGCCGGCACGTCGCCGAGGACGCGCTGGAGCTGATCGAGGTCGAGTACGAGGTACTCGACGCCGTGGTCGACCCCGTCGCCGCGATCGAGCCGGGAGCGCCTGCGCTGCACGCGGCCGCCCCGGACAACGTGGGCGCCCGCCTCGTCTACGCCGTCGGTGACGTCGACTCGGCGTTCGAGACGGCCGACCGTGTCGTCGGGGACCGCCTGGACATGCAGCGCTACACCGGAATTCCGCTCGAGACCCGCGGCGTTGCGGCGACCCGCGACGCCGTCACGGGTGAGCTGACGATCTGGGCGTCCAACCAGTGGCCGCACACCCTGCGCGGGATCGTGGCCGGCATGCTGGGCATGCCCGAACGGTCGGTACGAGTGATTACACCCGACGTAGGCGGCGGCTTCGGGACGAAGGCCGAAGTCTATCCCGAGGATGTCCTGGTCCCGTTCGCCGCGAGCAGGCTCGACCGACCGGTGAAGTGGATCGAGGACCGCAACGAGCACTTCCTCACCCTCGTTCATTCGCGGGAACAGATCCACGAGCTGGAGTTCGCGATGACGAACGACGGGAGGATCACCGGCCTGCGTGCGCGCCTGATCACCGACATCGGTGCCTACCAGCGGACCCTCGCCGTGATCAACTCGTCGCTGGCCGGCACCAGCATCGCCGGCATCTACGACATCCCCAACGTGCACGTCGAAGTCATCTGCGCCGCGACCAACAAGAGCCCGGCGTCGCCCTACCGCGGCGCCGGCGCACCCGAAGCGGCATTCGCCCGGGAACGCCTGATCGACATCGCCGCGCGGGAACTGGGCATCGACCGCGCCGACCTGCGCCGTCGCAACCTGATCAAGCCCGAGCAGATGCCTTACGACACGGGCATGGCCTCGGTCGAGGCAGCGGTGGTCCTCGACAGCGGCGACTTCCCTGCCGCGCTCGACGAGGCGCTGAAGATGGTCGACTACGACGGATTCGCTGAGAGGCAGCGCACCGCGCGCGCGGACGGTCGGCTGATCGGGCTCGGGATCTGCGTCTACCACCAGCTCTCAGGCACCGGGCCGTTCGAGGGCGCCAGCGTCAGGGTCGATCCTTCAGGCCAGGTGACCGTGAACTCCGGTGCGGCGCCACAGGGCCAAGGCACGGCGACCATGCTCGCCCAGATCGTCGCGGACGAACTCCAGGTCGACCACAGGTCGATCAAGGTCGTGTTCGGCGACACCGGCCGGATCGGCTTCGGCGTCGGCACGTTCGCCAGCCGCAACGCCGTGATGTCCGGGACTTCCGTGCTGATGGCGGCGACGAAGGTGCGCGAGAAGGCGATGGAACTCGCGGCGCACCTGCTGGAGGCCAACGTCAACGACCTCGAGCTCGAAGAAGGCTACGTCCAAGTCAAGGGCAGCCCACAATCCAAGCTGAGCCTCACCGAAATCGCCGCGGCGGCCGCGCCGGGCGGCAGCCGTCCGCCGGGCATGGAGCCGGACCTGGAGTCGGTGCAGTACTTCGAAAACCACGCCGCGCCGTACTCCTTCGGTATCCACATCGCCGAGGTCGAGGTCGACCGCAACACCGGGTTGGTCGAGATCTCTCGGTACGTCGTCGTCAACGACGCCGGCGTGATCATCAATCCGATGGTGGCCGAAGGGCAGATCGCGGGCGGTGTCGCGCAGGGTCTCGGTGGCGCGCTGATGGAGGAACTCGTCTACGACGCGCAGGGACAGCCGCAGTCGGCGTCCTTCATGGACTACATCGTTCCAGGAAGTCTCGACGTCCCGGAGATCGAGGTCGGGCACCTGCACAGCCCGTCACCGCTGAACCCGCTGGGAGTCAAAGGAATGGGCGAGGGCGGGGCCATCGGCGGTCACAGCGCCATCGCCAACGCCGTGGCGGACGCGATCGAGCACCTCGGCGTGCGGGTCACGAAGACCCCGCTCAAGCCGTCCGTCGTCTGGGAGCTGATGGAAGCGGCTGGCCAACAGAGACCGTGAGTGCGACATCCCTGTCGGCGCCACTGATTCATCGACCGGTTCGGTCCCGCACCACCAGGCGGGACGAGCAGGTCGGGGAGCACACCGCCGTCGCGGTGCCGATCGACCAGCCGGTGCCGCCGGCCGGTACGGCGTAGACGAGCACGCCACGGCTGGTGATCTCAGCGCTGTGCAGCACGACAAGCAGCCGGCGGGGCCCGGCCGGCGACAACGAGCCGAGCCCCGTCGCTGTCTCCGCTGCAGACTGTACGGTGCGTTGGGCACGCGGACCGGGAGTGCGCAAATCGGATCGAACGGGAGGCCACAGCAGCCGTCGGAGACCTGTCCACTGTGCTCGTCGGACGACTGACGTCACCATGGACCCCTGTCAGGGGCGCTACCCTTGGCCCACCGAAGGGCCCTCTGCACCTTGGACAGCCCGAACCGCCCGGCATGGGGAACCAGCTGTCTGCTTGATCACCCGTGGGCTGAGCGCACGGGCGACCAGGGACGTGACGTCACTGCTGGCCCTTCATCGGCCTGCAAGCCAGGACGACGAGCAAAGCCTGGGTGACCACGCCCTCGGCTCGCATCGAGATGCACCATGGCCTCAGTTGCGTGCCGCCGGCCGCGAGAGGCCGAGGTGCTGGCGCAGTGTCGTTCCCTCGTAGTCGGCGCGGAAGACCCCCCGCTGCTGCAGGATCGGAACGACCATCCGCACGAACTCCTCGAAGGCACCGGGGAGATGCGTGGCGGCCAGGACGAATCCGTCGCACGCCTGGCCGTCGAACCACTCTTGCATCTGGTCGGCGACGCGGTCGGCCGTCCCGACGAACCGTGGGCCCTGGAGGAGGGTCGCGCGGTGCGCGGCCAGGTCGCGGACCGTCAGCTCGTCACGGCCGAGATGCCGCCGCACCCCCTCGGCCAGTCCCCGGATGCCCGAACTGCTGTCGATCATCGCCTCGGTGACCGGGTCATCAAGGCCGTGTCGGGCGAAGTCGTAGTTGAGCACCTCGGACAGCAGGGTCAGCGACGCGACGGGGTGCACGTAGCTGTCCAGGAACAGCCGCTCCTTCTCCTCGGCGATCGCCTGGGTCTCCCCGACGACGGCGTAGGCCATAGGCAGCAGCTTGACGTCGTCGGGGTTCCGGCCGGCGGCGGCGATACGGTCCTTCTGGTCACGGTAGTGCTGCTGCGCGACCGCCAGACCGGGATCGGCCGTGAAGATCAGGTCGGCCCACTCGGCGGCGAACTCACGGCCGCGACCGGACGAGCCGGCCTGCAGGATCGCGGGCCTGCCCTGGGGAGTGCGCGGCACCGTCAGCGGGCCCCGCACCCGGAACCACTTGCCCTCGTGGTTGACCTCACGCACTTTGCCCGGGTCGGCGAACACGCCGCTGTCCCGGTTCATGACCAGCGCATCGTCGTCCCAGGAATCCCATAACGCGACCACCGCCTCGAGAAACTCCTGGGCGCGGTCGTAGCGCTCGTCGTGACCGAGGTGCGTCTCGAGTCCGAAGTTCTGCGCCTCCGAGTCGTTGACGGAGGTGACAACGTTCCAGGCCGCGCGCCCGCCGGAGAGGTGATCCAGGGTGGCGAAGGTGCGGGCGACGTGGAACGGGTCGTAGTAGGTCGTCGAGTACGTCGCGCCGACGCCGATTCGGCTGGTGGCGCCGATGATCCCGCCCAGCACCGCGGCGAGGTCGAGCTTGATCGGGCGCGCGCCGTACCGCACGGCCTCGGCCACCGAGCCGCCGTAGACACCGGGCATGGCGAGTCGGTCGTCGAAGAAGACGAGGTCGAACTTCCCTCGTTCGAGGGTTCGGGCGATGCGGGTGTAGTAGCCGAGGTCGAGGAACGACAATTCGGCCGAGGGGTAGCGCCAGGATCCGGAGTAGACGGTCACGTTGCCGGCCTGCATGAAGCCGACCAGGGTCATCTGCCGCTGACGGCCGGGAATCGTCGTCATCGACGCTCCTCTCCGGTGCTGATCTCTACAGGCCGAACAGCTCGGCCGTGCGGGTGATGTTGTCGGCGTGGCGCAGATGGGCGGCATCGACGAGCATCCCGTCGAGCCCGGTCGCCCCGCGTCCGGACGCCTCGGCCTCGCGGTAGGCGGCCACGACCTTGCGGGCATGCGCGATCTCGTCCGGCGTGGGGGCGAACGCGGCGTTGGCCAGTTCGACCTGGCTCGGGTGGATGGCCCACTTGCCGGTGTAACCCATCGCGGCGGCGCGCTCGCACGCGACGCGGTAGGCGTCCGGATCGCGGAAGTTGGGGAACGGGGCGTCAATCGCGTCGATGCCCGCGGCGCGGGCAGCCACCACCACGCGGGCGCGCGCGTAGTGCCACAAATCCCCGGGGTAGTCGACGACCGGGTCGAAGTTGGTGTCCACCCGGGCACCCTGGGAGGCGGAGAAATCCCCGGCTCCGAAGATGATCGCCTCCAGCCGCTCGCTGGCCCGGGCGATCTCGTCGACGTTCTGCAGGCCCTCGGTCTCCTCGATCAGCACCTCCAGGGCGACCCGCTTGCGCAATCCGAGCGTGTCCTCGAGCTGAGTGAGCAGCACGTCAACCCACCAGACGTCCCGCGCCCGGCGCACCTTCGGCACGATGATCACATCCAACGCCTCGCGGGCACCGGTGACGACCTCGATGACGTCGCCGTGCGCCCAGCGGGTGTCGATGCCGTTGATGCGGACGGCGCGGGCGGTGCGCCCCCAGTCGAGGTCGCGCAGCGCAGCCGCCGCCTTCGCCCGGGAGCCCTCCCGCTCCGCCGGGGCGACGGCGTCCTCCAGGTCGAGGAAGACCAGGTCCGCCCCGGACGCCGCGGCCTTGGCGAACATCCACTCATTGCTCGCCGGGGTGGCCAGCTCGGACCGGCGTGGCCGCACGGTCATCTCTCACGCTCCCTTGCGTTCAGGTCAGATCACGCCGTCGTCGGTCAGCCTGCGGCGCCGGTCGTCGTCAAGACCCAGCAGGCCGCCGTAGATCTCGTCGTTGTGCTCACCGAGCGCCGGACCGAGGTGCTCGACCCGGCCCGGCGTCGCGGAGAACCGAGGTACCGGGCCCTGGACCCGCATGGAGCCCAGGTCCGGGTCCGGATGGGCGGTGTAGACACCGCGGGCCTGCAGCTGGGGGTCGGCGAGCAGTTGCGCGGCGTCGTAGATCGGGGCGGCTGCGACCTCGGCCTCCTCGAAGGCGGCCACCGCGTCGTCGAGGGTCCGCTCGCCGATCCATTCGGCCATCACCCGGTCGATCTCGGCTGCATGGCGCAGCCGCTGCTGGGCCTCTGCGAAGCGCGGGTCGGTGGTGAGGTCGGCCCGGCCCACGGCGCGCAGCGCCCGCATCGCGATCGTCGGGGCGCTGCCCGACATGGCCAGCCAGTGCCCGTCCTTGGTGCGGTAGGTGTTGCGCGGCGCGCTGATGTCCCACCGGTTCCCCGTCCGCCCGGGCACGATTCCGAGTTGGTCGTAGCTCAGCACCGGCTGCTCGATGAGCCGGGCCAGCGGCTCGATGAGATTGACGTCGATCAGTTGGCCGTCGCCGCCGTGCACGTCGCGGTGGTAGAGCGCCATCATCACCGCATACGTCGCGGTGAGCGCCGCGACCCCGTCAGCGAGCATGAACGACGGCAGCGTCGGTGGTCCGTCGGGCTGCCCGGTGAGGTGGGCGAACCCGCTCATCGCTTCGCCCAGCGTGCCGAACCCCGGCCGGTCGCTCTTCGGCCCGCCCGCTCCGAACCCGGAGACGTGCAGCATCACCAGCCGGGGGTTGACCGTGGCGAGACATGGGTGGTCGAGTCCCCAGCGGCTGAGCGTGGACGGCCGCAGGTTCATCACCAGTACATCGGCGTGCCGGACCAGGTCGCGGAGCAGGTCGCGCCCCGGCGCCTTGCGCAGATTCAGCGTGACGGACTTCTTGTTGCGCCCCAAGCTCTTCCACATCAGCCCGATGCCGTCCTTCTGCGCCCCCCACTGCCGCAGCGGGTCACCGCCGTCGGGCTGCTCGACCTTGATCACCTCAGCGCCGAACTCGCCGAGCCAGGTGGCGACGAGCGGGCCGGCCGCCAGTGTGGCCGCATCGATCACCCGAATACCGGACAGCGGTCCCTCGGACATCCCTGCTCCCTCCTGCTGCGGATCCGGTCAGCTCGTGCTCGTCGAGGCGCCGCGCCGGTCGGCGATGTCCCCGGCCGGCGGCGTTCGAGGAGCGCTGCGCATCCCGACGCCCCAGGCCAGTGCGCCGATCAGGGCGAGGCCCCCGGCCACCGCCAACGGGACCACGAACGAGTTCGTCGCGTAGGCGAGCGCCCCGGTGACGATCGGGCCGAGAATGCCGCCGACGTTGCCCAGCGCATTGACGAACCCGGTGGCAGAGCCCGCCAGTCCGAGGCTGCGCATCACATCCTGCGTGGCCGCCCAGACCGCGCCGTTGGCGACGATGATCCCCGAGGTGGAGACCGACAGGAACGCCACCGCCGCTGCTGCCGACGAGGAGAAGGCGGTACCGAGGATCGCCAGCGCGGCCACCATCCCCCCGACCAGGACGATCTTGCGGGCGTTCAGCGACGAGACGCCGCGACGCAGCGCGGCGTCCGAGATCCGCCCGCCGAGCAGGCCCGCGACGAATGCGCAGATCCAGGGGATCGAGGTGGCGAAACCGGAGCCCAGTACCGAGAGGTGTCGATCCTGCACCAGGTAGCTGGGCAGCCAGGTGATGAACGTGTAGAGGAGGTAGAGCAGGCAGAAGTATCCGCTGGTGATCGCCCAGATGTCGCGATGCTTGACGATCGCGCTCCAGGGCGCCCGGCTCTTCTGCTGTTCGGGCTCCTGGCCCGCGAGGATCAGCTCACGTTCCTGTGCGGTCAGCCGCTGGTCCTCGAGCGGGTGCCGGTACCACGCGTACCAGAAGATCGCGGCGAGCAGCGAGAGCACCCCGGATGCGACGAACGTGCTCCGCCAGCCGTGGGAGCTGACCAGGAACGCCAGGACCGGCGGGCCGACGGCGGAACCGAGTGCGACCCCGGAGATGAACATGCTGCTGCCCAGCCCTCGTTCTGACCGGGGCAGCCAGTCCGACAGCGTCCGGATGGCGGCGGGCGCGAACGGCGCCTCTCCGACGCCGAGCAACAGCCGCGGCCCGAACATCGCCGCGACGGAGTGGGCGAAGGTGGTGAGGAAGCTGGAGACCGCCCAGACGAGCAGCGCGACCGAGTAGAGCACCCGGATACGCACGCGGTCGACGAGCATGCCGGCCGGCAGGTTGAGCAGCGTGTAGGTCCAGGTGAAGCTGGACAGCAGCAGCCCCATGACTGCCGCGTTGGTGTGGAACTCCTTGGTCAGCACCGGCGCGGCGATCGACAGATTCACCCGGTCGATGTAGGCGATCGCGGTGATGATCAGGACGAAGGTCGCGACGGCCCAGCGCCGGGGGGTCTTCAGCATGCTCGTGTTCCTCCTGGCACGTCGTTGTGCAGAGTTGCGTCGACCGCCGGCCGCGGCCTGCTTCACCCTCGGCGTCGGCCGGGTGGTGGCGCGGTCGATCCGGCAGGGCAGAGTTCGGGAGTGACGAGGTACGGACCGGGGTCCGGCACGGGCGTCGCACCGCCACGGGGCGGTTGCCGATCGTCGAGTCGTTCGCCCAACAGCCGGGCGGCTCGGCACGCCAGATCCTGATAGGAGACACAGACCGTCGTGAGTGGCGGGTCGCTGAGCGCGAACCAGGCCGGGTCGCCGTAGACCACCAGGGACAGTTCGTCGGGCAGACGGCGGCCGCTCGCGCGTACCGCCTGCGCAGCGCCGATGGACAACGAGCCGCCGCCGACCACCAGCGCCGTCGGCGTCCCTGGCTCCATCAGCAGCTGCTCGACCCCACGCCGCCCGTTCGCGCGAGTCGGTTCGAGTAACCGCATCGGCATCTCGTCGGGATCGAGACCGGCCAGCGCCATGCCGCGACGGATCCCCCGTAGCCGCGCTGCCCCGTTGGAGAGCAGCTCGGAGGTACCGAGGTAAGCGATGTCGGTGTGCCCGAGCGCGGCCAGGTGCAGCACGCTCTGGGCCATCGCCTGCTCGTCGTCGCCGAACACGCCGGGCGCGTCGATACCGCAGGCTCGGTGGAACTGCACGACCGGCAGGCTCGCCAACAACTGCTTGGTCGGATCGAGGATGTGTGTGCTCGGCGAGATGATCAGACCAGCGACCCGGCTCGCGACCAGTTCCTTGAGTTGCCGGAGCTCGCGTTCGGGATCGTTCTCGGTGATCGTCAAGATCATCTGCGTGCCGTTGGCGGACAGCAGTCGGGCGCATTCGGCGGCCACCGCGGAGTATGCCGGGGTGTCGACATAGGGAATGACGAACCCGACGAAGGCGTGGCTGGTGTTGGCCGACAAGGCGCGGGCAAGACGGTTTGCGACGTAGCCGCGCGCCTCGGCGTGCTGTCTGATCCGTTCTGCCAATTCCGGGCGCACGGCCGGGTTGCCGTTGAGTGCCCGCGAAATCGTTGCTGTCGAGACACCCAGGTCCCGTGCTAGATCCATTACGCCGACCTCGGCGCGTCGCGCTCGTGCAGCCATCGCATGTAAGCCTTTACAGCGATCGATGTAAACCTTTACATCACCTTCATCTCAGTACAACACGTGACATTCGCGGCGGTCAATGAGCACGGGGCGAGCGCCTGATGTCCGCAACGTCTGACCTGCGGGCCTTACCTGTGGACCTGACTTGACCGCAGAGCGCCTACAGTCGACTATGACCTATTGGCGTGGAGCCCGCCGCAGAGCGGGCCGCGGTTGAAGGCGAGGTGCAGGTGCCGGGGTCGAGGGCTGCTGCGGCGCCTCCCGAGACGATCGTCGACTACATCACCGAGCAGATCCGGCGCCGGATCGTGCTCGGCCAGCTGACTCCCGGGGAGCGGGTCCCGGTGTACGCGCTGGCCGAGGAGTTCGGGATCAGCCGGGTTCCGCTTCGCGAGGCGGTTCGCCAGCTCGAGGCCGAGGGCCTGCTGGACAACGTTCCCCGGCGCGGTGCCATCGTGCGCAGGCTGAACCGGCAGGATCTCGAGGACGCCTTCCGGGTCCTGAACGACATCGAGATCCTGGCGGTCGAGCGTGCGACCCGGGCCGCGGACGCGTCCGTCATCGCCGAGATGCGCTACTGGTCGGAGCGGATGCATGGCCTGGGGGAGGACTCGGTCTCCGGGGAATGGCTCGAGGCGCACCGGGAGTTCCACTTCGCGCTGTTCGAGGCCGCCGGTGACGGCATCCTGCTGCGGCACCTGAAGATGCTCTGGCACACCTGTCAGCGCTACGTCATGGCGGGCATGCCCGACCCCGAGCGGCAGCAGAGCTCGCAGGACGAGCACGTGCAGCTCATCGATCTGGTCGAGGCGAAGGACAGCGCCGGCGCGACGAGGTTGCTCGAGCACCACCTGGAGAACAGCCTCCGGTTCGCGCTGGCCAAGCTCGAGGAATCCGGCGCGGACGCGTCCTGAGCATCGCTCCTGGGCCGGCTGCCTCTCGGCGCCAGCTGGATCTTCTCCGCCATCAACTGCGGCCTTTCGACGGCTACGAGTTCGGCCGTCCGGTGATCTTCGCCCGGATTTAATCGATCCGTTAATCGATCAGTGCCGGGCCTGGCCGGCGCTCCCGGTCTTGCGCAGCCAACAGAATACTAATTACTGTCGCCTGCACGGAGGTGTGCGACTGTGACTGTGAAGATTGGCATCTGGGTGCCGTCGTATGCATGGAATCTCTCCGACGGCGGCGAACAGGCCCACCGGGTGAAGCGGCTGAAGGACTACATCGTCCGCTGCGAGGAACTCGGTTTCGACGTCTGGGACATTGATCATCTGCTCACCGCCCCCGGCCTCTACGGCAACGCGTGGCTGGAGCCGCTCTCGGTGCTCACCTACGCCGCGGCGCTGACCGAGAAGGTCATGCTGGGCACCGGAATCCTGGTCCTTCCACTTCGGAATCCGGTGTTGCTCGCCAAGGAGATCGCCACCCTGAGCCAGCTTTCGAACGACCGTTACATCTTCGGGGTCGGGCCGGGCTGGGATCCGAAGGAGTTCGAGTCCGTCGGCACTCGCATCTCCGAGCGCGGCCGGCGTACTGACGAGATCATCGCGGCGGTCCGGGAACTGCTCACCAAGGACAGCGCCAGCTTCGAGGGGGAGTTCTACTCCTTCCGCGACGTGACGATCGAGCCGCGGCCGATGAAGCACCCCGAGGTGTGGGTGTCCGGGGGGAGCCGGGTGCCGGATGAGAACTTCCACGATCGCGACTTCATGCCGAAGTCCGTGCTGAACCGGATCGCCAACGCCGACGCGTGGCTCTCCCGCTGCTCCGGCACCCAGGATCGGCTGTTGCGCGACTGGGAGACCGTCCAGAACCACGTCGAGTCGTCGGGCAAGCCCCGCGACGCAGTGCGCTTCGCCCACTGCAACTTCATCCAGCTCAGCCCGGGCAAGACCCGCGCGCAAGCGCTGGAGGAGCAGCGCGCGCACGCCGTCCGCGCGTTCGGCACGCACCGCAGCTACGAGCACCTGCAGGAGTGCTACCTGCTGGGTGAGATCGACCATCAGCTGGGGCGGCTCAAGGAGCTCGCCGGGCACGGCATGGACTACGTCGTTCTCGGCCCGCTCACCGACGCTCTCGACCAGCTGGACTTCATCGCCGAGCACCTGCAGCCCGAGCTCAACCGCTAGTGCCCGACCGGCTCCTTGAGAGAGGGTACGCATGCGTATCGCCGCAGTTCAGTTGCGTGTGTCGGACCTCGAGCCACCCCCGACGCGGCTCGAGGCGGCCCGGCAAGCGGTGCGGGCAGAGGCGGCCCGCGGTGCCGAGCTGGTCGTGCTCCCGGAGATGTGGCTGCCCGGGTTCTTCGCCTTCGACGACTACCCCCGGGTGGCCGAACCGCTGGATGGCCCGACCGCGACCGGGTTGTCGAAGTTGGCGGCAGAGTGCGGCGTGCATCTGTGCGCCGGCAGCCTCGTCGAGCGGTCGACGGAGGGGTCGCGGCGGCTGCACAACACCACCACGGTCTTCGGACCGGACGGAGCGCTGCTCGCGGCCTACCGCAAGATCCACCTGTACGGCTACGGATCGCGCGAGCAGGAGCTGTTGACCCCGGGCAGGGACGTGCTGACCTGTGAGATCGCCGGCGTCCGGGTGGGCCTGTCGACGTGCTACGACCTGCGGTTCCCCGAGCTGTACCGGGCAGCGGCCGCCGAAGATGCCGAGTTGTTCGTGGTCGTGGCCGGTTGGCCGTTCCCCCGGGTGGACGCGTGGCGCTGCCTGGCGCGGGCGCGCGCGATCGAGAACCAGGCCGCGCTCGTCGGCTGCAATGCCGCGGGCCGGCAGGGCAGCGGCGTCTTCGCCGGTGCATCGGTGGCCTTCAACGCCTGGGGTACGCCGCTCGGTGAACTGGACGACCGCCCCGGAATTCTGCGCGTCGAGATCGAGCCGGACGACATCCGTGCAGCCCGGGCGGAGTTTCCCGCGTTGCGCGATCGAGTTCTGTGAGGAGGGCGCTGTGCGCTTCAACGTGCAATGCACAGCGGTTGATCGCGAAGCCGACCTGGACGTCGAGTTCGTCCTGCTCGCCGGCTATACCGGCCGGGACCAAGAGGCCGTTCGCGCTCACATCGCCGAACTGGCCCGGCACGGTGTTGCCGCACCCGAGCAGGTTCCGGCCGTGTACGCGGTACCCGCCACGCGACTGGTCACGACACCCCGGATCGACGTCCACGGGGCACGGACCGCCGGCGAGGCGGAGTTCGTCATCCTCGACGACGGCGGGCGACTGCTGATCGGGCTGGGCTCGGACCACACCGACCGTGAGTTGGAGGAGCACTCGGTCGTGAAGTCCAAGCAGACGTGCGACAAGCCGATGTCGCCCGTGCTCTGGGAGTTCGACGACATCGCCGAGCACTGGGACCGGTTGCGGCTTCGCGCCGAGGTACGCACTCGCACCGGCTGGAGGCGTTATCAGGACGGAACGACCGCAAGCCTGCTCACCCCGAACCAGATCTTGCTGGAGGTCGGCAAGCGGGTGGGCCCGCTCGCGGGGGCAGCCGTCTTCTCCGGAACCGTCCCGCTCGTCGAGGGCGAGTTCCGCCATGGCCCGGGGTTCCGCGCGACGCTCGAGGATCCGGTGCTGGGCCGCAGCCTCGTGTGCGAGTACGCCGTACGGGAGCTTCCCGACATCGCATGTTGATCTTTATCCACTGTGGATGCATCAGGAGGATGTGAGGAGCATGGCCAAGCCGGAGATGGAGTTCTGGGACCCGTTCGCGGTCGACGCATCGGCGTGGACACCGATCGAGGGTGTCGAGGGCCTTGCCGAGTTGGTACTGGCGAACGACGAGGAGACCGGATCGGTGACCCGGTTGCTCCGGTTCGATCCCGGTTGCGACTCGAGCCCCATGGGGGTGCAGAAACACGACTTCTGGGAGGAGGTGCTGATCTACAGCGGGGCGATCCACGACCTCACTCTCGACCGGACCTTCTCGGCCGGGCAGTACGCGTGCCGGCCCCCGGGGATGGCACACGGTCCCTGGGTCGCGCCACAGGGATGCGTGACCTTCGAGGTGCGCACGTTCGGGCGCTGAGGTGATGTCCATGTCGCCGACCCCGCGCGGGGTGGGGGCGCGGGTCCAGCGCAACGAGGACCGCCGGCACCTGGGCGGTCAGGGCACCTTCCTGGCCGACATCGCCCTGCCGGGCACGTGCGACCTCGCCTTCGTGCGCAGCCCGATCGCGCACGGCCGGTTGCGGCGGATCTGCCCGCCGGCGGGAACGACGTCGGGAACGTTCTGGAGCGCCGTCGAGTTGGAAGGCCTCGCGCATCCGATCGTGGCCGATGCACGCCATCCGGCGTGGCGGGCGTCGGAATACCCCCTGCTCGCAAGGGGCAAGGTGCGTTTCGTCGGCGAGCCGGTGGCGGCGGTGATCGCCGGGAGCCGGGCGCTGGCCGAGGATCTCGCCGAGCAGGTCGAGATCGACATCGACGAGCTGCCCCCGCTCGTCGACCCGGTGCTCGCGCTCGCCCCGGATGCTCCGTTGGTCCACGACCACTGGGCGGACAACCGCTTCCTCGCCACCTCGGCCGACCTCGGTGACGTGGACGCCGCGAAGGCCGAGGCCGCGGTGAGCATCACCCGCCACTACGCGATGGGCCGGCACAGCGGCGTCCCGATGGAGACGCGGGGCGCGCTGGCGCACTACGACCAGCGGCTGGACCAGCTGGTGGTGTACTGCTCGACCCAGGTTCCGCACCTGGTGCGCACCGCGTTGGCCGAGGTGCTCGGCATCGCCGAACGGCGGCTGCGGATCGTGGCGCCCGACGTCGGCGGCGGGTTCGGGATCAAGTGCAACCTCGACCCGGAGGTCGCCCTGGTGGCGGCGGTCGCGTTGCGTTCACCGTATCCGGTGCGCTGGATCGAGGACCGCTGGGAACACTTCGTCGGCGCGATTCACGCACGCGACCACCGGTACCGCATCACCGCGCACGCCGCCGCCGACGGCGAGCTGCTCGCGGTGGAGGCCGACGTCCTGGTGGACGTGGGTGCCTACTCGGTCTGGCCGTGGACGGCCGCAATGGAAGCCGGGATGTCCTCGGGCATGATCCCAGGGCCCTACCAGCTGCGGAACTACCGCTTCACCTCGACCACCGTGGCGACGAACAAACCGCCGCTCGGCCCCTACCGCGGTGTCGCCCGGCCCGGGGCGTGCTTCGCGATCGAACGCACGATGGACGAGCTGGCGATCGTGCTGGGGATGGAGCCACGCGACATCCGGCTGCGCAACCTCGTCCAGCGTCACCAGATGCCCTACACCTCGGTGACCGGGCGGGTGTACGACAGCGGCGACTACCCGGAGTCGGTACGCCGCGCCGCGCACCTCGTCGATCACGACGGTATCCGTTCCCGCCAACAGGCCGGTGCTGAGTCCGAAAGGGACGGTTCCGGACGCCGGATCGGCGTCGGCTACGCGATCTACACCGAGCAGACCGCGCACGGGACCAAGGAGTGGGCGCTGCGCGGTCTGCCGGTGGTGTTCGGGTTCGAGCAGGTTCGCGCCGTCCTCGACCCGTCGGGAAGCCTGACCCTCAGCACCGGGATCCAGTCCCACGGGCAGGGACTCGAGACGAGCCTGGCGCAGGTGGCACACGATCTGCTCGGGCTCGATCCCGCGGAGGTCAGTGTCCGCCACGGCGACACCGATACCGCGCCCTACGGCATGGGGACCTTCGCCTCGCGCAGCATGGTGATGGCCGGTGGCGCAGCGCACGGTGCGTGCACGCAACTCGCGGACAAGGTCAAGGACGTCGCCGGTGCGCTGATGGGCTGCGCCAAGAACGACGTGGAGTTGCGGGGCGGCAAGGCCGAGGGGCCGAACTCGAGCCTGACCCTCGCCGAGATCGCCCATGCGGCGTACCTCCGTCCTGATCTACTGCCGCAACGGCTACCGCCGGGCCTCGACGTGACCTGCGCTTATCAGCCACTCGTGGACACCGGGGCCTACTCGTACGCGACGCATGCCGCCGTCGTCGAGGTCGATCTGGACGACGGGCATGTCCGGCTGCTCGACTACGTGGTCGTCGAGGACTGCGGCACGGTCGTCAATCCGATGATCGTCGACGGCCAGATCCAGGGCGGCGTCGCGCAGGGCATCGGCACCGCGCTGCTCGAGGAATTCACCTACGACGAGCTCGGGCAGCCCAAGGTGACGACTTTCGCCGACTACCTGATGCCCGGTGCCACCGAGGTGCCGGACATCCGGATCGAGCACATGGGGACCCCGTCGCCGTTCACCACGTTGGGTATCAAAGGGATGGGGGAGGGCGGCGCGATCGCACCGCCCGCCGCGATCGCGAACGCCGTGACCGACGCGTTGCGGCCGCAAGGGATCGCGGTCAACCGGACCCCGATCACCCCACAGCGGCTCTGGCTGGCATGTGCCGACCGGCCGGCTCGCCATGACCGGGTCGACGGGCTGGCCGACTCCGCCCCGTGGCCGGATGGTGCCTCGTGAAACCGGCACCGTTCCAGTACGTCCGTCCCTCCACTGTGGATGAAGCGGTGGGTGTGCTGGGCGAGCACGGGGACGACGCGAAGATCCTGGCCGGCGGGCAGAGCCTGCTGCCGCTGCTCAACCTGCGGCTCGCTGTGCCGTCGGTCCTCGTCGACATCAGCCGGCTGCGGCAGTTGCGGGGTGCCTCCCTCTCCGGCGCCGGTGCGACCCGGTACGGCGCCTGCGTGGTGCACAGCGAGATCGAGGACGGCGTCGTGCCGGACCGCTCGGCCGGCCTGATACGCGCTGCGGCAGCTGGCATCGGCTACCGCGCCATCCGCAATCGCGGAACCCTGGGCGGCAGCCTCGCCCACTCCGACGGCTCGGCCGAATGGCCGGTGATCATGGCCGCCCTCGGTGCGGAGGTGCTGGCCCGCTCGGCCCGCGGGGAACGCGCGGTGTCGTGCCGGGAGTTCGTGCAGGGCTTCTTCACCAACGCATTGCACGAGGACGAACTCATCGTCGGCGTCGACGTACCGCCCGTGAAACCGGGTGCCCGATGGGGGCTGCACAAGGCGGCCCGCAAGCCCGGAGAGTTCGCGGACTCGCTGGCGGTCGCGGTGGTCGACGTCGCCCCCGACGGAGTGGTGCGCTCGGCCGACGTCTGGCTCGGAGCCGCCCGCGATGTCCCGCTGCGGCTGCCTGGCGTGGAGAACGCGATGACGGGACGGCGGCCGACCGATCTGTCCCGATCCGAGGTTGTCGAACTCGTCGCCGAGCAGTGCCGCAGCGGCATCGACGGGCCGTCCCGGTACGCCGCTCACCTGCACGGAGTCACGGTCGCTCGGGCGCTCGCCCAGCTCACAGCGCAAGGAGAGGGATGAACGACAACATTACCTCGACGGTCACGGTGAACGGTGCCGGCCGGACGATGACACTTCCCGCTCGCACCTCGCTCGCCGATGCCTTGCGCGACACGCTCGGTCTGACCGGCACCCGGCTCGGCTGTGAGCACGGCGTCTGCGGTGCCTGCACCGTGCTCGTCGACGATCGGCCGGTGCGCTCGTGTCTCACCCTCGCCGCGGCGTGCGACGGGCACGAGGTGCGCACGGTCGAGGGGCTTTCCGGGCCCGTCGCCGAAGCGCTGCGCGAAGCCTTCCGCGCCGAGCACGGCCTGCAGTGCGGCTTCTGCACCGCAGGCATGCTCATCACCGCCTACGACGTCATCGAACGCCACGGGCCGGCTCCCCGTGCCGAATTGACCGCCGAGGACGTGCGCGGCGAACTCGCCGGGAACCTGTGCCGGTGCACCGGCTATATCGGGATCGTCCGAGCCGTTGTTCGCGCCGCCCGGTCAGTCGGCTCCGATGACCTGGCCGCCACCACATCGGCGTCCATGGTGGGGGTGCGCGGTGAGTAGTCGGCGGTTGATCCTGGCAGCGGCCACCGCCGTGCTCCTCGCGGTGAGCGCCTGCTCGCTGAACACCGGCAGCAGCGGCGGCGGTGGGCTGGCCTGCCGCGACGTCAAGCTCGCGTACATCGGCCCGTTGTCGGGGCCGAACCAGACCTTCGGCACCACCGCATACGACGGGGTGAAGCTCTCCGTCAAGGACTTCGAGCAGGCGCATCCGGGCTGCGCGATCGCCGGCGTCGACGCGTTCGACACTCAGGGCGACCCCGGCCAGGTCCCGGCCCTGGCGCAGAAGGCGTTGAGCGACAAGCAGATCGTCGGCGTCGTCGGTCCCGGATTCTCCGGGGAGGTCAAGGCTGCGCTGCCGATCCTCGATGAGGCGGGAGTACCGACGATCACCTCCTCGGCGACCAACGCCGATCTTTCCAAGCAGGGCTGGAAGGTCTTCCACCGCACCGTGGGGAACGACGACGTGGAGACAACCGGTCTGACCGATTACCTGGTCAGCACCCTCAAGGTCAAGACGGTGGCGGTGGTCGACAACGGCCAGGCATACGGCAAGGGGAGCGCCGACCTTTTCGCCCGCAAGATCGAGCGCCTCGGTGCCCGCGTTGTGGTGCGCGACTCGATCGACGCGTCCAACCAGGACTACTCCTCGACCGTCATCGCGCTTGCCGCGGCCCGGGCCGATGCGGTCTTCTGCGGTTGCCTCTACCCGGAGGCGGGGCGGATCGTGAAGCAGTTGCGCAGCGCCGGGTCGGCGGCGGCGTTCGTCGGACCGGCCGGGACCTACTCGCCGGACTTCATCAAGGACGCGGGCGCATCGTCGGCCGAGGGCACCTACGTCTCCGCTGCTTCCGCGCCGATCGGGGAGTTCGCGGGCTACGACCGCTTCGCCGCCGCGTGGCAGAAGGACTACGGCACCGTCCCCGACGTCTACTCGCCGGAGGCCTATGACGCCGCAACGGCCTTCCTCACCGCGATCAACGACGG
The DNA here is from genome assembly GCF_012911935.1 of Pseudonocardia acidicola. Lineage (GTDB taxonomy): Bacteria > Actinomycetota > Actinomycetes > Mycobacteriales > Pseudonocardiaceae > Pseudonocardia > Pseudonocardia acidicola. Next base: position 82,115 of record NZ_JAAXLA010000007.1, on the reverse strand, counting down.
GCAGCGGACCCGCGCTGCGATCAACACGTGGCTCGACAGCGCCGACTTCAACGGTCTCAGCGGGCCGATCAAGTTCACCGCCGGGGGTGACGTGGTGCGCACCAAGGTGGCGATCTACCAGGTCAAGGCCGGGCAGTTCCACGTCGTCGCCCAGGTACCGGTGTCACAGAGCTAGTCGAGCCGAGCCGGACAGCTGGGAGGCAGCCATGGGTCAGATCTGGCCGGCGACGGTCGCAGGCCTGGTCTTCGGATCGATCTACGCCCTGATGGCGCTGGGTTACACCTTGATCTACCGGGTGCTGAACGTCATCAACTTCGCCCACGCCGAGTCGTTCATGGTGGGAACCTTCGGCACGCTCTTCGCCGCACGCTGGTTGGGCATTCTGCCCGGTCCGGACTCCGTCCGGGACGGTGCCGGCGCCGTCGTAGCGCTCGGCGTGGTGCTGGTCGCCGCGGTGGTCTTCGCGGCCGCCGCCTCGGCCGCGCTCGAACTGGCCGTCTTCGGGCCGTTGCGGCGCCGCGGCGGCGGCCCCGCACCGACCATGATCGCCGCGCTCGGGGCCTCGCTGTTCCTGCAGGAGGTCTTCGGGCTGTGGCGGGGCCGTGATCTCGAGCCGTTTCCGCGCCTGCTCGAGCACACCCCGTTGTTCACCGTGTTCGGGGTGGGGGTTTCCGCCGTCCACATCGTGGTTGTCGTGGTCGCGCTGCTGGTGGCCCTCGGTGCGGACCGCTTCGTGAACTCGACGCAGCTGGGCGCCGCTATCCGGGCCACGGCGCAGGACCGGGACACCGCCACCCTGATGGGCATCAACACCGGGCGGGTGATCCTGCTGACCTTCGTCGTCGCCGGGGTGACGGCAGGAGTCGGGGCGACGCTGTTCATGACGGTGTACGAGAACACCTACTACTTCATCGGGTTCGTCATCGGGATCAAGTCCTTCACCGCCGCTCTGCTGGGCGGGATGGGCAACGTCCGCGGGGCGATTCTCGGTGGATACCTCGTGGGTGTGATGGAGAACTACGGCGCGATCGCCTTCGGGGCGGAGTGGAAGGACACCGTCGTCGTCGCCGTCCTCGTGCTCGTCTTGCTGGTCCGGCCCACCGGTGTCCTGGGTACTCGACTGCAGACCGTGAGGGTGTGAACCAGATGTCTTCCGGCGCACCATCCATCGCCCACCTGCTACGTGGCCGCCCGATGTGGGTGTCCATACCCCGGCCGGTCCGCATCATGGTCGGGGTGGCCGGCTGCGGGTTGCTCTACCTGCTCCCGATGCTGGTCGTCCCCGTCCTGGACACCGCGGGGTCGGACTTCGCGAGTGTGCTGTTCTATCCGGTCGGGATCTACGTGCTGCTTGCGATCGGGCTCAATGTGCTGGTCGGCATGACCGGCCTGATCAACGTTGGTTACGCCGGCTTCTTCGCGATCGGCGGCTACGTGATGGCGGTACTCGGAACCCAGCTGCAGTGGTCCTACTACGTGATCACACCGGTGGCGGCCATCGTCGGCGCCTTCGCCGGACTGCTGCTGGGGATCCCGGCCATTCGGTTGCGCGGTGACTACCTCGCCATCGTCACGCTCGGCTTCGGCGAGATCGTCCAGGAGATCGCGAAGAACGTGGAGCACCTGGGCGGCCCGAGCGGAATCAACGCCATACCGCATCCGGGCGGCATCGGCCCGCTCACCTTCGGCTACCTCGATCCCCGGCCCTACGGCTGGCTGTTGATCACGATCATCCTGGTCGTGCTGCTCGTGGTGCGCCTGCTCGACCGCAGCCGGGTCGGCAGAGCCTGGAACGCCACCCGCGAGGACGAGGACGCCGCGGAATTCATGGGGGTCCCGACCTTCCGGTTCAAGCTGCTGGCGCTGGCGCTGTCGTCGGCCATCGGCTCGATCGCCGGAACGTCGTACGCGGCGAAGGTGGGCTTCATCTCGCCGGACAACTTCCCGTTGCTGCTGTCGGTGCTCGTCCTCGCCGCGGTGATCCTCGGCGGGGCGGGCAGCATAGCGGGGGTGGTGGCCGGCGCCGTCCTCGTCGGCTACCTGCCCGAGCGGTTCCGGGTCTTCTCCGACTATCGGGTGCTGCTCTTCTCCGCCGCCGTGGTGATCCTCATGATCTGGAGGCCACAGGGATTGTTCGCCCGGCGCGGGCGAAGGCCCGCCGATGTGGACGCCGAGCCGGAGTCGGCGTGAGTACCCCGGCGTCGCCCACCGGTCCGCTGCTCGAGGTGCGGGACGTCTCGATGGCCTTCGGCGGGGTCCTCGCGCTACGGCAGGTGTCGCTGTCGGTCGGCCGCGGCCAGATCATCGGGTTGATCGGCCCGAACGGCGCCGGCAAGACGACGCTGTTCAACCTCGTCAGCGGCTATTACCGGCCGACCGCGGGGGAGATCGTGTTCGACGGCACGCCGTTGCCGGGGGCGAGCCGGCACAAGATCACCCGGCTGGGAATCGCCCGGACGTTCCAGAACCTCAGGGTCTTCGACCGGATGACCGTGCGGGAGAACGTCCTGGTCGGTGCGGACGCCCACCACCGGACCGGGCTGGTGAACGCGCTGTTCCGGTTGCCTCGGCACCGCCGGGAGGAGGCCCGAGGCCGGGCGATCGCCGACGAGTCGCTCCGCCTGGTGGGGCTGTCCGACCGCGCCGAGGAGTTGGCGGCCAACCTCTCCTACGGTGAACAGCGGCGCCTGGAGATCGCTCGGGCGCTGGCCACCGGGCCTCAACTGCTGCTGCTCGACGAGCCGGCGGCCGGGTCCAACCCGGCGGAGAAGGATCGGCTGGTCGAGCTGATCCGCGAGATCCGCCGGCGAGGCCACGCCGTACTCGTGATCGAACACGACATGGGGATGGTGATGGACGTGTGCCAGCGGATCGTCGTACTCGACTTCGGCATGGTGATCGCCGAGGGCCGCCCGGCCGACATCCAGAGCGACCCAGCCGTGATCGAGGCCTACCTCGGAGCGTCCACGCTCGAGCCGACCGAGACCACGTGAAGGGGGCGACCATGCCTGACCTGCTCGACATAGCGGATCTGCACGTGCTGCACGGAAAGGTGCGTGCGCTGCGCGGTGTCGGGCTGTCGGTCCGGCCCGGGGAGATCGTGGCGTTGATCGGGGCGAACGGGGCGGGCAAGACCACCACATTGCGCGCCGTGTCCGGCCTGGTACGGGCCCGGCGCGGCAGGATCCGGTTCGACGGTCGCGACATCTCCCGCGTCCCGGGCCACCGGATCGTCGGCATGGGACTGTCCCACGTACCGGAACGCCGCCGGATCTTCCCGGCGATGACCGTCATGGAGAACCTTCGGCTCGGCGGCTTTCTGCGCGGCCGCCGGGACCGAACCCTGGCTGCCGACCTGGATCGTGTCCTCGAGCTTTTCCCACGCCTCGCCGAGCGCGCCGGCCAGGTCGGCGGGACGCTCTCCGGCGGCGAGCAGCAGATGCTCGCGATCGGGCGCGCGCTGATGTCCAAGCCGCGGATGCTGCTGCTGGACGAGCCGTCGATGGGACTGGCCCCGCTGATGGTCGAGCAGATCTTCCGGATCATCGCCGAGATCAACGCGCAGGGGGTGACCGTCCTGCTGGTGGAACAGAACGCCGCCCAGGCGCTGGCCATGGCGCACCGGGCCTATGTGCTGGAAGGGGGACGGGTCGTGCATTCCGGAGCTGGACGGGACCTGTTGCACGACGACGCGGTACGCCGGTCCTATCTGGGAGTGAAAGCAGCGGTATGACCGACGGGCGCGAGGACATCGACAGGAATTTCGTGGCGGCCGTCCGGGCGCTGGAGCCGGCGGAGCGGCGGAGCGACCTGGCAGAGCCGCTTCGCGCCGGGACCACGCTGACCGGCCGGGAGGCGATCGAGCTCTTCGAGGCCCAGGCCGGCAGCCGGCATCTGGACTTCGCTGCTCGCTACCTGCGGGCCCGCAACCAGGGCTTCTACACCATCAGCTCGGCCGGTCACGAGTCGAACGCCACCGTCGCCGCAGCGCTGCGCCCCACCGACCCGGCCCTGCTGCATTACCGTTCGGGCGGCTTCTATCTGCGGCGCGCCCGCCAGGTACCGGGTATCGACCCGCTCCGCGACGTCCTCCTCGGGCTGGTCGGGTCGGTGGAGGAGCCCATCGCCGGTGGCCGGCACAAGGTGTTCGGCCGCCATGAGCTGGCCGTCATCCCGCAGACCTCGACCATCGCTTCGCACCTGCCCCGCGCGATGGGCATCGCCTTCGCGATCGAGCGGGCCCGCAAGCTCGGGACCGGCTCCGTCTGGGCGGACGACGCGATCGTGGTCGCCAGCTTCGGCGATGCCTCCGCCAACCACTCGACGGCGACCGGTGCGATCAACGCCGCGACGTACGTCAGCTACCAGGGCCTGCCGATGCCGCTGCTGTTCGTCTGCGAGGACAACGGGATCGGGATCAGCGTTCCGACACCGGCCGGGTGGATCGCCGCGGCATACGCCGCGCGGCCGGGGCTGCAGTACGTCGGGGCCGACGGCGTGGATCCGCTCGGGGCGTGGGACGCGGCGCAGGAGGCGGCGGCCTGGGTGCGGGACCGGCGATCGCCGGCGTTCCTGCACCTGCGCACGGTCCGGTTCATGGGGCACGCCGGCTCCGACCTGGAGACGTCCTACCGCGCGAAGTCGGCGATCGAGGCCGACTGGGAGCGCGATCCGCTGACGGCGACGGCGCGACTGCTGGTCGCCTCGGGCGTACTCACCCCGGGCGAGGTCATCGCGCGTTACGAGGCGATTCGCCACGCCGTCGCGCAGATCGCCGAGGACGTCGCCAGCCGGCCGCGGCTGGACTCGCTCACCACCGTTCTCGCGCCGCTCGCGCCACACAGCCCACAGCAGGTCGCCACCGCCGCCGCTCGTGCCGCTGATCCGGAGTACCGCGAACGCGTCTTCAGCGGTCAACTCCCGGAGGGCGAGGGCCCGCTCACGCTGGCGCTCTCGATCAACCGGGCGCTGGCCGACCTGCTCGCGGCCCGTCCGGAAACCCTGGTCTTCGGCGAGGATGTCGGGCGCAAGGGCGGGGTGTACGGCGTCACGCGCGGTCTGCAGAAGCGGTTCGGCGCGGCGCGGGTCTTCGATTCGCTGCTGGACGAGCAGTCGATCCTCGGCCTCGCGCTCGGCGCCGGCGTGTCCGGGCTGCTGCCGATCCCGGAGATCCAGTACCTGGCGTACCTGCACAATGCCGAGGACCAGATGCGAGGCGAGGCGGCGACCCTGCAGTTCTTCTCGCGGGGACAGTATCGCAACCCGATGATCGTGCGGGTCGCCGGCTACGGCTATCAGCGGGGCTTCGGCGGGCACTTCCACAACGACAACGCACTCGGCGTCCTCCGGGACGTGCCTGGCTTGGTGATCGCGTCGCCGTCCCGGCCGGACGACGCCACCGCGATGCTACGGACCTGCGCGGCGTCCGCCCAGGTCGACGGCTCGGTGTGTGTCTACCTGGAACCGATCGCGCTGTATCACCGGCGGGACCTGTACGTCGACGGCGACGCCGGGTGGCTGGCGCGCTATCCCGCGCCGGACGAGTGGGGGCCGACACACGTGCCGCTCGGACGAGGTCGGACTTACGGCGACGGACGCGACCTCACGCTGATCTCCTACGGAAACGGCGTGCCGATGAGCCTGCGGGTCGCCCGGCGCCTGGCCGATTCCGGGATCGGCGCCCGCGTGCTGGATCTGCGCTGGCTGGCGCCGTTGCCAGTCGACGACATCGTGCGTGAGGCGACCGCCACCGGGCACGCGCTCGTGGTCGACGAGACCCGGCGGACTGGGGGCGTTGCCGAGGGGGTGCTCGCGGCGCTGGCCGACGCCGGCTTCGGTGGGGCCGTGCGGCGGGTGGCGAGCGCGGACAGCTTCATCCCGCTCGGTGACGCGGCGCTGCACGTGCTGCTGGACGAACCGACCATCGAGAAGGCTGCGCACGTGCTCATCGGCGACGACAGCAACCGCCGCCGTCAGCAACACTGACGTCATCATTCGGCAGCCGCTGAGTGACTAACCGAGTGACAACCAACGCGCCATGCCGCGGACCCCACGGGGAGAGCACGGCGCGATAGATGTGCGGCTGCCCCAGCGTCCGGGGCTGCTTGCGAGGCTGTGTGGTGTCCACGGTGGAGGCTCCGTCCGGTCGTCGGTAGGTCGGTGGTGCGGCGGTACGGTGCGCGGGGGCGGGCCGGATACCCGCTGGCCCGTTCCCCTGGGCGGTCGCCCTGCAGCGGTGTTCAGGCGACGCGCGCGATCTTGCGCTGCTGGCGCTGCAGGGCGCGGCGCTCGTGCTCGCTGAGCCCGCCCCAGACGCCGGCGTCCTCCCCGGTCGTCAACGCCCAGTCCAGGCACCGGTCGGCCACCGGGCAGCGGGTGCACACGGCCTTGGCCTCGGCGAGCTGGGCCAGGGCCGGCCCGCTGGTACCGACCGGGAAGAACAGCTCCGGGTCCTTGTCGCGGCAGGCACCCTTCTGGCGCCAATCCATCTCGATCACTCCACTTCGGGACGGGCCACGTAGGCCTCCCGGCAGCAGGGCCGGGAGCACAGTTCGGCGATGCCGGACGCGTGGCCCCGCACGCGACACCCGCAGATGCGGCACCACACCTCGGGCGACGGGGCCTGGGTGGTCTTCTTGATCGGCAGCTCCAGTGCCATCGGATCGGTCCTCTCCTCTTGGATTCGTACTGCTCAGATGCGTGCTCGCGGGTTTCTGGTGATCATCTCCGCCCTTGTGGGTGGCTTTTGTCCCCTCTCCGGGCGAGGCCGGGTCCGGGCAGCGCCGGGCCCCGGAGGGGCTGGCCGAAGGGGATGGAGTCGGCGTGCGGGCCCACCCTCGCGCCGGTGGCGGGGTCCGTGCGTGGGTTCTCCTCTCAGCGCGCCGGCCCGGGCCGGGCGCGGGCTCATCGACCGCGCTCCGGCCCGGTGAGCTGACCTCCGGGCGTCTGCTGCTGACACCCGACCGGGGACCAGGACGGCGCTGATGGATCGGCCCTCGCAGCCCGGGCGGATCATGAGTGGTGTGGAAGACCGCCTCGCGGCCGCGGAACGCGGCGAGAATCCCACCGTGCTCGCCCGGCTCAAGACGGGCTGGGCGGTCATCGGCGACACCCAGCACCTCCCGGGTACTGCCTGTGTCTCTACCGGGCCGAGGCGAACCATCTCACCGACCTGCCTCGCTCCGAGCGGGCTGACTTCCTGCTCGAGATGTCGCTGCTGGGCGAAGCGGTGCAGAACGTCTGCAGCGCGCTTGATCCCCAGGTGGTTTCCAGGAGTCATCGCAACACTGGCTGGGATCCGGACGCCAGCAGTTGATCAAGTAGTGCTGCGGGGCTGCGGTATCCGAGGACCGCTCGGGGCCGGTGGTTGAGCTCGTGCTCGACCCGTCCGAGCGCAGCGGGGCTGTGCTCGGACAGGTCGGTGCCCTTGGGGAAAGTACTGGCGCAGCAGCCCGTTCGTGTTCTCGTTGCTACCGCGCTGCCAGGGTGAACCGGGATCGCAGAAGCAGACCGGGGTGTCGAGCGCGGCGGTGATCGCTGCGTAGCGCGCCATCTCGGTCCCCTGATCCCAGGTGAGCGAGATGGCGAAGGCGCGGGGAAGCGCTCCGAGGGTCTGGACCAGGGCGTTGGTGACGGTTTCGGAGTCGCGGCGCGGTAGGTGCACCAGTTTGACGTAGCGGGTCTGCCGCTCGACCAGGGTGCCGATCCCCGGCCGGTGTAGCGGCCCGACGAGCAGATCTGCCTCCCGGTGCCCGGGCACGGTGCGATCCTCGGGCGGGAACGGGCGCTCGTGGATGCTCAGCGTGGTGCCGCTGAACCGGCCCCGTCGTCCCCGAGTCGTCCCCGACCAGGGATATGCGCGCGACGGTGATCGCGACCGGTGCGCAGCGGTGACCGGGCCGGGGCCAGAACCACCGGTGGCCGCAGGAGTGGACTATCCGGGCGGTAGATCGCCTGGTGGATCGACTCCGCGCAGAGGCGCAGGTCGGCGCGGCCGGGGAAGCTCTCGTGTAGGTCACGGCTGACCTGTTGCGGGCTCCACCGCCAGGTCAGGCGCTCCGTCACGACCATCGACAGCTGTCGGCGGGTCGTCAGCTTGGTCGGCCGCCGGCGCCGACGGCGCAGTGCGGCCTTGCGGTGGGCCTCGAAGGGCCGGTACTGCCCGTCCGCGGCGGCGTTGCGTCGCAGCTCCCGGCTGACCGTCGGCGGCGACCGGCCGAGCGCCTCGGCGACGCGCGGATCGAGTGCCCGGCGCGGCGCATGTCGGCCATCTCGAGGCGCTCGTCCTGGGACCGGAACCGGTCGCTGATCGGAGCGAGCAGCAGCGGGTCCAGCGCAGGGACGAACGCGACGACCTCGCCGTTCGTGTAGACCTTGTAGCCGCGGCTCCAGCCCCGCGCGATCAGCCAGAGAAACCGCTGACGCTTGTCTGACCGCGGGCGACGACCGGGCCCCTTGCGGACACGACGAGACGACAACACGAGACCCCATTCTCGATCATCGTGTTGCGACCACCACTGGGAACCACCCCGACGCTAGGGGGGCAGCCCGGAGCCGCCGTCGACATGTGGGCCTACCCGGACCGCAAGGACCCGCGGTACCGGCTCGACAGCCGCCACGACGCCCTGCGGACGAAGCTGGCCGACGAGCTGATCAGGATCACCGCCGAGGCGGGGATGGGTTCCGCTTCCTGGCCCTCCGCGCTCCCGCGAAGGTGATTCTGCAGTCGAGGACTGGTGCCCTGTCAGTCGACGTTCGCCCTGAGGCGCCTGTCAGTCGGTGCTCAGCCGATCCGCGGCGCGGTGCAGCGCCATCCGGCCGGCCCAGCGGCAGAACAGTTCGAATCGGGCGGTGATCGCGCGGGGCGCCCGCGGTGCCGGCCGACCACGGCGACCTCGCGGCGGGGCCGGCAGCCCTGCCGCGAGGTCAGCCGTGACAGGCGGGTGCCGGTGGGGCCGTACGGGCGACACCGGGGGGCGTTCCGGCGTCGGGATGGCGGGTCGCCGGTGTGGTTACGGGTTGCTTAGCTACCGTCGTAACTGCGGTGCGTGACTATGGGTCCTCGACGAGTGGCGCTGACTGCTGCATTGGCCTCGCACGCCCAGGTTCACCTGCGCGACGATCTTGGCGCGCACGAACCCGCGGGGCCTTCCCGACGCCGGCCATCACCTCCGGCGGGCACTCCGAGACGGCGGCCCGTGTCGTCTGCGCCTGTTCACCAAACGTAGCCGCCCGAACCCGTCATCACGATGTGTTCCCTCGACCGCCGCTTCGAGGTCCCGGCCGTTCCGCAGCGCAACCGTCGACCGCAGGATGTGACCGTTCACCGCTGCCGTGGAACTCGAATGGGCGACCGGTCCTTGCCGTGGGGTTCCCCCGGCGTCGCCACTCGGGCAGCCCACCCCTGCGTTTGCCCAATTCGGGGGCAACGGTGGAGGGCCCTGGCAACTCCTGCGTCGGATGCTCGACCCGTCCGGGGCGCGCGGGGCGGCCCGGCAACGGCACAGACGGGCGCGGTGGACCCGTCGGCCCCTGTCGACAGGGATCTCCGCTCCGGGGCATGGCGGGGACCGTGCGACACACGGTGTTCGTGTCGCACGGTCCTACCAGGTCTCAGCCCTGGCAGGCGGGTCCGTCGAGCCCGAGGGCCTCGATCTTCTCGCAGCTCGACGACTGGGTCGGGTCCGCCCGCCGGGCCTCGATGATGATCAGCACGACGACGATGGCCGCGTATCGGCCGCCCCGGCCAGGTGGGTGGCGCAGCCCCCGCCGGAGGTGTCGAGCACGCACGTCACCACCCCGTCCGGGCCCCGCCGCACGGCGCGAGGGTCTCCGGTGAAGGAAGGCTGCTAGCTTGTTGCGATCTCGCCTCGGCCGAGTTGTTCATGGCTCTTGAGCTTGTCGATGAAGGACTCCAGCGGGACGGCAGCCAGAGTCTGGATCTTCACCGTTCCCCGGGAGGCCAAATCGACCGACAGATGCGCCACCGTCTCGTTGTCCGGCGCTTCCAGAATCGTGATGAAGTCATACGGGCCGAGCACCGCATATTGGGCGAGAACCTGGCAGCCCATGACCTTGACCTCGTCGTCGACCGCCCGCAGCCGGTCGGGATGGCTGTGCAGGGTCTGCCCCCCGTCGCCCACCAGCGTGCTGAGCAGGATGTATGTCGGCATGGTGCCTCCTTCGACGCGTTGAGGGACCTGGAGCAGTCACCGGGGTCGTCGGCTTGGTGCGCCCAGGCGCGCGAGTCCGGACCGGATTTGCCGGTCAGTGGATGCGATCGGCACGACGCCCTTGTCGACCAGCAACCCGGCCTCGATCGCATTCCTTGTGGGTTCCGCCGTGCATGGCAGCCACGCTGAGGATCGCGGCGAACCCACACACGGCGTAGGCGGTGGCATGAACGTGGCCGAGCGCGGCCACCGCCGCCACATGCGCGGCTGCACCCTCGCGAAGCACGCCACCACCGATGTGCCCGGGAGCAGTCTGCTGAGTCGGCGCTTTGTTGCCTGCCCCGCTGCCGGCCGCATGTCACTACCCGATCGGTCGCCGGGAACCACCCGGCAGCGACAGAGATTGACCTCGTTCAGGCTGTGCACAAGCCTGCTCCTCACCTTTCCGCCTGCGGGCCGAGCGGGTCGGCACGCCGAGAACCGAACGGGTTCCCGGCGACCTCGCCGCCCAAGCCATTCGGCTTACCGACGGTGGGCATCGATGAAGAGGGTCGTGGCTCAGGCGCTGGGCTGCGCCTCGACTTCCCGCTTGGTGATCTGCTCCAGCACGGGCATGAGGTACCTCTTGAAGGTCACCGGGTTCTCACACATCGGGAAATGTCCGATGTCCTCCATGATGATGGTTTCGCTGCCCTTGATCTTCTTCCCGGTCTGGGCGGTCATCTCCGGGGTACAGGCGAAGTCATAGACGCCGGTCATGAGGTACATCGGCACGTTGCCGCTGATCTTCTCGGCGAGCTGCCGGAAGTCGTGGTCGACGCTGTAGAAGTGCAGATCGCCGCGGAAGATGCCGGGGCCGCCCTGGGCGTAGTACCACCAGGTCTCCCAGCGGTAGTCCTCCGGGCTCTGCGGCGCCATCAGCCCGAACACCGAGGTGGCGCATGCCTCCCCACCATGCACCTCGGGGTGGTAGAGCCAGTCGATGAACCAGCCGGGTGAATAGTCGCACGCCTCGATCGCGATCAGAGCGCGCACTTTGTCCTCGAACTTGAGTGCCAGGTGCAGACAGATGTTACCGCCCATCGAGCTGCCCATGATGACGGGGCGTTCCAAGTCGAGGGCTGCACAGAATGCCATGACGAACTCGGAGTAGAACTTCGCCGTCAACCGGTACTCCTCATTCTGGAAGCCCGGCGGGGGGATCGACTTGCCGTGTCGTGGAAGATCCAGGGCGATCACCCGGAACTGGCTTGTGATGTCGGGATCGGCAAGCTGGTGGCGGTACTCGCGGGAATCGGTGCCGGCGGTGTGCAGACACACCAGAGGAGTTCCGTCGCCGGTCTCCTCGTAGAACACCCGGTATTCCGTTCCGTCATAGGGAACGTAAACGTAACGACCGACAATGGGATCGTGTTTCGCCGCCATCGTCCTGAGCTCCTACCTTCTCTGGTGCCCCTTGCCTGCTGCGTCGGGTGCTCATGCGGTCACCGGCTCGAGTCGGCGCATGTGATCGAGCATCCAGGTCACCGACCGCAGGTGCTGCCAGAGCACCTTGACGTTGCCCTCCATCCGCAGCCGTCCGTGCAGCGGATGAGCCATCGCCCAGATGTCGTTGTACATCGGCGGCGGGACCGGCTCGATGAATTTCTGCCACGATTCCCGGGGGCCGCGGAGAGTGAAGTCCCAGGTGTCCTGAATGGTCCATGAATCGGACACTCGCTCGACATTGCCACCACGGACCGACACGAGGTATTCTTTGTCTCCGAAGCCGAGGACGAAGTCCGCGTCCATGAAGTGTCGCAGATATTCCATCGCCCGGTCCCGATTGACGGCCTCTTGCCAGGCCGTCATCCATTCCGGATCGAACGGCGCCATGGCGACCACCTCCACTCGTCGACTGCCACTGCGTGGCAAGGCCGCACAGCGGCGGGTCTGCCCGGCAACCGTGGCAGCACGAGCGCGTTTGCGCAATCGCCTGTTCGTCGCAGCGGTCCGAATCTTTTCGGTGTGGTTCGAGTCTTTCGGCGCCGTCGGGTTCTCGGGGCGACCCGGGGCCGGCAGACTTCGATCTTCGCCGACACCACCGACATCACCGCCTCGCTCGTGCCGCCGGCCGGCCCGCCCGCCCCCGGGCTCACCCGCCGGGCAGTCGGGCGCCCAGATACTCACCATCGGCGGCATCTGGCGCGAGGTCATCCGCCGCGCCGGCGCCGGCTACGAACCCTGCCCGCCGATCAGCAGGCGGGCATCGACCGAAGGGCGTCGGTGAAGGGCGGGACGGGGATGCGGGTGCGCGCGGCGCCGTCGAGCGCCCGCGTCCCGGCCGGCACATCCGCTGCCGACGCGGAGACCCTCGCCGGCAGCCGGTTCGTGAGCCGCAGCCGGCCTCACACCGGGAGGAACCCGCGCAACAGGTGTACGAACTCGGCGCACTTCTCGATCTGGGTCCAGTGCCCGCACTGTCCGAAGACGTGTAGCTGCGACCGGGCGATGAGCTCACTGAGCCGCAGCGACGAGGACAGCGGGATCACCTTGTCCTCCCGGCCGTGCACGATCAGCGTGTCGTGCGGTAGTGCTCGCAGGGCGTCGTCGGACAGGGCGAGTGCATCGATGCCGGCCTGGCGGGGCGCAGGGAACATCGCGGAGTAGGACTCGTGCACGCCCGGGCGGACCGAGGCCTCGTACCGCAGCTGCGCGAGGTCGGGCCCGAGCAGGGAACGGTCGTAGGCGAAAAGCTCGAGCAGCTGTGCCATGTTCTCCACGGACGGCTGGTAGCCCCAGACGGCGTCGAGACCAGAGGTGAGATCGAAGCGGGTGCCGGCGCTGCCCATCAGCACGAGCCTGGCCACCCGGTCGGGGTGCCGGTCGGCCAGCCACAGGGCCAGCGCACCGCCGAAGCTGTTGCCCACCACCGAGACCGTGTGCAGCTCGAGGGCGTCGAGGAGCCCGACGAGGTGGTCCACCCAAGCCCGCTGGGAGAAGACGAAGCCGGCGGGGCGCTCGGTATACCCGAATCCGACGATGTCCGGCGCAACGACGCGCCGGTCGGTCGCCAGCTGAGGCAACACCCCCCGCCAGTTGGCCCACGCCGACACGCCCGGGCCGGAGCCGTGCACGAGCAGGACGGGCTCACCGGCTCCGTGGTCGTGGTAGTTGGTGCGGATCCCCGCCGCCTCGATCGTCAGGCCGATCTCGGGATCGGCGGCGGTCACGCTCTGGGTCATCACTGACCTCCGGTGTCGTGTCGCAGGCCCGGCTGGACCGCAGCCGGCTCGTGCACCGTAGCAAAAACTTTCAGCAGGTTTACCCTCATGTGCGAGACAATGTCGCTAGGAAATAGCTGGTAGAAGCGCTGTTGACGCAGCCAAGGGTACAAGTTACCTTCGTGCAGGATTCAGAACTTTCAGCTGGACCTGACTCTCTGCCGGGCCCGCTGCGCGGCCCACCGGACATCGATCTCTCACGAAGGAAGTGCTGCAATGACGCAGATGACCAGTGAGCCGTCCGCCACGACCACCGAGAACACCCGTCGCCCGTTCACCGGCGCCGAGTACTTGGAGAGCCTGAACGACGGGCGCGAGATCTGGATCCACGGCGAGCGGGTCGACAACGTGGCCACCCACCCCGCCTTCCGCAACTGCGCCCGCATGATCGCCCGGATGTACGACGCGATGCACGACCCGGCGAACCAGGGCACCCTGGCCGTGCCGACCGACACCGGCAACGGCGGGTTCACCCACCCCTTCTACAAGGCGCCCTACTCGCCCGCCGAACTGCGGGCGGGGGCGGAAGCGTCGGCGGAATGGGCGCGCATGACCTATGGCTGGCTCGGGCGCAGCCCCGACTACAAGGCGTCGTTCCTGTCGACGCTGGGATCGAACACCGACTTCTACGCGCCCTACCAGGACAACGCGAAGCGCTGGTACGTCGAGGCCCAGGAGCGGCTCCTCTACGTGAACCACGCGATCATCAACCCGCCGGTGGACCGCGACCTGGGCATGGAGGCCGCCGCTGATGTCTACATGCGGGTGGTCGAGGAGACCGACGAGGGGCTGATCGTCTCGGGGGCCAAGGTCGTCGCGACCAACTCCGCGCTCACCCACTACAACTTCGTCGGCAACTACGGTCCGCTGCCGGTGAAGTCCAAGGAGTTCTCTGCGATCTTCATGGTGCCGATGAACACCCCCGGGCTGAAGCTGATCTGCCGTTCGTCCTACGAACTGAACGCGGCCACGAACGGCAGCCCGTTCGACTACCCGCTCTCGAGCCGGCTCGACGAGAACGACTCGATCCTGATCATGGACCGTGTCCTGGTCCCGTGGGACAGCGTCTTCTGCTACGACGTCGACAAGGCCAACAACTTCTTTGCCGGCTCCGGGTTCGTGTTCCGCGCGATGCTGCACGGTTGCGTGCGGCTGGCGGTGAAGTTCGATTTCCTCGTCGGGCTGCTCACCAAGGCCCTCGAGATGACCGGCACGTCGAACTTTCGCGGGGTCCAGACGCGGATCGGCGAGCTGGTCTGCCTGCGAAATCTGTTTTGGACGTGCGTGGACTCCATGGTGGACAACCCCGCGTCGTGGCCGGACGGCACCTGCGTGCCCAACCCCGATTCGGCCGCGGTGTACCGGCTGATGATGACGCAGGCCTACCCGCGGGCGAAGGAGATCTTCGAGCAGGACGTCGCCAGCGCGCTGATCTACCTGCCCTCCAGCTCGGAGGACTGGAAGAACCCAGAGCTACGTCCCTACCTGGACCAGTACGTCCGCGGCTCTGCCGGCCGCTCGGCCGAGGATCGGGTCAAGCTGATGAAGCTGGTATGGGACGCCATCGGCACCGAGTTCGGCGGTCGCCACGAGCTCTACGAGCGCAACTACTCCGGGAATCACGAGAACCTGCGCATCGAGGCCTACCTCGGCCAGCTGCAGTCGGGCCAGATCGACGCCTACAAGGCCATGGTCGACAGGTGCATGTCCGAGTACGACCTCGACGGCTGGACGGTCCCGGACCTGGTCAACAACGACGACGTGCGGCGCACCGGCGTCGTCAGCAGCTGACCGGCCCCGGTCGGGGCCGTGCCGGCGGCGGGACACTGTCGGCCGGAGAGACGGCCCGGACCGGGAGAACCCGGAGATCACGGAGGGTGGCGCTGTGGCCAGGGAGACTGCTTCGAGAAGCGGCGCGTCGCGTGCCGAGGATGTCGCGGCCCGGCTCGAGATGGAGATCCTGCGGGCCGGGCACCCCGCGGGGACCCGGCTGGGACTGCGAACCGAGCTGATCAGCCGGTTCGAGGTCAGCCCGGGGGTGATGAACGAGGCGCTGCGGCTGCTGCGCGATCGCGAGCTCATCACGGTCAAGCCCGGGCCGAGCGGCGGGGTGTTCACCGCCGACCAGCCGCCCGGCGTCCGCCTCGGGGCCCTGGACCTGTGGTTCCAGGGGTTGACCGTGCCCCCCCTGGAGATCTTCGAGTCCCGGACGCTCCTCGAGGAGCTGTTCAACAACCTCGCTCTGCAGAACTCCACGCCGGCCGACCACGCCGCGATGGAGCGGGGGTTGCAGGGAATGCACGCCTCGGCGGGCGACCCCCACGGCTTTTTCGAGGCGAACGTCGAGTTCCACCGGGCCATCGCACGGTCGACGGGCGTCACCGTGCTGACCGGGATCTACGACAGTCTCGTCACGGTGCTGACCGGGGCGCTCGTCCGCGCGGCCTGGACCGCCGGGTACGAGCAAACGGTCGACCACAACCTGCGCGTGCACGCCCAGATCCTCGAAGCCATCCGGGGGAAGGACCGCAAGCGGCTGGAGACCGCGACGCGTCTGCACCGCGTCGACATGGTCAGTCTCGCTCAGCCGGAGAAGTCCCCGGTCGCCCACCCCGACCTCGATCCGCCGGCCGGTGCCGGCGACACGCAGGTCGGCTGAGCACCACGCCGGCAGCTCGCGCCGGCTGGATCTGGTTCGTCCAACGGAGGAAGGAGCCGAGTTGACCGATACCGCATGCGGCACACCCCGAGCGGTCGATCCGCCGGCGGCGATCGAGGCGGCACGGCTCCGCTCGTGCCTCGGCCGGTTCGCGACCGGCGTCACCGTGGTCACCTACTCTCACGACGGCGAGCCGCGCGGTGCCACCGTCAACGCGTTCAGCTCCGTGTCGCTCGATCCGCCCCTGGTCCTGGTCTCGATCGCCCGCAAGGCCAGGGCATGCCCCCTGCTGCAGGACGCGCCGTTCACCGTCAATGTCCTCTCGGCCCGCCAGGTCGGGGTCGCTCTGACCTTCGCAGGCCGCCCCCAGGACTCGGCGGTCATCGAATGGGAGCAGGGGCACCACGCCCCGCGGCTACGGCACACCCACGCCACCCTCGAATGCACTCCGTGGCGCTCCTACGACGGCGGCGATCACGTGCTCTTCCTCGGTCGGGTCCACGACCTCGCAATCCGGGAGAACGACCCGCTGGTGTTCCACGGCGGCGCCTTCCACCGTCGCGGGGACGGGCTGGATTCGACCGGACGCTGCTCGCGGCCCTCCGCACTCGCCGCGCTCCCGCTGCAGGTAGACGCGATGGAGCAGCTGGCCGAGGAGTTCGCCGCCGGATGGATCTGAAGCCGTCGGTGCCCGACGACGATTCGATCGACGTGACGATTCATCCGTCGGCGGTCACGATCGGCCTGCGCCCGGGCGAGGCGCTGCTCGACGGGCTGCGCCGCCACGGCTACTCGCATCGCCACGGCTGCCGCCGCGGAGGGTGCGGGCAGTGCAAGGTCGACGTGCTGACCGGCGAGGTCGGCTACGACGTCGTGGTCGCCGACACCGTCCTGACCGGCGAGGAGCGTGCTACCGGGACGGCGCTGTCCTGCCGGGCGCTCGCCCGGTCCGGCCCGATCACCGTCGCACTTCGCAACGAAACCCTTCGTTGCTTCTTCCCGTGGGTCACCGGCGCGGACCCCGCCACCACGCCCGGGAGCGCGTAGCTCCGATCCCCACCGACATCCCGGCACCACCGACAACGACGTGAGGAGCCTGCCATGGGCGTCATGCGACTCGGGTACGTACACGTGCGGGTCACGGACCTGGACGACGCACGCAAGCACTACGGCGACACCCTGGGGATGAGCGTGGCCGCCGAGACTTCGGGCCGCGTCTACTACAAGGCCTGGGACGAGTACGACCACCACTCCGTGGTCCTCGAGGGGGGCGGCGTCGGGCTGGTCAAGCTCGGCTACAAGGTCTCCCGCTCCGACGACCTGGACGTCTTCGAGAAGCGCAGCCAGCAGTTCGGCTGCGTCACCGAGCGGATGAGCCAGGGCGACAACCTCGCCGTCGGGGACGGGGTGCGCATCACCCTTCCCTCCGAGCACACGCTCGAGCTCTACCACGAGATCGAGTACGTGGGCACCGAGACGGGGGTCCTCAACCCCGATCCCGAGCCCCGCCATCCCCGTGGCGTCTCGGTCCCGCACATCGACCACGCCCTGGTGACGACCGAGGACCCGGAACTGCTGGAGCGGTTCTTCGCCGAGTGCCTGGACTTCCGGCCCGCCGAACGGCTCGTCACCGATCCCGCCCAACCCGAGCTGCTGGGGTCGTGGATGTTCTGCGGCAACTCCCCGCACGACATCGCGTTCGTCAAGGGTCCCAACGGCAAGCTGCACCACTTCGCCTACCACCTCACCGACTGGAGCACGCTGCTCCGCGCCGGTGATCTGTTCGCCATGGACGACGTCCCGGTCGACATCGGACCCACCCGCCACGGCATCACCCGGGGCACCACGATCTACTTCTTCGACCCCGCCGGAAACCGCAACGAGGTCTTCGCCGGCGGCTACACCACGTACGAGGACTTCCCCACCATCACCTGGACGGCGGACCAGCTGACCAAGGGGATCTTCTACATCGGCCGGGAGATGAAGGACACCTTCCTCTCCACCCTCACCTGAGCGCGATCCGGTCGCCGATCTCGACCGCCGGCCCGACCGCGGTCAGGGTGGCGATCCGGCGCAGGCAGCGCCGAGTGGAGGGCGTGGCCGAGCCAGTTGGCGGCGGGGTGGTATCCGAGCGGTCCCACCGGCTGCCGGGCTGAACCGACGAGGCCTGTGACGTCGTTGCGCCCGGGCGGCCCGGCGTCATTCACGTGATCTACCCGCCTACGGGCCGACGTGACACCTTGCCGGCCCGTGGGGTCACGAGAGTCCCAGAGCGGTCCTGCATGTCCGCTCGCCACGGCGCACGAACCGGTCGGGGCGACGGTCAAAAGTCCCTCCTCGCGCAGATGTGCTTCTTATCGTCACAGCTTCTCGTTGACACGCATGTTTCCGTCATCCACAGTGAAGATGTGAGTGATAGCGTCAGTCTCGACGAGCTCGACCGGCGCCTCGTCGCTGCGCTCCAGCTCAACGGGCGCGCCTCGTGGCGGCAGGTGGCCCGTGCCGTCGACGCGAGCGAGTCCACCGTCGCCCGCCGCGGACAGCAGCTGCTCGATTCGGGGGTCGTCCGGGTCACCGGGGTGCTCGACCACCTGCGCTGCGGGCTGGGCATCTCGCTGCAGGTGCGGCTGCGCTGCCGTCCGGGCACCGCGAACCGCGTGGCCGAGGCGCTCGCGGCACTCCCCGCCACCAGGTTCGTCACGGTCGTCACGGGAAGCGCCGACGTCGCCGCGGAGTTCGTGGTCGCAGACCACCGCGACGTCACCACCGTGCTGGTGGACGGGCTGCCGCGCCCCGACGACATCGTGGAGACCGAGTCCATGGTGGTCGTGCGGAAGTTCTCGGCGGTGGAGGAGTGGGACACCGGGCAGCTGGGCCCGGAAGCGGTCGCCCTGCTGCGGCCCGACGGTGTGCTGGCCGGGCACCGGGAGTGGCACGAGCCGGAGCGGCTCACCGAGCAGGAGTTCGCGGTCGCCCGTGTCCTCGCCGCCGACGGGCGGGCCGGCTACGCGCAGATCGCGGGCGCGGTCGGCATCAGCGAGTCCACGGCGGCGCGGCGCGTCGAGTCGCTGGTACGCCGCGGGTGTCTGCGCCTCCGCACGCTCTTCGACACCGCGTTGCTCGGCCTGAACGTCGAGTTCATGCAGTGGTTCGTGGTGGAGCCCGGTGAGCTCGAGAACGTGGGCGCGCAGCTGGCGAAGGTGCGCTCCACGCAGTACGTGAGCGCGACGACCGGCCGCTTCAACCTCTGCCTGCACGGCGTCCTGCCCGGCTACGGCGACCTCTACCACTACATGACCGACGTCGTCGGCGCGCTGCCCGGTGTCGGCACCGCCGACATGACGCTGCAGGCCCGCACCCTCAAGCGGGCGTACGTGCGGATCAACCACGACGGGACCAAGGAGCGAACCGGATGACGACCGAGATGGAGCCGTGGCAGTGGGACGAGCCCACCTGGCGCGGCCACGTCGAGCGGGTGCGGGCAGGGCAGCGGCTGGTGCCGTCGAGCTGGCCGGGCGGGGCGCGCTGCGCGGTCGCGATCTCGTTCGACCCCGACCACGAGACCATCCCGCTGCGTGACGGCGAGACCCGCCCCGGGAAACTCGCCCAGGGCCAGTACGGCTCCCGTGTCGCCGCCCCCAAGGTGCTGGCGCTGCTCGCCGAGCACGGTGTGCCCGCCAGCTTCTTCATGCCCGCGGTGTCGGCGCTGCTGCACCCCGCCGAGGTCGAGGCCTACGCCGCGGGTGGCCACGAGGTGGCGGTGCACGGCTGGATCCACGAGCGCAACATGCTGCTCTCGCGTGAGCACGAGCTCGACCTCACCGGCCGGGCGATCGAGGTGCTGGAGAAGCTCAGCGGCGTGCGGCCGGTCGGGATCCGCACCCCGAGCTGGGACTTCTCCGAGAACACGCTGGCGATCATCGAGGAGTTCGGGCTCGGCTACGACTCCTCGCTCATGGCCGACGACGAACCCTACGAACTGGTCGCCGACGGGCGGCGCACCGGCATCGTGGAGATTCCGGTCGAGTGGATCCGCGACGACGCCCCTTACCTGATGATGGAGCGCTACGGGGCGCTGCGGCCGTACACGCCGCCGCGGGCGCTGCTCGAGATCTGGCGCGACGAGTTCGACGCCGCGTACGCCGAGGGCGGGCTCTTCCAGCTCACCCTGCACCCGCACGTCATCGGGCATCGGTCCCGGCTCGTCGTGCTGCGCGAACTCCTCGCGCACATCACCGGCCACCAGGACGTCTGGTGCGCCACGCACGCACGGATCGCCGAGGTGGCCCGGGCGCAGATCACCCCCGCGACGGACGGCCCGGCGTGAGCGAGAGGACCGCCGTCGCGGTCACCGGGTCCGAGACGCGGCTGAGCGTACGGCAGCGCAAGGCGATCGTCGCCGGCGCGATCGGCAACACCGTCGAGTGGGTGGACTGGGTGGTCTACAGCACGCTCGCGCCGATCTTCGCGGCGCAGTTCTTCCCCAGCGGCGACCGCGCCGCCGCGCTGCTCTCGACGCTCGCGGTGTTCGCCGTCGGGTTCGTCATGCGACCGATCGGCGGCGCCGTACTCGGCGCCTATGCCGACCGGCTCGGGCGCAAGAAGGGGCTCACGCTGACGATCGGGCTGATGGCGGCCGCGGCCTTCGTCATCGCGATCTGCCCCACCTACGCGGCGATCGGCATCGCGGCCCCGCTGATCCTGCTGCTGGCCCGGCTGGTGCAGGGCTTCTCGGCCGGCGGCGAGTTCGGGTCGTCCTCGTCGTTCCTCGTCGAGTCGGCCGCGCCGCGGCGGCGCGCGTTCGCGGGCTCCTGGCAGCAGGTGTCGGTGGGCGCGGGGGCGCTGATCGCGTCGTTCATGGGCTTCGTGCTGACCTCGTCGCTCAGCGAGGCCGACATGCAGTCATGGGGCTGGCGCGTCGCGTTCGGCATCGGCGGTCTGCTCGGGCTGGTCGGGCTGTGGCTGCGGGTGAGCGTCGAGGAGACCGAGAGCTTCCGGCGGGCGACCAGCGAGGGCCGTACCCGCCGCAATCCCGTCGTCGGGATGCTCACCGAGCACCCGCGGGCCGCGCTGCGGGTCGCAGGCATCACGATCGCGGGGACACTGACCTACTACGTGTGGATCAGCTACATGCCCGGGTACGCGAACGCGGCGGTCGGGGTCCCGTTGTCGGAGGCGCTGCTCGCCAGCACGATCGCCATCACGTACTTCCTGTGCCTGCTTCCGTTCGTCGCGCTGCTGTCCGACCGGTACGGCCGCAAGGTCACCCTGCTGACCTTCGCGATCGGGTTCGTCGTGATCGCCTACCCGGCGTTCCGGCTGCTCGAGATGGGCGGGTTCTGGTGGCTGCTGGTGGTCGAGCTCGTCGGCGTGACGTTCCTGGCCGGCTACTCGGCCAACTGCGCCGTCGTGATGGCCGAGCAGTTCCCGGCGGAGGTGCGCAGCACCGGCATCGGGCTGCCGTACGCGCTCACCGTGGCGGTCTTCGGCGGCACCGCGCCCTACATCACGACCTGGATGAGCGCGAACGGGCTGCGCGGCTGGGTGTGGCTGTACGTGGCGGTCGCGGCACTCATCGGGGTGGCCGTCTACGCGACCATGCCCGAGACGAAGGGACGAGAGCTGACGTGAGGCACGTGATCGTGGGGGCCGGCGCCATCGGTGTCACGCTCGGCCACCACCTGGCGAAGGCGAGGCACGAGGTCGTCGTCGATGCCGAACACGCCGATCGCCTCCGCCGAGAGGAGATCGCCGTGCGGTGCGGGGAGGAGCGTCCGGCGGTTCCCGTCGCGGGGGCCCCGACGGACGAACAGCGGATCGCCGAGCTCGCGGGGGTGCCGCGGTGAGCGTGCCGTACCCGGACGTGATGGCGCGTGTCGACGTCGCGGCGCTGCGCGGCCGGCTCGACGGTCATCGCGACGAGATGGTCGCCGATCTCGTCGCGTACGCCGAGCACGAGACGCCCAGCGACGACCGGGCGCTGCTCGCGGCCGGACTCGCGCACGTCGAGGGGTGGGTGGCCGACCGGCTCGGGACGCCGGCGTCGCGGACGCGACACGGGTCCGCCGAGCACGGGGACGTGCTCGTGCTTCAGCTCGACGGCGCGGGGGAGCGGCCGCTGACCCTGCTGGCGCACTACGACACCGTGTGGAGCGCGGGCACCCTCGCCGACTGGCCGGTGCGGATCGACGGCGACCGCCTCACCGGGCCCGGGGTGTTCGACATGAAGGCCGGGCTGGTGCAGGCGGTGTGGGCGGTGCGGGCGCTACGCGCCGCCGGCCTGCCGCATCCCCCGCTGCGGCTGCTGCTCAACGGCGACGAGGAGATCGGGAGCCCGTTCTCCCGGCCGCTGATCGAGAAGGCGTGTGCCGATGCCGCGGCGGTGCTGGTGTTCGAGGCCGCCGCGGACGGCGCGGTCAAGACCGCCCGCAAGGGCGTCGGGCTCTGGGACGTGCGCGTGCGCGGCGTCGAGTCGCACGCCGGGCTCGACCCGGCGGCCGGGGCGAGCGCGATCGACGAGCTGGCCCGTGTGGTGCGGACCCTGCACGACGCCACCGACCCCGACGCAGGAACGAACGTGAACGTCGGCGTGGTCCGCGGCGGCACCCGCTCCAACGTCGTGGCGGGCGCGGCCGAGGCCGGCGTCGACGTGCGGGTGCGGACCACCGCGGAGCAGGCGCGGATCGACGCGCTGATGGCCGGGCTGCGCGCCCACGACCCGCGAGCCGAGGTCACGCCGATCGGCGGCTGGAACCGCCCGGTGATGGAGCGGTCGCCGGCTATCGCGGCCGTGTACGCGCTGGCCAGGGCGGCCGCGGCACAGATCGGGGTGGACCTCGCCGAGACCGCGGTCGGCGGGGCCAGCGACGGCAACTTCGCCGCGGCCCTGGGCCGTCCCGTCCTCGACGGGCTCGGCGCGGTGGGGGCGGGCGCGCATGCCCGGCACGAGCACGTGAGCATCGACGGGATGGTCGAGCGTGCCGCCGTCGCGGCCGGGGTGATCGCGGCGTTCGCGCAGTGAGCTGCGGGGGTTGCGCCTTCGGCGACCGGAGGGGGCGGAGCGATACACGCATCTGCGGGAGGCGGTGAGCCCCCAGCGGGCGGTCGCGTCCATGCCGTCGCTACTTGGTGGTCATGCCGGCGTCGACGGGCAGCGTCACGCCGGTGATGTAGCGGGCTTCGTCGGAGGCCAGGAACAGCAGTGCGTTGGAGATGTCGATGGGCTCCACCCACGGCACCGGCAGCGCCAGCAGCGTCGCTGACGCCTCGGCGAACTCCTCGCGGGACGGGTGCTCGTTCTCGGGCAGGAACAGCCGGTACATCGGCTCGTTCTGGATCATGTCGGTGTTGCAGTTGGTCGGCGCGATGACGTTCACCCGGATCCCGTGCGGCGCCATCTCCAGCGCGAGGGTGCGCATCAGCCCGACGACGCCGTGCTTGGCCGCGACGTAGTGCCCGAAGTTCGCGAAGCCCTTGATCCCCGCCCCGGAGGCCGTGAGCACGATCGAGCCGCCCCGCCTGCCGGCGAGCAGATGCGGCACGGTGGCCTTGCAGGTGTGGAACACCCCGGTGAGGTTGACATCGAGCACGTCGCGCCAGTCGTCCTCCGAGGTCTGGTGGACCGGGTCGCCGAACTGGAAGATTCCCGCGTTGGCGGCGACGATGTCGAGCCGGCCCAGCTGCGCGACGCCGTCGTCGACGGCCTTCCTGGTGGCGTCGACGTCGCGCACGTCGGCCTGGCTGACCACGATGCGCCGGTCGAGGTCCTCGACCAGCTTGACCGTCTCGGCCAGGTCCGCCTCGGTGGCCGGCGGGTAGAACCGCCGGGTCCCCCCGACGTCCCCGCACACGTCGACGCCGATGATGTCGGCGCCCTCCTGGGCCAGCCGCACCGCGTGGCTGCGGCCCTGCCCGCGCGCCACCCCACTGATGAACGCGACCTTGCCCTCGACCCGTCCTGCCATGACCGCTCCCGTCAGATCGATCGACTTCGTTGCCGTTGGTGCGATCCCGTCGCCGGGTATCAGACGTCCCGAACCAAGCCCTCCTGCTCCCGCCGAGCACGGTCGACCGCGATGGCGCGTCAGCCGCGGTGGAGCCGGTCCATTCGCATGTACGCGTCGCTGAGATGGTCAAGGTGCCGGCGCATCGCGCTCATCGTTCCCATCGAGTCACCGTCCTCGATCAGTGCGAGCAGGGCGCGGTGGTCCGCATCGACGCACTGCCAGAATCCGGCCGGCGCGCGGTCACGACCGAAGCGGCTGGAGAGCACACGGAAGATCGGAATGGTGATCACCTCGAGTAGCGGGTTGCCCGCCGCTCGGAGCAGCACCAGATGGAACTCCTGGTTGTGGGCGTAGGTCTCCGGTCCCTGCGCACCGCTCGGGTCGAACATCGATCGGCGCAGCGCATCGAGGTGCTCGTCGGTGCGGCGGTAGGCCGCGATCCCGGCCGCCGGGACCTCCAGCATCTGCCGGACGTCGATCAACTGCTCCACCGACACGGTCTCGACCGCCGTCATCAGCCCGACGCCGGTCTCCAGGTGGGCGCTGATGTCGCTGACGGTCGGGACCGCGACGAAGCTGCCCCCGGTCACGCCCCGGGTCGTGCAGATGATGTTCTGGCTGGCCAGTACCTTCAGTGCCTCGCGGATGGTGCTGCGGCCGACACCGTACTCGGCGCTGAGCTCCGACTCACTGGGCAGGCGAGCACCGGGGGCGAGTTCGCCGGCGAGGATATGGTCGCGGATCTGCCGCGCCACGGTGGCGTAGGCCGGGGGCCCGGCTGCCCCGTCAGCGCGTTTCATCGCAGTCCTCACTCACATGGCGCTCGAGCGGCCTCGCCGTGCAGGCTATCGCCCGTGCGGGCCACGCGCGTGCAGGCCGGCTGACTCACCCCCGTGTCGTTCAGGCGGCGCTCCGGGCTGCGCGCAGTTCCCGCGTGGCCGCCTCGTCGACGGTCCACGAGTCGGTGTCGAGGACCACGCCGTAATCCCGGCGGGCGTCGTCGGCGGTGAGGTACTCGTCCGCGACGTCGTCGAGCACGGCCTGCGGGTCGCGGGCGTAGGGGTCCCCGAACCCGCCGCCGGAGGGCAGCCGGATCTCGAGCACGTCACCGGCCTTGCACACCTCCTGGGTGACCTTCGAGAAGAGCACCTCCTCGCGGTCGGTCCCCGGGTTGCGGATGAAGGCGCCCGCGGTCCCGTCATGGCCGCCCAGCGCCCCGGCCGGGGGGTCCGAGCGGTTGTCCGCCTCCGAGCCGAGGTACGTGTCGACCTCCATGAGCCAGGTGCGCACGCTGCCGATACCGCCGCGCCACCGGCCGGGGGCCGGTGGCTCCTCGCGGAGCTCGTAGCGGACCGCCCGCATGGCGTGGTTGAGCTCCAGTTCCTCGATGGGGTTGTTGCGGGTGTTGGCCATCAGCGAGTCCACGCAGTCCATGCCGTCCTTGCCGTGACGACCGCCGTAGGAGCCCTCGTTGATCTCGATGTAGACCCAGTAGGACTCGCCGTCGGGGGCCAGCCCGGAGTAGGCGATCGCGCACAGCGCCGCGGACGATCCGGCGATGGCCTGATCGGGCAGAACCGGGGCCAGCGCCAGGTTGATCGAGTCGAACACGCGGTTGATCTGGGAGAACCGCGCGAAGCACGCGGCTGGGAAGTGGGGGTTGAAGATGGAGCCCTCGGGTGCATAGGCCTTGACCGGACGGAAGCACCCGTCGTTCTGGGGCACGAACTCCTCGGTGAGGAACTCGTCGAGGAGAATCGTGCGGATCGCCGAGACGGCGGTCGGGAGCACCGAGCCCTCGAACGGGACGTTGAACGCGGTGGGGACCTGGTCGTTGGACCCGGTCAGGTCCACCAGCACGTCGTCGCCGTCGATCTGCACGCGGACGGCGACCTTGAGCGGGATGCCCCGGTTCTTGCCGTCGTCGTCCAGGTAGCCGATCGGTGCCTCGTAGGAGCCGTCCGGGATCTCGCGGATGCGGCGGCGGAGCATGTCCTCGGAGTAGTCCATCCAGCGCTCGGCGGCGCTCATGACGGTGTCGAGGCCGTACTTCTCCAGTAGTTCGGTGAACCGGCGCTCGCCCAGCCGCGCGCAGGCGATGAGGGCCTCGAGGTCGCCGCGGTTCTGCTCGGGGGTGCGGACGTTGTCCAGGATGTGCTGGATCAGCATGTCATTGCGGACGCCGGCCTCGTAGATCTTCATCGAGTCCATGAGCTTGCCCTCGGCCCAGACGTCGACGACGTCCATGCAGAGGCCGGGGAAGTTGCCGCCGATGTCGGACACGTGGCCGGTGCACCCGGCGAACCCGATGTGCTCACCCTGCCAGAAGATCGGGATCACGATCCCGTAGTCGGGGGAGTGCGCGGCACCGTGGTAGGGGTGGTTGTGCAGGACGACGTCGCCGGGCTGGTAGGTGCCGGCGAGCCGGCGGTTGATCCCGCGGATGTAGGCGGGGATGGAGCCGCAGTGCATCGGGGTGGAGTCGGACTCGCAGAGCTCCCGGCCGTTCACGTCGAAGATGCCGGCGCCGAGGTCCTCGGATTCGCGGATCAGGCTGGAGTAGGCCATGCGGTAGAGCACCTGGGCCATCTCCTTGGCCATCGAGTTCAGGGCGCCGCCGATGACCCGCAGCGTGATGGGGTCCACGTCGACGTCATTCCAGGTGCGGGTGGCCTCGCCGGCCAGGGAGACGCCCGTCGGGGGCAGCAGCGCGGTCACGCGGTCTTCCTCTCCATGATGATGTGACCGACGGAGTCGACGGTCGCGTGCTGGTTGAGGCCGATGACGGTGGTGGAGTCGAACTGCTCGACGATGGCCGGACCGCTGATCCGGTTGCCGGCGCGGAGCAGCGCGCGGTCGTAGACCGGCGTCTCGAACCACTCCGGCTCGCTCACCTCGTCGCGCCAGAACAGGGCGCGCGTCGTCGTCTTGACGGCTGCGCCCGGGTCCTCGCCACCGGGCTCGATCTCGCCGATGACGACGTGCGTGACGGCGCCCACGCCGGTGACCCGGATGTTCACCAGGTGCACCGGCTTGTCCTCGAACCGCTGGGAGTAGGTCCGGCCGTGGACCTCGTGGAACGCCGCGGCGGTGGCGGCCACCCAGTCCTCGTCGACCTCGCCGTCGGGTGCCGGCACCCGCAGTTCGTAGCCCTGCCCCATGTAGCGGCAGTCCACGGACCGCTCCAGCGAGATGTGCTCGTCGTCGACGCCGTCGGCACGCAGCTGAGCCCGCGCCTGCTCCTCCAGCCGCTTGAGCTGCGTGGCGATCAGGTCGACGTCCGGCGCGGCCGAGGATGTCCATACCGTCGTCGGGATCTCGTACCGGAGGTCGGTGGTCAGCAGACCCATCGCGGAGGCGATGCCGGGATGGCGGGGCACGATGACCCGTGGGATGCCCAGCTGCTCGGCGATGTGCCAGGCGAACAGCGGGCCGGCGCCGCCCTCGGCCACCAGGGAGAATTCGCGGGGGTCGTAGCCCTTCCGCACGGAGTGGAGGCTGATGGCCTCGGTCATCGAGTACGCGAGGATCTTGAAGATGCCCATGGCGGCCTGGGCGAGGGTGGTGTCCAGGCTCCGGGCGATGTGCGTCTCGACGGCCTCGCGGGCGAGTTCCGGCTGCACGGTCATGGTGCCGGAGAGGAAGCTGTCCTCGCGCAGCCAGCCCATCAGCACCATGGCGTCGGTGGACGTCGGTTCGGTGCCACCCCGGCCGTAGCAGGCCGGCCCGGGGTGGGCCCCCGCACTACGCGGCCCCACCCGGAACATGCCGCCCTCGTCGACCGCCGCGATGGAGCCGCCGCCCGCGCCGATCGTGTCGACCTCCGCCATCGGAACCATGGCGTGGTAGTCACCGATACGGGTATCGAGCAGGTGCTTCATCCGGAGCTTCCCGTCCGGGGCGACGCCCACGTCGGCCGAGGTACCGCCCACGTCCAAGGTGATGACGCTCGGATAGCCCGAGGCGCGGCCGATCGCGCACCCGCCCAGCAGCCCGGCGACGACCCCGCTGGTCAGCAGGGACACCGGTGCCTCGCTGGCGCTGCGAGCGGTGATCAGACCACCGGCCGAGGTCATCAGGTGGACGTCGTCCCCGATTCCCGCGGCACGAGCGGACTCGGCGAGACGGGTGACGTAGGTGGAGACCTTCGGTCCGATGAAGGCGTTGAGCGCGGTCGTCGAGAACCGCTCGTACTCGCGGTACTGAGGTGCCACCCGGCTCGACAACGAAACGAAGGCCTCCGGGAACTCCTCCTCGATGATCTCGCGGACCCGCTCCTCGTGGACGGGGTTGCGGTAGGCGTGCAGGAAGCAGACCGCGATGGCGTCGACGTCCCGGTCCCGGAGCAGGCGCACCTGCTCGCGCACCTGGCCCTCGTCGAGCGGGGTCACCACGGTGCCGGCTGCGTCGATGCGCTCGGCGACCGTGCGCCGGTTGCGCCGGCGGATCAGCTGCCATTTCTGCCAGGGCAGGTCCTGATGGTTGGAGTAGTTCAGCGGCCGCTTCTTGCGGGCGATGTGCAGCAGGTCGCGAAAGCCCTCGGTCGTGATCATGCCGACGTCCGAGCCGTTGTGCTCGAGCACGATGTTGGTCGCCACGGTGGTGCCGTGGAAGAACATCTCGATGTCGCCGACGGAGATGCCGGCTCGCTCGGCGAGCGCGCTGATGCCCTCCATCGTTCCGACCGAGGGATCGTCCGGTGTGGAGGGAGTCTTGTGGACGACGACGCGTCCTTCGTCCCACAGGATGAGGTCGGTGAAGGTGCCTCCGACGTCGACTCCGATGCGTTTCATCCGCGGTTCCGTTCTGCTCAGCCCGGCCGAGGGCATCGAGGGCACGCCGGGACATGGACCGGTCCGGCGCGGGTCTGGACGGGAGCACCGGCTCGGGGGCCGGCGGCACGCCCATAGTGGGGGAGCCGTCCGCGCGGACGCAATACCTCGGATCTTTTCGGTTCGTTGTGGATCTGCTTCACCGGAGGCTGCCGGCACTCGGCCCGATGGGCCGCATGCTCGGCCGCAATTCCGGGGGGCTGGACCCGGCAGCGACTCGCTTGACGATTGAAAACTCTGATGTTAAGCGTCAGGGCGCGACCAAAGATGGTTCGTGGCCACTCATCCGGCGAGCGGCTCGCTGCGCCGTGACCGGTGGAGCGCCGGTGCCCCGGGAGCCGTCACTCGATCACCCGCACCCGACGCAGAACGAGACGCTCGGCGAGGGGTTCCTGGCTCTTGCGGGCCCGTCGCTGCACGCGCATGGTTAATCAGCGCAACGATCCGTCGAGCCCCCGGGAGGGCCGCGTGCCACGCATCGACGTCGAGATTCCGGCTCCGGACGGCCGGTGCCCCGCCACCCTGCACCTGCCCGACGGCGACGGGCCCTGGCCCGCGGTCCTCATGTTCCCCGACGCGGGCGGGGCCCGGGAGACGTTCCGCGAGATGGCCGACCGGCTCGCGGCGACGGGGTACGCGACCCTGCTGCCCGACGTCTACTACCGGGCGGGGGACTGGGCGCCGTTCGACATGGCGACCGCGTTCAGCGACCCGGGGGAGCAGGCACGGCTCGGCGAGCTGATGGGCGGGCTCACGCGGGAGCGGATCGTCGCCGACTCCGGGGCGTTCCTGGAGTTCCTGCTCTTGCGGCCGGAGGTCACCGGGGCCGCGGTCGGCACCACCGGGTACTGCATGGGCGGGCGGATGTCGCTGATCGCCGCCGCGGCGCACCCGGACCGGATCGCGGCGGCGGCGTCGTTCCACGGCGGGCGGCTCGCCGTCGCCGACGACCCCGAAAGTCCGCACCGCGCCGCCGACCGCATCAGGGCGACCGTCTACGTCGCCGTCGCCGTCGACGACGGATCGTTCACCGAGGAGCAGGCCGAGTTGCTGGGGAAGGCGCTGTCCGCCGCGGGGGTGGAGCACGTGATCGAGTTCTACCCGGCCCACCACGGGTTCGCGGTGCCGGACAACCCCACCTACGACCCGGACGCCGCGGCCCGGCACCGGGCCGCGCTCGAGGAGCTGTACCGCGCCCACCTTCCGGGCTGATCGGTGCCGGCCCCGGCCGTGGCTCGCCGACGGCGCGGCGGCCCTCTCGGACCTCGGTCACGCCGGCGTCACGGACAGGGGCGACCCCGCCAGCTACCGGGATGCTCGTACAGCTCCCGCAGGTCGAGCAGGTGATTGCGCATGGCCTCCTCGGCCTCGGCGGCCTCGCCGCGGGCAATGTGCTCGGCGATGGTGGCGTGGCAGGCGTCGACCTCGTCCCACTGTTCCCGGGCGACGGCGGCGCGGTCGAGCCGGGTACGCAGGACGTCGCTGACCGGCTGGCCCATCATCGTGAACATCAGGTTCCCGGTGGCCATGAGGATCATCGTGTGGAAGTCCATGTGCGAGACGAATCCGCTGGGGTCGCGCGGGTCCTGCGGGGCCTCGGCGGCGGCCCGCAATGCCTGGACGGTCTCCTCGTCGGCACGCTGGGCGGCGAGCCGGGCGGCGACGGGTTCGAGCAGCAGGCGGGCCTCGAGCAGGTCGGCGATCTGCAGCTGCGGGGTGGCCACCAGCACTCCGAGCGCGCCGCCGACGTCCTCGACCAGCTTGGCCGGGTCCGGTGCGGCGACGAACGAGCCGCCCTGCACCCCCCGCCGCGTCTCGATCAGGTGCTGGCTGGTCAGAGCGCGCAGCGCCTCCCGGACGGTGGATCGGCTGACGCCGAACATCCTGGTCAGCTCCGCCTCCGCGGGCAGCCGGGTGCCGGGTTCGAGGATGCCTCGCATGATCTGGGAGCGGAGCTCGTCGGCCACCTGCTGGTAGGCCGGCCGCACCCGCTGGACGCGCAGCTGCGCGATGGGCGCCCCGGAGCGCCGTGACCCCGAGGCGGCGTTGGTACCAGGGCGATCGGTGTGGTTGAGCGCTTCGTGGTCCGCCGGGTCGGGGCCGCCGCCCGGGGGAGCCGCGGTGCCGCGGCGGTCCGGAATCGGGGCCATGTGATCACGCTCCGGGAAAGGTCTCGTCGCCCCGGCGGGGACGTGGGCGGGTCGGTACGGGGTCGGCAGCGGGCGGAGCCCGGCGGACCGTCGCGTGAGGGCAGCCTACCGACAGCACAGCTGGACCGGAGCGGGCCGTCGTGAAAACGTCAGACATCGTGATCATCACGCCGCCCGCAGCACGGGCCGATCTGCTCGCCACCCGCACCCTGCTCTTCGTCCCCGGCGACCGTCCCGAGCGCTTCGCCAAGGCCGCCTCGGCCGGGGCCGATCTCGTCGTGCTCGACCTGGAGGACGCCGTCGCGCCCGAGGCCAAGTCCGCCGCGCGGGCGGCCGTGCGCGAGTGGCTGGCCTCCGGTCACCCGGGGATGGTGCGGGTCAACCCGCCCGGCACCGACTGGTTCGCCGACGACGTCGACGCCGTGACCGACGCCGCCCGGGCGGCCGGTGGGGTCCCCGGGCCGGTGATGCTGCCCAAGGCGCAGGACCCGGCCGACGTCGCCGCCCTCGTGTCGGCGCTGGGCCCGTCCGCGCAGGTCGTTCCGCTGATCGAGACTGCGCTCGGGGTGCACCGCGCCATCGAGGTCTGCGGGGTCGCGGGCGTCGTCCGAGCCGGATTCGGCAGCGTCGACCTGGCGGCCGAGCTGGGGGTCGACCCGGTCGACCGGGACGCGCTGCGGTACGCGCGCTCGGCCCTCGTGCTCGGCGCGCGAGCCGCGGGAGCGGGTGCGCCCATCGACGGCGTGACGACGGCGGTGCGGGACGAGGAACTCCTGCTCGCCGACTGCGCCCACGGCCTGTCCCTGGGCTTCACCGCGAAGATGTGCATCCACCCGGCGCAGGTCGGGCCGGTCGCGGCGGCCTTCTCCCCGCCGCCGGAGCAGGTTGCCTGGGCACGATCGGTGGTCCAGGCCTCGGCTGCGGGTGGGGTCGCCGTCCTCGACGGGAGGATGATCGACAAGCCCGTGGTGGACCGGGCGCGGGCGCTGCTGTTGCGTGCCGGCGAGCCCGTCCGAGCCGTCGATCCAGCGGCGACCGCATCGCCGCAACCCCTTGTCGTGTAAGCGTCTGATATTTAGCGTGCAGCTGTGACCGCGGACTTGTCCGGGTCGCCCCCGTGCGTCGCGGCGCGGGGTGGGACGAGCGCGCACCGCCGCGCGCCGAGGGGAGCTCGCGATGTCGCCAGGCCCGTCTCGACCCACCGGCACCAGCATGGGTCCGGCCGGCCCCTCGGCCGTCCCGGCCGCCGGCACTGGGATCGTCGATCTCGCCGCCCGGCTCGACCGGATCCCGGTCGTCACGCCGACGCACCGCCGCTGGGTGGGGCTGCTCGGCTTGCTGTTCGTCTTCGATCTCGTGGATCTCAACTCGTTCGCCTACGCCGCTCCGGCGCTGCGCAGCGAGTGGGGGCTGTCGATCGGAGGCGTCGGAGCGATCACCTCGGCGGGCTTCGTCGGGATGTTCCTCGGCGCCATCGTCGGCGGCCGGCTGTCCGATCGCGTCGGCCGGCGCCCGGTGCTGATCGGCGCCGCGTTCTTCTACTCGCTGTTCTCGCTGCTCAGCGTGTTCTCTACCGGTCCGTGGATGCTCGGGGCGCTGCGCGTGCTCACCGGGTTCGGGCTGCAGGCGATGACCGGCGTGCTGCTGGTCTGGGTGAGCGAGATGTTCCCGCGGTCGTTACGCGGCCGCTACCAGGCGCTCCTGCTGGCCATCGGGCTCGCCGGCGTGCCGATCGCGGCGTGGGTGGCCCGGCTCGTCGTCCCGATGGGGCACGGGGCCTGGCGGTGGATCTTCGTGGTCGGCGCACTGGGCGCCGTCGGCGGCGTGATCGCGCTGCGCACCCTGCCCGAGTCGGTGCGGTGGCGCGCGGGGCACGGGCGCACCGGTGACCCTCGGGAGGAGGAGCTGGTCGCGATCATGGAACGGCAGGCCGAGGCGCGCACCGGCGAGCCGCTGCCGGCGCCGGTTGCGGACCGCCCGATCGTCCCGGGCCGGCTGACCGAGCTGCTGCGCGGCGCGACCCTGCGCAAGACGGTCGTGGCCTCCCTCGCGTGCGTCTTCTTGATCCTGTCCTTCTACGGGTTCAGCTCCTGGGTGCCGACCCTGCTCGTCGAGCGCGGCTACACCACGGCGCAGAGCCTCACGTACTCGTCGATCCTCGCCATCGCCGCCGTGCCGGGCGCGCTGCTCGCGATGCCGATCATCGACCGGTTCGAGCGCAAGACGGTGATCCTCGGGATCGAGGTCGTCGTCGCGGTGCTCCTGCTGCTGTTCGGGCTCATCGACCACCCGGCCGCAATCATCGGGTGCGGCTTCGGTGCCGCCCTGCTGATGCAGACCGGCGTCGCGACGCTCTACACCTACATCGCCGAGGTGTTCCCGCTGCACCTGCGCGGGCTCGGCTCCGGCATCGCGAACGGGTCGGGCCGTCTGGCGGGCGTGCTCGGCGGCTTCGGAGTCGCCGCGCTGTACTCGGGGATGGGCCTGACCGCCGTCTATGCCTACATCGCGATCGCCGCCCTGCTCATGGGGCTGGTGATGGCGCTGTTGGGGACCGCACCACGAACCGCCGGCTCGAGGAGATCGAGCGCGGTTGACCAAGAATTGTCAGATGTTTAGCGTCGGATGGCGAACGCGGACGAAGGAGTGAGCGGCGTGACGGTGAAGCCCGGCTGGCAGGGACGCTTCTACGAGGACTTCGAGATCGGGGACGTTTACCAGCACCCGCTGGGCCGCACGATCACCGAGACGGACAACATCTGGTTCACGCTGCTGACGATGAACACCAACCAGGCGCACTTCAACGCGCAGGTGGGGCAGTCATCGGAGTTCGGCCGGATGCTGGTGGTGTCCCCACTGACGATCGCGATCGCGATGGGGCAGTCGGTCACCGACACCACCCAGAACGCCTTCGCGAACCTGGGCGTCGACGAACTGAAGCTGACCGCGCCGGTGTTCGCCGGCGACACGATCTGGTCGGAGTCGATCGTGTTGTCCAAGCGGGAGTCGGGGTCCCGGGCGCACGCCGGGATCGTCTCGATCAAGACCCGGACGCTGAACCAGGACGCGGTCGAGGTGCTGTCCTTCAAGCGCACCTTCTACGTGCACAAGCGGGACACCGACGGCGCGAAGTCGCTGTTCCCGCAGGCCGCCGAGCCGCTCACGCTGGAGAACCCGTGAGGCCGCTCGAGGACGTCAGGATCGTCTCGCTCGAGCAGTACGGGGCCGGCCCGTTCGGCTCGATGCACCTGGCCGAGCTGGGCGCGGAGATCATCAAGGTGGAGGACCCCTCGGTCGGCGGCGACGTCGGCCGGGCGATCCCGCCCTACGCCGAGGGCGGCGACTCGCTGTTCTTCCAGTCCTTCAACCGGGACAAGACCTCGATCACCCTGGACATCCGCACGCCGCTGGGCCGCGCGGTGTTCGAGGACCTGGTCCGGACCGCCGACGCCGTGTACTCCAACCTGCGCGGCGACGTCCCGGAGAAGCTCGGGATCCGCTACGACGATCTGAAGGACGTCAACCCGAGGATCGTCTGCTGCTCGCTGACCGGCTTCGGGATGACGGGGCCGCGGTCGAAGGAGCCCGGCTACGACTACGTGCTGCAGGCGCTGGGCGGATGGATGTCGCTGACCGGAGAGCCGGGCGGGGCGCCGCAGAAGACCGGGCCCTCGCTCGTGGACTACTGCGGCGGGTACGTCGCGGCGATCTCGCTGCTGGCCGCGATCCACGCGGCCCGCCGCGACGGTGTCGGGACCGACTGCGACCTCTCGCTGTACGACACGGCGGTCAGCCTGCTGGCCTACCCGGGCACCTGGCATCTGACCGCGGGCTACCGGCCCACGCGGACGCGGCACTCCGCGCACCCGTCGCTGATCCCGTTCCAGGCCTTCGAGGCGGCCGATGGCTGGCTGGTCGTGGGATGCGCGAAGGAGAAGTTCTGGCATCGGCTCACCGCGGTGATGGACCGCCCGGAGCTGGCCGACGACCCGCGGTTCGCGACCTTCGCCGACCGCAACCGCAACCGGGAGGTGATCGTGCCGCTGCTGGAGGAGATCTTCCGGACGCGGACGGTCGCGGGCTGGCTCGCACCGATGTACGCGGCGTCGATCCCGTGCGCCCCGATCAACGACGTCGCGGGCGCCCTGGCCGACCCGCACACGCTCGAGCGGGACCTGATCGCCGAGACGGCCCACCCGGTGTTCGGGACGGTGCGCAGCCTGCGCAGCGCGGTGCGGGTGGGCCGGCCGGGGGCGGACCGGGCGCCGACGCGCAGCGCCCCGCCGATGGGTGCCGACACGGACCGCGTGCTGCGGGCACTGGGTTACGACGACGACAAGATCGCCGCGCTGCGCGAGGCCGGCGCGCTGGGAAAGGGCTGACGTGGACTTCCAGTTGAACGACGAGCAGCGGCTCTTCCGGGACACGCTGCGGGACTTCGTCGACTCCGAGATCGTGCCGGTCGCACGGGACTGGGAGCACTCCGGGCGCTACCCGACGGAGATCGTCGAGGGGATGAAGCAGCTCGGCCTGTTCGGGCTGGCCGTGCCGGAGGAGTACGGCGGGCTGGCCGCGGACACGGTGTCGTTCGCGTTGACCTTCGAGGAGATCTCGCGGGGCTGGATGGGGATCGCCGGCATCCTCGGCAGCCATTCCGTCTCGTGCTTCATGCTCGCCCGGCACGGCACCGAGGAGCAGAAGGCGAAGTACCTGCCGGACCTGGCCACCGGGAAGCGCCGCACCGGGATCGCGCTGACCGAGCCCGGCGCGGGGACCGACCTGCAGGGCATCCGGACCACGGCCCGCCGCGAGGGCGACGAGTACGTGGTCAACGGGACCAAGATGTGGATCACCAACGCCCGGTACGCCGACCCGCTGCCGGTGCTGGTGAAGACCGATCCGACGGCCGCACCCGCGCACAAGGGCATGAGCATCCTCCTGGTCGAGGCCGGGACGCCCGGGTTCGAGGTCACTGCCGACATCGGCAAACTCGGCTACAAGGGCACCGAGTCCTGCGAAGTCGTGCTGACCGACGTCCGGGTGCCGGCCTCGCAGCTGCTCGGCGGCGTCGAGGGGCGCGGCATGCAGCAGGCGCTGTCCTCGCTGGAGACCGGCCGGATCAACATCGCCGCCCGCAGCGTGGGCATCGCCCAGCGTGCCTACGACGAGGCGCTGAACTACGCCCGTGAGCGCACCGCGTTCGGGCAGGCCATCGGGGAGTTCCAGGCCGTGCAGATGCGGCTGGCGGAGATCGCCGTCCGGTTGCAGGCGGCGCGGCTGATGACGTACTGGGCGGCCTCCCGGATGGACGACGGCGTCCGGATGGACACCGAGTCCGGGATGGCGAAGATCTTCGCCTCCGAGCAGGCGCTGGCCTGCGCAACCGACGCGATGCGCATCCACGGCGGATACGGCTACTCGACGGAGTTCGAGGTCGAGCGGCTCTACCGGGACGCGCCGCTGATGTCGATCGGCGAGGGCACGAACGACGTGCTGCGCGGCGTCGTCGCGAAGTCACTGCTGGCGGGCAAGGCGGTGATCCGATGAGGGCTCGGCTCGCCGGGGGCCGAGCCGAGAGGCGCGCGCGGTGAGCTCCGTGGAGGAGCTCGGCGCCCTCGCGGCCCGGCTCGGGTACACCCTCGACCCCTGCCAGGTGAAGGACATGTCCGAGGCGGTGGCGGGCGCGGAGCCCGCCGCCGCGGTCCTCCGAGCCCTCCCGGTCCGCCCGGAGGATGCCGATCCGATGCGCGGTGACGCCTGGCTGTCCGGCCGGGTGAGTGCGAGTGGCCCTTCGCGCGCACGAGCCGCGGAGACCGGCGAGTTCGGCGACGTCGCTCGGGATCTGCGCGGCACGGTGTCCGCGCGCGACCGGGTGGGTGAGGCGCTGGACCGGCTGGGCCGGCTGCACGCCGAGCTGAACTGCACGATCCGGGTGCTGCGCGAGCGGGCGCTCGACATGGCCGCCGAGTCCGACCGGCGGGAGGTGCCGCGGCTGCTCGAGGGTGTGCCGTTCGCGGTCAAGGACGTGATCGACGTCGAGGGCGTGCCCACCACCGCCGCCTCCCGGACCCGGGCGGACGCACCGCCCGCGACGGAGTCCGCGACGGTCGTCGCCCGGCTGGAGGCGCACGGGGCCATCCCGATCTCTAAGGACGCCACCACCGAGTTCGCGGTCGGCGGCCCGCACCCGCCGCTGACCGGTGCCTGCCGCAACCCCTGGGACCGCGAGCGGTGGGCCGGGGGGTCCTCGACCGGCACGGCTGCGGCGGTGGCAGCCGGGGTGGTGCCGTTCGGCCTCGGGACGGACGTCGGCGGCTCGATCCGATTGCCCGCGGCCTGGTGCGGCCTCACCGGGCTCAAGCCGACGGCGGGGGCGATCCCGCGCACCGGCGTCGTCCCGCTGTCCTGGACCACGGAGGCCGTGGGCCCGCTCGCCCGCGACGCCCGTACGGTCGCGCTGCTCTTCGCTCTGCTCCGGGGCCCGGACGGGCGGGACCTGCGGGTCCGGGAAAGTCCGTTCGAGTCGGGCGACGCCACCGACCTGCGCGGGCTGCGGATCGCCCTGCCCGGGGGCTACCTCACCGAGCTCTGCGACGCGGCGGTCCGAGCCGGGGTCGCGCACCTCGCCGACGTCCTCGCCGACGCGGGCGCCGAGATCGTCCCCGGCGAGATCCCCTCCGCCGCGCAGGCCCTGCCCATCGGCTACCAGATCGTGTTCACCGAGGCCGCGGCACTGCACCGGATCGACGCCGCCCGCTGGTGCGACTACGACCCGGTGACCGTGAAGCGGATCAGCCAGGGGATCGCGACCCCGGCGAGTGACTACCTGCGCGCCTTGCAGTTCCGCGCCGAGTTGCAGGCCGAGCTCGACGCCGTGTTCGCGCGCGCCGACCTCGTCGTCGTCCCGACCACGCCGGCCACCGCACCGCGGCTGCCCGACTGCACCGTGACCGTCGACGGTGAGCAGTACCCGCTCTACGCGGCGCAGTCCCGCGCCACGATGCTGGGCAACCTCACCGGCGCCCCCGGCCTCGCCGTCCCGACCGGGCTCGCGCCGGACGGGTGCCCGGTCTCCGCTCTGCTGATCGCCCCGCCGCACGGCGAGGCGACCGCGCTGCGGGCCGCCCAGCTCTTCCAGGACCGCACGGACCACCACACCCGGATGCCTCCGATCGCGGTCTGACCCTCCCGCAATGCATACGTCCGACGTATTGTTCGTTCTCGACCAGGAGGCTCACCGATGACCCTCAGCCCCGCCCGCACCGCGCTCGCCGGGCAGGTCGGCGAGTTCGCCGCCCGCGCCGAGCTGTCCGATGTGCCCGCCGAGGTGGCCGAGCGGGCCCGTCACCTGGTCCTCGACGCCGTCGGGCTGGCCTTCGCCTCGACCGCCTACGGGTTCCCGGCCGTCGCGCTGGAGGCGCTGTCGGCATTCGGCGGCGGCACCCACCCGGTGCTCGGCATGCCGGACCGGCTCTCCCCGCGCGACGCCGCGGTGCTCAACGGCGTGCTGATCCACGGCATGGATTTCGACGACACCCACATCT
Source organism: Pseudonocardia acidicola (assembly GCF_012911935.1). Lineage (GTDB taxonomy): Bacteria > Actinomycetota > Actinomycetes > Mycobacteriales > Pseudonocardiaceae > Pseudonocardia > Pseudonocardia acidicola. The sequence continues at coordinate 43,488 of NZ_JAAXLA010000007.1, read as the reverse complement.
CCGCCGTCACGCACGTCTCGGCGGCCGCCCTCCCGGCCGCGCTGTCCGCGGCGGTGAGCCGGGGTGCCACCACCGCCGACCTGCTGCTGGCGTACATCCTCGGCGTCGAGGTGTCGGCGCGGGTCGGGATCGGCGGCGCGGGCGGGTTCCACGACGTGGGCTTCCATCCGACGGCCGTGGCCGGCGCCTTCGGCGCCGCGGTGGCGGCTGGGAAGATCGCCGGGCTGGATCCGGACGGGTTCGCCGCCGCTCAGGGCGTCGTCGGGTCGATGAGCGCGGGCCTGCTCGAGTTCCTGGCCGACGGAGCCTGGACCAAACGCCTGCACCCGGGCTGGGCGGCGATGTCCGGGCTGACCGCGGCGAGCTTCGCCAAGGCCGGATGGAGCGGGCCGCCGGCGGTCTACGAGGGCCGCTTCGGGCTCTACAACACCCATCTCGCCGGGCGCGTGACCCACCCCGGGGCCGTGGGGGAGGCGCTGGGAAAGACCTGGGAGCTGGTCCGCACGGCCGTCAAGCCGTACCCGATCTGCCACTTCATCCACGCGTTCGCCGACGCGGTGCTCGCCCTGCGTCCCGAGATCGGCGACACGAGGATCGCCGAGGTCCGCTGCGCGATCCACCCGGTGCCCGGCAAGGTCGTCTGCGAGCCGCCGGAGGCGAAGTGGGTCCCGCGCGACGAGTACGACGCCAAGTTCAGCCTGCCGTACGTCGTCGCCGCGGCGCTGACCCGCGGGCGGTTCACCCTCGCCGAGCTGGAGGACGACGCCCTCGGCGATGCCGGCATCCTCGCCCTCGCCCAGAAGGTTCGGGTCTCCGACGACCCGGACAGCGCGTTCCCCGCCGCCTACTCCGGCGCCGTCGAGATCGAGTTGGCCGACGCCCGGGTGCTGCGCCACCGCGAGCAGGTCAACCGCGGGCACGACGAGCGGCCGCTGACCAACGCCGAGATCGTCGCCAAGTTCCGGGAGACGATCGGCCGGGTCGCGTCCGCGGCGACAGCGGACCGCGTGCTCAACGCCGTGCTGTCGCTCGGTGACGGCACCCCTGCCGTCGACTTCGCGGAGGCCTGCCGTGCGTGACGGGCGCGTCGAGGTCGGGGTGTTCCTCACCCACCAGCAGCCCGCGGGCCGCGACCCCCTCGAGGCGCTGTACGAGCAGCTCTCGCTGGTCCGGGCCGCGCGCGACGGCGGGCTGGACTCGGTGTTCGCCGGCCAGCACCACCTGTCGGAGACGTTCTCGCACATCCAGCCGCTGCCGTGGCTGGCCCGGCTCGCCGCCGACGCCGGCGACATGCGCATCGGCACCGGTATCCACCTGCTCGCACTGCACAACCCCGTGGACACGGCGGAGAACTTCGCCAGCCTCGACGCCGTGTGCGGCGGCCGCTCGATCTTCGGCGTCGGGCTGGGATACCGCGAGGTGGAGTACGCGGCGTTCGGGATCCCTGCGGGGGAGAAGGTCCGGCGGTTCACCGAGAACCTGCGGATCGTCGAGGAACTGTGGTCCGGCGAGCCGGTGCACGCCGACAACCCGTGGTGCCGGCTCGACGGTGTCCGGGCCACCACCCTGCCGCGGAACCGCCCGCCGATCTGGATGGCCGCGAACTCCGACGCCGCCGTCCGCCGTGCCGCCCGCCTCGCCGACACCTGGATGATCAACCCGCACGCCACGGCGTCGACGATCCGGCGCCAGCTCGGCCTCTTCCACGCCGAGCGGATCGCCGCGGGCCGCGGGCCGGTGCACGAGCTGCCGCTGATGCGGGAGGTCTACTGCGCACCGACCCGGGAGCGCGCGCTGGAGCTCGCGCGGCCCCACCTGGCCGCCAAGTACGCGGTCTACGCCGACTGGGGCCAGGACCGGGTCATGCCCGGGAAGGAGTCGTTCCGAACCGATTACGCGGATCTCGCGGAGGACCGGTTCGTGGTCGGCTCTCCGCAGGACTGCCTCGCGGCGCTGCTGCCGTGGCGCGACGAGATCGGCGTCGACCACTTCGTGCTCCGCACGGACTGGGCCGGCATGCCGGTCGCCGACGCGCTCGCCTCGCTCGAGCTGATCGCCCGCGAGGTGGCTCCGGTTCTGCGGTCCTCTCCGGCCGGAGCACGTCCCCGGGAGCGGAAGGACGGCACCGGGATCTCGGCGTCGTCATCCCCATCGTCGACGGCGCCTGGCTGATCGCGGAGAACGTCCGACGTACATGCTGTCCGCCGCCCTGAACCAGCGGGTCGTGCAGGAGGCCGAGGCGCAGGGCGACGTCGCGCCCGGCCTGGCCCACAGGTGCCACCGGTCGGTCGGCAGTCGGGGTGAGGGCGTCGGCGAGGAGGGCCGGCCGACCGTCGTGGTCGGCAGCAGAACGACGGTGAAGGCCATCAGGTGGGCAGCAACACCTGACGACTCGTGGCCCCACCCGCCTGCACCGCGCGAAACGCGACCTTCCAGTCCGCCAACGGAACCGTCGTGCTCAGCGGCGCCGCCACCAGGCCCTGCTCGTGGAATGTGAAGACCTCCCGGTAGCACTCGGCGACCAGTTCGGGCATCCGCTTGCGGTAGTCGCTGATCTGCAGACCGGAGACCTCGATGTTCTTCAGCAGCGGATAGTTGGCCTTCAGTACCGGGATGCGCCCGGCCGCGAACCCGATGACCACGAGCCGGCCCCGCCAGGCCAGCGAGCGGACCGCCCCGTCGAACGGGTCGCCGCCGAGCGGGTCGATCACGATGTCGACACCTACCCCGTCGGTCGCCGCCAGTACCTGAGTGCGGACGGACTCGCGCAGGTCGGGCCGGGAGAGGTCGATCATCGCGTCGGCTCCGGCGGCTGCCGCCGGTGCGAACCGCTCGGGGCGCGAGACTCCGGCCAGCACGAGCCCGGCGCCCATCGCTCTGGCGAGCTGCACGGCGGCCAGGCCGACCGCACCGGTGGCGCCGAGCACGAGGACGGTCTCACCGGGGCGGATGCGGGCACGGTCGCGCAGCGCCATCCAGGCGGTGTCGAATCCCAGCGACATCGCCGCGGCGTCGACGAACGCCAGCGCGTCGGGCAGCCGGTACACCTGCCGGTGGTCGACGGCCGTCAGCTCGGCGTAGCCGCCGTACTCGGCCATGGCCAGTACCCGGTCGCCCGGCGCGAGCCCGGCCACCCCGGGGCCGACTTCTCGCACCACACCGCTGGGCCCCTTGCCCGGGACGTAGGGCAACACCGGCTTGAACTGGTACTCGCCGCGGAAGGTCACGAGGTCGACGTAGTTGACGGGCGCGGCGCGGACCTCGACCAGGACCTCGCCCTCGCCGGGACGCGGGTCCTCCCGTTCCTCCAGCCGGGCCTTGTCCAGGTTGCCGAACTCGTGGACGGTCACCGCGCGCACTGTGCCGTTCCCTTCCGTGGGGTGCTGCGGAGGACGGCGATCACGAGCGGACCGCCGGGGTGAAGCGGACCGAGGAGGGTGTCACCCGGCCTTCGTCGACCCATTCGACGAGCCGGCGCTTGAGGATCTTCCCGGAGGGCATCAGTGGGATCTCGTCGAGCGCGAGGAAGTACTCCGGCATGTCGTACTTGGACAGGCCGGACTCGTCCAGGTGGCGCAGCAGACCGTCGGCGTCCACCTGCTGGCCGGGCAGTGGCTTGACCACCAGGCAGACCCGCTCGCCGAGCCGCTCGTCGGGCACGCCGATGACGGCGGCCTTGTCCACCCCGGCATGGCGCATCGCAAAGTTCTCGATCTTGGCAGGGAAGATGTTGTGCCCGCCGCGGATGATGACGTCCTTCTTGCGGCCGGTGATTCGCAGGTAGCCGGCCTCGTCCAGCCAGCCGAGGTCCCCGGTCATGAACCAGCCGTCGGCGTTGAACGAGTCCTCGGTGGCGGCCTGGTCGTCGAAGTAGCCGAGCATGAGCGACGCGCCGCGAGCGCCGATCTGCCCGATCTCGCCGGGCGGCAGCACCTGGTCCGGGTCCTCCTGGGAGAAGATCGTGACCTCGTAACCGGCACAGGCCCGGCCCGAGGTCTCCACGATGAGCGCGGGGGCGTCGTCCGGGACGGTGTAGTGGTGCGACCCCGCCTCGGTCATGCCGTAGCCGCTCTGCGGGACGATGCCGAGGTCGAGCAGCCCCTGGGCGACGACCGGCGGGACCGGGGCGCCGGAGACGCGGAAGCCGCGCACCGACGGCAGCCCGGTGCCGGGTCGCTCGCGCAACTCGGCCAGCAGGTCGATCGCGTGCGTGGGCACCCCGAACACGAACGACGCGCCGACCTCGCGCAGCCGGTCGGCGAGGCTCGCGCCACGGGGCAGGTCGTGCACCACGAACTCGCCTCCCCCGGCCAGCGTCATGATCATGGCGCCGAGGCCGAGGTTGTGGCTCAGCGGGGACAGCGAGTAGACGCACATCCCGGCGTCCAGCGCCCAGTCGCCGGCCATCGCCCGCGCGGGGGCAAGCAGAGTGTTGTCGGAGTGCATGACCCCCTTGGGCGCTCCGGTGGTGCCCGAGGTGAAGGCCAGGTAGACGACGGTGTCGGGGTCGGTGCGGACCGGCGCCTCGGCGGCCGGGGCGGGTAGCTCGGGAAGGACGGCGGCGGAACCGTCCCGCGGCGTCAGGGGCAGCGCCAGCCGCAGGCCGGGGAGGTCGCGGACCTCGGCGAACACGTCGTGGCGGTCGGCGTCGGCACCGTACCCGACCTCGGCGATCAGCGCGGCCGCGCGCATCCGTCGCAGGAGTTCGACGATCTCGCCCACGGTGTGGTCACGGTGCAGCGAGGGGCACGCGACGTAGCCGTTGCGCGAGCAGGCCAGCAGCGCCACCGCCGTCTCGAGGCGGCTCGGCAGCCAGACCGCGACGCGCTGGCCGGGGCGGACCCGGTGCCCGTACAGCGTGGCGGCGAGCCGGTCGGCGGCGTCGACGAGCTCGGCGTAGGTGACCTGACGGTCCCGCTCGCGGACCGCGACCTTGTGCGGGGTGCGATCGGCGTGCTCGCGGACGAGGCCGTAGATCGTGCTGTCACGCCAGTGGCCGGCCGCCCGGAAGGCCCGGATCCGCTCGCTGCTCAGCGAGGTCAGCATCGTGTTGATCATGTTTGTCTTTCCTGTCGGGGTGTCCGGCCGGGCCGCTGCCACGTCGCCGCTACACCTGGTCGAACAACTCCTGGAGCCGCTCGGGGTCGGCGGTTCGGGTCAACCCGAGAGCCAGCAGCACCTTGGCCTTCCACGGCTGCAGGTCGTCGGCGGCGATCAATCCGCGACGGGTCAGGCCGGGGGAGCGGACGACGCGGCCCGAGCCGACCCGGCTGCCCTGGCACACCGCCACGCCCATGGCGACGGCGCGGTCGAGCGCCGCGTCCTCGGCGGAGGTCGGTCGGCCCGCGCCGGTGCCGGCACTGACGATGCCGCGGGTACCCGCCGCGACCGCAGCGTCGATCAGTGCGCCGTCGGCGCCCACATAGGACACGACGACGTCCACCCGGGGCAGCTCGGTCAGGCCGGTGACGTCGAACTCCGCCTTGCCGGCCGCCACCGGCCGGTGCCGCAGCACGACCCGGCCGTCGGCGTCGGCGACGCCGAGCGGTCCGGTGCCGGGGGAGGCGAAGGTGTGCACCCGGAACGTCGAGGTCTTGGTGACCTCGCGCGCGGCGTGGATCGTGTCGTTGAGGACGACGAGCACGCCGTGGCCGCGGGCCTGCGGGGCGGCGGCGACCTGCACGGCACGCAGCAGGTTCAGCGGGCCGTCCGCGCCCAGCGCCGAGGCCGGGCGCATCGCCCCGACCAGTACGACGGGCTTGTCCGATCGCACGGTCAGCTGCAGGAAGAACGCCGTCTCCTCCAGGGTGTTCGTGCCGTGCGTGATGACGACCCCGTCGTGGCCGCCGTCGAGCAGGCCCTGCACGGTCCGCGCCAGGTCGAGCCAGTCCCGGCCGGTCAGGGCGTAGCTGGGCACCCGGCGGAAGGGAACCTGCCCGACCTCGGCGATCCCGCGCAGTTCCGGGATCGAGTCCAGCAACGTGCCGTCGCCCAGCCGCTGGCGGTTCTCGGTGTACCAGGCCAGGTCGAGCCGGTCGGTCCCCACCGAGTCGATCGTGCCCCCGGTGGCGATCAGGGCGATGCGGGGGAGGCTCACGGCTCCACCTGCTTGCGGCAGTGCTCGACGACCGCCCCCGGGGTGGTGATCCAGACGCTGTCGAGGCCGCGGACGTGCCGCAGCACGGCCTCCACGGCGTCCGCGCGGAAGGCCTGCCCGGATACCCAGGGGTGCAGGTGCAGGGCGAGTACGCAACCCGTGGTCGCGCCCTCGGTGTGCATCCGGTCCACGGCCTCGATCACGCTGCGCGCCCACACCTGCGGCGCGCTCTGCCGCACGAACATCGTGCTGAGGTCACTGAGCTCCCAGGAAAGCGGAAAACTCCACAGGTTCCCGCCCGCACCCGGCACCGGGTAGGGCTGCTCGTCGTTGCCCCAGTCCGCGACGTAGCCGACGCCGGCCTCGGCGAGCAACGCCGGGGTGCGCGCCGACTCGCTGTGCTCGGGTCCGAGCCAGCCCGTCGGGCGCACGCCGAGCGCCGCGTCGAGCCGATCCAGGGTGGAGGCGATGTAGTGCCGCTCCTCGTCCTCGCGCATCGCACTGGTGAGCGGCCGGCTGGCACTCAGACCGCCGGCCAACACCTCCCCGACGGCCGGGAGCAGGTGCCGGGTCAGCGGGCGATAGCCCTCGGCGGTGAGGACGTCGACAACCGCGGCCGGGGTGACGTCGAGCCCCTGAAGGACATCGAGCAGCCGGAACACCCCGACCCGGTGGCCGAACTCGCGGTGCGACATCCGCGGTACATCCGGATACGGGCCGATCCCGCGGCCCCCGGGCGGGGGCGCGACGGGCGGCTCGGGCTGCTCCCACTCGGCGGCACCGAGGTGCAGCACGACGGCGACCGCGAGCCGGGCGTCGCCGGGCCAGCGCAGCGCCGGGCGCGCGGGCAGCGGGCTCCACCCGAACCAGGCGTGGTCGTAGCCGGGCCGGGCGGGGGCGGTGGTCACCGCATCGACGACGTTCAGGACGGGCTCAGGCATGGACGACCTCGCCCGCCGCCAGGTCGGCGTCGTAGTGGTGCTCGCGGTAGTGCGTGACGATGTCGGTGGCCGTGGCGATCCAGGCGCCGTGCGCGCGCAGGTGTGCGAGCACCCGGTCCAGGCTGCCGATCCGGTGCGGCTGGCCGATCGCGAACGGGTGCAGCGGCAGGCACATCATCCGGCCGCCGGACTCCGCGTCGCGGTGCAGCCGGTCGAACTGCGCGGTGCAGTACTGCGCGTATTCGTCGCCCTCGACGTGCGAGCGCATCAGCAGCGGGGCGTCGTTGAGCTCGTAGCTGTAGGGCAGCGCGACCATCCGGCTCCCGTTCGCGGTCAGCAGGGGCGCCGGCCGTTCGTCGTGCACCCAGTCGGCGTGGTAGCTCATCCCGGCTTCGGCCATCAGGTCCGGCGTCCAGCCGTTGCCGGTGATGTTCGGGCCGAGCATCCCGGAGAACTGCCGCCCGGTGTGCCGCTCGAGCACGGCGTTGCACGTGCGCAGGAACTCGCGTTCCTGCTCGACGTCGAGCCCGGTGAGGTAGCGGGTGTTGTAGAGCCCGTGGCTCATGAACTCCCAGCCGCGCTCGACCATGGCCGCGGCGATCTCCGGGTAGTGGTCGAGCACCGCGACGTTGAGCGACACCGTGGCGGGCACGGCGTGCCGGTCGAGCACCTCGAGCATCCGCCAGAACCCGACCCGGTTGCCGAAGTCGTGGTAGGCGAACTTGCGCACGTCGGGGTGCGGGGTGCGCGGGTAGGGGTCGATCGCGCCCGCGGGCGGCAGGTACTCGTAGTGCTCGACGTTCGGCACCACCCAGACCGCCACCCGCGCGCCGCCGGGCCACCTGATCGGGGGCCGGTCGACAATGGGGGAGTACGGCAACCGATCGTGGATCGCGGCGAATGGCCGTTCGTGCGGGTAAGGCATGTCAGTGCCGCTCCCAGCTGCTCAGTGCCGCGCGGCCGCGCGGCCGCACATCCGTGCGGCCGCGCATTCGCGAACGGCCTCGGTGATGGCCGCGTAGCACCCGCACCGGCACAGATGGCCCTGCAGCCCCTCCTCGATGGCCTCGTCGTCGAGTGGCCCGTCGGTGCTGTCCAGCAGGGCCTGGCCGCTCATGAGAAAGCCGGGGGTGCAGAACGAGCACTGGAAGGCCTGCGAGGCGATGAACTGCCGCTGCAGGTCGGAGAGTTCGCCGTTTTGCCCCTCCAGGCCCTCGGCGGTCTGGACGGTGCGCCCGCCAAGGGCGTAGAGCGGCAGGATGCAGGCGCTCACCGGCTCGCCGTCGAGCAGCACCGTGCAGGTGCCGCACACCCCGATGCCGCAGGTCTCGCGCACGCTGAACAGGCCGTGCGCGCGCAGCGCGGTGATCGCGGGCGTGGTGTCGTCGCCGGCGAGGACGACGTGCTCGCCGTTGACGACGCAGGTGAAGGACGTCTGGTCGGTCGGGTCCATCATGAGTTCCTCGCTCGCAGCACTCGTTCCGGGGTGATGGGCAGGGTGCGCACCGGCGCGCCGATGGCCGCGCGGACCGCGTTCCCGATCGCGGCGATCACCGGCGGCAGGGTCGTCTCACCGAGGCCGTGGATCTCGGCCTCGCCGGAGTCCTCGAGGAACTCGACCTCGAGCTTCGCGGGCATGTCGCCCATCGCGGTGATCGCGTAGTCGGACAGGTTGGGGTTGGTGAGGATGCCGCCGTCGTAGACCAGTTCCTCGTACAGCGCGTGGCTGATGCCGAACACGGTGCTGCCGTGCATCTGCAGGCGGGCGAGCTTGGGATTGACCACCCGGCCGGCGTGCGCGATCGAGTGCACGTGCCGGACGTAGACCTTCCCGGTGCCCAGATCGACCTCCACCTCGGCGGATGCGGCGCCCTGGTGCCAGTGGTCGCTGGCGATGCCCTGGCCGGTCTCGGGGTCGAGCCCGCCGGCGGTGATGACCTCGCCGTCGCCGCTGATGCTGCCGGTGCGGGTCCGGGCGAACACCTCCGGTACCGACAGCCGCACGGTCGGGGAGCCCTTGACCACGACGTGCCCGTCGGTCAGCTCCAGGTCACCCGGGGAGACCTCGAGCAGGTCACCGGCGAGCTTCAGCAGCTTCTCGCGAATGACGTGCGCGGCGGCGGTGAGCGCCCCGCCCATCGCGCGGGTGGTGCGACTGGAGCTGGTGGTCTGGTCGTAGGGGGTGTACTGGGTGTCCGGCTCGGTGACGTGCACCGCCGAGACCGGCAGGCCGAGCGGCTGCGCCGCGAGCTGCGCGAGGACCGTGTGCGCGCCCTGCCCCATCTCCACCGACGAGGTGAGCACCTGCAGGCTGCCGTCCGCGTCGAGGCGCATCGCCGCGTGCGAGGTGGACGGCGTGATCGTCGACTTGAGGATCACCGCGAGGCCTTTGCCGCGCACCCGGTTCTCGTCGAGCATCACCCGGCGGTCGTGGTCGTAGTCGATCGCCGCGGCGGTGCGGTCGAGCAACTCCCGCCAGTGCGCCTCGCGCATGATCTCGCCGGTGGCGAACCGGTCGCCCTCGCCGAGGAGGTTGCGGCGGCGGAACTCGACGGGGTCGATGCCGAGCGCCTCGGCCATCTCGTCCATCTGTTGCTCGTAGGCCCACGCGGCCTGCGACACGCCGTAGCCGCGGTACGCCCCCGCCGGCGGCAGGTTGGTGTAGACGGCGTAGGAGTCGATCCGGACGTTCGGAATCGCGTACGGGCCCGCGGTGCTGTACCCGCCGTTCTTGATCAGGCGCGGACTGATGTCGGTGTAGGCGCCGGCGTCGAAGTACACCTGCACGTCGCGCGCCAGCAGCGTGCCGTCCGCGGACACGCCGGTGCGCATCCGGATCGTGGCGGCATGCTTGGTGAGCGAGAGGAACTCCTCGTCGCGGGGGAGCACCAGCTTGACCGGCCGGCGGGCCTTCCACGCCAGCGCGGCGGTGACCGGCTCGAACTTCGCGTAGGTCTTGCCGCCGTAGCCGCCGCCGATCGGCGGGACGATCACGCGCACCTTCGAGCTCGCCACGCCGAACATCTCGGCCAGCGTGTCGCGCACCGCGTAGGGCGCCTGGGTCGACGACGTCACGGTGAGCCGCTCGCCCTCGAAGTGCGCCAGCACGACGTGCGGCTCCATCGTCACGTGCTGGACGGCGGGGCTGTGGTAGGTGTTCTCGAAGACGTGGTCCGCCGCCGCGAACCCGGCCTCGACGTCACCGGAGCGGAGCTGGAACTTCGTACAGACATTGCCCTCGCGGCCGTGGAACTTGATGTCGGCGTAGCTGCGCTCGCGGGGCAGCGGGGGCTTCTCGTGCACCAGCGGCGCCCCCTCGGCGAGCGCCTCGTCAACCGAGCCGACCGCGGGCAGCGGCTCGTAGCCGATCTCGATCTCGAGCAGCGCGGCGGCCGCCTGCTCCTCGGTCTCCGCCGCCACTGCGGCGACCGGGTCGCCGGCGAAGCGGACCTTCTCCCCGCACAGCACGGGCTGGTCGCGCAGCACGGCGCCGTAGTAGCGCGCCGGCGCGCCGGGCCTGTCGAAGTCGGTCGCGGTCAGCACCGCGACGACTCCCGGCATCTTCTCCGCAGCGCTGGTGTCGATCGAGCGGATGCGGGCGTGCGGCAGCGGGCTGCGCAGGATGCGGGCGTGGGTCATCCCGGGGACCACCGCGTTCAGGGCGAAGTCGACGCGGCCGCTGACCCGCGCCGTCGCACCGATCATGTCCACCGGCTGCCCGACGGCGGAGCCCTGCGCTACCGGGATGCTCCGGTTCGGGTTGGGGATCCCCGCGTCCACTGTGGTGTCGGTGTCGTTCGGGTTCACAGGCGGAACGCTCCGTTCTCGGCGCCGGTGGAGAGGACCTTCAGGGCCCGCCGGACGAGCTCCCCGGTCACGTGCTTGCGGTACTCGGCGGAGCCGCGGGCGTCGCCGATGGGGGAGATGGCGGCGCTGTAGGCGGCCGCGACCTCGTCCCAGGCGCTCTTGTCCGGCTTGGCCCCGCGGCAGGCCTCGGTCGCCTCGGCCACCGTGAACGGCGTGGCGGTCGCTCCCGCGACCGCCACCCGGACGTCGGTGCAGCGCCCCGAGGAGTCGAGGTCGACGTGGGCAGCGACGCCGACGCAGGGCCGGTCCTCCGCGGAGCGGCTGATGTACTTGAGGTAGGTCGTGCGCGCCGTCGGCGAGGGCCGGGGGATGCGGACCTCGGTGACGAGCTCACCCGGCTGCAGCACCGTCTGGTAGTAATCCACGAGGAACTCCGACAGCGGGATCCACCGGTCCGTCCCGATGCCGACGACGTGCACCTCGCAGCCCAGGGTGGTCAGCACCGCGGGCGGGTCGGAGGCGTAGTCGGCCTCGCTGACACAGCCACCGATGGTCGCGCGCTGGCGGATCCGGTGGTTGGCGACCAGGCCGACCGCGGCGGTCAGCGTGGGCAGCACGGTGGCGAGCTCTGCGGAACGCTCGATGCCGCGCAGGCTGACCAGGGCGCCGAGCCGGACGGCGTCGGGCTCCACGGTCACCCGGTTCAGTTCGGGCAGCCTGTCGAGGGAGACGAGCTGCTCGGGCATGACCAGTCCGTTGCGCATCATCAGCATCAGGGCCGTGCCGCCGGCGATGATCTTCGTGTCCTCGCCGCCGTCAGCCAGCAGGCGCAGGGTGTCGGCCGTGGTCTGTGGCCGGAGTACCTGCATCACCATCTCCTCCCGAGCGGCGGAGCGCTCGTTGTCCTCACATCGGTTGCGACCGCTCCACGGTCGGGATCTGGATGTACCCGGCTGCACATCGGGTCAGTTCCGGGCCATGGACGCGGGCCGCAGCAGCGGCAGCCGGCGACGCAGGGACGTGCTGACCGGCACTCGCCCGGGCGCGACCAGGACACCGTCTGCACCGGCCCGTAGCACGACGGGGACATCCCTGGGCGCTACCAGGCCGGCCAGCACCGGGAGCTCCAGCCCGGCGTCGCGGATCTCGTGCACCGCATGGACGAGCAGTGCCGCGCCGATCTCGGGGGCGACGCCGCGGTCGAGCACGACGCCGACCCCGTGAGCGACGCCGGTGGACGCCACCCGAGCGCACAGCAACGCGGACCACGGGGCCGCGGCCACCAGCAGTACCGGACGCCCGGTCACAGTCGTCGCCTGCCGGCACAGCGCCGCCATCACCTCCGGATCGCCGACCGCGGCGCCCCGTGGAACCACGGCGACGGCGTCCGGGGCGTGTGCGCCGGGCACGCCCGCGGCGCCGAGAGCAGCGAGTAGCTCGTCGCCGCGGCCCGCGTGCACGGCCGCCACTCGCGGCACCGCGATCCCCCCGGGCGCGCCGACCGGGCCGGCGGACAGCCAGACCGCGCCCAGGTCCGGGGTGCCGGCGGCCCGAGCCAGGTCGTCCCGATGCGCGGCGACCGCGATCCGGCGACCCCGGCGGACGAGCGCGGCCAGGGATTGGGCCGGGGTGCTCGCCAGGGCCAGACCTGCTGGGGCGGCGGCTGCAGGTGCCGCAGCCGCCGGCGGCGTGGGGAGAGTGGACTGCGGGGCTGCGGGGGCAGAGGGGGCGGCGACCAGATCGGCCGGGGTCCGCACCGCCGCGAGCTGCCGGGAGAACTCCTGGACGAAGGCCTCGGTGATCTGGTCGGCCTTCTTCACGATGACCGCACGCCCGAACTGCCCGAGCTTCCCGGAGATCGTGACGTCGGTGTGCACGTCGAGCCGGCACTCGGTCTCGGAGTGCTCCACGACCTCGATCCGCATGTCGCCGGCCACATCGCCACCGATGCGGCGGTCGCTGCCCTCCAGGCGCAGCACCGCGACCCGTCCCGCCACATCGGTCTCGAGCACCCGCACCGTGCCCTGCAGGGACACGGCCACCGGACCGATCCGGATCGCGAAGACCCCCCGGTAGCTGTCCGGGGTGTCCTCCCGGATGTCCTGGGCGCCCGGCAGGCACGCGCCCACGAACGCGATGTCGAGGCACCGGCGGAAGGTCTCCTCCGCCGAGGCCGCGATCTTGATGCTCCGATCGACGATCACTGCGCCCCCTCCTTCGAATGCTCGTGCGCCCAGTCCCGGCCGTCGGGGCCGGCTTCCTGGCTGCGCAGCCGGGCCTGCTCCACTGCCCGGCGAACCCAGACGCGGACCATCTCGCGGCGGTACCAGGCCGACCCCCGCACGTCGGAGAGCGGGTCGGCCCGCTCGGCGTAGGCGTCGGCCAGCTCGATCAGCGTGGTCGCGTCGAGCCGCCGGCCGCGGGCCTGTTGCTCGATGTCGCACAGTCGCAGTGGTGCGTCGCATGCTGCCCCGACGGCGACCCGCAGGTCGGCGCAGGTGCCGTCACCGGCGAGCCGCACGATCGCGGCGACGCCGACGCACGGCCGGTCTTCGTGCGAGCGCGACGTGTACTTGAGGTAGGCCGAGCCGGTGCCAACGGGCAGGACCGGCACCCGGACCTCGGTAACGACCTCGGCCGGCGCCAGGGCTGTCTGGTAGAAGCCCAGCAGCAGCTCGCCGACGCCGATTCTCCGTTCCCCGGTGGGGCCGTGAGCGCCGACCGCGGCGTCGAGAGCACGAAGCGCCGCTGGCGGGTCGGAGGCGTAGTCGGCCTCGGCCAGCACGCCGCCGACGGTGGCCGCCGAGCGCACCTGCGCGTTGCCCACCACGGCCAGCGAGTCGGCGAGCAGCGGAGCGTGCCGACGCACCAGCGGGTGGCGGGCCGCCGTCGCGTGGGTCACCAGCGCCCCGATTCGTAGCACGCCGTCCTCGGCTGCGACGGCACCGAGGCCTGGAACGTCACGCAGCGACACCAGCGCCTGCGGGGCGACCAGCCGCTGTTGGAGCATCAAGGTCAGCGCGGTACCGCCCGCGACCAATTTGGCGGTCCCGTCGTAGGCGTCCAGGACGTCGACCGTCTCGCTGACCGTCCGCGGGAAGAAGAAGGCCGGGGCGCTCATGCTTGCTCCCGCCGATCTGCGGCACCGGCCACCTCGAGCGCGGCGCCCATGATGCGGGAGTAGCTGCCGCACCGGCAGATGTGCCCGCTGAAGGCCTCCCGGATCGCTGTCTCGCCCGGTGCGGGGTCCACCGCCAGCAGTGCCTCCAGCGCGAGCACGAAACCCGAGGTGCAGTACGAGCACTGGAACGCGCGGTGGCGCAGGAACGCCTCCTGCACCCGGCTCAGCTCGCCCGACGGGCTCTCCAAGCCCTCCACCGTGCGGACTTCGGTGCCGTCGCACAGCGCGGCGAGCGTCAGGCACCCGCTTGCGGCGCGGCCATCGAGCAGCACCGTGCACGCACCGCACATGCCCACGCCACAGCCGCTGCGCGCACCGTGCAGCCGCAACTGCTCGCGCAGTGCGTCGAGCAGTGTCTGGGTCGGACGGACCCGCAGGGTGCGGGCCCTGCCGTTGACGCCGAGCCGGACCGGCACACGATCATCGGCGTCGGGCATCTTCACCGCCTCCGGGTCGTCGGGCAGCTCCTCCAGTCCGCTCATGTAGTCACTCCCACGGTCGCGGCCTCGCTCAGCTGTTGGCTGCCGCGCTGCTCCTGCAGTCCGCGCAGCACCTTCTCCGCACTGATTGGCAGGCTCCGGATGCGCACGCCCGTGGCCCGGTAGAGCGCGTTGGCGATGGCCGGAGCGATCGGCGGCAGGGCCGGCTCGCCCAGACCGTGCACCTCCCCGTGTTCCAGGTCCTCCATGAGCTCGAACGCGTGCTCACGCGGCATGTCCTCGAGCGTGGGCACCATGTAGTCGGCCAGCGTCCCGGTGACGAGCTGGCCCTGGTCGAACACCAACTCCTCCATCAGCGCGTTCCCGACGCCGAAGACGAGGCAGCCTTCGCACTGGTGTTCGGCGCCGACGGGGTCGATCACCTCGCCGGCGAACACCCCGCCGGTGTAGCGGAGCAGCCGCACGTGGCCTGTGGCGGTGTCGACCTCGATCTCGGCGGCGCCGACCGACTGGTGCCAGTGCACGGAGCCGATGCCCTGGCCGGTGAAGGGGTCGAGGCCGCCGGCGGTGACGAGCGTGCCCTCCCCGATCACGTTGCCGACGCGGCTGCGCCGCACCACCTCGGAGAGGGGCAGGCCCTGCTGCTCGACCCCGGCGACCCGCACCTGACCGCCGACGATCTCGAGGTCGGCCGGGTCGACCTCCAGCAGGTCGGAGGCCAGCTCGCGGATCTTGTCCAGGGCGTCGTCGGCGGCCCGGCCCATCGCGGTTCCCATCGAGTACATCGACCGGCTGGCGGTGGTCTGCTGGTCGTAGGGCGTCAGGTCGGTGTCGACATAGGACACGCCGACAAGGGCCGGATCGACGCCGAGACGGCGCGCGACCGTGGCTGCCAGAGCCGGCCGGATACCCTGACCCATCTCGACAGAGCTGGTGAGCACATCGATGCTGCCGTCGGGATTGATCCGGACACTCGCCGTGGATGTCGACGGGGTGATCGTCCCCTCGATCACGCAGCTGACGCCCTTGGCCCGCACCAGGTCGCCGTCGCGGTGCGCGGGCTCGTCCGGGTCCCAGCCGATCCGCTCGGCCACCCCGTCGAGCAGGTCGTGGAACCGCAGGTGCTCCAGGGTCTCGCCGGTGCAGAAGGCGTCGCCGTCGCGCAGCAGGTTGATGCGACGGATCTCCACCGGGTCGAGCCCGAGCCGCTCGGCGATCATGTCGAGCTGCCCCTCGTAGGCCCAGGCGGCCTGGTTGATGGCGAAGCCGCGGTAGGCGCCGGCCGGGGGGGTGTTGGTCAGAACGGCGTGGGCCTCGATCCGCACGTGCGGGATCGCGTACGGCCCGTTGAGCCCGTAGCCGGCGAACATCACCTTGCGCGGGCTGATCACGGCGTAGGCGCCTGCGTTGTAGTAGGCGGTCGCCTCCCGGGCCACGATGCGGCCGTCGCGCATGACGCCGGTCCGGATCCGCACCCGCATCGCGTGCTTGGTGCTGGTGACGAACTCCTCCTCGCGCGTGAGGTACAGGCGCACGGGGGCGACCGCCACGCGCGACAGCGCCGCGGCGATCGGCTCGACCGAGGCGTAGGCCTTGGCCCCGAACCCGCCACCGAGGGCCGGCACGACGACCCGCACCCGGTTGAGCGGCAGGCCGAACTGCAGGGCTAGTTGTCGGCGGGTGATGTAGGGCGTCTGGGTGGACGACCAGACGGTGAGCCGGTCGCCGCGGGCGTCGGCGACCACCGCGTGCGTCTCCAGCGGTACCGCGCCCGCGGCCGGGCTGTCGAAGACATCGTCGAAGACCAGGTCAGCGGCCCTGAACCCGGCCTCGACGTCGCCCTTTACGACGGTGAATGTGTTGCAGACGTTGCGCTCGTGGTCGGCCCGCAGGGTCACGTCGGCGAAGGACGGGTCGCGCTCCGGCGGTTCGGCGAACAAGCGGACGGTGTCGGACCCGAAGGCCTCCTCGGCGTCGAACACGGCGGGGAGATGGTCGTAGTCCACCTGCACCAGCGCGGCCGCATCGTCAGCCACCGCGGGGTCCTCGGCCAGCACCGCGACGACGGGCTCGCCGATGTAGCGGACCACGTCGATCGCCAGCACGGGCTGATCGAGCATGACGGGGCCGAACAGCACGGCCATGTCCCCGCGGGCTGCGAGGTCGGCCCCGGTCACCGCGGCGACCACCCCGGGCAGGGCCGCCGCCTCGTCGGTGCGCACCGCCACGATCCGCGCGTGCGCGGCGGTCGACCGCACGAGTCGGCAGTGCAGCATGCCGGGAACCTCGTGATTGATTACGAAAGGTGTTCGCCCAGTCACTCGGTCGCGTGAGTCGAGCACACTTTCACCTCTTTCGTCCGCCGAGACTGATTGCAGAATGTTGCGTTACCGAACCACGTCTGCCGCCGTCTGTCCGGTGCTCTCGATCACGTCCGGTGCGCCGGTGGCGTCCATGTCGGTCCGGAAGGTCTCTCGGACCGCGAACACGGCCGCGAAGGCCAGCGCGGCGCCCGCCGCGACGTAGAGCGCGACCGGCCACGAGCTGCCGCCGGACCAGCCGAGGAGAGCGGTCGCGATCAGCGGCGCCGGCGCGGCCGCGAGCATCGACGAGATGTTGTAGCTCACCGAGGAGCCGCTCATCCGCAGTCGGGTGGGGAACATCTCCGACAGCAGCGCGGCCGAGGTGGAGAACGTCGGCGCGTGCCCGCCCAGCAGCATGAGCACGATCGCGACCCAGATCAGGACCGGGTTGCCGGTGTCGACGAGCAGGAAGAACGGGTAGGCGAATGCGACGGCGAACCCGGCGCCCGCCAGGAAGACCGGCCGGCGGCCGACCCGGTCGGACAGCGCTCCCATCAGGGGCATCATCAGCAGCTCCAGCGCGCTTCCGATGATCACCCCGGTCAGTACCACGCCGCGGGAGACGCCTAGGGTTGTGGTCGCGTAGCTCAGCACGAACACCGACACGATGTAGAAGATCAGTGTGTCGGAGAAGCGGGCGCCGATCGCGAGCACGACGTTGCGGGGGTGGCGCCGCAGTACCTCCACGACCGGCTGCTTCGCGGTCTCGCCGCGGCGCTGCACCTCGGCGAAGGCCCGCGGCTCCGCCAGCCGCAGCCGGATGACCAGGCCGGTGACCACCAGGGCAAAGCTGAGCACAAACGGGATACGCCAGCCCCAGGTCAGGAACCCGTCGCCGGCCACCGAGGACACGATCGCGAACGTGGCGGTGGCGAGCAACGAGCCCGCAGGCACGCCGATCTGCGGCCAGCTGCCGTAGAGGCCCCGCTTGCCCGGCGGGGCGTGCTCGGTGGCCATCAGCACCGCGCCGGCCCACTCCGCCCCGATGCCCAGGCCCTGCACGAAGCGCAGCACCGTGAGCAGCACGGGCGCCCAGATGCCGATCGTGGCGAACGTCGGCAGCAGGCCGATCAGCAGCGTCGCGACGCCCATCGTCATCAGGCTCGCCACCAGGACCGTCTTGCGGCCCAAGCGGTCGCCGATGTGCCCGGCGATGACGGCGCCGACTGGCCGAGCGACGAACGCGACGCCGAAGGTGGCGAACGACGCGATCAGGCCGACCGTCGGGCTGACCGTGGGGAAGAACAGCTTCCCCAGCACGAGGGCCGCAGCCGTGCCGTAGATGAAGAAGTCGTACCACTCGACGGTGGTGCCGATGAAGCTCGCGAAGGCAACCTTCCGCGGGTTCGCCGGCGCGGCACCGAGGTGCTGTTCTCCTGCTTGCATGGTCGCTCCTGTCAGTGGGCCGGGCTCGAGCGCCTCGGCGTCGCAGCGGTGCGGTCGATACAGCGGGACGTGCTGTTCGGCGTGCTTCCGCTGCGCACGCCGTGGATCGCCAGACCGGGTGAGAAGGCCGGGGCGGCACCCGGGGCCGCTCCGGCTCCCGGCTCAGGCCAGGCTGCCGGCGCGGCGCCCGAACACGGCGCCCGCGGTCAGGCCGGTGCCACCGGGGTAGTTACCGCTGAACAGGCCACCGAGCATCTCCCCGCACGCGAACAGTCCGGGCACCGGCTTGCCCGAGCTGTCGAGGGCGCGCCCGTGCTCGTCGGCGTGCAGCCCACCGAAGGTGAAGGTGATACCGCAGGTGACGGGGAAGGCGTAGTAGGGCGCCTGCTCGACCGGGATCGCCCAGTTGCTCTTGGGCGGATCCACCCGGGCCGCGCGGCCGTCCTTCACAGACGGGTCGAGGGGCACGTCGCGGTCAATGGAGGCATTGAATTCCTCGACCGTGCGTCGGAATGCTTCGGCGTCGACACCCATCCCGCGGGCCAACTCCTCGAGCGAGTCGGCCACCACGACCGAGGCGCCCGGGCTGTCGTACTCCTCGGTGCGCAGCATCGGGCGGGTGATGGCGTCGAAGACCTGGAAGGCGATCCCGTCGGGCTGGGCGAGGATCTCCCGGCCGTACTTGGCGTAGGTGTAGTTGCGGAAATCGGCGCCCTCGTCGAGGAACCGCAGGCCGCGATTGTTGACCACGATGCCCAACGGGTAGCTCTGCCGGGTCAACCTGTTGGTGAGCTCGCGGTTGCTCTCGTTGTTCTCGGCTCGGGCGTCCCAGGCCACGCTGTGGCAGGAGGCCCAGTCGCCTGCCGGTGCGACACCGGCGTTCAGCGCGGCGCGCAGCATGTCCCCGGTGTTCAGCGGCGTACCGCGGACCTTGGCCCGTTCCCAGCCTGCACCCAGGTGCCTGCGGCGCAGCTCGGGGTCGGCCTCGAAGCCACCGGCGGCCAGGACGACCGACTCCGCGTGCAGGGCGACCGTCGCACCGTTCGCATCCGTGCAGACGACTCCGCACACGGCGCCGTCGTCGACCACTAGCTCGGTGCCGCGCAGTCCGTAGCGCACTTCGATGCCGCTCTTCTGGGCCGCCGCGATGTGCTGTTCCATCAGGCCTTGGCCGCCGTCGGTGCTGCCTACCGCCAGTCCGCCCCAGAACACGTGCCGACCCGCCGAGTCGGGGTAGGACTGCCGCTCGAACATCAGGCGGAATCGCAGTCCGAGGCCGTGCAGCCAGCGCAGCACGTCCTGGCTGTCGTGGACGAGGGCCTCGCTCAGAACCGGGTCGGCCCGCCCTGAAGTGACCTTCTTCATGTCGGCGAGGTAGGCCTCGGCCTCATAGGGCGGCAGGACCGTGGCGTCGAGTCGCTCGTCGGGGTCCAGCAGGTCGCTGATCTCGGCCAGGCCGGAGTGCGCGATGCGGAACGCCCCCGCCGTGTAGTAGCTGTTGCCACCCGCCTCGTCCGGCTGTCCCTTCTCGACGAGCAGGACGCGACGCCCCCGCTCGGCGGCGGCGTGGGCCGCGCTGAAACCCGCGTTGCCGCCCCCCACGACGAGCACGTCGAACGGCCGCTCGGCCAGCCCGTCGGGGGACGGGGCCGGGTCTTCTGCCATCACAGGCCTCCTGTGGCTCACGCTCGGCTATTTCGGGACCGACTGTATACAGCCGTATTCGCGAGTGTCCATACCTCAGCGCCTTCGCCTGTGGAGGTGTCGGCGCAGACGTCGAACACTCTGGCGTCTAGCCGTATTCTGTTGTATACCTACCCGGAAGTGTCTCCGTGGCGAAAGGAGTGTCGCTCTGCGAGGGCAGGGGCCCGGGCTCGTCCGCGATCTTGATGGAGGAGTCGCGGAGCAGCATGTCTGAAGTTCTTTTGCTGTCTTCAGGAAAAGGTCTCACGCGCTTTTTCTGCTGCCCATTCACCGGAGATTCGCCTCGGCGTCTCCTCGACGCCGTCGGCGAGCTCCGGCAGGGGAGGCGGTAGTCCGGCTTGGGCGAACGAGATGTTCGATGCTTCGCGCCGAACATGTGATGCTGGCCATCTATCTGCGGTTCCGCGCCTGTGTGAGGACGGGAGGGTGGCCACACCCTGATCACGGCTGACAGCATGAGCTGGACCTTCTTTCGGGGGTAACGGATCGGAAACAATCCGGAAACGTGTCCGGGCATGAATGGGTGTCAGCCCGTTCGATGCGCTGTGCACCGCCTGTCGTGGTTGCGCCCTTGACACGGTGTCCAACGGTATACATGCTCTCTCGTAGTTGATCGGGACGTCCCACAGCCGGGACGTCCCGATCAGTACGTGGCGCTGTTCCGGTCATATTCGGGCGGCGATCCGTGCGATCCCGGTGCCCTGCTCCGCGAGCCACCGCACGCGGTGTTCAGAGCAGCTACGACCGACGGCCCCAGCACCGACTGGCGACTGGCAAGGAGTTCTGGCGTGGTTCAGGCAGCCGAGATGCCGACCGAGGAGTCGGCTCACCCGGTGGCAGGCGCGTTATCCACTGCCGGGGGCCAGGCGCGTCCACCGACGCCGCGCCGCACGGGCGCGCTGTGGCGCGGCCGCGCGTCCACCTGGACGGGCGTGGTCGCGGCGGTGGCGCTGTGGGAGTTGCTCCCCCGGCTCGGCATCCTGCCTGCCGAGTACATCCCGCCGGCTTCGGTGGTCCTCCCGACCCTGGTGGGGCTGTTCGGCGACGGTGCGTTCTGGTCGGATCTCGGGGCGACGTTGGCCGGCTGGGTCATCGGGCTGTCGTTGTCGACTGTGGTCGCCGTGCCGCTCGGGTTGCTGATCGGGACCACTCCCGCGCTGCACCGCGCGACACGTGTGCTGATCGAGTTCTTCCGACCGATCCCGTCCGTGGCCCTGATCCCGCTCGCCATCCTGGTCTTCGGAATCACGCTGGACATGAAGGTCTTCCTGATCGTGTTCGCGACGTTCTGGCCGATTCTCGTGCAGTCCGTCTACGGAGTGCAGGACGTCGACCCGGTGGCGCGCGACTCTGCCCGCTCGTTCGGGCTCAACCGGCGGGAGATCTTCTTCCACATCACGCTGCCCAGTGCCGCGCCCTACGTGGTCACCGGCCTGCGGCTGGCCTCTGCGCTCGCGATCGTCCTGGCCGTCACGGGCGAACTCGTCGCGGGGGCGCCTGGCTTGGGCCGCTCCATCCTCGTCGCGCAGAGCGCCGGGGCGAGCGACCTGATGTACGCCCTGATCGTCGTGACCGGGCTGGTCAGCCTGCTGCTGAGCGCCGCGTTGTCAGCGGTCGAGCGCACGCTGCTGCACTGGCACCAGAGCCACCGGGTGGTGCAGTCGTGAACCGTCGCGTCACCCTGCTGGCGTTGGAAGTGCTGACGCCGCTCGCGGTCGTGGCCGGCTGGTTCGTGGTGTCGGCCGGTTCGACCTCGCTGTACTACCCGCCGCTGGCCGACATCCTGCAGCGGTTCGGGCAGATCTGGCTGGGGTCGGGCTTCGTGACCGACGCCCTCCCCAGCCTCGGACGGATGCTCGCCGGCTACGGGATCGCCGCGGTCGCGGGCGTGGTCGTCGGTACCGCGCTCGGGCTCTCGCCCATGGCACGCACACTGCTCGGGCCCACGGTGGAGTTCCTGCGGGCCCTGCCGGCGGTGCTGCTGATCCCGTTCGCGCTCGTGGTGTTCACCAACGACACGACGCTGAAGGTGTTCGTCATCGCCCTGGGTTGCTCGTTCCCGGTCATCCTCAACACCGTCGACGGCGTCCGGTCCGTCGAGCCGCTGCAGCTCGACGTGGCACAGATGTTCGGGTTCGGCCGCGTCGAGCGGTTGTGGCGCGTGGTGCTGCCCTCGGCGAGCCCGCAGATCTTCGCCGGCCTGCGGGCCAGCCTCTCGCTCGCGCTGATCCTCATGGTGGTGAGCGAGATGGTGGCCAGCACCAACGGGATCGGCTACTCGATCCTGCAGTCACAGCGACTGTTCGCCACCACCGACATGTGGGCCGGAATCGTCCTGCTCGGCGTCCTCGGCTACCTCATCAACACCGCCCTCGTCGTTGTCGAGAAGCGCGTCCTGGCCTGGCACCGCGGCTTCCGGGCGAGCGTGCTCGGTTCCTGACCCTCCCATCAATAGGAGATGTGCACAGTGCTCGTCGAGGTCGAGAACCTCCGCAAGGCCTACGGCACCGGGCCCACCGCCCACCTGGCGATCGCGGACATCAGCTTCGAGGTCGGTGCAGGCGAGTTCGTCTGTATCGTCGGTCCTTCAGGGTGCGGCAAGACGACGTTGCTGCGCTGCCTCTCCGGTCTGATGCCGCCGACCTCCGGGTTCGTCAGGCTGCACGGCACCGCCATCGATCGGCCACCGCAGGAGATGGGCCTGGTCTTCCAGGAGTACAACCGCTCGTTGCTGCCGTGGATGACGGTGCAGCGCAACGTCGAGCTCCCGCTGAAGAAGAAGATCCGCTCGCGGGCCGAGCGCACCCGAGCGGTGAACGACGCGCTCGCCGCGGTGGGGCTGACCGCGTTCGGCGACCGTTATCCCTGGCAGCTGTCGGGCGGCATGCAGCAGCGCGTCGCGATCGCCCGGGCGATGGCCTACCGTCCCGAGATCCTGCTCATGGACGAGCCGTTCGCGTCGCTGGATGCGCAGACCCGCATCGAGCTGGAGGACCTCGTCCTGCGGGTGCGCCACGAGTTCGGCGTCACCGTCCTGTTCGTGACCCACGACATCGACGAGGCCGTGTATCTCGCCGACCGGATCGTGGTCCTCAGTCGGCCCCCGTGCTCGGTTGCCGAGGTGCTTGACGTGCCGTTGCCGGCTCCGCGTGATCAGACCGCCACGAAGGCGCTGCCCGAGTTCGCCGCGCTCCGCGCGCACGTGTACCGGCAGATCCTCGGCGACCGCTGATGCGCACCGGTCCGCGCCCCGACGCGACCGCTCGTTCCGTTCCCCGCAGAAAGGCACAGCCATGCCCGACCTCACGACAGCCACCCCACGACGGCGCCGATCCAGGGCCCGTATCTACAGTGGACTCGCGACCCTCGTCCTCGGAGCCGTCACGGCCTGTGGGTCGGGCGGTGATGCGCAGGCAGCCGGACCCGGTGGCCTGACCCACGTCGACGTCGGGATCCTGCCCATCGTCACCAACGCGCCCCTCGCGTTGGGTGTGCAGAAGGGCTTCTTCAAAGAAGAGGGCCTGGACGTCACCACTCACGTGGGCCAGGGCGGCGCAGCGCTGCTGCCGGCGGTCATCAGCGGCCAGTACGACTTCGCGTTCTCCAACAACGTGTCGCTGCTGCTCGCTCGGTCGAAGGGCCTGCCGGTCAGCATCATCGCGGCCGCGAGCAGTGCAGGGGTGGATCCTGAGCCGATCGACGAGGCGATCGTGGTGCCGGCCAGCAGCCCCGTGAAGTCGCTCGCGGACTTGCGTGGGGCGACCGTCGCGGTGAACACGCTCAACAACATCGTCGAGGTCGCCGACCGCGTGACCCTCGAGAAGGCAGGTGTGGACCTGTCGACGGTGAAGTTCATCGAGATCCCGTTCCCGGACATGCCCGCGGCGCTGGCCCAGGGCCGGATGCAGGCGGCCCACATCGCGGAGCCGCATCTGACCAGGGCGGTACAGGCCGGAGCGCGGATCATCGCCCACCCGTACCGGGTCGTGCAGCCCGACGTCCACATCTCCTCGTGGTTCGCGTCCGACCGGTTCATCAAGGCGAACCCGGACACGGTGCAGCGCTTCACCCGCGCACTGGAGCGGTCCCGCGCCTACGCGGCCGAGCACACCGACGAGGTGCGGGCGTTCATCCCCGGCTTCCTCAACCTCGACCCGGCGCTCGCCAAGCAGATCGCGCTCGGGAAGTGGCCGGCCGGAATGCCCAGCGAGCAGTCGCTGCGGAGCCTGTACGACGCCACGGTCCGCTACGGCCTGCTGAAGCCGGAGACCCTGCCGGATCCGACCACAATCCTGCGCCAGGGCTGACCCGTCAACCCGGTCCGGGCCGGCGACACCGCACGGTGCAGCCGGTCCGGACCTTGCGGTGTCCGGACCGGTCGGTTACTCGGACTCCCACAGCCGAAGGCGGATGTCGCGTGCGGCCGTGAAGTGCCGGGTGGCGACCGCTGAGGCGGTCTCAGGATCCCGTGCCGCAATGGCCTCGACGAGGTCCTGGTGCTCGACGTGGGATGCGTCGTGCCGACCGGGATAGGCGAGAGTGGTCGCAGGGTAGCGACCGAGATGCAGATTGAGCCGCTCGAGCAGGTCGATCAGCGACTCGTTGCGGCTGGCCCGCCAGACGGTGCGGTGGAACTCGCGGTTGGTCTCGGCCAGCGTCTGCGGATCGGTGGCGTCAGCGCGTTGCGCATGCTCAGCGGCGCGCCGCATTGCGACGAGATCGATCGACGTCCGCCGCTCGGCGGCGACGGCGGCCGCCTTGCTCTCCAGGGCGATCCGGGTGTCGTAGATGTCGAGGATCTCTTCCGGGCTGCTCTCCCGGACGAGAAGGCCACGCTCGTTGCGCTGCACGAGACCGTCTTGCTCGAGCCGGGTCAGCGCCTCGCGAATCGGGGTCCGGCTGACGTTGCACCACTCGGCGAGCGCGAGCTCGATCAGAGGTTCGCCCGGCGAGAGCTCGCCCGACATGATGGCCTGTTTGAGCCGCTCGTACGCCGACACCTTGCGCGACGCGCCCGGCCTCCGTGGGGAGGGTCGAGAAGGCGAAACCGGAAGCTGGGCCATGTGTTGCTCCGTCGAGTCGCATTCTTGGAGGTCGTTCCAATGTACACCGTAGTACGCCGATGTATATCCTTGCTTCCGGTGTGGCCGAGGGTATGTGCCGTGGCGTCCCCGCGGGCGTCGGCGACCTGCCCGCCTCGTGTCGCCGGGGCCGGCGGTCGGCGTCGACAACGAGTAGATCCCGGACGTCATGGCCGCCGTGCGCGGGGCTGGACGCGGGCGGCCCCGGCCGGGACGCCGCGCGTCGCTCGCAATGATCATCGTGTCTCACCGGTCCGCATCTCTCGCACTCACGGGTGCTCATCTCCCGCGCGCTGGCGACGCGTCGCGACCGGCACCGCGTTCCCTGGCACTGCCGCGCCGACACCCGGTGGCACGCGATGGCCACCCGTCGGGCGATCCGAGTGATCGACCCGGTGGCGAAGACGGCTGCGGGGCTGTCGATCACCGAGGACGTGGCGTGGAGGGCCGCGGGCCGCTCGGCGGCGGGCCCCGGTGCGGTGTAGGGCCGGGAGAATCAGCCGCACCGGTCGCGGGTGATCGTGCGTGACATCGAAGGCTCAGCAGCAGGGGCCGCGGCCCTTCGCCCGAGTCGCAGTCGCGTACCGGTGGTATCAGGCCAGCGTCGCAGACCTCCTCTCCGGGAGGCGGATCCGGTACGGCCAAAAGCGCGGAGATGGGCGCCGAAGGAGAGGGTTTCACGCCGTATACGGTCGTGATCCTGACGCCCGGCCGTCCTGGCGATCAAGTTGGGCAGGATGTCTGACGCGCCACCAGGGTGCCCGAGTCGTCTGCTCTTCGCCGCGAGCAGTCGGCCTGTCACCGTGTCGCTTGTGTCCCGAGAAACTCGCTGATGTGCTTGTTGAGTAGTTCGGGTCGCTCCAGCCAGACCAGATGACCTGCCCGTGGAACGGCACGCATCGTCGACCCGGGGATGGATGCCGCGACGCGCTCGTTGTAGCGGGGCAATGTGATCCGGTCCTCTTCTCCGTAGACGACCAGCGTCGGGCACGAGATCTGGGACAGGCGATCGGCGGTGTCGTGCACGAGGTCGGCACGAAAGTGAGCAGCGGTGCCGTCCATCCGCCGCGACATGTGAGCGGTGAGTTCCAGTTCCACCGCCGCCTGCAACTCCGGCTCCTCGTCGATCACGCTGGGGCTGGACATCCAGAACGCGAACTGCGCGTAGACGTCGACGGGGCCGTTCTCCAGCGCGTAGAGCCGCGACTCGAAGTGTCGCTGCATGTGCTTCTCGATCCGGGTGGACGACCACGTGGCAGCCAGCACGAGGCTCCGGACCCGGTCGGCATGGCGCAGCGCCAGTTCCTGGGCGACTGCCGAGCCGAGGCTGAGCCCCACGACATGGGCCGGCGCGAGGTGCAGGGCCTCCATCAGTCCTGCCACGTCGGTGGCCAGATCCGCGACGGTGGGAGGTAGGGCGCCGCCGGTGGTCTGACCGCTGCCGCGCAGATCAACAGTGATACACCGGTAATGCCCGCTGAAGTGGGCGACCTGATGCGTCCGCCACATCGATCCGGCGAGCCCTGTTCCGGGGATCCAGATGATGGGGTCGCCGGCCCCGCACTCCTCGTAGTACACATCGACGTCCCCGGCGCGGATCGTGGGCATTCGGGCTCCCTCATCAGTCGAGCGGCAGCCGCGTCCGGCTGGCTCTACGCAGCTGAACCACGGGAAACGCGCACGCTGCCAGGAGCACGTGAGCGCGCCGTTAACCGGGGGTCTTGCGTCCGCCTTGTACCCTAAGTTGCATGCAATCTGCCGTTGATCGCCGACGCATCGGGGACCGGCGGCATTCCGCCACTGCTGCCACCCCTCGGCGGATCAGCGGGACAGCGTGCTCCAGCGGCAGGCCTGAGTTGCCGGGCGCGGCGATCGACGAGCCCACCGGGGCCGTCCGGCGGTGCGTCGGGGGACGACGCGCCCGGGTGACGTCCCCGTTGCATGCGGGATCTGCTCCGGCCCCGGGGGAGCTGGGGGACGTGACCTGATGCGGGTCATCCAGCTCAAGATCTCCCCTCCGCCGGTCGGTGGCACCGTGGTGCGGCGACCGCGCATCGAATCGCTGCTGAGCCGGTTGATCGAGCAGCATCGGGTCGTGTGTGTCCTTGCTTCGGCAGGTGCCGGCAAGACGACCGCGGTGCTACAGGCGGCCCACCAGTTGCGCCGTCCACTGTCGTGGCTGGGTGTCGATGCCACCGACGCGGTCACCGGTCGCCTCCTCACCTACCTGGAGGCCGCGATCGCCCGCCAGGTCAGCGGCGTGGAGGGAATGGCCAGTGCGGCTCTCGCCGCGCAGCTGCCACACGCCGAGGTGGCCGGCCTGCTCGCGGAGGCGGTGGGCGACAGCAACCTGCTCATAGTGCTCGACGACGCGGAGCGCATCGCCGACCAACCCGACGCGCTCGCCGTGGTGGCGTCCTTCGCCCGGTACCTGCCACCGACCGCGCGGCTGGTCATCATCAGCCGCTCCGTCCTGCCATTCGACGCCGCGGGGGGCGCGTCCTTCCTCACCTACGTCGCCGCAGTGGGCGAGGAGGACCTCGCCTTCACCGTCCAAGAGGCGGCCGATGCGCTGGCGCTGTCCGGACGGCCTGACGTCGACCCGGCCGAGGCGATCGTGGAGACCGGTGGCTGGGTCACCGGCGTCCTCTTCGAGGCGTGGCGCTCCGCCGATCATGTGATCGGGATCGGCGGGGAGGCCGACCCGTTGCACGGCTACCTGTCCACCCAGATCCTCGGCCAGCTCGACCCCGCCGAGCGCGAGTTCCTCATCTCCACCGCATTGCTCAAAGAGGTGACCCCGGCTGCCGCGGAGAGCCTCGGGCTGCCCGACGCGGCGACCCGCCTGCACTGCCTGCGGGCCCGCCGGCTCCCCGTGGCATGGGACCGCGACGGCAGAGCGATGCGCTGCCATCCCCGATTCCGGGAATACCTGCTCGAACTGCTGAATCGCCGCAGCGATGCCGACGTGCGCGCGCTACACCTCGCCTACGCCCGGCTGCTGGTCGAGCTGCAGCACGACGAGGAGGCGGTGGAGGAGTTCTTCGGTGCCGGAGCGCTGGACGCCGCACTGGAGGTCGTCGAGCGCATCATCGTCGGCATCATCGAGCGGACCGACTTCGCGCTGGCCGAGCGGTGGCTACAGCGACTCGCATCGGCGCGCAGCGCCGACCGCCTCACCCTGGTCATCGCCGAGTTGATGCTGGCGGTGGCGCGCGAGGACTACGGACGCGGCGCGAACCTGGCCGATGAGCTTGCCGCGGCCGGTCGGCGCGATGAGCTCGCGGGGATCTCCGGACGGGCGGCCGGCTTGATGGCGTGGTGCTACCTGCACACCGGGCGGGTCGCGGACATCCGCGCGGTCCTGAACAGCGGGCGGCCGGGCGATGAGCTGGACGCCATGCACTACGCAATGCGGGTCGTCGAGGACGTCCCGCCTCCACTCGGCCCGGCCGCCGGCTCGCTGACCGGAGGCCCGTTCGATGCACTGGTCATGCGGACCCACTACGACCTCGGACGGCTGAGCCTGCTCGCGGACCCGCCCTCGTCGCCGTGGGCGGCGAAGGCCGGTGATCCGTGGCGGGCCGGGGCCTTGCTCGCCACCGGGCACACCGAGCAGGGCTTCGAGCTCTACCAGGGTCTGGAGGGCACCCACGAGCAAGGTGTCTGGCTCTCGGCGGTGATCGGGCCGAAACTGATGGCGGAGCTCGGTGAGCGGGACACCGCCTGGCGGCTGCTCGGCGCCGGACGCGAGCGCATCGTCGCCAGCGGTTCGGAGTTGTTCCGGATGCTCAGTCTGCTGACCGAAGCCGAACTACTGCTGCGTTTCGATACCGACGCCGCGGCCGCGCGGCGGGTCCTGGAAGAGGTGGCGAGCCACCCCGTCGGCCTCGAGTACGCGAACATTCGTGAGCACACGAACACATTGCTCGGTTGCGCCCTGCTCATGGACGGAGAGGATCTGCGCGCCCGTGACTGCTTGGCCGCGGCGGTCGCGAGCATGCGGGCCGGCGAGCGCATCCTGTGGCTGAGCGCGGCGGCGGTGTATCTCGCCGAGGCGCGGTGGCGGCTGGGGGAGGAGCAGGCCGCCGACGACGCCGCCAATCTCGCGCTGTGGGCCGCCGAGCAGCAAGGCTCCAACCATTCCTTGCTGCAGGCGCTGGCGGAATTCCCGGCCGTCCTGTCCCGGCGGCTGGACAGCGAGCCCCACGCCGACTCGCCCTGGCACGAGCTCGGTCGCGCGCTCATGGTGCTCGGCGTCGAGCTCGGTGACGTCCTGGCCGCGACGGTGCACGTCACCGAGTTCGGACGCACCGCGGTGCTGGTCAACGGAGAGGACGCCGCGCTGCGGCTGAAGAAGAGCTACGAGCTGCTGGCGTTTCTCGCCAACAGCGGACGTGACGAGGTGGCCCGCCAGGAGCTGCTCGAGGTGTTGTTCGAAGGACGCAGCGACGACGCCGCCGGTTCCTACCTACGTCAGGCGATGCTGCGGTTGCGGCGGGCGGTGCCGGAGGTGTTGCACGCCGGCGGCGTGGCCGGCAGGGTGGGTCTGGGCCCCGGCGTCCGCGTCACGACGGAATCGGAGCGGCTGTCCGCCCTGCTGCGGCAGGCGGCGAGCATGCGCGGACACGACCGGCTGCAGATGCTCCTGCGAGCCCTCGAGATCGCCGACCGGGGCGAGTACCTCCCCGGTGTGCAGTCCCGGTGGGCGGAGGAGCGGCGCCGTCATCTCTCCTCGATGGTGCAGGAGGCCCGGTACGACGCGGCCGAGATCGCCTTCGCCACCGGGCACTTCCGGCAGGCGGCGCGCCTGGTCCGGGACGTGCTGCGGGCCGACCCGTTCCGCGAGGCGGCCTGGCGACTGGAGATGCGGATCGCCGATGCTTCGGGGAACCAGGACCGTGTCATCGCTGCGTACCGGGCCTGCGAGCGCGCCCTCTCCGAGCTCGGGACGCAACCCGCTCCGACGACCGTGCAGCTCCTGCAGGACCTCCGCCGTTGATCGACGGCCCCACCGTTGACCCGGCCGGGTCATCCCCGGGGCCGACAACCGGCGGTTTCGCTGTGATTCACGCCGCACGTCCACCATTCGCCGGCACAGCGACACCCACCGCGCAGCACGCCCAGTGCCCAGCGCGAGCGGAACGGGAGGACGCACGCCATGCCGTCATCGTGGTTGCTCATCGAGAACGGCACCGTCGTCGACGGTGCGGGCTCACCGGCGTCGGCCTCGACGTCCGTCCTGGTCGAGGGCAACCGCATCGTCCGGGTCGGTCCGGAGGCGACCGCCGACGCGGTCCCCCGGGGCGAGCCGCTCACCCGGATCGATGCGACCGGCAAGACCGTGATGCCCGGGCTCATCGACGCCCACTGCCACATGACCTACGGCGAGAGCCGCACCGAGGAGGAGATCGACCTCTACACCAGCCCGGAGCTGCGCACGCTCAAGGCGGCGTTCCACGCGCAGAAGGTGCTGCGCGCCGGCGTCACCGGGATCTCCCAGCCCGGTGGCAGCTACTTCATCGGCGTGGGGCTGCGGGAGGCGATCAAGGACCGGATCGTGCAAGGCCCCCGGATGACCTCCGCCGGCCGCTACATCAGCACCAGCAACAGCCTTACCGACTGGTATCCGGATTCGGTCGGCGTGCCCGAGGGATCCATCGGCATTCTCGCCAACACCGTCGACGGGATGAAGGACGAGGTGCGGCGCCAGGTGAAGAACGGCGTCGACCTCATCAAGCTTGCGGACAGCCCCTACGGCGACTACCAGGCCTTCACCGACGACGAGATGAAGATCGTGGCGGACCTCGCCCACCAACTCGGCAAGAAGGTCACGATCCATGCCCGAGGCTCCGCCGAGGTCGACGCCGCCGTCCGGGCGGGCATCGACTGGATCATGCACGGCAACGTGATGAGTGACGAGACGATCGAGCGGCTCGCCCGATCCGGCAGACCGCTGGTGCCGACACTGCTGCTGCTGGCCAACGTTGCCGACTACGGCGCCCGGGTCGGAGCGCCGGCCCCGCTGCGTGACGGCATGAAGCGCATGCTCGACAAGACCGGCGACAGCCTGCACCGCGCGCACGAA
The DNA here is from genome assembly GCF_012911935.1 of Pseudonocardia acidicola. Taxonomy (GTDB): domain Bacteria; phylum Actinomycetota; class Actinomycetes; order Mycobacteriales; family Pseudonocardiaceae; genus Pseudonocardia; species Pseudonocardia acidicola. Next base: position 12,400 of record NZ_JAAXLA010000007.1, on the reverse strand, counting down.
GCGGGCGTGCGCATGGTGCTGGGGACCGACACCGGCTTCTCCGTCGCCCCTTACGGCGAGTGGCACGCCCGCGAGCTCGAACTCCTCATGGACTACGCGGGTCTGTCGGCGCTGGAGGCGATCCAGGCGGGCACCCAGCACGGGGCCCTCATGCTCGGCCTCGACGGCGAGATCGGCGTGATCGCACCGGGGATGATCGCCGACATCATCGTGGTCGACGGCGACCCGGTGAAGGACATCAGGGTCCTGCAGGACAAGCGACGCATTGAGACCGTGATCCAGGACGGCCGCGTCGTGGTGTTCGACGAGGCTGCGCTCGCACGGCACTGGCCGCACGAGCGGGGCCAGGCGTACTCGGTCACCGACCTCACCTATGACCTGGTGCACGGCGGGTCGGGTGCGCCCGGCAACGGGGACCTCCCGGAGCTCGACGCGAGCGACGCGAGGGATCTCGTGGCGGACCTCCAGCATCGGGAGGCCTCCGCACGGACGGACTGACGGCGTCACCCGTCGTCGGGCTCAGCAGTTGGCAGTCCACCTCCGATCCGTTCCTCTCCACCGGGGTGATCACATGACAACGAGCAAGGAAGTCCCCGAAGACAGCTTCGACGACGATCTCGATCTCGATCTCGTCGACGAGAAGCCCCTGTCGTGGTTCGACGTGTCCGCAATGGGCACCGGCGAGATGCTGTTCACCGCGGGCTGGGCCTGGATCGTCTACATCGCCAGCTCCTACGGCATCAAGTGGACCATCATCGGCTTCGTCGCGGGCGCGCTGGTCATCAACGGGACGTGGTGGCTGTACCGTGAGATGATCACGGCCGTTCCCGAGCCGGGGTCGATCCAGTCCTACGGCCGGGAAGCCGGGCTGTTCTCCCTCGGCACGTCCTACTTCATCCTCTACGCCCCGGTGTACGGCGCGTTCATGTGGCTGGAGCTGCTGGTCGCCCAGGGCCTGTTCGAGTTGCTGTTCCCGAGCGTGCCGGGGGGCATCTGGCCCTACGTCGTCATCGTCCCGGTGGTGGGGTTGAACCTGCTCGGGCACCAGATCACCGGCAAGGTGCAGGCCGCGCTGGTCGTCGTCACCCTCGTCGGCGACATCCTGCTCGCGGTCGGCCTCTGGACCCTGGTCGCCAGGAACAGCTTCTGGTCGGCCAACTGGGAGTCGCCGACGCCGACGAACTGGCTCACGGTCTTCATCGTCGCCGGGCTGTGGCTCGGGATCATGGCCGGGATCATGGAAGTCCAGCAGGTGCTGGTCGACGAGTGGCGGAACTTCACCCAGTCCCGGGATGTGGGCCTGCTCTCGGCAGCCTGGCAGCTGTGGGCGCGCCAGCTTCCCCTGGCCCTCGCCATCCTGTCCGCCGCACCGCTGAGCGCGCTGGTCCTGATGCCCGTGCCGACGGTCGGTTCGATTCAGTCGATTCTCGGCGAGCACACCGAGAGCCCCTGGCTCTACCTCGCGTTGATCACGATGCTCATCGCCACCTACACGACGCTGAGCGTGTTCTTCATGGCCATGGGCAAGATCGTCGCGCTCTACGCCCAGCAGGGGGCGCTGCCGCGGGCCCTGGGCCGCTACTCCACGCGCTCGGTGCCATGGGTGGCGATCCTCGTTCTGGCCGTGTTCGCCCTGATCGGGGTCTACTGGCAGAACTGGGCCTTCGTCTCCCACGCCCTGTCCACCTGGTCGGTCACGCTGTACTTCCTCATGGCGCTGTTCTTCCTGCGCATGCGGGCCCGCAAGGACCTCGACCGGCCGCTACGGGTGCGCTACGGGGTGCCGATCGCGATCTTCCTGTTGATCTACACCGGGCTCATCGCGTTCGGCATCTTCAGCCTGGACTGGAAGGCCGCAGCGGGCTGGCTCGTCCTGGTCGCCGTGGTCGCGCTGTACGACAAGTTCGTCGTGCCCCGCACCAGGCGCGGTGGCTTCTACCGGGCGCAGGTGCTGCGCCAGCGCACGGACGCCACCCGCCTGTAGGTCGCCGGTGCGAACGCCGGCTGACGGGACGCCCCTCTCCCGGCAGCCGGCTCCCCGCCGCGACCGCGGCACCACCTGAGGGACCCAGGGAAAGGACGTCGCAGTGAGCAAGGCGAGGCATGCGGAGATCGCCGGGGCGGGGCTGGGAGGTCTGGCCGTCGGGATCGCACTCGCTCAGCGCGGATGGCGGGTGCGCATCCACGAGCGGTCCGCTGAGCTGCGGATGTTCGGCGCCGGGATCTGGTTGTGGGAGAACGGGCTGCGCTCGCTCGCCGCCCTGGGCGTCGAGGAGGTGGCCACCCGCAGGGCCAAGCGGATCGAGACCCTCGTCGCCCGCGACCAGGAGGGCAAAGCGCTCATGCACCGGGTGTTCGGCGCGGCCGACCGGATGCTGCTGCCGCCACGCGCGGACCTGTACGACGCCCTGATCGCCCGGGCCACCGAACTGGATGTCGACGTCGTCGCCTCCTCGGTCATCGTCGGCGGCCACCCCCGCGGCGAGCTCGAGGACGAGGACGGCAAGGTCTGGAAGGCCGACCTGGTGGTCGCCGCCGATGGCGTGTTCTCCCGGGTCCGGGAGTCGATGCTGCTCACGCAGCGGGTGGACTACCTCGACGAGGGTTACACCCGGTTGCTCATCCCCCGCCGGGACGGGGACCCGGCCACCGAGATCACCGAGTACTGGAGCGGGTCGCGGCGGCTGCTCTACGACCCGTGCACCGACGAGGTCAACTACGTCTGCCTGTGCTGCAACGTCGACGACGAGGCGGGCCGGCGGGTGCCGGTGGACAAGGAGAGCTGGCTTGAATCCTTTCCACATCTGGGCGGAATCCTCGAGCGGATCGACGAGGTCGGCCGGTGGGACCGGGCCATGCGGGTGACCTGCCGCGCCTGGTCGCGGGGCAGCGCCGCGGTGGTGGGGGACGCCGCGCACGCCCAGCCGCCGAACCTGGGCCAAGGTGCCAACCTCACCTTCCAGAACGCGTTGTCGCTCGCCGCATACCTGGATCGACACCACGACGTGCCGACGGCGTTGCGGGGCTGGGAGCGGGCCGAACGCCCGCTGACCGACCACGTCCAGCGGTGGACCGACCTCTATGGGCGGGTGGCCAGCGCCTGGCCCGACCGCTTCGCCGCACGGCGCAGCCAGGTGCTCGAGTTCGCCACGCGGGTGCCGTGGGTGGCCAAGCAACTGAACAAGGCGGCCCGCCACGTCCCCGTCGGCGCGCCGTAACACTTGGCGGCCGCGAGGGAGCCGGGCAGAGTGCACTCACATCGATTCCACAGCAGGGTAGGGGTCTGAATGTCACAGGAAGCGAAGGCGGCCGGCGGACAGCGCTACGAGTACATCCCACGGCCGGAGGTGGTCACCAAGGAGTATCTCCGGGACATCCTCGAGATGTACTACATGCACAAGTGGAACCCGAACAAGGACACCGTCGCCGCGGTCAAGAAGTGGCGGGACTGGCCACTGGTCGTCCGCATGCCGGACGTGAAGGAAGACTTCACGGTGATGATCGACGAGGGCCGGGTGCTGCACGTGAAGGAAGGGCTCCCCGAGCGGCCGCGGATCCTCGCCACGATGCTCTCGGACACGATGCAGCGGATCTATTACGACGAGACCACGGCTGCCATCGAGTCGATCGCCGGCCGGATCAAGATCCGCGGCAATGAGACCGAACGCCGCCGGATGCTCGCGGCGATCTCGTACCTGACCTGGTGAGTCCGATCTGCTGATGCTGCCTCCCTGTGGGTCGGTCACCGGACCCACGGGGCGACGACGAGAGGCGTGGAATGACTGAGACGTTGCCACTGCCGGACCAGCACGTCGGTCCAGGCGCCCGGGAGCACCGTTCCGGGAACAAGCTTGTGGGTCGTTCGGTGCCCCGGACCGAGGACCTGGCCCTGCTCACCGGGACCGCCCGCTTCATCGATGACATCCGCCTGCCCGGCATGCTCTACGCCAAGATCCTGCGCAGCACGACGGCGCACGCCCGGCTGAACGGGGTCGATCTGTCGAAGGCGCTGCAGCAGCCTGGCGTGCGCGGCGCGCTGTGCGGCCAGGACCTCCTCGGCAAGATCAAGCCGTGGGGCGACATGATGCAGGATCTGCTGGTCGGCGATCACTTCCCCTTCGCCACCGACAAGATCCTCTACGAGGGGCAGGAGCTCGCCGCCGTCGTCGCGGACAGCAAGCATGAGGCGCTGGACGCGCTGGAGATGATCGAGGTCGACTACGACGAGTTGCCGGTCGTGGTCGACCCGGAGCAGGCGCTGCGACCCGACGCCCCGCTGATCCAGGAGGGGATCAACTACGAGTTCGGCGAGGGCAACATCTTCGACCGCTACCGGGTGCGGGTCGGGGACATCGAGGCCGCCGAGGCCGATGCCGACATCGTGGTGCGGCAGCGGTTCAGCACCAACCGGCAGGCGGGGGCGGCGCTGGACCCGCACGGCTGCGTGGCCAGCTATGACTCGTTCACCGGCGTGCTCACCATCTACTCGTCGACTCAGTCGATCTTCATGGTGCGCGACATCCTGGCCGACACGCTGCAGATCCCGCGCAACCGGGTCCGGGTGATCGTCCCGGAGGTCGGCGCGGGATTCGGGTCGAAGGCCCAGATGTTCGCCCACGAGGTGATCGCCTCGGTGCTCTCCATGCAGCTCGGCCGTCCGGTGCACCTGGTGCTCGGCCGCGGAGAGATCTTCCGGGCGGGGACCGCGCGCAACGGCCAGGTGCGCTACGCCGAGCTGTTCTGCAAGCAGGACGGGCGGATCATCGGGTACCGCGACTACGTCGTGCACAACTGCGGCGCGCAGTCGCTGTGGGGCAACCAGGTCGTGCACATCGGCACCAATGTCGGCATGTTGCCGTACCCGATTCCGAACATCCACGTCGACGCCGACATCGTGCACACCAACACCGCGCCGGGCGGCCCGCTGCGCGGTTTCGGCATCCCGCAGACCATCTGGGCCAAGGAACAGCTGGTCGACCTCGCGGCCGAGCAGCTGGGGATGGACCCGTTGGAGCTGCGGTCGCGCAACGTGCTCCGGCCGGAGACCTTCCCGTTCCGGACCCCGATGGGTCAGGTGGTCGACAGCACCTCGATCCACGAGTGCCTGCACCAGTGCGCCGAGGCGATCGGCTGGAAGCAGAAGAAGGCCGAACCCGTCCCGTTCGAGGGCGTCGGCCTCGCGGTCTCGATGAAGTACACGAGCTGCCGGCACCCGTCGTTCGACACCGACCTGTCCGCGGTGCGGCTGCGGCTGGAGACCGACGGCACCGTGACGATCTTCTCCAGCGATGTCTCGCACGGCCAGGGCCATGCGACGTTCCTGGCGCAGATCGTCAGCGACGTGCTGGGTGTGGGTTTCGAGAAGGTGGCTCTCGCCCAGCCCGACAGCGCGACCTCGCCCTTCGGGCTCGGCACGTTCGCCAGCCGGGCCGCTGCCGTGCTCGGCACCGCATGCCGGCAGGCTGCGGAGCGGCTGCGCGAGAAGGTGGTCGCCATCGCGGCACACGTGCTCGAGGCCAACCCGGAGGACCTGGAGACGGGCAACGATCGCGTGCACGTGCGCGGCCTCCCGGACACCGGGCTGTACCTGGAGAATCTGGCCGGGTACGCCGCGTATCGCACGCACCAGCTGCCGCCCGGGTTCGAGCCGACGTTGGAGTCGGTGGCCACCTACGACACGCCTACCGAGCGGGAGGCCTCCGACGGGTCGGGCAACCTCAGCGTGACGTATTCGGGCGCTGCGCACGCCGCGCACGTCCGGGTCGACCCCGACACCGGACGCATCACGGTGGTGGACTACGCGATGGCGCACGACACCGGTGTGGTGATCAACCCGCTGATCGTCGAGGGTCAGCACCAGGGCGGGTTCCTGATGGGCATCGGGATGGCGCTGGGCGAGGACTACGCCTACGACGAGCAGGGTCACATGCTCAACGCCAGCTTCAAGGACTACCAGGCGCCCTACGCCCCCGAGTTGCCCGAGCTGACCAAGATGTACGAGATCCCGGCCCCGTCAGTGACGATCCCGGGCGGGCAGAAGGGCGCGGGGGAATCCGGCACCGGGCCGGTGCCGGCGGCCATCGGCAACGCCGTGTACGACGCGACCGGCGTCCGCTTCACCGCGCTGCCGATCACCCCGGACCGGATGCTGCTCGCGCTGCGCGAGAAGGAGCGGCGGGGGATGGCGAGCTTCCGATACCCCGACGACATGCCCGAGTTCACCGGCCCGCGCTCGGCCGGGGAATGGCCTGCCCCGACCGCGTCGGATGAAGGAGACCTGCTGCTGTGAAGCCCTTCACCTTCCACACCCCGAGCGGGCTGAGCGAGGCGGTGAGCCTGCTCGAGCAGCACGGGCCGGACGCCCGGGTGATCGCCGGTGGCCAGACCCTGCTGCTGGCCATGAAGGAGCGCCTCGCCCGGCCTGCCGCGCTGGTGTCCCTCGCCGGGTTGCCGGGCCTACGGGGCTGGCGCTACACCGATTCCGGTGCCCTCGAGGTCGGTGCGGCGACGACGTACGCCGCTCTTGCCGGGGCAACCGATCTCGCGGGCTGGCACGCCGAGATCGCCGCGGTGGCCGGCGACCTGGCCGACCGGCCGGTGCGCACCATGGGCACCCTCGGCGGGGCGCTGTGCGCGGCCGAGCCGCGCTTCGACATGCTCACGCTGGTGGTCGGGCTCGGCGCCGAGCTGGTCACCGTCGGGCCCGGGGGCGGGCGGACGATTCCGGCGTCGAAGTTCTTCGACTCGGCCGGGGGCACCGTTCTGCGTCCCGACGAGATCCTGACCACGATCCGGTTCCCGCGGCGGACCGCGTTCTCCGCAGTCGGCTTCGAGAAGTTCCGCTACCGGGTGTTCGACGCCGCGCTGGTCTCAGCGTGCTGTGCGCTGCGACTCGGCGACGACGGGGCGGTCGCGGACGCGCGGGTGGTGGTCGGGGCGGTGCACCCGGCTCCGGTGCTCGTCCCCGGGGTCGCCGACGGCCCGCTCACCGATGCCGCGGTCACCGAGATCGGCCGGCGGGCCGCTGCCGAGGTCCTCCCCGAGGAGCTCGCCACCACCCCGCTACGCCGTTACCAGCGGGAACTCGTCGGAGTGCTCGTGGCCCGCGCGATCGCGCGGGCCCACGACCGGGCCAAGGACCAGAGCGGGAGCTGAGCGTGCAGACCATCACGATCACCATCAACGGCCGGGACGTCACCGCGGAGATCGACGAGCGCACCTTGCTGCTGGAGTTCATCCGCGACGTCGCGGGTTTCACCGGCACACACAACGGTTGCCTGGAGGCGCGCTGTGGGTGCTGCTCGGTCGAGGTCGACGGCGACATCGTCAAGTCCTGCAACGTGCTGGCGCTGCAGGTCGCCGGGCGCAGTGTGACCACAGTGGAGGGCCTGTCACCGCAGCGGGTCGCGCCGCTGGAGCACATCACCACCCAGAGCCTGGCGGGCGTCTACCGGCCACTCGACGCGCTCGGAGCGCAGGACGCGGACCTGCATCCGCTGCAGGCCGCGTTCCACAAGTGCCATGCACTCCAGTGCGGGTTCTGCACGCCCGGGATGTTGATGGTGCTCAAGGACTACCTCGAGGACAATCCCGAACCCACGCGTGAGGATGTCCGCAAGGCGATCGCGGGCAACATGTGCCGCTGTACGGGCTACCAGCACATCGTCGATGCCGCGATGGAGGCCGCGGAGACCATGCGGCCCGTCGGGGCCCCGGTCGCCGATGGCTGAGGTGACCACCGCCGAGCTCGACGCCGATCCGGTCCGGGAGCTCACCACGGCGCTGGCCGGGGAGCACTACGTCGCCGACCGGCCGTTGGCCACCGTGCTGCACCTCGCCCGGCGCCTCGAGCTCCCCGTCCTCCTGGAGGGGGAGCCCGGGGTCGGCAAGACCGCCGTGGCCGAGGCGCTCGCGGCGGTCCAGGGGGCCCGGCTCGTACGGTTGCAGTGCTACGAGGGGCTGTCGGCCCACCACGCGCTCTACGAGTGGGACTACGCCCGGCAATTGCTCGACATCCGGATCAGCGAGGCCGAGGGCCTGGCCGGCAGCGGGCTGCGGTCGCGGATCTTCTCGCCGGAGTTCCTGCTCCGCCGGCCGCTGCTGGAGGCGATCTGGCCGGGTGGTGACGACGCGGAGCGGCCGGTGCTGCTGCTCGTCGACGAGGTGGACCGGGCCGACGAGGAATTCGAGGCGCTGCTGCTCGAGGTGCTGTCGCAGTTCCAGGTGACCATTCCCGAGATCGGGACGATCCGGGCCACCCGGCGGCCCACGATCGTGCTCACCGCGAACCGGACCCGGGCGCTGTCCGACGCGCTCCGCCGGCGCTGCCTCTACCACTGGATCGGGTTCCCCAGCCCGGAGCGCGAGATCGAGATCGTGCGGACGCGCCTTCCGCGGGCGTCCGAGCGGCTGGTGCAGCGCGGCTGCCTGTTCGTGCAGAGGCTGCGTGGCGGCCACTACCGCAAGGCGCCCGGCGTCTCCGAAACGCTCGACTGGCTGCGCGCCCTGACGCTCTTCGGCGCCACCGACCTCGACCGCGCGCGGGTGGAGGACACCGTCGGGTGCCTGCTCAAGGACGCGGACGACATCGCGGCGTTCCTGGGCCGCGACGGCGAGGACGTGTACCGGGAGTTCGGTCTGCTGCCGGACGGCCTGGGGTGAGCCGTGACGCCTGACCGTCCACGCGCGCTCGCACCGCACCCGCTCGTTGCCGCCGCGCGTGATCGGCGCCGGCAACGAACCGGGGACCTCGACCACGACGTCGCGCTGTTCGCTGCGTTGCTGCGCGACGTCGGCGTCCCCGCGCCGCTGTCGGCCGTGCTGCGCGCCGTCCGCGCTGCCGCCACTGTCGCCCTGGAGCGGCGGGAGGATCTGCAGGTCGCGCTGCGCAGCAGCCTGGCCGCGTCGGTCGAGGAGGCCGCGGTCGTTGACGTCGTGTTCGGGGTCTTCTGGTCCGTCCGGGCGCCCGAGGAACGGGGGCTTGTCGACGAGTCCGGTGGCGGGGACGACGAGGCGGCCGGTGAGGGCCGCCCGGACGCGGCCGGCGGCACTGCGGCAGGGAGCGGGGAGCGCCGGGTGGACGGCTGGACCCGGCGGGCGACCTGGAGCAGCACCGGCACCGGCCGGCGGGTGTCGGCGGCGGTCCCGGACCGGGACCGCCGGATCGAGGAGCTGGCCCGCCGGTGCGCCCGCGCGCTGGGGACCGCCCGCAGCCGCCGGCGCCGCCCGGACAGCCGCGGTGACCTCGTCGACCTGCGCGACAGCCTGCGGCACAACTTGCGCTATGGCGGGGAGGTCGCCGACCTGCGGCGGACCAGGAAGCGCCGGGAGCGGGCACGCCTGGTGGTGCTCTGCGACCTGAGTACGTCCATGCAGCCGTACACGCCGTTCTTCCTGGCGTTCGTGCAGGCCCTGACCAAGGCGGTCCGCTCGGTCGAGTGCGCGATCTTCAATGTGGAGGTGACGCTGGTGACCGACGTGTTCCGTCGCATGCCGCTGCGCCCCGCGCTGGCCTGGCTGGAGCACCGCTCGGTGTCGCTGGCGGGCGGCACCCGGATCGGTCACTGCCTGCACGGGTTCACCGGTGAGCTGGAGGCCCGCGGTGCACTCGCGCCGAGCACGACCGCGATCGTGCTCAGCGACGGCTGGGACGTCGGTGACGCCGATCTCCTGGCGCGCGAGGCAGCCCGACTGCACCGGCAGGTGGGCCGGCTGGTCTGGCTGGACCCGCACGCGGCCGCGACCGGCTACCGCCCGCAGGTGGGCGGGCTCCGGACGGTGTGGCCGTTCCTCGACGACTACCTCGACTTCTCCACCGTCGAGTCGCTCACCGCGGTCGTCGCCCATCTGGAGGGCATGCGCGATCGGCCGCGGCCGGTCCGCAGCACGTTCGACGACGACGAGAGGAATGCAGGATGAGTGCCAAGCAGCGAGTGGAGATGCGGGTGCCGGGGCTGCCGACGCCGCTCAGCCACTACACGGACGCGGTGCGCTTCGGGGACCTGCTGTTCGTGTCCGGGGTCGCCCCGCTCGACGAGAACGATCGGCTCGTCGGCGAGGGTGACGTGGTCGCCCAGGCGCGTCAGGTGCACGTCAACCTGGCCAAGGCTCTCGAACACGCCGGTGCGAGCTTCGCGGACGTGCTCAAGGTGACCGTGTACCTGACCGACGTCGACGACCGCCAGAAGGTCAACGACATCCGTCGGGAGTACTTCGGCTCGGCTTATCCGGCCAGCACGCTGGTGGAGGTCAGCGCACTCGCCGTCCCCGGCATGCTGGTGGAGATCGAGGCGGTCGCCGGTATCCCCGGTTGAGATCTGCGGCCACCGAACGGGACCTGGCCGTGGTACGGCCGTGCCGGATCAGTCGCGAGGTCCCGTTCGGCGGTCGCGGGGAGCAGGCTCATGGCCCCCGTTCGAGGAGCAGCGCGCCGGCCCGGGCGGCGACCTCGTGGGCCGCCCCGGGATCACGCAGCATGTCTCTCCGGCCGGATCGCCTCGCTGGACCGCCGCAGCGCCCGGCCCAGGCCGTCCGCCTCGTCGTCGGACAGGGCGTTCGCGGAGTCGGCGTGCCGGCGCGGGAACAGCGCCAGCCAGCCCGGGACCTCGTAACCGCGCAGCACGCCGGCGACCCATCCGACGGCGTCGATGCCGGGACCGGCCAGTTCGGAAGCGCGCCGTCCGCGTCCGGGCAGAGCCCGCAGTGGCCGCTCATCCGACCACCGCGACGGCTTCGACCTCGATCAGCAGTTCCGGCTGCACGAGCCCCGCCACCTGAACGATCGTGCTGGCCGGACCGTGAGCCGGGAACAGGCGCTCGCGCAGCGCGCTCAGTTCGTCGAACCAGCCGAAGTCGGTCACGAACACCGTCACCTTGAGCAGGTCCTGCCAACTCGCACCGTGCGCGGCCAGGATCCGGCCGACGTTGTCGAAGGCCTGGCGGGCCTGGGCCGGTCCGTCCCCGACGCCCACCACGCGCCCCTGGTCGTCCCAGGCGACCTGTCCGGAGATGTAGAGCAGGTCCCCGGCGGAGACGCGCACCGCAGTGGAGTAGTACGGCCGGAACGGGGGCGGCGTGCCCGGCACGTCCCGGATCGACTTGCGCGGGCTCATGCCCGTGATGGCCGCGCCTCCGTCGCCGGTCACGACGCGTCCCCGACCGGCAGGTGCCGAGCCGCGCGGTTCAGTTGCTTGTCCACCCACGGGATGGCCGTCGCGAACTGCAGGAACTTCGTCCGGCTGTCCGAGAGGTGCTCAGGCCACATGCTGACGATCCACCCGTAGCCGTGGCTCCACCGCTGCACGTGATCGGTGAGCGCGCGCTCGCGGTCCTCCCAGGCCCGCAACGCCGGCACCACGTCGCGATCCCCGCTCACCGCGGCGGCCAGCGAAACGGCGTTCGTGAAGGTCATGTTCGCGCCCTGGCCGAGGTTGGGGGCCTGCGCGTGGGCCGCGTCGCCGACCAGCACAACCTTGCCCTCCGACCAGGCCCGGCACCGGACGGTCATGCCGCGGTCCCATCGCCCGTCCTCGCCGATCCGGTCGATGATCTCGGAGAACGTCGGGAAGGTCTCGGCCCAGCTGTCCTTGTCGACCGGCACGGACCGGCCCCGGCGGTCGTCCACCGGGCAGGAGAAGGCGACGTAGTGCTGCTCGTCCGAGGACGGGCAGTACAGGAGCCGGCGCGAGCCGTGCCAGGCCTCGGTGATCACCGATGCCTCGTCGCCCGGCTTCCTGGGTACCAGCAGCCGGATGTAGCCCTCCCGCAGGTAGGAGATCTTGTCGGTCAGCTGCAGCGACTCCCGGATCCGGGAGTACGCACCGTCCGCAGCCACGACCAGATCGGCGGGCAGCCGGGTGCCGTCGGCGAGGACGAGGACGCCCTCCGGCTCGGCGTCGGCGACCAGGGACTCGGTGACGATCTCGACTCCGGCGGACCGCGCTGCGTCGATCAACGCCTGGTAGAGGTCGGCGCGCACCGGCAGGACCATCTTGTCGTCGTCGGTGAAGCCGCGGCGGAACATGTCGTGGCCGTGCTGGTCCACGACCGCCCATTCCTTGATGCGCGTGGCCCCGCGGATCGCCTGTTCGTCCGCCCCGATCAGGCGCAACGAGCGCAGGCCGTTCTCCCACAGCCAGATGCCCGCACCGAACATCCGCAACTCGGTTGCCCGCTCGTGTACCCGCACCTGCCAGCCCCGCAGGGCGAGCGCTGTGGCAACCGCGAGCCCGCCCAGCCCCGCGCCCGCCACCTCGGCTGTTCTGCGCATCGGAACCTCCCGTCCGGCCGGGAGGATCCTGGCAGGCGGGCGTGAGCAGCGCGTTAATGCGGCGCGTTGCCGTCTTGATCATGCATGCAATCTCGCGTACAACCTCAGCGGGGAGGTGCTCAGGTGATGCGT
>NZ_JAAXLA010000079.1 GCF_012911935.1 Pseudonocardia acidicola | reverse complement strand
CTTCCCGAACACCCTCGAGCTCTTCGTGTGCGGCGACAACCTGCGCAAGGGTGCCGCGCTCAACACCTACGAGATCGCCGAGACCGTCGCCGCCGATCTGTAGATCCCTTCGCGGGCCCTTCGACGGCCGCCGGTCCGTTCCAGGACCGGCGGCCGTCGTGTTCGACGGGCGTGAGCCCGCTCCCAACGAGTGATCGAAACGTGCCGAGGCGGCGTCGTACCGCTACCGTTGATCACCGTGAGTCATCAGGAATTGCTGCGTCGCCACGGGGCAGGGGGCCGTGACCTCTGCGCCGCCGATGCCGAGGGCACCACTGCCCCGCCGACGCTGAAGACGGCCGTACTGACCTGCATGGACGCGCGCATCGACGTGTACGCGCTGTTCGGGCTGAAGCCCGGTGAGGCGCACGTGCTGCGCAACGCGGGGGGCGTGGTCACCGATGACATGGTCCGGTCGCTGACGATCAGTCAGCGCAAGCTGGGCACCCGGGACATCCTGCTGGTCCGGCACAGCGGCTGCGGGATGGCCACCTTCAGCGACGAGGACTTCTGCGAGGAGCTGGCCGACCAGGTCGGGATGAGCCCGTCGTGGCGCACCTACGCCTTCCGCGACCCCGCGGTGAGCGTGCGCCGTGACATGGCGCAGTTGCGGCGCGACCCGTTCCTCCTGCCGGACACCTCGGTGCGCGGCTTCGTGCTCGACATCAACAGCTTCGAACTCGACGAGGTGCTTCCGGAGGGCTGAGCCGGTCAGCCGGGGATGCGCAGCCGGGTCACGATGGCCCGGTGGTCGCTGCCGGGGATGTCGCGGACCGAGAAGGTCTCCGCGGCGATCCCGGAGTTGCTGAGCACGTGATCGATCTGCGGGCCGAGCCAGTGCGGCGCCGACGTCGGCCAGGTCGCCGCCAGGCCGGCCCCGCGCTGGGCCGCGGCGTCATTGCATGCGGAGATCGCGCCGCGCAGCGCGGAGTGGTCCAGGGTGGCGTTCAGGTCGCCGGCCACGATCGCTGGCCTCGGGTTCTCGCACCACTGTGCGAGCTGCCCGAGGTCGGCGCGCCACTGGGGCACCTCACCGGGCACGGGAGCCACCGAGTGGAACGCGACGAAGCGCAGTGCGCCCAGCCCGCCACCGGTCACCTCGACGTAGGGGAACGGCATCTCGGCGCCGATCCGCACGGTCACGTCGCCGAGGCCGTCGGCGACGACCGCGGTCACCCCGGCCACGTCGGCCCGGCCCGATCTGATCGAGGTCGTCAGCCGGTAGCCCAGCGGCTCGACCAGCGGCGCCAGCCGGTCGCGATAGGCGGCACCGGACTCGGGGAGCGACACGAGGTCGGGCCGCTCGGAGCGGATCAGTTCGGCGACCGCGTCGACGTCGGCGTTGCCCTCGAACACGTTGAAGGACAGGACGGTCAGCGGCCGGCCGCTGGTCGGCAGTGGATCGGCGACCGCCCGGGGCAGCACCATCGCGCCGCCCACCAGCGCGATCGCGACCAGCCCGGCGGCGAAGGGCCAGGCCCGCCGCCGCACACACGTGATGAGGACCGCGATCGCGGCCAGCATCATGTCGGCGGCCAGCAGGAGCGGCCGGAACGCGATGAGCTGGGCGAACGGGCTGTAGCGGTCCATCCGGAACAGCAGGTCGGGCAGCACACCGGCCGCGGCGACCGCGGTGAGCAGGCCGGCGGCCAGGAACCGGCCGCGCCCGCCCCGGGGGGACCGGCCGGGAGGTGGGTGCACGGGCGGCTGTGCGGCGCCGGGGCGCGCGGGACCCGGGGGAGCGCTCATCACCCGCCAGTCTGCCCGATCGGGCCGGGCAACCGAGCCGGGCGCCGTGCCACCGACGCGGCCACGCCGGCCATGCCGACACCCAGCAGCCCGGCCGCCACGACGGCCGCCGCGGGCGAGATCGCGTCGATCAGCATCCCGGCCGGCGAGGCGAGGCACCACATCCCGATCACGACGCCGATCAGCCCGGACCGGCCGCTGGCGGGCCGTGCCGGCGGGGCGTCGCCGGCCACCGCGATCGCCTGCCGCACCATTTCTCCACGGGGTTTCCCGGCCGGCCGGCCGCCCGAGGCGGTGCCTCGACGAAGCGGGGGCCGACGGCCGTCTCAGGCCCGGCCGCAGTCGGCCGGGTAGCGGGCGCACCACGGGGTGATCCCGGGCAGCCGCCCCCGGTTCCGGGCCACCCAGTCGTACAACCGGTCCTGGACGGCCTGGGTGCGCCGGTACACCCGCAGCGGCAGGTCGGTGTCCAGCGCGGCGCTCAGCGCGGCGTTGACCGCGGCTGCGCCGGCGGCGGCGGTGCCGTCCGCGCCCTTCCAGCGCACCGCGGCCGCGCAGTCCTCCGGGCTCGCCCCGACGGCGGCCGGCGCATCCGGACGCTGGTAGGGGACAGTGGCGATCCGGCGCCTGGTGTCCAGCAGGCGCAGCCAACCCAGGCTGCGGGTGCAGAAGCCGCAGTCACCGTCGAAGACGAGGGTTCCCCCGGTGCCGTTCATGGCCCTCAGCATCCCCCTAGGATCCGGCCGTGACGAACCAGCACCCTCCCGGCCGGGCCACCATCTGGCACAACCCGCGCTGCTCGAAGAGCCGCGGTGCGCTCGCCCTGCTCGGTGAGCACGGGGTGGACGCCGACGTCGTCCGCTACCTCGACGACGCCCCCGATCGTGCGCGGCTCGAGGATGTGCTGCGCCGGCTCGGGACCGACGACCCGCGGGTGATCACCCGCACCGGCGAGGCCGGCTACCGCGAGCTGGGGCTCGCCGACGCCGACCGCGACACGCTGCTCGACGCGCTGGCTGCGAACCCGATCCTCATCGAGCGTCCGATCGTGCTGATCGGTGACCGCGCCGTCGTCGCCCGGCCGCCGGAGCGGCTGCTCGAGCTGCTCGGCGGCTGACGGCCGTCGCCGGGGAGTCTCAGCCGACCACCACGGGCCGGCCGAGCGCCGCCCGCACCATCAGCATCCCGCCGGCGATCTCCGCGGTCGGCCGCAGCCCGGACCGGCGCAGCAGCCGGGTGACCTGCAGGTTGTCGGTGGGCGCCACCGCGGTCAGCTCCTGGTAGCCCTGCTCCAGGGCCAGCTCGGCGACCCGGCGGACCAGCGCCGTGCCCAGCCCCCGGCCCTGCCAGGCGTCCTCGACCAGCACTGCGAAGCCGCCCGTCCGCGCGTCGACCGGCTGCAGGTTGGCCAGGCCGACTGCGCTGCCGCCGTCCGCGGTCAGAACCAGCACGCTGTGGTCCCCGGGCACCGGGGTGTCGCCGACGTCCCCGACGAGCCGCCGGAGCTCGTCAGGGTGCAGCCGGGGCTTCGGGGTGCGGAAGCGGGCCAGCCGGGTCTCCGGTGAGCACCGGGCGTGCAGGGCCGCGACCAGCGGTGCGTCGGCGTGGACCGCGGTGCGCAGCCGGACCTCGGAACCGTCGATCAGCAGCAGGATCCGGTCCTGGTCGGTCGCCGTGCGCGGAGCCGGCACCGCCATCCCGAGCTGACCGGCCAGCTCCAGCAGCGCGGCGGCCCGCGACAGCTCGGTCGCGGTGAACGGCCAGGGCCGGCCCAGGTGCAGGTGCTGGGTGCCGATGCGCACGGTGTGCGTGTGCCCCGGCCCGTCCGGCGCCGCCGGGTCGACGAGCCGGGCGCGCAGCATGGTCGCGACCGCCCGCGGGGCACTGCCCGGGTCGGCCGCCACCATCCGGGCCAGTGCGAGCGCGGTGGTCACCGGATCGGACAGTTCCCCGGCGTCGGCCCGCACGAGCAGGGTGCACGGGATCCCGGCGCGCTCCACCGCGGTGACGAGGACGGCCGGGTCGGCGTCCTCCGGCACCTTGATCAGCAGCTCGTCGACCACCGAACCGTCGTCGGTCGGCTCGCCGACGACGTGCAGCGAGATGATGTTGCACCCGGCGCTGCCGACCGCCGTGGCCAGCTCACCGAGCCGACCGGGACGGTCCTCCAGTTCCACGTGCACCCGCCAGAGCACCACGCGACCACCTCCTCGGGGAGTCCCATGGTCGTCCGGCGCTGTTACCGGCTCGTTGACACGAGATGACGCCCGCCTGTCGTGCCCGATCTCACGACAGCATCCGGCGGGCGAAGTCGATCTCGGTGGAGATGTGCCGCAACGTCTCGTCGACGACGAGCGAACCGTGCCCGGCGTCGAACCGGCTGACCTCGTAGCGGGCTCCGGCCGCCGCGAGGGCGTCGAGGTAGTTGTCCACCTGCCGGATCGGGCAGCGCGGGTCGTTCTCCCCGGCCAGCACCAGGATCGGGGCGCGCACCTGGTCGACGTAGGTCAGCGGCGAGGCGACCCGGTAGGTGTCCGGGACCTGCTCCGGAGAGCCGCCGAACAGGGCGCGGTCGAACGCCCGCAGCTGCTCCATCTCGTCGGCGTAGGCGGTCAGGTAGTCGGCCACCGGAACCCCGCCGATCGCCGCGGCCCACCGCTGCGGCTGGGTGCCGGCCGCGAGCAGCGCCAGGTAGCCGCCCCACGACCAGCCCTCGACCACCGTCCGCTCCGGGTCGGCCAGCCCCTCCGCCACCGCCCAGTCGTGTACCGCGGCCACGTCGGCCAGCTCGGTCAGCCCGGGCCGGCCCTCGATGGAGTCCCGCCAGACCGAGCCGTAGCCCGTCGAGCCCCGGTAGTTGACCTCGACGACGGCGAAACCGGCGTCCACCCACGCCGCACGGACCGGGCTGAACCGGTCCTCGTCGGCTGCGTGCGGGCCGCCGTGCAGGCTGAACACGGTGGGCAGCGGGCCGGTGGCGTCGGCCGGGCGTGCGACGAGCGCGTGCACCCGCCCGCCCGGGCCGTCGACCCACACGTCCTGCACCGCGACCGACCCGGGGGCGCGGTCACCGGGCGGGGTGAGCAGTTCACGGTCGGTGCCGTCGGGGTGCAGCGCCCGCACCGTCGACGGCGCCGCCGCCGACGAGCAGGTGTACTCCACGGTCCCGTCCGGGCGGATCTCCGCCGACCCCACGCAGCCCGGCGCGACGTCGAGTTCGGTCAGCTCCCCGGTGGACAGGTCGTAGCGGTACAGCCGGGTGCGGGCGGCGTGGGTGTGCCAGACCAGCAGCGCGCTCGCGTCCGGGTAGAAGTCGGCGATCAGCTCGCCGGGCAGGTCCAGGTCCAGCTCGGTCTCGACGTCGGTCACCGGATCCCAGAGCAGCAACTCCTCGCGGCCGCGGCGCTCGTGCAGCAGCAACAGCCGGTTGTCGCCCGCGACCGGCGCGAACACCAGCGGGGTCAGGCCCTTGCCCTCACCGTCGGACTTCTCGGCGACGACGGTCGTGCCCTCGTCCTCTCCGCCGATGCGCACCACCCGCACCGCCGGGTGCCGGGAGTCGCCGTGCTCGGAGTGGCTGATTGCCAGCAGCGTCTCGTCCTCGGACAGCGCGCCGACGTGGGCGTCCTCCGGGTGTTCGTAGATCATGGTGGCGGCGCCGGCCCCGCCGCGGTGCAGCCAGATCCGCGAACCCTCGTCGGTGGAGGTGCCCACGGCGGTCACCGAGCGGCCGATCTCCAGCCCGGCCGGGTAGCCGTCCTCGACGCCCGGGATCGCGGCATCGGGCCTGGCCTCGTCGGGCAGCCCGGCGAACGGTTCGCAGACCCAGCGCCCGAACTCGTCGCCGTCGGTGTCGTCGAACCACCACAGCGTCTGGCCGTCGGGTGGCAGCATCACCGAGTGCGTGCCGCTGCGCCGGGCCGTGACCTGCCGGTGCAGGTCGGTCGCCCGGTCCCAGGTGTAGACCTCGGTGGTGCCGCTGGCGTTCGAGGTGTAGACGCTGCGGTCGACGGCGTCCCGGGCCCAGTGCGGGCGCGACATCCGGGTGGCGGTGAAGCGGGCCCGCCAGCGCTGCTCCCGCTCGTCGTCCGGGAACAGCCGGTCGGGGACGCGCGCAGCCGGGTGCCGGTCGGGGTGCTGGTCGCCGCTCTGAACGGCGACGGGGTGGTCGATGGTCACGCCCTCCAGCGTGCCGCACCGCCGGCCGCGGCGGCGGCGCCCACCGGGCCCGGGTCATCCCGCCGTGACCGGCGGCCCCCCGGCACCCGGTCGCGGCGGCACGGAGGCCCCGGGCGAGAGTGGGGCCGGATTCTGCGAGCAGGGGGGTCAGACCATGAACATCAGCCGACTCCGTGACCGGCGCACCGGTGCGCTGCTGGTCGCGATCGCCGCGACGGTCCTGACCCTCGCCGGCTGCTCCGGCGGGCAAGCCGCCGCGATCACCCCCACGGTCACCGCGGACGGGGTGCAGCGGGTCGAGCTGCGCTACGCGGGCGGCGCGGTCCAGGGCGGTGTGCGGCGCTTCGCGATCCCGGCCGGTTCCACCGTCGAGCTCGTCGTCGCCAGCGACGTCGCCGACGAGGTGCACCTGCACGGCTACGACCGGGCCGGCTTCGTCACCGCCGGGGCCACCACCACGTTGCGGTTCGTGGCCGGCGTGAAGGGGGTGTTCGAGGTGGAGCTGGAGCAGCGGGGCGCCGAGCTCGCCCAGCTCGAGGTGTCGTGAGGCCCGTCTGCTGGTGGCGTTCGTGCCGGCTGAGGGGGAGACGGAATCCGGACGGACCGCGCTTAGGGTGAGCGCATGATCGCCCGCGGTGTGCTGCTCGTGCTGCTGGTGGCGATCCTGTTCCCGGGCGCCGCCGGGGTCGCGTCGGCGCACGCAGGCGGGTTGTCCTCGTCGGCCAGCGAGCCGCGGGTGCTCCGCATCGATCCGCCGGTTCCCAGGCTGGACGTCCGGGTGGTCGAGTTCGGTGCCCGGCTGTGCCTGGACAACGGCACCGCCCTCCCGGTCGTCGTCGAACCGCTGCCCGGCTCCCAGCTGTCCGGGCTCCCGGCCGTTGCCCCCGGCGCGCGCGCCTACTGGACGGACCCGCGCATCACCATGGCCGCGGCCCGGCGGCTGCCGGCCGGGGAGCGGGTGGGCTGGACCATCCCGCTGCGGGTCGGCGACCAGGCGGTGGCCGTCCGCGGCGAGCAGTTCTGGCCGCCGCCCCCGTCGGCGGCCGCGTGGTGGGGTGCCGCGCTGGCCGCGCTGATCATCCCGGCGGTCGCCGGGATCGCCGGTGCGGCGCGACGCTGGGGCCGGGTGGTGCTGGCCGTCGCGACCGGGGTGGTGCTCGTCGCGCACCTGGTGCACGTGCTCGGTTCGGCGGTCGTCCCCGAGGACCGCAACGTCGTCGTCATGGTGCTCAGCGCCGCCGGATACGCGCTGCTCGGCTGGCCGCTGGGCGGGTTCGGCATCGCGCTGACGTTGCGCGGACGCCCCGCCGGGCCGCTGCTGTGCTGCGCGGCGGGCGGGCTGTTCGCGATCGTGATCGCCCCGGTGGACGCGTTCACCCTCGTCGACGCCGTGGTGCCCTTCGCCTGGGGCGGCACGCTCGACCGCATTCTCGTCGCCCTGACACTGGGCGGCGGCCTCGGTGTGGCGGCGGCCGGGGTGGCCCTGCTGCGCCGCGGCACCGTGTCCGAGCGACCGGCGGCCTGAGCATGCGGGACGGCGGGCTGGTCCTCGCGCACGGGATCGGCAGTGTCCAGGGCCTCCCGCTCGACGCCGAGCTGGTCCTGCAGACCGGCGGTGTCGTCGTCCTCGTCTCGTTCCTGGCCGTCGCCCTGCTGTGGCGGCACCCCCGCTTCGACGGGCCCGTCCGGGGCCGAACGCCGGCCGCGCCGCTCGCGGGTCTGCTCGACGCGCCCGTGCTGCGCACCACCGTGCAGGCGCTGACGCTGCTGGTCGCCGCCGGCGTCGTCGCCGTCGGGTTCCTGGGCCCGCAGGACCCGCGCGTCAACCCGGCGCCGCGCGCGCTCTACGTGCTGCTCTGGGTCGGGCTGATCCCGGCGTCGTTGCTGTTCGGGCCGGTCTGGCGGGTGCTCAACCCGCTGCGGGTGTTGCACCGGCTGGTCGCCGCCGCGCTGCGGGTGCCGCCCGAGGGTGTCCGGCCGCTGCCCGGGCGGCTCGGCTACCGGCCCGCGGCGGCCGGGCTGGCCGTCTTCACCTGGCTGGAACTGGTGGCG
This sequence comes from Pseudonocardia acidicola, assembly GCF_012911935.1. Taxonomy (GTDB): domain Bacteria; phylum Actinomycetota; class Actinomycetes; order Mycobacteriales; family Pseudonocardiaceae; genus Pseudonocardia; species Pseudonocardia acidicola. The sequence continues at coordinate 23,430 of NZ_JAAXLA010000079.1, read as the reverse complement.
CCCGCCCGCGACGTCCCGGCGGTCGTCGCGACGTTCCTGCTGCTCTACGGGGTCGTCCACACCGGGGCCGCGGTCCGGTTCGGCGCCGGCTGGTTCGGCCGGGCCGACGCCTTCGAGGTCTACTCGGCGCTCGCCGGGTCCCTCGCCCCGATCGGCCGGGGCTCCGGCGGCAGGCTGGGCCGGCGCAACCCGCTGCGCGGTCTCGCCGCCGTCGGCGTCGCGCCCGGTCTCGTCGCGCTGCTGGCCGTGTGGTGGGGCTCGACGGTGTTCGACGGGGTGTCGGGCTGGGTGGGCTGGTCGACGGTCCGGCAGTCCGCTCCGGTGCCTGCGGTGCTGCTGGACTCGGTGGTGCTGGCCGGACTGATGCTGCTGGTCGGGGCGGTGTACCAGGCGGCCACCGGGAAACTCGCCGGCGAGCTGGCCAGCACGCTGGTGCCGATCGCGGCGGGCTACACGATCGCGCACTACGCGACGTTGCTGCTGATCGAGGGCCCGCGCGGGGTGTCCCAGTTCTTCGGGGCGGCGCTCGGCCCGGTCACCGCGGTCCCGGCTCCGGGGCTGGTCGCGGGAATTCAGATCGGCGCGATCCTGGTCGGCCACGTGGTCGCGGTCGTCGCCGCGCACGACCGCAGCGTCGCCCTGCTGCCCGAGCACCGCAGGCTGGCCGACCAGATCCCGCTGGTGCTGCTCATGGTGGCCTACACCATGGTCGGGTTGTTCCTGCTCGTGATCTCCTGACGCGGTGATGCTCGCGCGCTCGATGCTGCTGTTCGTGCTTGCCGCGGTCGCGGAGATCGGCGGCGCGTGGCTGGTCTGGCAGGGCGTGCGCGAGCACCGCGGGCTGTTGTGGATCGGCGCCGGGGTGATCGCCCTGGGTGCCTACGGGTTCGTCGCCACGCTGCAGCCGGACCCCCACTTCGGCCGCATCCTCGCGGCGTACGGCGGGGTGTTCGTGGCCGGGTCGCTGGCCTGGGGGGTCGTCGTCGACGGGTTCCGCCCCGACCGCTACGACTATCTCGGCGCCGTGATCTGCCTGCTCGGCGTCGTGGTCATCATGTATGCGCCGCGCGGTTAGCGACTACCAGCTCAGTTCGGAGCACAACGTGCGCGCCCCCGGCGGCTCCACCTGCACGGTGAAGTGCGCCATCCCGTGCCGCTCGGCCAGCAGCTCGCGCGCCGAGGACAGCACGACGGCGGGGTCGCACGCCGGGCCGATGCTCAGGTGCGCCGAGCCGACCTCCATGCCCGAGGTCAGCGTCCACACGTGCACGTCGTGCACGTCCTCGACGCCGGGAAGCTCGCCCAGCTCGGCACGGATCGCCGCGACGTCGACGTGCGCCGGCGCCGCCTGGACCAGGATGCGCACCGCCTGCCGGCCCAGCTGCCAGGTCCGGGGCAGCACGAACAGACCGATCGCGACGGCGACCACCGGGTCGGCCCAGCTCCAGCCGAACAGCAGCATGACGGCGCCGGCCAGCAGCACGCCGACCGAGCCCAGGGTGTCGGCCAGCACCTCCAGGTAGGCGCCGCGGATGTTCAGACTCTCCTTCGCGCCCTGGCGGAGCAGGCTGAACACGACGAGATTCGCGCCGAGCCCGGCCGCTGCGGTGATCATCAGGGGAAGCCCGGGGATCGCGGGTGGTTCGCCGAACCGCTGCACCGCCTCGACGAGCACCCACGCGGCCACCCCGAACAGCAGTACGGCGTTGGCCAGCGCGGCCAGCACCTCGGCGCGGTAGAGGCCGAAGGTGCGCTGGTCCGAGGCCGCGGACCGGCGTGCCGCCGTGATCGCGGCGAGCGCCATGCCCATCCCGAGCACGTCGGTGAACATGTGGCCGGCGTCGGACAGCAGCGCGAGCGAGGAGGTGGCCAGCCCGACCACGACCTCGAGCACGAGGAAAGCGGCCAGGACGGCCAGCGAGATCCACAGCCACCGGACATGACGCCCCGACGCGCTGCCCTCGACCGGGCTGCCGTGCCCATGACCGTGACCGTGACCGTGTCCCGCACCCACGTGCATCAATGTATGCAGATATACGCATGAATGCAATGGGGAGTCGGGGCCGACCACCGACAGTCGATCAGACCCGGGCCGGTCGGGCACGTGCCGGATGCCAGACTCGGTACGCCCTGCTCGCCGAATCCTGGAGCCCGCCCGTGCCCATCGCTGCGGCCGCCGACGGCACCCGCCTGTACTTCGAGGAGATCGGGGAGGGTGAGCCGCTGCTACTGATCAGTGGTCAGGGCCTGGATCACGGGTTCTGGGACCCGATCCGGGAGGGGTTCGCGCAGACGCACCGGGTGATCTCTTTCGACAACCGGGGCACCGGGCGCAGCGACGAGCCACACGAGCCGCCGTACACGACCCGGGGCATGGCCGCCGACGCCGTTGCGGTGCTCGACCACCTCGGGGTCGAGCGGGTGCACGCCTACGGGCACTCGATGGGCGGGCGGATCGCGCAGTGGCTGGGCATCGACCACGGCGACCGCCTCGGTGCCCTGGTGCTCGGCGGGACGACGCCCGGCAGCGCCCACGGGGTGGCCCGCCCGGCGGCGGTGACCGCGCGCTTCGTCCGCCGGCCACGCGACGAGCAGGAGGCCCTGGACAAGTGGGGTCCGCTGTTCTTCTCCGCGGACTGGGCAGCAGCACATCAGGACCTGGTGCGCAGGCTGTTCGTCGACAACCCGCTCTCCGCGGCGGCCCGGCGGCTGCACTACGGCGCGAGCGAGGGGCACGACTCGTGGGCGGACCTGCCGCGGATCAGCTGTCCCACGCTGGTGCTGCACGGCGGCGCCGATGTGCTCAACGTGCCGGGCAACGCCGAGCTGCTCGCCGAGCGCATCCCCGGGGCCGAGCTCCGGATGCTGCCCGGCGCCGGGCACGGCTATCAGTTCGAGTTCGAGGCCGAGGCCACCGCGGCCGTGCTGGACTTCCTGGCCCGGCACCCGCTGCGCTGAGTCAGCTTCGCAGCTCCCCGGCCGCGATGATCGCGCGCAGCGCGTCGGCCACGTCCCGGCCGGACAGTGCGGTCTTGGGCTCGACGAGCCACTGCACCATCACACCGGTGAGCAGGGCCTGGTAGAAGGCGCCGAGGACCCGCGTCCGGTCGTCGGCCCCGTCGGCCCCGTCGTCGTCGTCGGAGATCGCGTGGAACATCAGTGCGAGGTCCTCGCGGGCGGTGTCCTGGGCAGCAGCGAGGACCGCGCGGATCTCGGGCACCCGGCCGGCCTGGGCGAGGCTCTCCACGGTGGCCGTCGTCAGTCGCGGGTTCGTCGCCACCAGCTCGATGACCCGCGTCCAGGTCTGCTCGAACCGCTCCATCGGGCCTGCGTCGGGATCGGCGTCGCCGAGGGCGTGCTCGAGCGCGTCGCCGCACTCGGCCGTCAGCTGGATCAGGGCCTGGTTGAGCAGCGCATCCTTGGATCCGAAGTGGTATCCGATCGACGCGAGGTTGGTACCGGACGCGGCGACGATGTCGCGGGCCGTGGTCCGGCCGTACCCCTTGTCGTGCAAGCACTCCTTGGCGCCGGCCAGCAGATCCTCGCGATGCCCCATTCGATCATCCTAGGCAGCCCGTACGGACGTCCCAGACGCCCGTATGCCGCCGAAGCGTCCATTGTGGAGGATCGTCACCCGGTACCACCGGCACGCGCTGCGGGTCTCCGGTCTTCTCGTGCAGGGTGCGCAGCGCGGTGTCGGCCTCCTCCAGGCCGAACGTGTGGGTGATCGAGTCGCGGACGTCGAGTCGCTCGTCGGCGACCGCGTCAGCGCGCGCCGCACGGTCTCGATGCCGAGCCCGTAGCCGGCCATCAACTACAGCTCCTCGCGGATGAACACCGTGGGCGGCAGCACGCTGATCGGCTCCGCGCCCGGCCCGCAGACGACGGCGCGGCCGCCGATCCGCAGGCACTCGACGGCCTGCGCGATCGTGTCGGGGCCCGCGAAGTCGGCCGCGACGTCGACCCCGGCTCCGCCGGTCGCGGCGAGGACCGCATCGACGGCTGGACCGTGAGCCGGGTCGCCCGATCGTTGCCCCCACCGCCCTGCTCGCCGAGAGCGCCCTGACCAGGCTCCGAGGGTGCACCGGGCGAGCCGGCGAGGCACCGCCATCGGCGCGATCCGGCCGAGTGTCAACTTTCCGCACAGTCGGGGTGGCGTGGCTCACGTCATGATCTGGCTCATGCCTGCGGGTGCCGGGGCCGCCCGTGCCGCCCGCTGACGGAGATCGACGACGATCGAGGAGCTTTTACGTGAGCAGACTGCGGTTCGGCACCTTCCTCGCCCCGTTCCACGCTGCGGGTCAGAACCCCACCCTGGCCCTGCAGCGCGATCTCGAGCTGGTCGAGCACCTGGACCGGCTCGGCTACGACGAGGCCTGGATCGGCGAGCACCACTCGGCCGGCAGCGAGATCATCGCCTCGCCGGAGATCTTCATCGCGGCCGCCGCCGAGCGCACCCGCCACATCAAGCTGGGCACCGGCGTCACCTCGATCGCCTACCACAACCCGTTGTGGGTGGCCGACCGCATGGTCATGCTCGATCACCTGACCCGGGGCCGCTCGATGCTCGGTGTCGGGCCCGGCTCGCTGCCCACCGATTCGGCGATGATCGGGTTGAACCCCACCGACACGCGCGAGTTGCTGGACGTCAATCTCGACATCATCATGCGGCTGCTCCGCGGCGAGGTGGTCACCCAGACCACCCGCACCCACGAGCTGCGCGAGGCCCAACTGCAGCTGCGGCCCTACACCGACCCGTGCTTCGACGTCGCCGTCGCGGCAGTCGCCTCGCCCACCGGGCCGCGACTGGCCGGCCGGCACGGCACCGGGCTGCTGTCCATCGGTGCCACCCTGACCCAGGACGGCTTCGACGCGCTGGCCCACCACTGGAACGTCGTCGAGGAGCGGGCGGCGCACTACGGCCGGCCTACCCCGGACCGGTCCGGCTGGCGCCTGGTCGGGCTCATGCACATCGCAGAGACCCGCGAGCAGGCCTACCGCGACGTCGAGTTCGGCATCGAGCAGTGGTTCACCTACTTCCAGAAGGTCGCCGCGTTCCCGCAGATGGCCGTCGAGGGCGGCAACCTCAAGGAGATGATCGACTTCATCAACGAGGCCGGGATCGGCGCCATCGGCACCGTCGAGGACGCCCGGGCGCAGGTGCAGCGGCTCGTCGACCAGTCCAACGGCGGTTTCGGTGCGATGCTGCTCATGGGCCACGACTGGGCCAACCCGGAGGCCACCAAGCGCTCCTACGAACTCATCGCGCAACAGGTGTTCCCGAACTTCCAGGGCCAGGCGGAATCGACCCTGGCCGCCAAGAAGCGGGCCACCGACACCCGCGAGGCGCACGCCGCGACCCAGCTCACCGCCGTCGAGCTGATGACCGAGCGCTACCAGAAGGAGCTCGCCGACAAGGGCTGATCGCGACGCTCCACGAGGCCCCCCGGCCGTGCCGGTCGGGGGGCCTCGTCGTCGACGGCGCTGTTGCACCCCGGCGCACTGGGGAATCCTGGCGGGGGCCGATGACGGGAGCGTTCGCCATGGACGAGTCGGAATCCGGATGGTTCTCCTTCGACCCGGAGGACCCGGCCGCCTTCGACCGCCTCACCCCCGACCAGCAGCGGATGGTGCGTCCGTACCTGGAGAACCGGGCGCGCCAGCCCGGCCCCGTCGGTGAGATCCACGTGGTCCTCCGCGGCCTCGGGCCGGGGCAGGCGCAGATCCGCTACGGCGGTAGCGGGCAGGCCTCGGCGCTCGAGCTACTCCGGGCGGCGATCCGGGAGCTGACGGTGGCCGCCGAGAAGCTGGAACGGCAATGAGGGTTCTACAGCCACTGCGCCACGCCGCCGTGTCCCGAGCACGTGCCCTGGCGATGCCGGCTGGAGCTGTACTCCCCGTCCTGGCACCTCGCGGTGGCCCCCTGGATCGCGGCCGGGACCGAGGAAACCGCCTGGACCTGAGCCGGTGCCGGGGCCGCAGGGGCGCTCACGGCCGTGGCCGGCAGGGGGCTCGCAGCTGCGGCGGGTGTGCTGCCGGCCGGAACGGGCGGGGGGTGCTCGCTGCGACGGCGACGGCCACGACGAGGAACACCGGCGCCATGACCAGCGTGGCGACCGACCGACGGTGATCGGTGGCGGTCCCCGTGCGCACCCGTCGGAAGGACACGATCGCCGGGATGATCGCGATGAGGCAGCACACGCTCGTCCTCAAGCTCGGACTGGTCATCCACAGTGTCTACAGCGGCTACCGGTTCCGGGGCCGGCCGTCGGTCGACGACCTCTGGCGTGGCCTGCGCGCGGCGACGAGCGAGATCCGCCCGGACTGGGATCTGAGCACGCCGGGGCTCCGCGAGGCCTGGGCCGCAGGCGACCGCTCTCTCTTCCACGGAGGGGACAGACGGTCCGGCGCCCGCTTCCCGCGACGTGAGGGAGCCACCCGAGACGGCCGCGGCGAGGCTCAGATGAGCTGCTGGCCGCCGTCGATGTCGTAGGTCGCGCCGGTGAGCGCCGTGTTCGTCATGAGGTGGATGGCCAGCGCGGCGATGTCGGCCGGTCCGACGACGCGCCTGATCGGCAGGGTGGCGCGCAGCTGTTCGAGGCCGTCGCGGAGGAGTCGCGCGGACAGGGGTGTGCCGACGAAGCCGGCGGCGATGAGGTTGACCTGGATGGGCGTGAGTTCGAGCGCGAGGTTGGCGATGAGCGTCGGTAGTGCCGCGGTGAGGGTCCCTGCGAGGACCAAGCCGAGGCCGGCCCGTCCTCGGCCGGTGCCGCCCATGAACAGCAGTGTTCCGGCGGGTCGGACCTCGCCGGCGGCGCGTGCGGGGCGATGCGGGGACCGGCCGCGCACGGACCGGTCGGGGCGAGTGCGGCGGGGCCGGTAGCAGTGCGCGGGCGGGTGGGTCGGACAGCCCCCGCCGCCTTCCCTCACTTGGGCGGTTCGGCGCCGGTCTGCTCGCTCACCGTGTACTCCGCGTACCAGTCGGGCCAGTTCGGGTCCGCCTCGCCGATACGCTTCTCGTGCTTGCCGTGGGCGGCCGACGCGCGCCGCATCGTGCTCGCCAGGTCGGTTGCGGAGCCGAACGACGTCGCGCCGCCCCGGCGCGCCCGGAGCCGCGCGGCGTGAACCGGACCACGCCGTGCGGCGTGACGTCCAGCCTCCACCCGAGGCGCCCGTAGAACTCCCTCGCGCGGTCGACATCCGAGACGGGGACGACGACCGCCTCGAGTTTCATGTCCACGTTCGTGACGCTCGCGTCGTTGCTCCGGACATCCGTCGGGCTCATCGCGACCTCCCTGAGGCCTCCCTGGGTTGCCTCAGGGGATGACTGTCGCGCTTTCACGGCTCCGGGGAAACCCGTCCGCGCCCGGTAGCGCCGTCGGCCGCACCTACGCCTGCCGCCGCAGGGGGAAGCGGATCAGCTCGAAGCGGCGGGCCGGTCGGCGAAGACGCCGTGCAGCATTCCGGTGGCCTGCCCGACCTCGATGAGATGTCCGTCCGGATCGCGTAGGTAGCAGCGCAGCTCGGCCTTGCGATCCAGCGGTTCGGTCAGGAAATGCGCCCCTCTCGCCCGGGCATCGGCGTAGAAGGCAGCGATATCTGCCACCCGAACATTGAGGAATGCCGACACCGGATCCCCAGGCTCGGGAGGAGTCAGTGTGATTTCGGGTTTGTCCGGAGTGGGGCCGCCTCCGGGGTTCATGATGATCCAGCTGTTGGCGATCCGGACGATCGCGGGGTTTTCGGCCAGGACAACCTCCCCGTCGAAGATGTCCGCGTAGAACTTCCGCGAGACCGCGACGTCGCGCACGGTCAGGAAATGCGTCAGAACCAGCCCCTGCTGTGGCGCGGGGAGGTCATTGCGCTCCACCATCGGTGTCTCCTCACGGTCATCTGGTCGCTACTGACGCCGGCGTCGCGGCTCCTCCCGACACCCGCAGCCGCGGCCACCCCCGACCTTCGGTGCCGTCTGCGCGTTCATCACGTCTCCCCGGGGACACGTCCGCACCGGCAGCCGATACCGCCCGCTGTCCCACACTGCTACCGATGCCCGCGGCAGGGAACCCCACCGCCGCGGCCGGCGGTTACGACCGCATCCTGCGCGCGCCGGGGCCGTCCACACCGGAGTCGGCCTGCGCGACCACCCGAACACCGTGGCCGGGTGTTCTACGGCGCCGCGTTCACCGCGCTGTTCGCCCTGACCCAACTGCCCATCACGGCGTCCCAGCGGCGCGCGAGCCGATGACATCCGCACGGCCGGGCGGGACACCGGGACTGGACCGCCTGCTGTCGGATCCGACACCAACAGTTGGACACGCTGCGCAAGGACGGGTACATCGAGCAGCGGCGGACGTATCTCGGCCGGGCGCCCAGGACCACGGTGCGGGCCACCGACGAGGGACGGCACCGATTCCTCGGCATGTCGAGGCGTTGCGGATGATCGTCCCCACAACGACGAACGGCCAGGTCCGGGAGCATCTTGCGATGCTCTGGCCTGGCCGTTTGTGGTCGGGGTGACAGGATTTGAACCTGCGACCTCTTCGTCCCGAACGAAGCGCGCTACCAAGCTGCGCCACACCCCGATGGCCTGCCGTACTTCCCGGCGGCCGAGGAAGAGTCTAGCCGACGTCCACGGCGGCCGACGCGGGGGTCACCTTCTGCGCGCGGGACGCCACCGGGCGGGGCACGAGGGTCAGCAGACTGGCCTCCGGAGGGCAGGCGAATCGCACCGGTGCGAACGGCGACGTGCCCAGCCCGGCCGAGACGTGCAGCCAGGTGTGCGCGCCCCAGCGGGACGCCCCGCGGGCCCGGGAGCGGTCCAGGCCGCAGTTCGTGACCAGCGCGCCGACGCCGGGGACCCGCAGCTGCCCGCCATGGGTGTGGCCGGCCATCACGAGGTCGTAGCCGTCGCCGGCGAACGCGTCGAGGACCCGCGGCTCGGGGGAGTGGGTCAGGCCGAGCAGCAGCCCGTGCGCGCCGGCGGGCCGGCCGGCGACGCGCTCATAACGGTCGAGTCCGAGGTGCGGGTCGTCCACCCCGGCGGCCGCGATCTGCACCCCGTCGATCTCGAGGGCGACCCGGGTGTGCGTCGCATCCGCCCAGCCCCGCTCGACGAGCGCGGCGCGCAGGTCACGCCAGGGCAGCGGCTCGCCGTGGATCCGGCGATCGGTGGGACGCAGGTAGCGCAGCGGGTTCTTCGGCTGCGGGGCGAAGTAGTCGTTGCTGCCGAACACGAACAGCCCGGGCCGCTCCAGCAGCGGGCCGAGCGCGGCGAGCACGCTCGGCACGGCCCGCTGGTGGGCCAGGTTGTCCCCGGTGTTGACGACGAGGTCGGGCTCCAGCGCGGCCAGCTCGGCCACCCAGCGCTGCTTGCTGGCCTGACCCGGCGTCATGTGCAGGTCGGAGACCTGCAGGATCCGCAGCGGCCGCGTACCCGGTGCCAGCACCGGCAGCGTCGCCTCGCGCAGCGTCCAGCGCCGCCGCTCGACGCCGGCCGCATACGCGATCGTCGCCGCCCCTGTCGTGATCGCACCCAACACGAACCGAGCCCAGCTGTTCACGACTGGAGGGTACGTCGGCCACCCAGGTGGACTAGCGTTGACATCCGTGAGCGAACTCAAGGACCGGCTCCGCGCCGATCTGACCGCGGCCATGAAGGCGCGCGACGAGCTGGTCAAGGGCACCCTGCGCATGACGCTGACCGCCATAGGCAACGCCGAGGTGGCGGGCACCGAGGCCCGCGAGCTGGACGACGCCGAGGTGCTCAAGGTCATCACCAAGGAGGCGAAGAAGCGGGCCGAGTCGGCCGAGGCCTTCGCCGCGGCCGGGCGCGAGGAGCTCGCCGCCCAGGAGCGCGCGGAGGGTGAGGTGCTCGCCCGCTACCTGCCCGCCCAGCTCACCGACGACGAGCTGGCCGAGCTGGCCCGCGCCGCCGTGGCCGAGACCGCCGCCGAGCTCGGTGAGCAGCCCGGCCCGCGGCAGATGGGCCAGGTCATGAAACGGGCCAGCGCGGCCGCAGCCGGCCGCGCCGACGGCGGCCGGGTGGCCGCCGCGGTGAAGGCCCTGCTGGTGGGCTGAACGCTCGTGCGCGGTGAGTGGTGCTCACGCGCCACTCACCGCGCACGAGCTACTTCGCCTGCGCCTTCCTGCGGGCGGGCGCCTTCTTCTTCGGCGCGGTTCCGCGGGCCCTCCGGTCGGCGAGCAGCTCGGCGGCCCGCGCGTCGGTGATCTCCTCGACGCTGTCGCCCTTGCGCAGGGAGGCGTTGGTCTCGCCGTCGGTGACGTACGGCCCGAACCGGCCGTCCTTGATCACCATCGGCTTGCCGGTCGCCGGGTCGTTCCCCAGCTCGCGCAGCGGCGGGGTGGCCGCCGCGGTACGCCGGCCGCGCTGCTTCGGCTGCTTGTAGATCTCCAGGGCCTCGTCGAGGCTCACCGTGAAAAGCTGCTCCTCGCTGGTCAGCGAGCGCGAGTCGGTGCCCTTCTTCAGGTAGGGCCCGTACCGGCCGTTCTGCGCGGTGATCTCCTCACCGCTCTCAGGGTCGGTGCCCACCAGGCGCGGAAGCGACAGCAGCCGCAGCGCCTCCTCCAGCGTCACGGTATCCACGGACATGGTCTTGAACAGCGACCCGGTGCGTGGCTTCGGCTTCGCGGCGGCCCTCTTCCGGGTGCCGTTGCCGTTGGTCGAAGGGGCGGCCTCCGCGGCGGGCTCGGGCAGGATCTCGGTCACGTAGGGCCCGTAGCGGCCCTCCTTGGCGACGATCTCGTGCCCGGTCACCGGGTCGGTGCCCAGGACGCGGCCCTCCGCCGGAACCGCGAACAGCTGCTCGGCGATCTCCGCGGTCAGCTCGTCGGGCGGCAGGTCGTCGGGCAGATTCGCGCGCTGCGACTGCCCGTCGACGATCCGCTCCAGGTAGGGCCCGTAGCGGCCGACCCGGACCACGACGTCGTCGAACAACGGGATGGAGTTGACCTCGCGGGCGTCGATCTCCTCGAGGTTCACCCCGACCAGCTTCTTCAGCCCACCGGCGCGGGCCACCGAGCCCTCCGTGCCCTGGTCGGCGCCGAAGTAGAACCCCGAGAGCCAGTCGGTGCGGGAGTTCGACCCCGCCGCGATCTCGTCGAGCTCGTCCTCCATGGCCGCGGTGAAGTCGTAGTCGACCAGCCGGCCGAAGTGGTGCTCGAGCAGCCCCACCACCGAGAACGCGACCCAGGACGGCACCAGCGCGGAGCCCTTCTTCCACACGTAGCCGCGGTCCTGGATGGTCTTGATGATCGACGCGTAGGTCGAGGGCCGGCCGATGCCCAGCTCCTCGAGCGCCTTGACCAGGCTCGGCTCGGTGTAGCGCGCCGGGGGGTTCGTCGAGTGGCCGTCGGGGTTCAGCTCGACCGCGGTGAGGGCCTGGCCCTGGGTCAGCTCGGGCAGCCGTGACTCCGCGTCGTCGGCCTCCCCGCCGGTCTGGTCGTCGACGGTCTCGACGTAGGCCTTGAGGAAGCCCGGGAAGCTGATGGTGCGGCCGGAGGCGGCGAACGTGACGTCCTCGCCGGTGGCCGCGGTACCGGAGATGCGCACGCTGACCGTGGTGCCGCGCGCGTCGGCCATCTGCGAGGCCACGGTGCGCTGCCAGATCAGCTCGTAGAGCCGGAAGTCGTCGCCGTCGACCTCGCGGGCGATCTCGCCCGGGGTCCGGAACGTCTCGCCCGCGGGCCTGATGGCCTCGTGCGCCTCCTGGGCGTTCTTCACCTTGCGGGTGTACTGCCGCGGGGACGGCGCCACGTAGGCGTCGCCGTACAGCTCGCGGGCCTGCGCCCGGGCCGCCTGGATCGCCGACTCCGACAGCGTCGTCGAGTCGGTGCGCATGTAGGTGATGTAGCCGTTCTCGTAGAGCCGCTGCGCGGTGCGCATCGTCCGCTCCGCGGAGAACCGCAGCTTGCGGCCGGCCTCCTGCTGCAACGTCGAGGTCATGAACGGCGCGTACGGCCGCCGCGTGTACGGCTTCGACTCGACGCTGGCGACGGTCAGGTCGCGGCCGTCGAGGGCCTCGGCCAGCCGGCGCGCGCTCGCCTCGTCGAGGGCCCGCGCGTCGGTCTTGAGCCGGCCGTCGGGGCCGAAGTCGCGACCCGTCGCGACCCGGGCGCCGTCGACGGCGACCAGCCGGGCACCGAACTGGCGGGGGGACGCGTCCGCGCCGGCGTCGAGCGTCGCGGCGATGTCCCAGTACTCGGCGGAGACGAACGCCATCCGCTCGCGCTCGCGCTGCACGATCAGCCGCGTCGCCACCGACTGCACCCGGCCCGCCGACAGCTTCGGCATGACCTTCTTCCACAGCACGGGGGAGACCTCGTAGCCGTAGAGCCGGTCGAGGATGCGCCGGGTCTCCTGCGCGTCGACGAGGTCCTGGTCGAGGTCGCGCAGGTTCTCCGCGGCCGCCCGGATCGCGGGCTCGGTGATCTCGTGGAAGACCATCCGGCGGACCGGGACCTTGGGCTTGAGGGTGTCGAGCAAGTGCCAGGCGATGGCCTCGCCCTCGCGGTCGGGGTCCGTCGCGAGCAGCAACTCGTCGACCGACTTCAACGCGTCCTTGAGCTCGGAGACCTTGCCCTTCTTCTCCGGCGTCACGATGTAGAGCGGGCTGAACTGGTTGTCGACGTCCACGCCGAGCCGGGCCCAGGACTCGCCCTTGTACTTGGCGGGCACGTCGGCCGCGCCGCGCGGGAGATCGCGGATGTGCCCGACCGAGGACTCGACCACGTAGTCCTTGCCCAGGTAGGGCGCGATCTTCTTCGCCTTCGTCGGCGATTCGACGATCACGAGCCGTCGCGTCGGACGCCCGGCCTCCGTCGAGGTGGGCGTGCCGTTGCGACGGCTGCCGCCCGCCTTGGTGCGGGTGCCGGTGCTCGAACTCGTCGTTCGGGTTGCCACCTTGGTCCTACTCCATCGTCGCCGGGAGTGCCGCCGATCGCGGCACGCCCGTGGGCCAGGTCCACTGCACAGTTTGCGCATAGGACTCGACCCGTTGAGTCACCCATTACCCGTCCGGGGGCGGGCTCGCCAGTATCCCTGTACCGCGGGGTCTGGCCCTCACGTTCGCACACTCACCCGGGGTGTTGCATCCGTCATGTCCGCCAGCGGATACGACGAGCGGGAGCGTAACCAGCCCGTCAAGCACCGTTCCGGCCCCAGTACCGCGGCCACGCCGCGGCGGGTACCCGTTCGGGTGGGGGACCCACCAGCTCCACGAGCCGCTGCATCCGCCGGGCCCCGCTGATCCGCAACGCCGGACCCCCCAGCTCCCATTCCCGGTCCGCCGGGCCCACCCGTGCCGGCGAGATCCCGGCTCGCGTGGCCGCGGCGACCAGCGGCTGGTGGGTCCCGGGCACGTCCGGGTCGAGGAGAAGCAGGTAGCCGCCACGCTCGTCGGCCCGGCCGGCGGCGAGCGCCCACAGCCGCAGCAGCGGCCCGTCGAGCTGGAAGTGCTCGGGCACCGCCTTCGTCGCCCCGCGGGTCCACAGCTGCGCGAGCCCCACCAGGTCGCAGCGGAACGCGGTGCGTAGCGTGGGTGCCCCGTCCTCGGCGGCCGCGGGCTCCAGGCGGATCCCGGTCGCGGCGGCCGCGGCGCGCACCGCGGGTGCCCGGTCGGCGTCCGGGAGGACGATGCTCAGCCGGGCGGTCTCCCCGGTCCCGAAGCGCGCGATCTGTCCGGGACCGCAGAGCAGCCCGGCCAGGTCGGCGAGCCGCACCGGACGCGCCTCCGCGGAGAACAGCGAGAGCTGGGCCACGCGCGCACGGTAGAACACACGTTCGATCTCGGGCTAGTGGCGCGCCGGGCGGATCGCCGGACGCACCGGATCAGCGGCCCGGCGTGAGCGACCGGAGCTGCTGGCAGCTCGCCGACTTCACCGCCGCCTTGTCCAGCCGCGGCAGCGCCCCGAGATCGGCCAGCGCGTCCGGCGCAGTGATCTTCTGCAGGGTGGCCTGCGCGTCGGTCAGCGCGGCCTGGAAGGCGGCGGGGTTGTTCGGGTCGGCGGCGTCCACCTTCGTCTTGGCCGTCCCGATGTCCTTCTCGAGCTGGCTCAACACCCCGTTGATGCGGGTCACGGTCTCGTCGCCGCCGGTCACCGGCGAACGGCCCACCCCGCCCAGCTGCGCGCGGCTCTGCTGGACGCCCAGGATGATCGTGTTCAGGTAGTCGCTGAGTACCTTCTTGATGGCCGGCAGATCGGCGGCGCCGTCGAAGTTGGGCTCCTTCAGGGCGGGACGGGTGAAGGTGAGCAGCGAGGTGCACACCCCGTCCATCCACTTCACCGGGTCGCTGCCCGGGCCCTCCGTCGGCGCGGGCGCCGGATCGGCCGCGGGGACGCCGGTGACGACGCTCGTGCAGCCGCCGCCGAGAAGCACCGTGCTCAGCGCGGCCGCGACGACGGCGAGGCGGGTCGTGCGAGACATGCGCTGCCCTCCGGCTCGGACGAACGGACCTGAACGCCCGACAGTCTGCCTGCCGCCCGTAGCGGGCCGCGCGACCGGTGTGGGTGACGCGAGGTCACCCGGTCGGCGTGGCGCGCACCTTCTGGCAGTTCGGCGCCTGCTCGGCGGCCCGGTTCAGCTCGGCGTTGTTCTCCAGGCCGGCCGTCGGGTTGGGCAGCTTGGACAGCTCCTGCAGCGGGGCCACCGCGGCCGGCACGGCGGTGCTCATGGCCTGCGGGTCGGAGGTGTCCACCTCGTCGATCTTCGTGCGGGCGGTGTCGAACGACGTCTTGATCTTCGTCAGGGTGTCCGTGAGGTTCGCGACGATCACGTCCCCGCCCTGCACCGGGGACGGTCCGACCCGGCCCAGCGAGTCGATCGAGCCCTGCAGGGCGGTGCCCGCCCTGCCGAGGTAGTCGGACAGGCCCTTCACGGCCGCCGCGGGGTCCGAGGTGGTGATGTTCGGCTTGGCCGAGGCGGCGTCGGCGAACTGCAGGACCGCCCCGCACACCTTGTCGGTCCACGCCACGGCGTCGGCCGGCGCCGCGGCGCCGGCCGACGGCGCGGCTGCCGGCTGCGGGGTCCCGGCCACCGAGGACCCGCATCCCGCGGCGACGAGCAACGCGCCCAGAGCGGCGACGAGGCGGGCGGGACGGGACGTGCGGGGCATCGGCGGCTCCAGTTCGATGGGGCATCAGTCTGCCGGGGTCGCGTGCGCAGTGGGCGAGGGTTCGCCGGATCGTGGCCGGGTCAGCCGCCGCTGCGCTGCCGGAGTTTCTGGCAGTTCGGTGCCGCGTCCACGGCGTCGCGCAGGTGGGGGTTGACCTCGAGGTCGGCGGCCGGGTCGGGCAGGTTCGTGAGGTTCTGCAGCGGGGCCACGGCGGCCCGCAGCGACGCCTGGGCGGCCGTGGCGTCGGTGACGTCGACGGCGTCGATGTGCGATTTCGCCGTGGCGAACGTCGTCTGGATGACGGTCATGCGCTGCTTGAGCGTCGTGACGACGGCGTCGCCGCCGCTCACCGGTGCGGCCCCGGCGGCGTTGAGGTCGGCGATGGTGCCCTGCGCGGCGGAGACGGCGTTGCCGGTGAACTCGCTGAGCCCCTTCGCGGCCGCGGCCGGGTCCCCGGCGTCGATGTTCGGGCGGACGGAGACGGCGTCCCGGAAGGAGACCATCGCACCGCAGACCTTGTCCGACCAGGCGAGCGCCTGCGCGTCCCCACTGCCGCACCCGGCGGCGACCAGCACCGCGAGTGTCGCGCCGAGGGCGCCGACAGACCTGGCAGTCCGCATCTGTTCCTCCGGTGTCGCGGCAGTACCTCCGGGCGCGACTCCCCCGGGCGCGTCGAGCCAGCGGACCCTACTGGAATTGCTCCGAATGCCGGAGGCCGCCCGCCCCTGGGGGGCGAGCGGCCTCCGAACGTGCGCCGTGGGATGCGGCCGGTCAGCCGACCGCCTTCTCCACGGGGGCGCCGGTGATGGCCGTGGAGCGCCGCTTCGAGACGACGACCGCCACCACGATGACCGCGACCGCCACCACGGCGATGACGATCCGGACCGGCGCGGAAGCCGAACTGCCGACGGAGAAGGCCACGACGGCCGGGGCGATCAGCACCGAGACCAGGTTCATCACCTTGATCAGCGGGTTGATGGCCGGGCCGGCGGTGTCCTTGAACGGGTCACCGACGGTGTCGCCGATGATCGTCGCCTCGTGCGCGGGCGAGCCCTTGCCGCCGTGGTGGCCGTCCTCGACCAGTTTCTTGGCGTTGTCCCAGGCGCCACCGGAGTTGGCCAGGAAGATGGCCATCAGGGTGCCGGTGGCGATCGCGCCGGCCAGGTAGCCGGCCAGCGGGCCGATGCCGAGACCGAAGCCGACCGCGATCGGGGCCATGATGGCGAGCAGGCCCGGGGTGGCCAGTTCGCGCAGCGAGTCCTTCGTGCAGATGTCGACCACGCGGCCGTACTCCGGCCGCTCGGTGCCCTGCATGATCCCGGGGTGGTCGCGGAACTGCCGGCGCACCTCGAACACGATGGCCCCGGCGGCCCGGGTCACGGCGTTGATCGCCAGCCCGGAGAACATGAACACGACCGAGGCGCCGATGATCACGCCGACCAGGGTGTTCGGAGCGAACACCTCTGTGGTGAATCCGCGGCCCGCGTCCTGCAGCGCCACCCCGGCCTTGGCCAGTGCCTGGGTGAACGCGTCGCGGTAGGAGCCGAACAGCGCGGTCGCGGCGAGCACCGCGGTGGCGATCGCGATGCCCTTGGTGATGGCCTTGGTGGTGTTCCCGACCGCGTCGAGCTCGGTGAGGATGTCGACGCCCTCGCCCTGGACGTCCCCGGACATCTCGGCGATGCCCTGGGCGTTGTCGCTGACCGGGCCGAAGGTGTCCATGGCGACGATGACGCCGACCGTGGTCAGCAGGCCGGTGCCGGCCAGCGCGACCGCGAACAGCGCCACGGTGATCGAGCTGGAGAGCAGGAACGCGCCGTACACCGCGGCGCTGATGACGATCGCGGTGTAGACGGCCGACTCGAAGCCGATCGAGATACCGGCCAGGACGACCGTCGCGGAGCCGGTCAGCGAGGCCTCGCCGACCGTCTTGACCGGCTTGTCCTCGGTGCCGGTGAAGTATCCGGTCAGCTTCAGGATGATCCCGGCCAGCACGATGCCGATGATCACGGCCACCGAGGCGATGATCCGCGGATCGGCTGCCAGCGTGCGGACGCTGGTGTCGGTCGGGTTGAGCAGCGCGCCGAAGCTGTTCGGCAGGTAGACGAACGCCGCGATCACGCAGAGCACGCCGGAGATGACCGCCGAGATGTAGAAGCTGCGGTTGATCGCCCGCAGCGTGTTCTCGCCGGGGCGGCTCCTGGTGATGTACACGCCGATCACCGCGGTGATCACGCCGATGGCCGGCACGATCAGCGGGAACATCAGGCCCTGCAGGCCGAACGCCGCGGTGCCCAGGATCAGCGCCGCGACCAGCATGACGGAGTAGGACTCGAACAGGTCGGCGGCCATACCGGCGCAGTCGCCGACGTTGTCGCCCACGTTGTCGGCGATCGTCGCGGCGTTGCGCGGGTCGTCCTCGGGGATGCCCTGCTCGACCTTGCCGACCAGGTCGGCGCCCACGTCGGCGGCCTTGGTGAAGATGCCGCCCCCGACCCGCATGAACATCGCGAGCAGCGCGGCGCCGAAGCCGAAGCCCTCCAGCACCCTCGGGGCCTGGCCGGCGTAGACGAGCACGACCACTGCGGCGCCGAAGAGGCCGAGGCCGACGGTGAACATGCCCACCACGCCACCGGTGCGGAACGCGATCCTGGTGGCCTTGTCCCGGCCGCCCGACTCGCGTGCGGCCGCGGCGACCCGGATGTTGGCCCGGGTGGCCAGCCACATGCCCGTGTAGCCGATCGTCGCGGAGAAGACCGCGCCGATGACGAAGAAGATGGACCGCCCGATGCGCTCGCTCAGATCGTCCGCGGGGAGCGCGAACAACAGGACGAACACGATGACGACGAAGATGCTGAGCGTGCGGAACTGGCGATTGAGGTACGCCGCGGCGCCTTCCTGGACCGCTCGGCCGATCTCCTGCATCTTCGGGGTGCCCTGGCCGGCGGCCAGCACCTCCCGCAGTAAGAGATAGCCGACGGCCAGGGCGGCGAGCGCGACCACCGCGACCACGCCGACGACGACGCGGTCACTCGCGGCGAGCTCGAGGCCCTGCGCGAGGGTGGACACGGACATCCGTCCTCCTGGTTCAGTGGAACTACTTCGCCAGAGAGCTGACGACAACCCTGGCGTCAACGTGCGCGCCCGTCACCGCTGGTAGACCAGGTCGGGGCGAGTGCAGTCTAGAAGTGCGGTGTGATTTTCGCGGCATCGACAGCGGTCCGATTCGGCGAGTAACGATCAGATCACAAATCGGCCATTGGCCTCAAGCCTATTGAACTCGGACGATCCATTCTCCGTAATCAGGTCGTGACAATCGGGCGACGGCAGCGAGTGACGAGTCTCTCGGGTGTCGTATGTGTCTCAGCGCTTCTGCTGGTCGCGCCGCTGTCGGCCACAGCCGGTGACGGCGACACGGCCGGTGCGCAGGCCTCGGCGTGGGCCGGCCCGGCGGGCCGGCCGACCGGCTCACGACTCGAGGCGGATCCCGCCGACCCGGCCGGCGATGACCCGGATGGCGACCAGACGGCGCAGTGGGTGCCGGCGGCGCCCGCGGTGACGGGCCTGCCGCAGGCGGCCGTACGTGCCGCCGAGGCCGTCGCCGTCTCGACCACACACCTCGCGATAGCGGTGCTCGACCGGGATACCGGAGAGCTCGCCACCGGCACCAACGGCACCGAGGCGCTCTACACCGCGTCGCTGTCCAAGCTCGTCGTCGCGGTCGACGTGCTGGAGCGGCACCGGCTCGAGGGGCTGACCGTCACCGACGCCGACCTGGCGCTGTTCCGGCGGGCACTCGGCCCCAGCGACGACAGCGCGATGAACGTGCTGTGGAACCGGTTCGACGGCGCGCATGCGGCCGGGCGGCTGACCGACCGGTTGGAGCTGACCGGCACCGCCGACCCGGCCGACCCCTCCCAGTGGGGCGAGATGCTCGTGTCCGCCGCGGACCACGTCCGGCTGTGGGAGTACGTGCTCGACGAGATGGACCCCACCGACAGCGAGTTCCTGCTCTCGGCGCTGGGCGCGGCGCCCGCCCGGGCCGCGGACGGCTTCGCCCAGGACTTCGGGCTCCTGGCACCGGCCGTGGACGGCGCCGGCGGCCCCGGCGCGGTGGCCAAGCAGGGCTGGATGTGCTGCTTGTCCCGGCAGTACTACCTGCACAGCGTGGGGATGCTGGGCGCCGGGGCACATCATCTCGTCGTGCTGCTGAGCCGTCAGCCGCGCGGCGTCAGCTGGCCCGCCGCGCGGGCGGAGCTGACCCGGATCGCGACGGAGGTCGTGCGGGTGCTCGACTAGCTGTCGTCCCGATGTGCCAACCTCGAATGTTGTGCGCGGATCGACGGACGGAGCGGGCCACAGCGCCGGCGCCCGGACCAGTCCATCGGCGCAGGCGGTCGCCGGACGAGGCGAGCTGCTGTTGCGCCGGGTGCTGGCCGGTTCCGGGGTGGACCCGGACACGATGCTGCCCGGGGAGCAGGCGAACGCCCCGGCGGCGGCCGGTGGGCCGGAGGGCCTCCCCGGTGCGGCCGAGGGACCGCTGCGGCACGCGATCCGGCTGCCGCCCCGGCCCGGGCACCCGGTGGCGTGGCCGGACTGGGTGCCCGGCACGGTCGTCGACGCGCTGTGCCGCGCCGGCGTGCGGGCGCCGTGGAGCCATCAGGCCTCCGGGGCCGAGCTGGCTCACGGCGGCCGGGACGTCGTCGTGGCCACGGGCACCGCGTCCGGGAAGTCCCTGGTCTACCAGCTGCCCGTGCTCTCCCGGTTCGCCGAGGACCCGCGGGCGACCGCGTTGTACCTGTCGCCGACCAAAGCCCTCGCGGCCGACCAACTGCGTTCGCTCGCCGCGCTCGGACTGGAGGGCGTCCGGCCGGCGGCGTTCGACGGCGACACCCCGATCGACGAGCGCGACTGGGCGCGCCGCCACGCGCGCTGGATCTTCAGCAACCCGGACATGCTGCACCGCTCGCTGCTCCCGCGGCACGGCCGCTGGGCCGCCTTCCTGCGCCGGCTGAGCTTCGTCGTGCTCGACGAGTGCCACACCTACCGCGGAGTCTTCGGGTCCCACGTCGCGCTCCTGCTGCGCCGGCTGCTGCGGATCGCCGAGCGGTACGGCGCGCGGCCCACCCTGGTACTCGCCTCGGCGACGGTGGCCGAGCCCGCCGCGTTCGCCGGCAGGCTGACCGGCCGCGACGTCGTGGCGATCACCGAGGACGGGTCGCCGAGCGCCGGCCGCACGGTCGCGCTGTGGGAGCCCCCGCTGCTGCCCGAACTGGTCGGGGAGAACGGCGCCCCGGTGCGCCGCCCCGCAGGCGCCGAGTCGGCCCGGATGCTGGCCGACCTCGTCATCGAGGGGGCCCGAACGCTGGCCTTCGTCCGGTCCCGGCGGGGCGCGGAGGTGACCGCCCTCGGCGCGCAGCGCGCGGTCGCCGAGGTCGACCCGGGGCTGGTAGCGCGCATCGCGGCCTACCGCGGCGGCTACCTGCCCGAGGAGCGGCGCGCCCTGGAGTCGGCCCTCGCCCGTGGTGAGCTGCTCGGGGTGGCGACCACCAACGCCCTCGAACTCGGCGTCGACATCGCCGGGCTGGACGCGGTCGTGGTGGCCGGGTTCCCCGGCACCCGCGCGTCGTTCTGGCAGCAGGCCGGGCGGGCCGGACGCGCGCGGGACGAGGCGCTCGTCGTTCTGGTGGCCCGGGACGACCCGCTGGACACCTACCTGGTGCACCATCCGAGGGCGCTGCTCGGGGCGCCGGTGGAGAGTTGCGTGCTCGACCCGGCCAACCCGTATGTGCTGGCGCCGCACCTGGTGTGCGCCGCCGCCGAACTGCCGCTGACCGAGCGCGACGTCGAGACGGTGTTCGGCGGAGAGCCCGCCGGCGCCGTGCTCGACGAGTTGGTCGACGACGGGGTGTTGCGCCGGCGCCCGGCGGGCTGGTTCTGGCCGTCGACCCGGGAGCAGCCGGCCGCGTCGGTCGACATCCGTGGATCGGGGCTGGGCCAGGTGGCGCTCGTGGAGGCGGAGACCGGCCGGATGCTCGGCACGGTGGACGCCGCGTCCGCGCCGGCGACGGCCCACCCCGGCGCGGTCTACCTGCACCGCGGGGAGAGCTATGTGGTCGACTCGCTGGACCTCGAGGTGGGGGTGGCGCTGGTCCGCGCCGACGCTCCCGACTGGCGGACCGACGCCCGCTCCACCTCCGACGTGGAGATCGTGGCCGTCCGCAGCCACCAGGACCTCGGTGCCGTCCAGGTCTGCTTCGGTGACACGCGGGTGACCAGCCAGGTGGTGGCCTACCAGCGACGGGCCCCGGACGGGGCGGTGCTCGAGACGGTGCCGCTGGACATGCCGGCGCAGACCCTGGACACCCGGGCGGTCTGGTACACCGTCGACGAGCAGGCGCTCGCCGAGGCGGGGATCCGGACCGCGCGCATCCCCGGGGCACTGCACGCGGCCGAGCACGCGGCGATCGGGCTGCTGCCGCTGTTCGCCATCTGCGACCGCTGGGACATCGGCGGGCTGTCCACGGCGCTGCACCCGCAGACCGGGATGCCGACGGTGTTCGTGCACGACGGCCACCCCGGTGGCGCGGGGCTCGCCGAGCGCGGTCACGGCGTGCTCGGCGACTGGCTCGCGGCCACCCGGTCGGCCATCCGCGACTGCGAGTGCCGGGCGGGCTGCCCATCGTGCGTGCAGTCGCCGAAGTGCGGAAACGGGAATGCCCCGCTGGACAAGGCCGGAGCGATTCGGGTCCTGGACGTGGTGCTGGCAGCGCTGCGCGCGCCGCAGACCTGAGACCACGTGCCGGGATGAGACCGCCGCCGGCCGGCTCGTCGGGGGCCGAACCGGCCAGCGGCGGCCGGGATGCGGTGGAGCCGAATGGGGGGTCGGCGTCATCAGGCGCTCCGGCCCCACCGCAGTCTGGGGAGCGTGCTCGTGATCTCCGGGGCGGCTCGTCACCGGTCCCGTCGAACGCCTACTAGTAGGCCTGTGATCGCCGCCGCAGGCCAGCCGTTGTCGCCGATCGGTGCCGCCGCGACGACGAGCGCCGTCCAGAAGGCGAAGGAATGGCCCACTGTCGGGTGAAGCGCCGCGGCTACGTCCGGTGTGCGGTCCGGGCCCGTTCACCTTCCGTTGCCGACCGCTCGCCGCCATGGCCCGAACGGGGGTCTCGGTCGACCCCCGAGCGGCGGTATTCGCCACCGAGCCCGTCTCCGAGCCGATCGCCGACTCGAGGTTCGCGGGTTCCTCCGGTGTGGTCTCCGAGCCGTTCGGTGCCGGCCCGGCGCGCGCTCGACCGTAGGCGGAGGCGTCGCCGAGCAGCGTGAGCCGGCGCGACACGTGCACCTCGACCAGCGCATCCCAGCCGGACAGCGCACACCAGGCGAGCGAGCCGCCCATCCGGTCGGCGACCCGACCGGCCCGCTCGCACGCGATCTGCTCGCCGAGGGCGGCCTGCCCTGCGGCGGCCAGCGCCGCCAGGTCGGCGGCGGCCTCCGCGCGATGCCGGCCGGTCACCGCCGCGCCCAGGTCCAGCCCCATCAGCACCACGGTGAGCAGGGCGGCCGCCGCGAACGCGGCCCAGACCGTCGCCGTCCCGGCATCGTCCGGGGTGCGGGCAGTGCCGGCGTCGTCGGAGCTGGTCACGGCACCCGCCGGGCGGCCGCGGGGCCGCCGTCCCGGGTCGTGCCCCAGCCGGTTCATCCCGGCACCGCGCCGGTGACGCCGGGCTCGAGCACCGCGACCGCCCGGCCGCTCACCCGCAGCGGCAGCAGGCCGATCGGCGCCGCGTTCACCACCGCGGTGACCTCGTCTCCGGAGACGGTCAGCTCGATCGTCGCTGTGGACGGGGCGAGCTCGGCGGCGATCGACCGACCCCGGTCCGGCTCCCCCCGTGCGGCGAGCCGGGCCAGCTCACGGGCCGCATCGACGCACCGGATGGACGACGCCACGGTGGCGACCGAGCCGAGCGCGGCGACCGTCACGACGGCGAGGGTGCCGAGCGCGACAGCGGCCTCGACCGTCACGGCGCCGCGATCGGCCCGGTCGTCCATCAGAACGTCACCGAGAGCGCGCGCTGCACGAGGTCGGTCAGGGCGGTGACGATCGAGTCGCCGCTGACGACGGTGTAGAGGACGGCGGCGAATGCGGCGGCGGCGATCGTGCCGATCGCGTACTCGACCGTCGACATTCCCTCATCGGCGGCCAGCAACCGCTGCACCCGGATCCGGGCGAGCGCGCCGGGCCGGACCACGTCCTCGGGTGGCCCGGCCGCGGCGGCGGCCGGGGGCGTCGTGGGAC
>NZ_JAAXLA010000078.1 GCF_012911935.1 Pseudonocardia acidicola | reverse complement strand
GGCGCTGCCCGCCCACGGGCACGGCCACGGCCACGGCCCCGCCCGTCCCGCCGGCCGGCGGGTCCGCCTGCTGATCGCCGCGCTGCTGGTCCCGTGCGCGCTGGCCACCCTGGTCGGGTTGATCCTGCTGCGCCCGACCGGCAGCCCGCCGGCGACCGCCCCCTCGGCGCACCAGCAGGCGATCGACGCGCAGGTGACGGCGGCCCGGGCGTCGGACTGCACGCCCGGGTCGGGCACCGGCGGGTGCGTCGCCCTGACCCTGCACATGGCGAACGGGCCGCTGCCGGGACGGGACCTGATCCAGCTCGTCCCGGTGGAACCCGCGACCCCGCGGTTCGCGGTCGGGGACAAGGTGGTGCTCGCCTGGTCCGGGGCCGACCCGCTCGACCCCGGCTCCTACCAGGTCGTCGACTTCCAGCGCAACGGCTCGCTGATCTGGCTGGCCGCGCTGTTCGCCGGCGCGGTGCTGCTGCTCGGCCGCTGGCGCGGCCTCGCGGCGCTGGTCGCACTGGTGCTGAGCTTCGCGGTGCTGCTGTTGTTCGTGCTGCCGGCGATCGTCAGCGGCCACAACCCGCTCTGGGTCGCCATCGTCGGCGCCTGCCTGATCATGTTCGTGGTGCTGTACCTGACGCACGGGCCGTCGGCGCGCACGTCGACGGCGGTGCTCGGCACGCTGCTGTCACTCGGGCTGATCGGGGCCCTGGCGGCCGCGTTCTCCGCGGCGGCCCGGCTCACCGGCCTCGACGAGACCACCGCCAACCTCGTCGCCACCCTCGGCACCGGCGTCGACGCCCGCGGGCTGCTGCTCGCCGGCGTCGTGATCGGGGCGCTCGGTGTCCTCGACGACGTGACGGTCACCCAGACCAGCGCGGTGTGGGAGCTGCGCAAGGCCAACCCCGACCTCGGCGCGCGGGCGCTGTTCACCTCCGCCATGCGGATCGGCCGTGACCACGTCTCGTCGGCGGTGAACACGCTCGTGCTCGCCTACGCGGGCGCCTCGCTGCCGCTGATGCTGCTGTTCAGCCTGTCCGCGCAGAGCATCGGTCAGGTGCTGACCAGCCAGGACGTCGCCACCGAGATCGTCCGGACCCTGGTCGGCAGCATCGGCCTGGTGGCGTCGGTGCCGATCACGACGGCGCTCGCCGCGGCGGTCGCCAGCCGGGAGACCCCGGAGGCCCTGCGCGCGTCGGCGTGAGCGCCCCGTGTCGGCGCAGCTCAGCGACGCCGGGCGATGAGGCTCGCCGCGCCGTTCCCCTCGTCGTGCGACACGATCTGCAGCCCGGCGATCGCGCCGAACGCCGCGGCCAGCTCGCCCGGCGCCGCGCGGAACGGGCCGGGCTCGTCCCCGGCGGCCGAGAGCACCGTCACGACGAGCAGCCCACCGGGTGCGAGCCGCGCGGCCATCGCGTCGTAGAGCCGCGGGTCGCGGAACCGCTGGCAGACCACCACGTCGTACGGGCCGGGGCAGGACGCCGGGATCCCGTCGTCGAGGTCGGCGGCCACCAGGCGGACCCGGTCGCCGGCCCCGGACCGGGTGGCGAGCGCGGCGGCCGCCTCGAGCCCGGCCCCGGACACGTCGACGGCGTCGACGGCGAACCCACGCTGCGCCAGCCAGACCGCCACCGCGCCGCGGCCGCAGGCGAGCTCCAGCGCCCGCCCCCCGGCCGGCAGCAACTCGAGCCGGCCGCGCAGGGCGTCGGGCGGCAGGCAGGCCTGCTCACCGGACGCGGAGACGGCGGTGTGCCGCGCGTCCCAGCGCTCCTGATCGGCCCGGCTCACCGATCTGCGGCGGCAGGGCCGCGCAGCAGCCCGACGAGCTCGTCGACGGCGCCGGCGAGCGCGACCGCGTGCTGCGCCCCCGACGCCAGGTCCTTCACCCCGACGGTGCCGGCCTCGAGGTCGCGGTCGCCGAGCACCAGCGCGTACCGCGCGCCGGAGCGGTCGGCCGACTTCATCGCGCCCTTCAGACCGCGCCCGCCGTAGGCCAGGTCGACGCGCACCCCGGCGCGGCGCAGCTGCGCCGCGATCACGACGAGCCGCCGGCGTGCGGCGGCGCCCAGCGGCACCCCGAACACCTCGGCCCGCGCGGTGTCGCCGATGGGCAGCCCCTCGACGCGGGCGGCCAGCAGCGTGCGGTCCACGCCGATGCCGAACCCGACACCGGACAGCGGCTGCCCGCCGAGCACCGACATCAACCCGTCGTAGCGCCCGCCGCCGCCGATCCCGGACTGCGCGCCCAGGCCGTCGTGGACGAACTCGAAGGTCGTCTTCGTGTAGTAGTCCAGCCCCCGCACCATCCGCGGGTTCTCGACGTAGGCGACGCCCAGGTCGTCGAGGTGCTGCTTGACCGCGGCGTGGTGCTCGGCCGACGCGGCGGACAGGTGGTCGATGAGCAGCGGCGCGTCGGCCATCATCGCCCGCACCTCGGGGCGCTTGTCGTCCAGCACCCGCAGCGGGTTGATCTGGGCGCGCCGCCGGGTGTCCTCGTCGAGTGGGAGCCCGGCGAGGAACTCCTGCAGCAGGGCCCGGTAGGCCGGACGGCACTCGGCGTCACCGAGCGAGGTGATCTCGAGGCGGTAACCGGTCAGCCCGAGCGCCGTGAAGCCCTCGTCGGCCACCGCGATGACCTCGGCGTCCAGCGCCGGGTCGTCCACCCCGATGGCCTCGACCCCGACCTGCTGGAGCTGGCGGTACCGGCCGGCCTGCGGGCGCTCGTACCGGAAGAACGGCCCGGCGTAGCGCAGCTTGACCGGCAGCCCGCCGCGGTCGAGGCCGTGCTCGATGACGGCACGGACGACGCCCGCGGTGCCCTCCGGGCGCAGCGTGACCGATCGGTCGCCGCGGTCGGCGAAGGTGTACATCTCCTTGCTCACCACGTCGGTCGACTCGCCGACGCCGCGGGCGTAGAGGCCGGTGTCCTCGAAGATCGGCAGCTCGATGTGCCCGTAGCCGGCCCGGTCGGCCGCGGCGATGAGCGTGTTGCGGACGTGCTCGAACTCCGCGGAGTCCGGCGGCAGGTACTCCGGGACGCCCTTGGGCGCGGCGAAGGCGGCGGCGGCCTTCTCGGCCCGGTCGGTCGCAGCGGTCACAGCCCTCGCCCCACAGCAGGCACATCCAGTCCCTGCAGGAACGGGTTCGACGCCCGTTCCCGCCCGATTGTCGTGGTCGGTCCGTGCCCGGGGAGCACGAACGCCGAGTCGTCCCTGGTCAGCAGCTTGTCCCGGACGCTGGCCAGCAGCTGCTCGTGCGACCCGCCGGGCAGGTCGGTGCGCCCGATGGACCCGGCGAACAGCGTGTCGCCGGCCAGGATCACCTCCACCCCCTCCTCGGTGGGTGTGGAGAACACCACCGAGCCCGGTGTGTGGCCGGGGGTGTGGTCGACCCGGAAGCTCAGCCCGGCGAGCTCCATCGCGGCGCCGTCGGCGAGCTCCCGGACCTCACGGGGTTCCCGCAGCTCCAGCCGGCCGCCGAAGAACGCGGCGGATTCGGCGGAGATGCCCTTCATCGGGTCGGCGAGCATGTCGCGGTCCCCGGGGTGGATCCAGGCGGGCACGTCGTGGCCGTCGCACACCGGGGCGACGCTGAAGGTGTGGTCGAAGTGCCCGTGGGTCAGCAGCACCGCGACCGGGGTCAGCCGATGCTCGGCCAGCAGGGCCTCCAGCGGCTCGACGGCGTCCTGCCCGGGGTCGACGACGATGCACGCCTCTCCCGCGGCAGGGGCGATCACGTAGCAGTTGGTCTGGAACGAACCTGCCGGAAATCCCGCAACGAGCACCCAGCCAGCCTAGACGCCGCGCGCGATCCGCCGAGTCGCGGCCGGGCCAGGGCCCACCGTCCCACCTGACCGAAACGTCCGCTGGCCCGCGGGCCCGTGCGGGGCCACGGTGGATGTCTCGTCCTCACGGAGGGAAGACCACATGAGCCGAGCCGAGACCACCGGCGCCGCCCTGACCAGACGGACCGTCCTCACCGGCACGGGCGCGGCCGTCTTCGCCCTCGCGGCCTGCGCCACCTCGCCCTCCGGCGGCGGTGCCGCCACCACGACCGGCGCCGCGCCGCCCACCGGCGCGCCCGCCGCGGGGGCGCCGCTGGCCCGCACCGAGGACATCCCGCTGGGCGGCGGGAAGATCTTCCCCGCGGCGCACGTGGTGGTGACACAGCCGGCACCCGCGCAGTTCAAGGCCTTCAGCTCGACGTGCACCCACATGGGCTGCACGGTGGGCCAGGTGGCCGACGGGACCATCAACTGCCCCTGCCACGGCAGCAGGTTCAGCATCAGCGACGGCTCCCCCACCCACGGCCCGGCCCAGCAGCCACTCCCACCCGAACAGATCACCGTGCGCGAGGACACCATCACCCTGGCCTGACCGTGCGCTCGCGCATTCCGCCCAGAGCACCGCCCAGCGTTCTCTCAGCCTCGGTCGCTACGCTCCGCCCCTAACCACGCGAAACAGGAGGATGTCAAGCGGTGGCGACAAACCAGATGCGACGCGAGGCGGCCAAGCGGAAGCTGGCGAGCCAGCAGGAGCGCCGCGCCACGCAGGCCAAGCGGCGCAAGCAGATCGCTGTGATCACCTCGGCCGCGGTCGTCGTGGTCGTGGTGGTCGGGGTGGTGCTGCTGAGCACGCTCGGCGGTTCGGGCAACGACACGACGTCATCCGCCGCCGGCGCCAGCGCCACCGAGGCGCCCGCCGCGGCCGGCACCACGCCGGACCAGATCCCCACCGCGATCACTCCGCTGCCGACCCGGCCGACCGCGCTGCCGGCCACCGCGACCTGCTCCTACCCGTCGGACGGCCAGGCCGCCAAGCCCGCGCAGGCGCCGCCGACGAACGACGTCAGCGCGCAGGGCACCGTCGCGGTGACGCTGCAGACCAACGCCGGCACGATCCCGCTCACCCTGGACCGCGCGCTCGCGCCGTGCACGGTGAACAGCTTCGTGAGCCTGGCCAAGCAGGGCTACTTCAACTCCACCGGCTGCCACCGGCTGACCACGTCCGCCGGGCTGCAGGTGCTGCAGTGCGGCGACCCGAGCGGCACCGGCGCCGGTGGCCCCGGCTACAAGTTCGCCGACGAGACCTTCCCGCAGCTGACCTACGGCCGCGGCATCCTGGCGATGGCCAACGCCGGGCCGAACACCAACGGCAGCCAGTTCTTCATGGTCTACGGCGATGCGCAGCTGCCGCCGAACTACACGGTCTTCGGCTCCATCTCGCCGCAGGGGTTGCAGGTCGTCGACAGCATCGCCCGCAAGGGCACCGACAGCAGCAACGGCCCCGGCGACGGCAAGCCGGTGCAGCCGGTGACGATCCAGACCGCCACGGTCGGCTGATCTGCGGGTCCGGGCGGGCGCACCACCCGCCCGGACCCGGCGGACCGTCCCCGGCCCCGCCGCTGCGATGATCGCCGTCGCGAAAGCCGCCGGCTCGGCTCCCGGCGCTGCGGTCAGCCCGCGCTCGTCACCCGGTACACGTCGTAGACGCCCTCGACGTTGCGCACCGCGCGCAGCACGTGCCCGAGATGCTTCGGGTCGCCCATCTCGAAGCTGAACCGCGACACCGCGACCCGGTCACGCGACGTCGTCACCGACGCGGACAGGATGTTGACCTTCTCGTCGGCCAGCACCTTCGTCACGTCCGACAGCAGCCGGTGCCGGTCGAGCGCCTCGACCTGGATCGCGACCAGGAACACCGAGCCCGGCGACACCGACCAGGCCACGTCGACGAGCCGCTCGGCCCGGGACTGCAGGTCGCCGGCGTTGGTGCAGTCGGTGCGGTGCACGCTGACCCCGCCACCACGGGTCACGAACCCGAGGATGTCGTCGCCGGGCACCGGCGTGCAGCAGCGAGCCAGCTTCATGTAGAGATCGCCCATGTCGGCACCGTCGCTGCGGACGACGACGCCCGCGTCGCCCGACGCCCGGCGCAGCCGGACCGTCGACGGAGTGGCGCGCTCGGCGAGCTCCTCCTCGGCGTCCTCCATCCCGCCGAGCAGCGCGACCAGCCGCTGCACGACGTGGCGGGCCGAGGCGTGCCCCTCCCCGACGGCGGCGTACAGCCCGGACAGGTCCGGGAAGTGCAGCTCGCGGGACAGCGCGGCCATGGCGTCGGTGGACACCAGCCGCTGCAGCGGCATCCCGGTGCGGCGGGCCTCCCGGGTGATCGCGTCCTTGCCCGCCTCGATGGCCTCCTCGCGGCGCTCCTTGGCGAACCAGTGCTTAATCTTGGTCTTGGCCCGCGGCGAGGCGACGAACGACAGCCAGTCGCGGCTCGGCCCGGCCCCCTCGGCCTTCGAGGTGAAGATCTCCACGACGTCGCCGGACTCGAGTTTGCGCTCCAGCGCGACCAGCCGGCCGTTCACCCGCGACCCGATGCAGCGGTTGCCGACCTCGGTGTGCACCGCATAGGCCAGGTCCACCGGCGTCGAGCCCATCGGCAGCGTGATCACGTCGCCCTTGGGGGTGAAGACGAAGATCTCCTTGGCCGCCAGGTCGAAGCGCAGCGACTCCAGGAAGTCCCCGGGGTCCGCGGCCTCCCGCTGCCAGTCGAGCAACTGGCGCATCCAGGACATCTCATCGATCTCGACGGTCCCGGCGGACGGGCCGTGGGAGCCGCGGCTCTCCTTGTAGCGCCAGTGCGCGGCGATGCCGTACTCGGCGGTGCGGTGCATCTCGTGGGTGCGGATCTGCACCTCGAGCGGCTTGCCGTCCGGCCCGATCACGGTGGTGTGCAGCGACTGGTAGACCCCGAAGCGGGGCTGGGCGATGTAGTCCTTGAACCGCCCCGGCATCGGCTGCCACAGGGCGTGCACCATGCCCATCGCGGCGTAGCAGTCGCGCACCTCGTCGACGAGCACCCGCACCCCGACCAGGTCGTGGATGTCGTCGAAGTCCCGGCCCTTGACGATCATCTTGCGGTAGATCGAGTAGTAGTGCTTGGGCCGGCCCTCGACGGCGGCGGTGATCCGCGCCGAGTCGAGCTGCTGGGTCACCTCGTCGATGACCTGCTTGAGGTAGGTGTCCCGGGACGGCGCCCGGGTGGCGACGAGCCGGACGATCTCCTCGTACTTCTTCGGGTGCAGGATCGCGAAGGACAGGTCCTCCAGCTCCCACTTGACCGTGGCCATCCCGAGCCGGTGGGCCAGCGGGGCCAGCACCTCCAGGGTCTCGCGGGCCTTCTTGGCCTGCTTCTCCGGCGGCAGGAAGCGCATCGTACGCATGTTGTGCAGCCGGTCCGAGAGCTTGATGACCAGCACCCGCGGGTCCCGCGCCATCGCGACGACCATCTTGCGGATGGTCTCGGCCTCCGCGGCGGTGCCCAGCTCGACCTTGTCGAGCTTGGTGACCCCGTCGACGAGGTGCGCGACCTCCTCACCGAAGTCGGCGCGCAGCCGCTCGAGGGAGTAGTCGGTGTCCTCGACGGTGTCGTGCAGCAGCGCGGCGACCAGCGTGATGGTGTCCATGCCCAGCTCGGCCAGGATGGTCGCCACCGCCAGCGGGTGGGTGATGTACGGGTCGCCGGACTTGCGCTTCTGGTGGGCGTGCTTGTCCTCGGCGACGTCGTAGGCGCGCTGCAGCAGCACCAGGTCGGCCTTCGGGTGCAGCGCCCGGTGCACGCTCGCCAGCGGCTCGAGCACGGGCTTGACCACCGCGACCCGCTGCGGCGTCATCCGGCGGGCGATGCGGGCCCGCACCCGGCGGGTGGCCGAGGGCTTGGCCGGGCCGTCCGGACTCGGGACCGGCGGCGCGACCGGCTGCAGGTCCGTCATACGCGCCTCATAAGCGGCAGAGCTCCACCTCGAGAAGGATAGCCCTCGGGTCAGTACGTCAGCAGGGCGTGCACCGGGATGTCGCCCAGCCGGTCCCGCCCGCCCAGCGCGGTGAGCTCGAGCAGCGAACCGAACCCCACGACCTGCGCGCCGACATCGCTGAGCAGCGCGCACGCGGCGGCCGCCGTACCGCCGGTGGCCAGCACGTCGTCGATCACGAACACC
Organism: Pseudonocardia acidicola; assembly: GCF_012911935.1. Classification (GTDB taxonomy): domain Bacteria; phylum Actinomycetota; class Actinomycetes; order Mycobacteriales; family Pseudonocardiaceae; genus Pseudonocardia; species Pseudonocardia acidicola. The sequence continues at coordinate 24,737 of NZ_JAAXLA010000078.1, read as the reverse complement.
CGCGACCCGGCCGGCACCGTGTCGGCCGCCAACTCGAGGGTGGCCGTGCCGTACTCCAGCTCGTAGGTGCGCGACGCGGCCACCCGGGGCAGCTTCCCCGCCTTGCGCACGGGGACGATCCCGGCACCCGCGACGAGCGCGACGGCCGCCCCGATGAGGAACCCGCGGGCCTCCACGCCGACGACGAGGTCGGCTTCGCCGGCCATCGCGGCCAGCTCGGTGGACACCGTGGTGAAGGCCTCCGGATCGGCCAGTACCGGGGTGATGTCCCGGAACAGCACGCCCGGTTGCGGGTAGTCCGGGACGTCCCGGACCAGGCCCGCGACCCGGACCAGTGAGGGTTCGGTCTCCTCGGTGATGCTCACCGCTGCCTCTTCCCGGTCGGGCGCGCCGACTTGCCGGTGGGCCGCGACGACCGCTGCCCACCACGCCGGTCGCCATTCTTGGCGGTGCGGGCCGGCACGCCGGACGCGGCGGCCATCGCCCGCTCCTTTCGCAGCTCGGACGCGAGCGCGTCGTCGTCGGCCAGGTCGGGTCCGTCCTCGGGGCCGGCGGCACCGGACTGCGCGGCGGCCGACCGCGCCCGCCGGGCCTTGACCCGCTCGGCCTGCTGCCGGAACCGCGGGTCGCGCATCTTCAGGTCGACCAGGATCGGGGTGGCCAGCAGGATCGACGACGCCGCGCCGGCGACGATGCCGACCATCTGCACCAGCGCCAGGTCGGCCAGCGTGCCGACACCGAGCAGCCCGACGCCGACCACCATCAGCCCGAGCACCGGCAGCACCGCGATGAGCGAGGTGTTGATCGAGCGCATCAAGGTCTGGTTCAGCGCGAGGTTGGCCGCCTCGGGGTAGCTGCGCCGGGTCAGCCCGAGCAGCCCGCGGGTGTTCTCCTTGACCTTGTCGAACACCACGACGGTGTCGTAGAGCGAGAACCCGAGGATGGTCAGCAGACCGATCACCGTGGACGGGGTGACCTCGAAGCCGACGATCGAGTAGATGCCGGCGGTGACGACCACGTCGTGCACCAGCGCGACCAGCGCCGCGATCGCCATCGCGCGTTCGAAGTAGAACGCCAGGAAGATGGTGACCAGCACGAGGAACACGGCCAGCGCGATCAGTGCCTGGGTCGTGATCTGCCCGCCCCAGGTGCCGCTCACCGCGCTGTCGCTGATCGTCTGCTGCGAGGCCTGGCCATTCGGCCCGAGCGGCTGCAGCGAGTCGAACAGCGCCTGCTTGAGCGCGACGGTCTGGCCGGCGTCGAGGGCTTCGGAGCGCAGCAGGATCGACGCTGCACCGCCGGCCCCGACGGACTGCACCGAGGCCGGGTCGGCACCGACCACCCGGTGGTAGACCTGCTCCACCTGCTGGGTGCTGATCGTGCCGGAGGCGCCGGTGGCCGGCATCTGGATCTGCGTGCCGCCGGTGAAGTCGATGCCCAGGTTGAACCCGCGCAGCACGATCGACAGCACGCAGATCAGCACGAGCGTGCCGAACACGGCGTACCAGGTCTTGCGCTTGCCGACGACGTCGAAGGCACCGGTACCGGTGTAGAGCCGGCCGAGGAAGCCGGTCCTGGAGGTGTTGCTGGTCACCACGTCAGGCTCCCTTCGAGGCCGCGGCGGTCGCCCGCCGCCGGGCCGCGCCGATCTTCGCCACCGAACCGAGGCCCGACCACGCCGGGCTGCCGAAGACCCGGGAGTTGGAGGCCAGCGCCACCAGCGGGTGGGTCACCAGGAACACGACGACGAGGTCGAGAACGGTGGACATGCCCAGCGTGAAGGCGAAGCCCTTCACCTGACCGACCGCGAGGATGTAGAGCACCGCGGAGGCCAGGAAGCTCACGGCGTCGGCGCTCAGGATGGTCCGGCGCGCCCGCACCCAGCCGCGTGGCACCGCCGACCGGAAGCTGCGGCCCTCACGCATCTCGTCCTTGAGCCGTTCGAAGAAGATGACGAACGAGTCGGCCGTGATGCCGATGGCCACGATGAACCCGGCGACGCCGGCCAGGTCGAGGGTGAACCCGATCCACCGCCCGAGCAGCACCAGGACCGCGTAGACGACCACACCGGACAGTGCCAGCGACAGGATCGTCAGGACGCCCAGCGCCCGGTAGTAGAACAGGCAGTAGACGAACACCAGCGCCAGCCCGATGGCACCCGCGATGAGACCGGCATCCAGCGAGGCCAGGCCCAGGGTTGCCGACACCGTCTGCGCCTCGTTGGAGTCGAACGACAGCGGCAGCGAGCCGTAGCGCAGCACGCTGGCCAGCTCCTGCGCCCGCGCCTGGTTGAAGTTGCCGCTGACCTGGGTCACCCCGTAGAGGGCTCCCTGGATCTGCGGCGCCGAGACGACCTCGCCGTCCAGGACGAAGGCCGCCTGCTTGCCGATGTTCTTGCTCGTGTAGTCGCCCCAGATCCCGGCACCGGGGTTCTTGAACGTGAGGTCGACGACGTAACCCGCGCCGTTCTGATTGGTCGTGGCCTGAGCGCTGGCGATCTGGGTGCCCTCGATGATCGTGGGGCCGAGCACGTACTTCTCGGTGCCGTCCTGGTTGCACGCGACCAGCGGCAGGGCCGGGTCGTCGTAGCCCCGCAGCGGGTCGTTGGCCTTGCAGTCCAGCGCGGCGAGGGCCTGCTGCTGGACGGTCGGGTCGGTGCTCTGCCGGGTCGCGCGAGCCTGCGCGATCGCCGCCGCCACGGCCGGGTCGGCCGGGGCGGGGTTGGCGCCGGCGTCCGGCGTGGGGGCGGGCGACGGCGGCGGGGCCGGGTTCTGCAGCGGCGTCGAGTACGCGACCGGAGCAACCTTCTGGCTGGTCGCGTCGCCCGCGAGACCCTGCGGCTGAGACCCGGCGGGGGCCGGGGCGGTGCTCTGGCCGGTGGGCGGCGCGGCGGGGGCGTTCGACGTCGCGCCCGCCGCGGGGGCAGTGGCCGGGATGACCGGGACGGGATCACCGACGACCGGGCGGAAGCGCAGCTGCGCCGTCTGGCCGAGGGACCGGGCCTGGTCGCCCTGGGCCCCGGGGACTGTGATCGTCAGGTTGTTGCCGTCCAGGACGACCTCGGCGCCGCTCACGCCGAGACCGTTGACGCGCTGCTCGATGATCTGCTGCGCCTGGATCAACTGGTCACGCGGCGGCGCGGCGCCGGACTCGGTGCGCGCGGTCAGCGTGACCCGGGTGCCGCCCTGCAGGTCGATGCCCAGCTTGGGGCTGGGCCTGCCGTCGCCGGTGAAGAACACCAGCGAGTACAGGACGACGACGATGCCGGCGAACGCCGCCAGGTACCGCCAAGGGCGGATCCGCCCCGGGGTTGATGCCACTGCCTTCTATCTCCTGATATAGCCGGGGACCGCCGGTGGGCCGCCCCAACGAAGGCGGCCCGCTGCGGCCGCCCGGTGGATCAGTTGCGCGAGCCCGGCGTCCCGTTCGAGCGCGCGTCGTCGGTCGTGCCGGTCGGCTCCGGCGTGCTGTCCGTCACCGCCGGCTTGTCCTCGACGCGCTCGACGGGTTCCGCGTCGTGCTCGTCGGCGACGTCGGCGGAGCCGTCGGTGAGCGAGGAGACGTCGTCCGGGGTCGGGTTGACCTTCTCCCGCACCGCGGCGCGCACCCAGGTGGTCACCACGCCGTCGGCGATCTCGAGGTCGACCGTCTCCTCGTAGGAGGCGTCGACGACCGTCGCCCGCAGACCGGAGGTCGTCACCACGACGTCACCGGGCTCCAGCGCGGCCTGCAACTGCTGCATCTCCTGCATCTGGCGGCGTTGCTTCCGCCCGGAGAGGAAGATGGGAATGAACAGCAGCAGGATGAGCAGTGGGAACAGCAGAGTTTCCATGATCTCCGTATCTCCGCACGTCGAAGGGCCATGAGTGTGCCAGCACCGGGGTTGCACCGGTGCTGCGGCCCTCGTCCGCCGTGCCGGGCCATCGTCAGAACAACGGCGACGGGACCGATCCGGTGACGTCCGGGGGCGGAGTCATACCCAGATGGGCCCACGCGGCCGCCGTCGCCACACGTCCCCGGGGCGTTCGGGCCAGCATGCCCGCGCGCACCAGGTAGGGCTCGCAGACCTCTTCGACGGTACCTGGTTCCTCGCCCACCGCTACGGCGAGCGTGGACACGCCCACGGGGCCGCCCCCGAACGACCGCACCAGCGCACCGAGTACGGCGCGGTCGAGCCGGTCCAGGCCGAGCTCGTCCACGTCGTACACGGCCAGCGCATCGCGGGCCACCATTCGGGTGACGGTGCCGTCGGCGCGGACCTCGGCGAAATCACGCACCCGTCGTAACAACCGATTCGCGATCCGCGGTGTTCCCCGCGACCGGCCCGCGATCTCCTCGGCCCCGTCCGCGCGCAGGTCGACGTCGAGGATCGTCGCGGCGCGACGCAGCACCAACTCCAGCTCGCCGGGCTCGTAGAACTCCATGTGCGCGGTGAAGCCGAAGCGGTCCCGCAGCGGGCCGGTCAGCGCACCGGCCCTGGTGGTCGCCCCGACCAGGGTGAACGGCGCGATGTCGAGCGGGATGCTGGTCGCCCCGGGCCCCTTGCCGACGACCACGTCGACCCGGAAGTCCTCCATCGCGAGGTAGAGCATCTCCTCGGCGGGGCGGGCGATGCGGTGGATCTCGTCGATGAACAGCACGTCGCCGGGCATCAGGTTGGACAGCATCGCGGCGAGGTCGCCGGCCCGCTCCAGGGCCGGACCGGAGGTGAGCCGGATCGCCGCCCCCAGTTCCGCGGCGACGATCATCGACAGGCTGGTCTTGCCCAGCCCGGGCGGGCCGGAGAGCAGGATGTGGTCGGGTGGGTCGCCGCGCCGGCGGGCGCCCTCCAGCACCAGTTCGAGCTGCTCGCGGACCCGAGGCTGGCCGATGAACTCGGCGAGCCGGCGCGGCCGCAGGCTGGCCTCGACGTCGAGGTCCTCGACGTCGGCCTCGGCAGCGACCTCGCGGGTCGGCTCGAACTCGCTCACCGCGATCGGCCCAGCCTGGCCAGCGCGGAGCGCAGCAGCGCGGAGGCGTCCGCGGCCCCGTTCTCCCCGAGCACCCCGTCGACGGCCTGCTCGGCGGGCTTCGCGGTGAAGCCGAGCCCGACGAGGGCCTCCACCACCTGGTCACGGGGGCCGCCGTTCGCCGTGGGCGCCGGCGGCGCGGCGCCTGCGGGTGCGGCGACCGGGGCGGCGACCTTGTCCCGCAGCTCCACGATCAGCCGCTCGGCGCCCTTGCGCCCGATCCCCGGCACCCGGGTCAGGGTCGTGAGATCCCCGTCGACCAGTGCCCGGCGCAGCGCATCCGGGTCGAGCACCGCCAGCGTCGCCAGGGCGAGCCGCGGGCCCACCCCCGTCACCGTCTGCAGCAGCGTGAACAGCTCGCGCTCCTCGGCGTCGGCGAACCCGAACAGCGTCAGCGAGTCCTCGCGGACCACCAGCGCGGTCGCCAGCCGGGCCTGCTCCCCGCGGCGCAGGCCGGCGAGCGTGGTCGGGGTGGCGTGCACGGCCAGCCCGACGCCGCCGACCTCCACGACCGCGTGGTCCAGCCCGATCCCGAGCACCTCACCACGCACCGAAGCAATCATCGTCGATCAACGCCCTTTCGCCGCGGCAGCCAGCCGGGCCTTGTGCCGCCGGGCCAGTTCGGCCGAGCGGGCCTGTGCCTGCGCCATCCGCTCGAGCATCGGGGCCCGCCAGCAGTGGCACACCGCGAGGGCCAGCGCGTCGGCGGCGTCCGCGGGCCGGGGGGCCTCCGCGAGCCCGAGCACCCGGGTGATCATGGCTGTGACCTGCTGCTTGTCGGCCCGGCCCGCCCCGGTGACCGCGGCCTTGACCTCGCTGGGGGTGTGGAACGCGACCGGCAGCCCGGCCCGCGCGGCGGTGAGCGCGACGACCCCGCTGGCCTGTGCCGTGCCCATCACCGTGCGCACGTTGTTCTGGCTGAAGACCCGCTCGATCGCGACGACGTCGGGCCGGTGCACCCGGATCCACTCCTCGACGGCGTCCGCGACCCCCAGCAACCGCTCGGCCAGCGGTGTGTCCGCCGAACTGCGCACGACGTCCACCGCGACGCACGCGACCGTCCGGCCTCCCCTGCCGTCGACCACGCCGAGCCCGCACCGGGTCAGCCCCGGGTCGACGCCGAGCACCCGCACCCGCATCCCTCCGCACGTCATCACACGAACAGCCGTTCGACATCGGAGGCTACCGGCCCCGGGCGGGCCTGCCGCCGCGGGCGCGCCGGATGTGTCGGCCCCGTCCGGACGGGGACCCTCTTTGGGAGGAAAGGAGCGCGCATGTCGGCGAGGCAGCTTCTCGGCATCTATCTGAACGATCACCTCGACGGGGCGAACGCCGGCGCCGAGCTCGCCCGGCGACTCGAGGCCGAAGCCGCCGGCGCTCCCGACGCCGACGTGCTGAGCAGGATGGCCGGCGAGATCGAGGAGGACCGGGAGGTGCTCCGGAAACTGGTCGACCGGATCGGCAGCGGGCCGGACCCGGCGCAGCAGATGGCCGGCTGGGCCGCGGAGAAGGCCCACCGGCTCGCCGTGGACGAGAAGCTCACCGTCGGCGCGGACCTGACCCTGCTGCGGGAGTCCGAGACGCTGTCGCTCGGCGTCGAGGGCAAGCTGGACCTCTTGCTGGTCCTGCTCGAGGTCGCCCCGGCTCACCCCGAACTGGCCGACGTCGACCTGGGCGCCCTCGCCGACCGCGCCCGCGAGCAACGCAGCAGGCTCGAGGCGTTCCGTCGCAACGCCGCCCGCAGGGCCTTCGCCGGGCACCGGTAGCCGCCGCATACGGTCGGTGGATGCTGATCAGGGAGGCGCTCCCGGCCGACATCCCGGCCATCCAGGCCATCTACGCCCACCACGTCCGCCACGGTGTCGGCACGTTCGAGGAGGTCCCCCCGGACCCGGCGACGATGGCCGGGCGGATGCGCACCGGCCGGGCGGCCGGCGGCCACTGGCTGGTCGCCGAGGCCCCGGCAGGCGGCCCCACCGCCGGGTACGCGTACTACGGCCCGTACCGGGCGCGCTCGGCGTACCGGTTCGCCGTCGAGGACAGCGTCTACATCCGCGACGACGCCCGCGGCACCGGCGTCGGCACCGCGCTGCTGTCCGCACTGGTCGAGCACGCGACCGCGGCCGGCTACCGGCAGATGATCGCGGCGATCGGGAGCTCCGACAACGCCGGTTCGATCTCCCTGCACACCCGGCTCGGGTTCACCCGGTCCGGGGTCCTGCGCGACGTCGGGTTCAAGTTCGACCGCTGGCTCGACGTCGTGCTCATGCAGCGCGAGCTGGCCGGCGGGCCGGTCGGCCCGGCGCGGTGACCAGCAGCCTCGCGCCGGTGCGGCGGTCACGCGGCTGATCTGCCGCCCGTGGGGGTACCCGCGAGTTCTGCACGCACGTCGCGGCCCGCCCGGGCGCGCATCCCGATCAGCCGTCCGAGGCCGGCGGCTGCGGCGTGGAGCCGCGCCGGGGCTGCTCACCACCGCCAGGAAGGTCGATCATGAAACACGACGAGTTCATCCGACGGGTGTCCGAACGAGCACACGTGTCCGCGGAGCAGGCGGACACGCTCGGCCGCGCCGTCCTGCAGACGCTTGCCGAGCGCATCACGGGCGGGGAGGCCGACGACCTGGCCGCCCAGCTGCCCCCCGAACTGCAGGAGCCGCTGCGACGCCCCCGGAAGGCACCCGCCGACCCGTTCGGCCTCGACGAGTTCCTCCGCCGGGTCGGCGAGCGCGCCGGGGTCGACGGGGAGCTGGCCCTGCGAGGCACCCGGGCGGTCCTGCACACGCTGCGCGACACCCTGCCTCACAAGGAGTTCGAGGACATGGTGAGCCAGCTCCCCACGGAGTACCGGGAGCTGCTGCGCGTGGACCACGACGAGTTCGTGCAGAAGGTGGCGCGACGAGCACACGTGTCCGTCGATCAGGCGCAGACCCTCACCCGCGCCGTCCTGCAGGCCTTGGCGGAACGGATCAGTGGCGGGGCGGCCCAGGACCTGGCCGCCCAGCTACCCCCCGAACTACGCGAGCCGCTGCAACGACCGCGCGACGCACACGCCGAACCCATCGGGCTCGAGGAGATGCTCAGCCGGGTCGGTGAGGGCGCGGGGGTCGATGAGGACCTGGCCCGGCGGGCCTTCCGGGCGGTCCTGCTCACCGTGCGCGACGCGGTCCCGCGCAAGGAGTTCGAGCACGTCCTGGGCCAGTTGCCGAAGGAGGTCGCGAAGCTGCTGTGACCGGGTGTACGGGCTGAGGTCACGACGGCGCCGGGTCGGCGACCCCACGGCGCCTGGGCCGCTGACGGGCCGGCCCCCCGGTCCCGGCTGCGGCGTGCCGGCGCAGCGAGAATGGAGCTCGTCCGGAGCAGGCGGCAAGCCCTGCTCACCGTGGGAGGTCACGCACATCGTCCCATGAGCGCGGCACCGGCGGACCTCACCGGCGCCGACCTGAGATCTGCCGACCTGATCGGGGCGGACCTCCGCGACGCCGACCTGAGCGGCGCCGACCTCACCGGCAGCATCTTCCTCACCCAAGGCCAGGCCAGCGCGGCCACGGGGGACGGCGCCAGCACGCTGCCCCCGGCACTCACCCGTCCCGCGCACGGGTCCTCCTCCGCGGCGCGGGCGCGACCTAGTGGGCGGCGTCGTCCCAGCTGCGCCCGTACCCGACGGACACCTCGAGCGGCACGCTGAGCTCGTGGGCCGCGCCCATCTCGCGGCGTACCAGTTCCTCGACGGCCGCGCGCTCGCCCTCGGCCACCTCCAGCACCAGCTCGTCGTGGACCTGCAGCAGCACCCGGCTGCGCAGTGACGCCGCGGCCAGCGCCCGGTGCACGCCCAGCATCGCGACCTTGATGATGTCCGCCGCGCTGCCCTGGATCGGGGCGTTGAGCGCCATCCGCTCGGCCATCTCCCGGCGCTGCCGGTTGTCGCTGTTCAGGTCGGGCAGGTAGCGGCGGCGGCCGAGCATGGTCTCGGTGTAGCCGTCCTTGCGGGCCTGCTCGACGATGCTGTGCAGGTAGTCGCGCACCCCGCCGAACGTCTTGAAGTACTCGTCCATCAGGCCGCGGGCCTCCTCGGTGGAGATCCGCAGCTGGCCCGACAGCCCGAACGCCGACAGCCCGTAGGCCAGCCCGTAGTTCATCGCCTTGATCTTGGCGCGCTGCTCCGGGGTGACCTCCGGCGCCTCGACCCCGAACACCCGGGCGGCGGTCTCGGCGTGGAAGTCGTGCCGCGACCGGAACGCCTCGATCAGCGCCGCGTCCTCGGACAGGTGCGCCATGATCCGCATCTCGATCTGGCTGTAGTCCGCGGTCATCAGCTCGGCGTACCCCTGGCCGACCACGAACGTCTCGCGGATCCGCCGGCCCGCGGCAGTACGGATCGGCACGTTCTGCAGGTTCGGCTCGGTGGAGCTGAGCCGGCCGGTGGCGGCGATCGTCTGGCTGTAGGTGGTGTGGATGCGGCCGTCGTCGGCGATCGACTTGAGCAGGCCGTCGACGGTGACCTTGAGCCGGGTCGCGTCCCGGTGCAGCAGCAGGTGGGACAGGAACGGGTGCTCGGTGGCCGCGAACAGGTTCTGCAGCGCGTCGGCGTCGGTGGTGTAACCGGTCTTGGTGCGCTTGGTCTTCGGCATGCCCAGCTCGTCGAACAGCACGACCTGCAGCTGTTTCGGCGAGCCGAGGTTGATCTCCTTGCCGATCACCGCATAGGCGTCCTGCGCAGCCTGCTTGACCTGCGCGGCGAACTCCGCCTCCAGCGCGGACAGCGCGTCACGGTCGACGGCGATGCCGGCGGCCTCGAGGTCGGCGAGCACGAACAGCAGCGGCAACTCCAGCCCGGCGAGCAGCTCGGTGCCGCCGCGCTCGGACAGCTCGGCGTCGAGCGCGTCGGCCAGCTCGGCCACCGCGGACGCCGCCACCATCTGCTCCTGCGCATGCTGCGCGTCGGCCTCCTCCTCACCGCCGAGCAGCGAGAGCTGGCCACCGTCGGCCTCGCCGTCGAGCCGCAGCTCGCGGCGCAGGTAGCGCAGCGCGAGGTCGGCCAGGTCGAAGCTGCGCTGCCCGGGGCGGGCCAGGTAGGCGGCCAGTGCAGTGTCGCTGGTCAGCCCGCGCAGCTGCCAGCCGCGGGCGCGCAGCGCGTGCAGCGCCGCCTTGGCGTCGTGCGCCGCCTTGGGCACCGACTCGTCGCCCAGCCATTCCCCCAGCGCCGCGTCGTCGTCCGGGGTCAGCGTGCGCACGTCGAGGTAGCCGGCCGCGCGCACCCCGACGGCGGCGGGCGGGCGGGCTCCGAGCCCGGCGCGGTCCTCCACGGTCGGCTCCCCCGCAGCCAGGGCGATGCCCTGGAGGTCGCTTCCGGTGGCACGGCCGGTCAGTCCGTGGAACGACAGCCCGACCCGGCGGCCGTCGCGCGCGTTCGCCTCGAGCCAGGCCCGCACGCCGCCCGGCTCGACGGCACCGCCCTGCACCTCGAAGCCGTCCTCGGCCTCCGGCTCGGCACTGGTCAGGGTGGCGAACAGGCGTTCGCGCAGCACCCGGAACTCGAGCTCGTCGAACAGCCGGTGCACCGCGTCGCGGTCCCACGGCCGGACCTCGAGGTCGGCCGGCGCGGCGTCCAGCGCGACGTCGCGGACCAGCTCGGTGAGCTGCCGGTTGAGCAGCACATTGGCCAGGTTGGCGCGCAGCGCGTCGCCGGCCTTGCCCTTGACCTCGTCGACCCGGTCGCTCAGCTCGCCCAGCGAGCCGAACTCGCGGACCCACTTGGCCGCGGTCTTCTCCCCGACGCCGGGAATACTCGGCAGGTTGTCACTGGGGTCGCCGCGCAGGGCCGCGAAGTCGGGGTACTGCGCCGGGGTGAGGCCGTAGCGCTCGTTCACCTCGGCCGGGTCGATCCGGCCGAGGTCGGACGCCCCGCGCCGCGGGTAGAGCACCGTGACGTTGTCGGTGACCAGCTGGAACGCGTCGCGGTCGCCGGTGGTGACGAGCACCTGGAAGCCGTCGGCCTCGGCCTGGGTGGCGAGCGTGGCGAGCACGTCGTCGGCCTCGTAGCCCTCGACGGCGAACACCGGGATGTTCAGCGCGGCCAGGACCTCCTTGATGAGGTCGACCTGGCCGCGGAAGTCGTCCGGCGTGGCCGACCGGTTCGCCTTGTAGTCGGCGTAGGCCTCCGAGCGGAACGTCTTGCGGGAGACGTCGAACGCCACCGCGAGGTGCGTCGGCTGCTCGTCGCGCAGCAGGTTGATCAGCATCGAGGTGAAGCCGTAGACCGCGTTCGTGGTCTGCCCCGTGCCGGTGCGGAAGTTCTCCGCAGGCAGCGCGAAGAACGCGCGGTAGGCCAGCGAGTGCCCGTCGAGCAGCAGCAGCCGTTTGCCCGTGGAGCCACCACCGGTGGCGGGCGTGGTCGCGGAACCGGACTTCGCAGTACCGGACTTCTGGGGGGCACGGGTTGCGGGGCTCATCACCACCGAGTCTAGGACCGCGCACCGACAGTCCCCGGACGGGCGACCCGGCGTCCGGGGCGGAACGGGATCGAGCTGTGCTCAGCGGGCGGGGCGTTCCAGGCGGGCCAGTTCGACGCCCGCGGAATCGGTGACGGCACCGGCGATCCGATAGCCGGCCGCCGCGTACAGGCGCAGGTTGTCGTCGCTGCGCGCGCCGGTGACCAGCCAGAATCGGGTGACCGCCGGCGGGGCGGCGGCGTGCACGGCGGCGAGCAGGGCCCGGCCGACGCCCCGGCCCTGCACGTCGGGCGCCACCGTGAAGCGCACGACCTCCATCTCGGAGCCGGCCACCCGCCCGCGCACCGAGCCGACCAGCCGGGCACCGGACCAGGCGCCCAGTGCCAGGACACCGGCCTCCAGGTCGGCCCGCAGCTCGGCCAGGGTCTCGCGCAGCGGCGGGATGTCGGGCGCGCCGTAGCGCTGCGCCTCGGTGACGTACGCGGCCCGCTGCACGGTCAGCACCTCGCCGGCGTCCCCGGGGCGCAGCGGCCCGATGCGCACCCCGGGGCCGGCGGACGGCGACGGTCCGGTGCCGGAGACCGCGGTGTGCGCGGGCACCGGCGCCGGACCGTCGATCATCGCGGGCGCCCTCAGCCGACCTCGGCCATGACCTCGTCGGACACGTCGAAGTTCGCGTAGACGTTCTGCACCTCGTCGCTGTCCTCGAGGGCGTCGATCAGCCGGAAGACCTTCTTCGCCCCCTCGGCGTCGAGCGAGACCTGCATCGAGGGCACGAACGTGGGGTCGGCCGAGTCGTAGTCGATGCCGGCCTCCTGCAACGCGGTGCGGACCGCGATCAGGTCGGTCGCCTCGGAGATGACCTCGAAGCTCTCGCCCAGGTCGTTGACCTCCTCCGCGCCGGCGTCGAGCACGGCGAGCAGCAGGTCGTCCTCGGTGAGGTCACCCTTGGGCACGATCACGACGCCCTTGCGGGTGAACAGGTAGGACACCGAGCCCGGGTCGGCCATGGTGCCGCCGTTGCGGCTCATCGCGGTCCGGACCTCGGTGGCCGCCCGGTTGCGGTTGTCGGTGAGGCACTCGACGAGCACCGCGACGCCGTTGGGCGCGTAGCCCTCGTAGGTGATCGTCTGGTAATCCGCGCCGCCGGCGTCGACACCCGAGCCACGCTTGACGGCGCGGTCGATGTTGTCGTTGGGAACCGAGCTCTTCTTGGCCTTCTGGATGGCGTCGTAGAGCGTCGGGTTGCCGTCGGGGTCGCCACCGCCGGTGCGCGCCGCCACCTCGATGTTCTTGATCAGCTTGGCGAACATCTTGCCCCGGCGGGCATCGATGACGGCCTTCTTGTGCTTGGTCGTCGCCCATTTGGAGTGGCCGCTCATCGGCTGACCCGTCCCTTCTGCCTCTCACGTGCGGCACTCGCCGGGACCCGGGCGCCCACGTCCCGCCCTCCCGGGCCGCGCAGGCGCCGGTGGTACCGGCCCTGCCAGATCCTGTCGATCGTACCGACGCAGCACTTTTCCGGCGGGCCCAGTCCTCGGTGATCCACATGCACGTATTCATCTATGTTAACGACTGCGTGTCGGGGACATGGATATCCTGCGACGGTCACGCGAGCATCCCAGTGAGAGGAGCCGCCTGTGATGTTCGGCGGAATCATCGGCAAGGCCGCCGGCGCCGTCGCGACCGGCCTGGCCGGAGCCGTGGTCTACGACGGAGTCAAGAAGATCGCGCGCAGCGGCGCGGTGCACCAGGCCGCCGTGGCCGTGACGGCCCTGGGCCTGCGCGGGGCCCGGGCCGCGGAGACCGGCGCCGAGAAGGCCCGCCTGGCCACCGCCGACATCGTCAGCGAGGCCCGCGAACGGATCGGCGAGCAGGCCCCGCCGCCCGGCACGCAGGCCGCGCACGAGCACGAGCACTGAGCCGGATGTCGATCCGCGTCGTCAGCGACGCCGCCGGCCGGGTCCGCTTCGCGACCCCCGGCCTGGTGGGCAGCCCGGCTCTCGCGGTGGCCGTCGAGGACGCGGTCGACCCGGTCACCGGCGTCCGCCAGGTCCACGCCTACCCGCGCACCGGCAACGTCGTCGTCTGGTTCGACCCGGACCGCTGTGACCGCGCCGAACTGGTCGAGGCCATCGGCAAGGGCCTGGGGGCGGACCCGGAGGCCACCGCCGACCGCACCCCGCGTTCGTCCGACGTGCGCAACGGCGACCTGGCCCGCCTGGTCGTCGGCGGCGTCGCGCTGGCCGCCCTCGGGATCCGCCGCTACGGCCTGCGCCGGCCGCCGGTCCTCGGACCCAGCAGCCGCACCGTGGCCACCGGCGTCACGATCTTCACCGGCTACCCGTTCCTGCGCGGCGCGCTGCGCGCGTTCACCCGGGGCCGCGGTGCCGGCACCGACGCGCTGGTCTCGGCGGCCACGGTCGCCAGCCTGGTGCTGCGCGAGAACGTCGTCGCGCTGACCGTGCTCTGGCTGCTCAACATCGGCGAGTACCTGCAGGACCTGACCCTGCGCCGCAGCCGCCGCGCCATCTCCGAGCTGCTCACCGGCACCCAGCACCGGGCCTGGACCCGCCTTGCGGACGGCACCGAGGTCGAGGTCGACATCGACCACCTGAGCATCGGCGACGAGGTCGTCGTGCACGAGCACGTGGTGCTCCCGGTCGACGGCGTCGTCGTCGAGGGCGACGGCGTGGCCGACCAGGCCGCCATCACCGGCGAGACGCTGCCGGTCAGCGTCGGCGCCGGCATGGCGCTGCCCGCGGGCTCGGTGCTGCTGCGCGGACGGATCGTGGTGCGCGCCTCGGCCGTCGGCCAGGACACCGCGCTGGGCCGGATCATCAACCGGGTCGAGCAGGCCCAGTCCGACCGGGCCCCGATCCAGACCGTCGGGGAGAACTTCTCCCGCCGGTTCGTCCCGACCTCCTTCGCGCTCGCCGCGGCGACCCTGCTGCTCACCCGGGACGTGCGGCGGGCAATGACGATGCTGCTCATCGCGTGCCCCTGCGCGGTCGGGCTCTCCACCCCGACCGCGATCAGCGCGGCGATCGGCAACGGCGCCCGCCGCGGCATCCTGATCAAGGGCGGGGCGCACCTGGAGGCCGCCGGGCGGGTCGACGCGATCGTGTTCGACAAGACCGGCACGCTCACCCTGGGCCGTCCGGTGGTCACCAACGTCGTCTCCTTCGACCCGTCCTGGTCACCCGAGCAGGTGCTCGCCTACGCGGCCAGCTCGGAGATCCACTCCCGGCACCCGCTGGCCCAGGCCGTCATCCGGTCCACCGAGGAACGCCACATCGAGATCCCCCCGCACGAGGAGTGCGAGGTGCTGCTCGGGCAGGGCATGCGGGTGCAGAGCGACGGGCGGACGCTGCTCATCGGCAGCCGGGAACTGCTGCGCCGGCAGAAGGTCCCGGTGAGCCGCAAGGCCCAGGACTGGGTGCGCCGGCTGCAGCGGGCCACCGAGACCCCGCTGCTGCTGGCTGTCGACGGCAGGCTGGTCGGGCTGGTCAGCCTGCGCGACACCGTGCGCAGTGAGTCCCGTGAGGTGCTCGACGCGCTGCGCGCCGACGGGGTGCGCCGGATCGTGCTGCTCACCGGGGACCACCCGCAGACCGCGGCCGCGGTCGCCGCCGAGCTGGGCATCGACGAGTTCCGCGCGCAGGTCATGCCCGAGGAGAAGCAGGACCTGGTGCGCGCGCTGCAGGCCGACGGGTACACCGTCGCGATGGTCGGCGACGGCACCAACGACGCGCCCGCGCTCGCCCTGGCCGACATCGGGATCGCGATGGGCACGGGCGGCACCGACGTCGCCGTGGAGACCGCCGACGTCGCACTCGCCGGCGACGACCTGCGCAAGCTGCTCGAGCTGCGCGACCTCGGGCGGCGCAGCATCGGGCTGATCCGGCAGAACTACGGCATGTCCATCGCGGTCAACGCCGCCGGGCTGCTCGTCTCGGCGGGCGGGGCGATGTCTCCGGTGGTCGCCGCGATCCTGCACAACGCGTCGTCGGTGGCGGTGGTCGCCAACAGCTCGCGGCTGATCCGCTACCGCCTGGCCGGCTGAGCGGCGCCGCCACCGGACGCACGGGCCGGCCTACGCGGCGCGCAGGTTCTCCCGGACCAGCTCGCAGAACAGGGCGTGCACCCGGGCGTCACCGGTGAGCTCGGGGTGGAACGCGGTGGCGAGCACCGAGCCTTGGCGCACCGCGACGATCCGTCCCGCGGCGGCCCCGGCGTCGTGACCGGAGGAGGTCACCTGCGGCACCCGGGCGAGCACCTCGACCTCGGGCCCGGCCTGCTCCACCCACGGCGCCCGGATGAACACCGCGCGGGTCGGCTCGCCGGGCACCCCGTCGATGTGCAGGTCGGTCTCGAACGAGTCGACCTGGCGGCCGAACGCGTTGCGCCGCACCACGATGTCGAGCCCACCGAGCTGCTGCTGGTCGGGCCGGCCGTCGAGCACCTCCCGGGCGAGCAGGATCATCCCGGCGCACGACCCATAGGCCGGCATCCCCTTGGCCAGCCGCGCGCGCAGCGGCTCGAGCAGTTCGAACGTCTCCAGCAGGCGGCTCATCGTCGTCGACTCACCACCGGGCAGCACGAGTGCGTCCACCGTGTCGAGTTCGAGCGGGCGGCGGACCGGGACGGCGCGCACGCCGCAGGCCGTCAGCGCGGCCAGGTGCTCACGAACATCGCCCTGCAGGGCCAGGACACCGACGGTCGGGCCGGAACCGATCACGGAAACCACGCTGACCAGGGTAGTCGCCGCACACCTACCGACCGGTCGCGCCGGACGTGACGAGCGACTCGCCCCGCGGAGCAGGCGAGTCGCCCTCCCGAAAGGAGCGACTCGGCCTCCCGACAAGGGCGACTCGCGGAGCGGGCCGTGGCCCCGGGGTCAGGCGCCGGCGACGATCGTGCCCGCGACGCCGTCGGCCTGCTGCTGGGCCGCCGCCCGGACCGCTTCGGCGACGGCCGGGGCCACCGTGGAGTCGAACACGCTCGGCACGATGAACGACGGGTTCGGCTCGTCCACCACGTCGGCGATCGCGGCGGCGGCCGCGAGCAGCATCGCGTCGGTGATGTCGCGGGCCTGCGCGTCGAGCAGGCCGCGGAACACCCCGGGGAAGGCGAGCACGTTGTTGATCTGGTTCGGGTAGTCCGACCGGCCCGTGGCCACCACGGCGGCGTGCTGCTGGGCCACCGCCGGGTCGATCTCCGGGTCGGGGTTGGCCAGCGCGAACACGATCGCGTCGTCGGCCATCGTCGCGGCCTCCTCGGCGCCGAACAGGTTCGGCGCGGACACCCCGATGAACACGTCGGCCCCGACGAGCGCGTCGGCCAGCGTGCCGGACATGCCCTCGGCGTTGGTGTGCTCGGCCATCCAGGTCAGGTTCTCGTCCAGCCCGGGGCGTCCGCGGTGCACGATCCCGTCGATGTCGACGGCGAGCACGTCGCCCGGCCCACCCGACTGCAGCAGCCGGATGATCGCCGAGCCCGCCGCGCCGACCCCGCAGACGACGATCTTGCAGTCCGAGAGCTTCTTGCCGACCACCCGCAGCGCGTTGCGCAGCGCGCCGAGCACCACCACCGCGGTGCCGTGCTGGTCGTCGTGGAACACCGGGATGTCCAGCATCTCGCGCAGCCGCCGCTCGATCTCGAAGCAGCGGGGGGCCGCGATGTCCTCCAGGTTGATGCCGCCGTAGGCCGGCGCGATCACCTGCACGGTCCGGATGATCTCCTCGGTGTCCTGGGTGTCCAGGCACACCGGCCAGGCGTCGACGCCGGCGAAGCGCTTGAACAGCGCCGCCTTGCCCTCCATGACCGGCATGGCCGCGGCCGCGCCGAGGTTGCCCAGCCCGAGCACGGCGGAGCCGTCGGTGACCACGGCGACGGTGTTGCGCTTGATGGTCAGCCGGCGGGCGTCGGCCGGGTTGGCCGCGATGGCCTGGCAGACCCGGGCGACGCCGGGAGTGTAGGCGCGGGAGAGGTCGTCGCGGTTGCGCAGGCTGACCTTGGACTGCACCTCGAGCTTGCCGCCCAGGTGCATGAGGAACGTCCGGTCGGAGACCTTGCGGACGGTGACACCCGCGAGCGCCTCGAGCGCGTCGGTGATCTCGGTCGCATGCGACTCGTTCAGCGCGTTGCAACTGATGTCGACGACGATCGCGCCGGTGTGCGCCTCGACGACGTCGAACGCGGTGACGACCCCGCCGACGTGGCCGACGGCCACGGCGAGGTCTCCTGCTGCACTGGCGGATGCGGGTGCCTCGACCCGCGCGGTGATGGCATATCCAGGCCCGGGAATCGGCACGGGCACGACCCTACCCGCCGTGCAGGCCATAGCGTTCGGCCCCGACCAAGGGTTGTGGCCGAGCATACGGTGGGTGTGAAATCGGACACAGCCAGCGCAGGTCGCGGAGGTGGTCCATATGGCCGTCAGAGCAGACAGCGGGCAGCGTGCGGGGACCGGGGTCCTCACCGTTTCCGATCCCGCCCGGGTACGCAACGTGGTCCTGGTCGGGCCCTCGGGAGCAGGAAAGACGACCCTGGTCGAGGCGCTGCTCGCGCAGACCTCGGCCATTCCCCGTCAGGGCACCGTCCTCGAGGGCACCACCGTGTGCGACCACGATCCGGCCGCGGTGCGCCAGCAGCGCTCGGTCGCGCTCGCGGTCGCGCCCCTGCTGCACGAGGACACCAAGATCAATCTGATCGACACGCCCGGCTACGGCGACTTCGTCGGCGAGCTGCGAGCCGGGCTGCGCGCCGCGGACGGGGCGTTGTTCGTGATCCCGTCCTCGGCGGCCCATGAGGGCACGATCGACCCGGCGACGGTGTCGCAGTGGGAGGAGTGCGCCGCGGTGAGCATGCCGCGCGCCGTCGTCGTCGCCCGCTGCGACCACGCGCGCGCCGACCTGGAGGCCACCGTCGCGGCCTGCCGGGACACGTTCGGCGCCGGCGTCGCCCCGCTCTATCTGCCGATCCGTGACGACGGCCACCTCATCGGCCTGTACGGGTTGCTCTCGCAGACCCCGGACGGCCAGGCGCCGGCCGGCGCCGAGGAGGCCCGCGACGAGCTGATCGAGGGCATCATCGAGCAGTCCGAGGACGAGTCGCTCATGGAGCGCTACCTCGGCGGCGAGGAGATCGAGCTCGCCACCCTGATCGACGATCTGGAGACCGCGGTCGCCCGCGGCTCGTTCTACCCGGTCATCCCGGTCTGCGCGAGCAGCGGGATCGGCCTGGACGCGCTGCTCGAGGTGCTGGTCGGCGGCTTCCCGTCGCCGCTGGAGCACCCGCTGCCACCGGTGTCCGGAGTGGACGGCGCCGAGCACCCGACGCTCACCGCCGACCCGGACGGCCCGCTCGCCGCCGAGGTCGTGCGGACGTCCGCCGACGCCTACGTCGGGCGGGTCTCGCTGGTCCGGGTGTTCTCCGGGACGTTGCGCCCGGAATCCACGGTGCACATCAGCGGCCACGGCGCGATCGCCGCGGCGCCGCCGGGCAGCGCCGAGAACGAGGGCAACGGCGCCCACAACACCGACGACGGCCACGACGCCGACGAGCGGCTCGCGCACATCTACTCCCCGCTGGGGGCGACGCTGCGGGAGATCGACGGCTGCATCGCCGGGGACATCTGCGCGCTGACCAAACTCGGCACCGCCGAGACCGGCGACACCGTCTCCGCCGCCGACCACCCGCTGCTGCTCACGCCGTGGGAGCTGCCCGATCCGCTGCTGCCGGTCGCGGTCGTCGCGCGTACCCGCGGCGACGAGGACGCGCTGGTCAAGACGCTGTCCAAGCTCGTCGCGGCCGACCCTACGCTGCGCCTGGAACGCAACGCCGAGACCCACCAGACGGTGCTGTGGTGCATGGGCGAGGCGCACGCCGACGTCGTGCTGTCCCGGCTGCGCGCCGGGGGTGCCGAGGTGGACGCCGAACCGGTCCGGGTGCCGATGCGGACCACGCTGGCCCGGCCGGGGCGGGTCACCGGCCGGCACGTGAAGCAGTCCGGCGGGCACGGCCAGTACGCGGTCTGTCACATCGAGTTCGAGCCGCTGCCCCGCGGGGCGGGTTTCGAGTTCGTGTCCAAGGTGGTCGGCGGCACCGTGCCGACGCAGTTCGTCCCGAGCGTGGAGAAGGGCATCCGGACCCAGATCGAGCGCGGCCTGACCGAGGGCCACTATCCGGTCGTCGACATCCGGGCGACCCTGGTCGACGGCAAGGCGCACAGCGTCGACTCCTCCGACGCGGCGTTCCAGACCGCCGGCGCGCTGGCGCTGCGGGAGGCCGCCGAGCAGTGCGGGACGGTGGTGCTCGAACCGCTCGACGAGGTCGCGGTGCGCATCCCGGACGAGCACCTGGGTGCCGTGCTGGGTGACCTGTCGGCGCGGCGGGGCCGGGTGCTGGGCACCGAGATAGGTGGCACGGGGCGCACCCTGGTGCGCGCCGAGGTCCCGGTCACCGAGTTGCTGCGCTACGCCGTCGACCTGCGGGCCATGACGTCGGGCACGGCCACGTTCTCCCGCGCCTTCGCCCGCTACGAGCCCGTTGCGCACTGATCGGCCACCGATCAGCCGGCTCTGATGGCCCGGGCCCGGCCGGATGCCACGCCGGCCACGGTCCGGGCCATCACCGCGAACAGGAAGTCGTGCGCCGGGAGCTGGGCGTACCAGCAGAGCCGCCCGGCCAGCCCGTCCGGCCGGAACGTCACCCGCTGCACGTAGCGGCTGCGGGTCGCGTCCAGTAGCTCGGCGCGCAGCTCCGGGCACGCGGTCCGGGCAGCTTCATCTCCGCACGTAGCAGCAGCGCGCCGACCAGCTCCGGTGCCCCGGGGCGGGTCGGCGCCGGCGGCGCGTGCGGCCCCGCCCAGCACCGCGGCGGCGATCCGGTCGCGGGCCGCGAAGTCCGGGCCGGTCATGGAGTGCACGAGAGAGAACACGACGTCGACGTCGCGGCAGGCCTGCCGGGTGGTGCGCGGGTCGGTGGCGTCGCCCGGCAGGGCCTCGACGCGGGTTGCCCAGTCCAGCCGGGTGAGTTTCGCCGTGTCCCGGATCAGGCACCGGACCGCGTACCCGTCGGCCAGCAGCCGGGGCACCAGCCGGGCTCCGATGGAGCCGGTCGCTCCGATCACCAGGCAGCGCACGCGTTCGATCGTGACGCACCGGCCCGCACCTCGCGCGCCGAGCGACCCCGGCTCAGCGGATGCCGGCGGCGCGCAACGCGGCTGTCGTCCCGGCGGCCAGGAGCACCACCAGCACGAACGGCAGCTTCCGCCACGCGGCCAGGGCGCCGACGGCCACCCCGGCGGGGCGCGCCCACCCGGCGAAACCACCGGCCTCGGTCAGGGCGGCCGTGGCGACGAGTGCGACGAGCAGTGCCGTCGCCCCGAGGTCGATGTGGCGTTCGACCCGCTGCGGGACGGCAACGCGGTCGCGCAGCGCCAAACCGGCCAGCCGCAGCAGGTAGGTGCCGGCGGCCAGGGCGAGCACGGCGGTCCAGGTCATCGCTGCTCCCGCCCGGCGAGGGTCAGCCCCAGCAGGCCGATGATCACCGGCAGGCCCGCGGGCAGGAACGGGGTGGCGGCCAGCGCGGCCGCCGCGGCGCCGAGGCCGACCCGGCGCGCATCGGCCCGGCGCAGCGACGGTAGCAGCAGCGCGAGCAGCCCGGCCGGGAACGCGGCGTCGACGCCGAACGCATCGGGGTCCGGCACCGCCGACCCGGCGAGCGCGCCGGCCACCGTGCCGACGTTCCACAGCACGAAGAACAGCGAGCCGCACAGCCAGTAGGCGGTGCGGGCGCGCGGGCCGGCGCCCCGCGCGCGGGAGAACGCGACGGACTCGTCGATGAGGATGTGCGCGCCGAGCAACCGGCCCGGCCAGCGCTTCGCCACGATCCCGGACATGGCGAGCCCGAACGGCAGGTGCCGGGCGTTGAGCAGCAGCCCGGCGGCGACCGCGGCGATCGGGCCGCCACCGGCGGCGACGACCGCCACCGCGAGGAACTGCGAGCCGCCGGCGAACACCAGCAGTGACATCGCGACGGTGAGCGGCATCGGTACGCGGGCCGCGGCGGCCAGCGCCCCGAACGATGCACCGACCACCCCGATGGCCGCGGCGAGGGCCAGCGCGTCACGCAGATCTTCCCGATCGACCGTTCGCCGTATCGAACACATGGTCCCCTACACTGAACACCGGCAGACGCGTTCGTCAACCCGAACGAGGGGCCCGATGGATCGAACGACACCGCTGGAGACCATCGCCGTCGCGGTGCGCCGGGAACGCGAACGGATCGGCGTCTCGCTGGCCGAACTGGCCCGCCGCGCCGGCATCGCCAAGTCCACGCTCTCCCAGCTCGAAGCCGGGTCCGGCAACCCGAGCGTCGAGACGTTGTGGGCGCTCGCGGTGGTGCTCGACGTGCCGTTCAGCCGACTGGTCGACCCGCCGGTCTCCGCGGTCCGGATCATCCGGGCCGGGGAGGCGCCGGCGATCGGGTCGGAACAGGCCCCGTTCACCGCGACCCTGCTGGCCGCGTGCCCGCCCGGCGCGCGCCGCGACCTGCACGTGATGAGCGCCGAGCCGGGACCGGCCCGGGCGGCGCACGCGCACATCCGCGGCACCACCGAGCACGTGCTGGTCACCGCGGGCCGCTGGCGGGCCGGGCCGGAGGGGGCGGAGGTCGAGCTCGGTCCCGGCGACTACGCCTGCTTCCCCGGCGACCAGCCGCACCGGTACCAGGCGCTCGAACCCGGCAGCACCGCCGTGCTGATCATGGAGTACGTCTGAGCCGGGCATCCGCGACGCGGTACCGCGCAAGCACGTCACGCTCGAGCTGGGCGGCAACGCCGCGGTCGTGGTGTGCCCCGATTGGTCCGCGCCGGAGGACCTGGACGACGCAGCAGCGCGCATCGCCACGTTCGCCAACTACCAGGGCGGCCAGTCGTGCATCTCGGTGCAGCGGGTGCTGGCCGACCGCTCCGTGTTCGACGCTCTCACCGAGCGTGTCGTGGCTGCCGTCGAGGCACAGCGCACCGGGGACCCGTGGGACGACGCCACGGACGTCGGGCCGCTCATCGACACCGCGGCGGCCGACCGCGTCACCGGCTGGGTGGCCGAGGCCGTCGCGGCCGGCGCGACGGTGCTCACCGGCGGCGGGCGCGACGGCGCGACCGTCGAGCCGACCGTGCTGGTCGACGTCCCCGCGGACGCGGCGGTGTCCTGCGAGGAGGTCTTCGGGCCGGTGCTCGTGCTGGAGCCGGTGGCCGGGGTGACGAGGCCTTCGCGCGGGTCAACGACTCCCGCTACGGGCTGCAGGCCGGGGTCTTCACCCGCGACCTGCCGACCGCCTTCCGCGCCCACCGCGAGCTGGCGGTCGGCGGCGTGGTGATCGGCGACGTTCCGTCGTTCCGCGCCGAACAGATGCCCTACGGCGGCGCGAAGGAGTCCGGTCTCGGCCGCGAGGGTGTGCGCTACGCGATGGAGGACTACAGCTACGAGCGCGCGATGGTGCTGACCGGCGTCGCGCTGTGAGGCCGCGTCGCGCCGGCCCGTGCACGACGTCGCCGATCCCGAGCTCGGACAGCCACGGCCGCCGGGCGCCCTGGGCCGGCTCGACCGCCGCGCAAGGAGGCTGCATGCCCAAGATCATCGGTGGCTCGCTGCCCGAGAATCGCAGCCAGGTGCGCGCCAGGGTGTTCGACGCGTTGCGCAACCAGCTCCACGAGCGCGGCTTCGACGCGATCACGTTGGCCGGCGTGGCGGCCGCGGAACGTGTCGTGATCTCCTAGTCCCTCCGCCGCTCGCCGGGTGCGGCGGCCGAGAGCAGCCGGTGCGTCGATCAGTTGCCCGGGGCGCGCACCGGATGCGGGACGAGTCCGCGGGGCTCGGCACCGGCCGGCGCGGCCGGAGCCGTATCGGTCACCTCCTGGCGGATCGCCTCGGCGTCGGCGCGGCCGTGGACCTCCTGCTGGATGTCCTGGTTCGCACCCTCGGCCAGGTCGGCCGGCTTCAGCTTGTACTCCTTGACCCAGTCGACCTGCATCTCGGACTGCTTGACCTTGCCCCCCTTGGGGAACCAGTCGAGCTGGATGCACAGGTGCATCGGGCCGGGCGGCAGGATCGACGTGTCGGTGGTCCGCCACCATTCCTTGCCGTCGACGAAGGCGGCGACGTGGGTCGGGGTCCACTCGACGGCCCAGTTGTGCCACTGCGTGGCGTCGATCTTGACCTTGCCGTTGACCTGCGAGTTGTCCGGCCCGTAGTGCAGGAAGATGTTCGTCTCCTGGCGGGTGTGGTCCATCATCTCCATGAAGTCGATCTCCCCGCCGACCGGGAAGTTCTCCGCGTCCGGCCACAGCAGCAGCAGCGCGTTGTACGACGGGTCGCTGGCCGGTGCCTTCACCCGGCCCTCCCAGCGGCCGTACTTCTGCCCGGGGTTCCACGCCATCCCGGCGGTGTCGCCCCGGGAGTCGCCGGTGATCGTCAGGATGCCGTCGGCGACCGAGACCGCGCTCGGCGTGCGGCGGCCGTTGCCGGCGTGACCGGGACCGTCGTAGACGGCCCAGGAATCATCGAGCGAGGTGCCGTTGAACTCGTCCACGCGGTCCGGCTTGCCCCAGTTGTGGATCTTCGCGGCGCTGGTGTCGTACCCCGCCGACAGGGTGTCCGGGTCGACGGGCGGGGCGCACGGGTCCGGCGCGCCCTGGTCCGGGCCGGGCCGACCGGCGCCGGGCTGATCCGGATTCGGCTGATCGGTGCCGGATGGGCTGACGCCCCGGGAGTCGGCGGCCGGCAGTGCGGCGGCCAGGTGCGCGCCCGCACCCGGTGCGGGGATCGAGCCCCCGGCGGACCGCGCCGGCGGTGCGGGGTC
Organism: Pseudonocardia acidicola; assembly: GCF_012911935.1. Classification (GTDB taxonomy): domain Bacteria; phylum Actinomycetota; class Actinomycetes; order Mycobacteriales; family Pseudonocardiaceae; genus Pseudonocardia; species Pseudonocardia acidicola. Next base: position 410 of record NZ_JAAXLA010000078.1, on the reverse strand, counting down.
GGGAGCAGCCGGGGCCGCCGGCGCGGCCGGCCCTGTTGCCGGGGCGAGAGCTGCCGCCGGGGCGGAACTGGGCACAGCCGGCGCCGGGGCGCCGTGAGCCGGCTCGGCAGGGACGCGAGCCGGCGCAGCAAGGACGTGAGTCGGCGCAGCAGGGGCGGCGGGCGGAGCGGTAGGAGCGGGCGTAGGCGGGGCGGTGGGCGTGGGTGTGGGTGGAGCAACGGACCTCGCCGGCACGGCGGGGGTGGCCGGAGCCGTCGGGGCCGCTGCCCTGCTGGTCGGCGGCGCAGCGGGCGCCGGAGCCGCGGCTGCCACCGGCGGCACCGTCGCAGCGGCGGGGGGCGGAGCCGCGCCGTGCCCGGCCACCGGCGCCGGCGCGGGCGCTGATGCAGGAGGAGGCGCGGGTTCCGACG
>NZ_JAAXLA010000077.1 GCF_012911935.1 Pseudonocardia acidicola | reverse complement strand
GCCCAGATGGTCACTCGGCCCGCCGGGGAGAGACGCATCACCGCAGGTCAGAGCTGCGCTTCCGGCCGAAAAAGGCCCTCCCTCCGGAGGCGGGAGCGCAGGTTCGAATCCTGCCGGGGGCACCATCCGCTGACCAGCGGTTTCTCTGTTCACGATCGCGACTAGTTCGATCGCGTGGGATGGATCGTGGGATGAACGCCCTTACGATCATCCCGTGCCACCCCGTAAGCGCCGCCAGCGCGGGTACATCGAGCAGCTGCCCAGCGGTTCGTACCGCGCCGTCGCCTACGCCGGCACGGACCTGCTGACTCGCCGCCCGCGCTACCTTCGCGAGACCGTCAAGAGCTATGACGAGGCGAAGAAGGCGCTCGTCAAGCTCCAGCGCCAGATCGACGAGGACAACCACCCGAAGTCCGACATCACCGTCGGCCAGGCGATCGAGCAGTGGCTCGAGGTCGCCGAGCTGGAGGACACGACGCGGGAGCGCTACGAGGACCTCATCCGGCTCTACATCCTGCCCACGTTCGGCGACCTCCAGGCCGCCAGGCTCGACGCCGAGCTCCTGGAGCGCTTCTACGCGCGGCTGCACCGGTGTCGGGACATGTGCACCGGGAGACCGCGAAACGGGCACACCTGCCGCCCGCTGAGCTCCAGCACCACCCGCAAGATCCACTACATCATCCGCGGCGCCCTGGAACGCGCCGTTCGTTGGCGCCACCTCGGTGTCAACAAGGCCGCGATGGCCGTCGCACCCTCACCCCAGCGCACCGAGCCCGACCCACCCAGCGCCGACGAAGCCGCACGACTCCTGTACGCCGCATGGAGCGACCCGGAATGGGGCCTGCCGCTCTGGCTGACCATGCTCACCGGACCGCGCCGCGGCGAGATCTCAGCGCTCCGCTGGCGGCATGTGGACTTCGACCGCGGGCTCCTGTCGATCGTGCGCAGCAATGCGCAGCCGAAGGCCGGCCTCAAGGAGAAGTCCACCAAGACCGGCCAGGATCACGAAGGCCTTGCGACGGCGACCTCGCCCGCAGCGCGCAGGCCGGGGGCGAGTGCGGCGAGGACGTCGATCGCCTCGTGGATGTAGCGGAACATCGTCGTTGTGCCGATCCCGTGGCCGGCGGCGAGGTCGGTGTAGGTCTCGCCCTTGCGCAGGTGCGCCACCACCAGCAGCGCCTGCTCGCCCACAGACAGCCGCCGCCAGCGTGTCCCGACCGTCGAGCGACGGTGTCGCAGCGCGGCGGACAGCGTGATGAGGGCGTGGTTGGACACGGACACCCCCGCAGGGTAGGAAGGCAACTGAAGCTCCTGGTCAGGACGTGTTGATCTAGTCAATCGCCCGTCTACCAGGAGCTTCACTCAATCTGGTCACGCCACGCCGCAGCAGCACACGCCCGCCCTCCACCAAGTTGCAGAGGGCTCAGTGCCCATCCCGCCGGACCCCGGCCCGGCGTGTCGGGCCGGAAACACCGTTTGATCGACAGTCCCGACGAGCCCGGCGAACGGCGCGGGATCATGCCTCCCGGCGCTCCTGCGGCACGGCTGGGTGAACCGCGCGGGAGCGGGGACCGCGGGTACCGGTGGCTGTCTCGGGCTCGGCCAGCGGGCTAGCCTGGGGAGTGACCGAAGGGGGGCGCGGTGACGACGTCCGCTTCGACTGGCCCGGTGCCGCTGAGCGTGACCGAACAGGTGTTCCCGGCGAAGCCGGTGATGCTGCGGGACATCCGCGCCTTCGTCGCCCGGCTGGCGCGCGCGGCCGGGATCCGGGATGTGGAGCTGCACCAGATCGTGCTGGCCACGAACGAGGCGGCGACGAACGCGATCGAGCACAGCGGCAGCGATGTGGTGCGCGTGGGGTGGGAGCACGGTGACCAGGGCGTGTGGATCTCTGTGGCGGACGAGGGCGTGTTCAAAGCCATCGGTGGCGCCGCCGAGGACGGTGAGTGGGGCCTGAATGTGGTGCTCGCGCTGGCCGAGGAGGTGACGATGCGGGCGGGCCGGCCCGGCGAGCGCGGCACCCTCGTCCGGTTCCACGTCCGTAGCCGGTCGCCGGTGGGCGGTGGGCCGGTTCGGGTGCGGCTGCTCGTCGTCGACGGTGACCGGTTCTCCGGCCGGTCGTTGTCCGCGTTTCTGACGGCCGAGGGGTACGAGGTCTCCCTCGCCGCGTCGGTGCCGGCTGGCCGGGAGGCCCTGGCGGGCCGGCCCGGCCTGGTGATCGTTGATGTGATGACCTCGAATGGGTTGGCCGCGGGGCTGTGCGAGGAGATCACGCGGACGGGGGTCCCGGTGCTGGCGCTGTCGGTCCTCCCACCGCCTGCGGCGTTGCGGTCGGACCGGTTTGTGCGCAAGCCGGCGCATCCCCTAGAGGTGTTGGCCGTTGTCCGGCAGCTGCTTGCGGACGTCGCGTCGGACCCGGTCCGTGCCTAGCCGAAGGTTGGCGAGCGGGCAGCCGCGACTCGACGCGATCCTGGGCGGCGGGCTCATTGATCCCTCGATTGCCCTGGTCGCGGGGCTGCCGGGCAGTGGCAAGACCGTGCTCGCGCAGCAGTACGCGTTCGCGAACGGCACCGATCAGCGGCCGGCGGTGTATCTGAGTACCGTCGCGGAACCGCTGAGCAAGATCCTCTACTTTGCTGAGGGTCTGTCCTTTTTCGATGCCGGCCGCATCGGCCACTCGGTGGTGTTCGACGACCTCGGCGGTAGCTCGGACGCCGAGGGGCTTGCTGGCGTGCTCACCCGGATCACCGAGCTCGTTGAGCGGCAGCCTTGTTCGGTGCTGGTCATCGACAGTTTCCGGGCGCTGCGGTATCAGTCGCGCAACGCGGGCGAGTTCGAGGGCTTCATCCATGAGCTGGCCGGGCGTCTGACCGCGACGGGCACGATGGCGCTGTGGCTGGGCGAGTACAGCCAGGACGAGTTGGCGTCGCGTCCGGAGTTCGCCATCGCCGACGCCGCGATCGTGTTGGCGACCGAGGAAAACGGGCAGCGGGAGAGCCGCGCCCTGCGGGTGCTGAAACTGCGCGGCAGCGGTTTCCGCTCCGGCGCGCACGCCTACCGGATCGGCGTCGACGGCGTCGAGGTGTTCCCCCGGCTCAGCGACGTCGCCGACACCCGGTACGAGTTGGGCCGCCAGCGCGCGAGTTCAGCCATCCCCGCGCTCGACCAGCTGCTCGGCGACGGATACTGGCCGGGCTCGGCGACCCTGGTCATCGGCCCGTCCGGGTGCGGGAAGACCGTGATGGGGTTGCAGTTCATCTTCGGTGGGGCCCGTGCGGGGGAGCCCGGAGTGTTCGCCTCGTTGCAGGAGAACCGCGTCCAGGTCGAACGGATGATCCACGGATTCGGATGGAATCCCGACGACCCGGGTGCGGTGGTGCTGTGCGACTCACCGAACGACATCTACGTCGACCAATGGTTCTACCGGCTGCTCGACACCCTGGAATCCGTCCGGGCTCGCCGGGTGGTGATCGACAGCCTGGGTGACCTCGCGGCGGCCTGCCCCGATGACAAGCGGTTCCGCGAGTTCGTCTACTCGCTGCTCAACCGCTGCTCGCGCGCGGGTGTCAGCGTCCTGGTCACCGTCGAGTCGCCGGAGCTGTACGGCCAGACGAGACTGTCCGAGCGCGGCGTGTCTCACCTGTCCGACAATGTGATCCTGCTTCAGTACCTGCGCAAGGACAGCACTATGTCGCGGGCGTTGACCGTCCTGAAGACGCGAGCGAGCGATCATCTGCCGCAGACACACGAATACGAGATCACCCATGATGGCATCAGCATCGGGAAGCCGGTCAACCCGGTTTGAGGCCTACTGGAACCAGGGTGACCCACCATCGGTGCACCTGAGCGGCGAGGTCGACTTGAGCACCCACGACCGGCTCGCGGCGGTCCTCGACGGGGCTGCCACGCCCGGGCGCGACCTCGTCATCGACTGCACGAACCTCACGTTCATCGATGGGCGGGGGATTTCGATCATTGTCCGGACCGCGCGGGTGATCGGCGACGCGCAGCTGCGAGTCAAGGGCGTACACGGTGCCGTCGCCGTCCTCATCGATGTCCTCGACCTCACCAGAGCCGTGCCAAACCTGCGGCAAGACCCCACATAGTCGGCGATTGTGAGGACCCGACCGAGCACGTCAACGTTGGCTTTCAGCGGCATGTCGCGGCGACTTCGATCGCACACGAGCCAAGCCGAGCGGACGTCGTTGACCACCGTACGTTTCTCCAGCACTCGCGAAGTAGGCTGTATGGGGTCACGGCTTCGAGAGCTGGCATCGACACGCCGCTCGCCAAATACTCTCCCAGCGTTCCTATCTGTCGTCGGCGTCAGTTATCCGACGACGCGACGGTCGGCGGAATGAGGACGTCGAGCCCGAGATGCAGGCAGGGGTTTGAGCTCTGGTTGCGCGACGAGCCGTACTCGGTTGTCGAGGGCAAAGTGGCCGATCCGGCTGGACCCCGCTCAGCTGGACCTGTTGGTCGTGGCACACCTGCCGAAGGGAAGGACCCCGCCGACGTGGCAGCCGGCTTCCGGGGACTTGATGACGGTCTACTGCACCTGCGGGTGGTCGTCTCCCCTGTAGGCGCCCCGACAGGGTCGTCTGCCCGTCTCCGGTGCGGGGTGCGCGGCGGGCGTAGCGTGGCCGCATGCGCCGGTTCGGCGCCGCCCGCCCTGCTCTAAGTCCGGGCTCACGGCGTCACGCGTCGTGCTTGCACGGCTACGTGGCGGAGTACCGCCGCTGCCTGGCGGAGTTCTCCGCCGAAGGCCTGGAGGACGGGCTGCGCGTGGCGTACGTCTGCTCCGACGGTGCGGAGGCGGCGCGGGAGGATCTCGCGGATCTGAGCGGCCGGGACCGGCTGCTGGCCGCCGGCGCGCTCCACGTCTTGTCGGCGCGGGACGCGTACGGCACCGGTGGGCCGGTGGATCCGGAACGAGTGGTGGCCTTCTTCGCGGCCGCGACCGAGCAGGCCCTGGCCGACGGGTTCGGCGGGCTGGCGGTGAGCGCGGACGCCACCAAGCTGGTCGGCACCCCCGCGGCGCTGGACGCGTTCGCCCGGTACGAGTTCCTGGTGGACCGCTACATGGCCGGTCATCCCCTGTGGGCGCTGTGCGGCTACGGGCTCGAGCTGGGCAACGACACCGTGACCGAGTTCGCGTTGCTGCACGCGCCCGGGCCGCCGAACGAGGCGCCGGCCCGAATGTTCGGCTGTGCCGACGGGGCGATCGGCCTCGCCGGCCAGTTCGACCCGGGCGGCGTCGCGGCGCTCGGACGGGTGCTGCCCCGCCTGCGGACGGCGGACGGCGTGACGCTCGTCGTCGACATGGCCGACGTCGAGTACCTCGACCATCGGTTGCTGCTGATGCTCGACGGCTACGCCCGCAGAAGCGGGGTGGCAGTGTCGCTGCGGTCAGCCCCGCCGTTCGCGGCCCGGCTGATGGAGTTGCTGCCGGTGTCGTCGCTGCAGCGGACAGAGCCGGGAGTGCAGGGGTCGGGAGCGCAGCGATGAGGACAGGCGTAAACGGTTACGTCGGGCACGTGCACGAGGCCGGCTTCTACTCCTCGGACGCCGAGTTCCTGGCGTTGATCGTGCCGTTCGTGACCGGCGGGATCGCCGCCGACGAGCCGGTCGTCATCGGCTACGACGACCGCAAGTGCGACCTGCTACGGGCCGAGCTGTCCCGGCCCGACGCGGTCAGCTTCATCGCCGACACCCGCCTGTACGCCACGCCCGCGGGTGCCATCGAGGCCTACTGGCAGCAGTTCCACCGGTATGTAGCGGCCGGCGCCGAGCAGATCCGCATCGCCTGCGACGTCCCGCACGAGGGCAACGGAGGACGCTTCGCCGGCTGGGACCGCTACGAGTCCGCCGTCAACATCGTCTGGCAGGACTACCCCGTGTACAGCCGCTGTCTCTACGACGCCACCACCGTGGCCGACCCCGTCCGCGATGTCGTCGAACGCACCCACCGACGCGTGCTCACCCCCGACGGCGGCGCCACCGCCAGCCCCCGCTACCAGAACGTCACCGACTTCGAACCGCTGCCACCGGCAGCCGATCCGCTGGAGGCGGCCACTCCGGCCGTCACGCTGGTCGACCCCTCACCGACGCAGTTCGTGCACCGGATCGCGGCGGCCGCGCACCGGCGCATCGACGCCACGACCCTCGACGAGCTGCAATTCGCGGTCTTCGAAGCCGTCCTCAACGCCTACCTGTACGGGCGGCAGCCCGTCACGGTGAAGTGCTGGACCGGCCCCGACCGGATCGTGATCCATGTGCACGACACCGGCCCCGGACCGGCCAACCCGCTCACCGGCCTCGTCCAGGCCCCCGGCGGTCCCACCGGCGCCGGTCTCGCGCTGTGGCTCATCCACCAGCTCACCAACATCGACATCGCCCTCCTCACCACCGCCGACGGATTCACCGTCCGGCTACGCGGCGGGCGCCTCCCCACCCCAGCCGGAAGCGGCGCCGGAACAGACACAGCACGCCCCTGAGCCCGCACGAGGCATCCCGGCGACCCGGCACCGACCAGGGGATGACCGGACCACCGAGTGCATTCAGGCAGACCGCGGACTGGATCAGCCCACCACCCGCCCCGGCTCGGGTCGGCGGCCACCGACAGCGCCCGGCCATCAGGTTGGTATCGGCGAAGGCCTCGAACTGAGCCGTGAACGATCTTCGCCGTGGGATGGCTCGTGGAGCGAACCACAGCACACAGCAGGGCTCCGGAGACACAGAACGCGAACAGAAAGCCCTGGTAGGACCACAGAAGGCGGCGGCGACCACCGGATCCACCGGCCTCCGGAGGCGGGAGCGCAGGTTCGGATCCTGCCGGGGGCACCATTGGCGCCAACAGCCAGAATCGGCCCCTCACCTGCTGGAACAGGACGAGGGGCCGATCTTGTCGTGTCCGGACGTCCCTGGCCGTAGGTGGCCGTCGGCGGGCGTCTGTCCCGAATACGTGCAGAAGTTCAGTGAGCTGAAGCTGTACAGGGATCCCGCCGGTGATGCGGCGGGTAACGGAGCCACCCCGGGTAGCGACTGACCGGTGACGTCGGGGGGACGAAGCGCACGAACGGAGCACTCTCCCTGATACATGTTCGAATCACCGCCGCAGCCGGCGCGCTGGCTACCGTCATCGCGCTGGCCGCGTGCGGGGGGCCCGCGACGCCTGCACCCGTCACGGTCACGGTTCCCGCCCCTGCAGTCGCCGCCGCTCCCGCCCCGACGCAGGCCCCCGCGACCGCAGCCGCCCCGGCGACCGTGACGGTCCCCGAACTGAAAGGCCAGAACGGGGCTATCGCCGAGTCCACCTTGAAGGGCTTGGGCTTCACCAACGTGCGTCTGGCCGCGGACCCGGCGTCGGGGAAGTCCCTGGTCGCGCTGCCCGAGAACTGGACCGTGACCAAGGTCGAGCCGAAGGCGGGGACCGAGCTGCCGCCGACTCAGCTCGTCGTCATCACCATGACCAAGTAGATCCAGCCAGGAGCTCCGCCCGGCACGCACGGGCGGAGCTCCTGGCTGTCCCGGTCTGCACCGCTTCGCAGCGGCCAGACTCGCCGGCCTCTCGAAACGCGGTAACTCAACTTGCGGCGAGTCGCACCGCCGGCGCGATGCCGGATACAGCCGGAACGTCTCTGTGCTCGTCCCGCTATCCGGAGGCGGAAGCGGCGAGGCAGCGCACCCGTTCGACCGCCGGATGCAACGATGGAGGCAAGGAACGGAGGTGGCCGACCCCTTCGAGTCCGACGACGAGTACGCCGAGTTCCTGGACGACCTCCACGCCTCACGGCGCGCCGGCGTTTCATGAGCCTGGTCGTCCTCGACGGGGACGTCGCCTCGTCGCTACTCCGCCGGCTCTGGTCCGCCAGTTCGCCGGCAACAACCTCGCAGTCACCTTCGTGGCCGTGGTGGCAGAGTGAGTGACAGCGGAGTGAATGTGCCCGTCCAGGGTCCTCCCGTCGGCATCCACGGTCGGCGGGCTGCCGCCCTCGCCCCCGCAGGAGGATCGCTCCCTCGGCCGGCGGAAATCGGCCACGCCGCGCCGGCCACGTCGAGGGACCGGGCATCGGCACACGACAGCCGAAAGCACTCTCGCGTCACCAGGTGACGTGCAGGGCCTCCAGGCCACGGAAGAAGTAGCTGGCGATGTAGGTGGGCTCGTAGCCGTCGGCGAGGCGCAGGCCGGGCAGGCGGTGGATGAGCGTCTCCAGCGCGACCCGGATTTCCGCGCGAGCCATCGGCGCGCCGGGGCACACGTGCAGGCCCCGGCCGAACGCGAGATGCTCCCGCACGTTCGGCCGGTCGAGCTCGACCGCGTCGGGGTTCGGGAACCTGGTCTCGTCCCGGTTTCCCGAGCCGAACAGCAGCAGGAGGGGCGTTCCGGCCGGCAGGTCCGTCCCGCCGAGGTTGGTGTCCCGCGTGGTGACGCGGAACAGCCCGCGGTGCGGAGCGTCGCGACGCAGAGCCTCCTCCGTGACCTTGGGAATCGCCTTGGCCGGATCGTCGACGACACGGGCGCGGGCGTCCGGGTTCTGCAGGATCAGCAGCATCGTCGCGGTGATCGCGTCCCGGGTGGTGTCGAAGCCGGCCACGCGGGCCGCGCCACGGACGATGTTCTGCACGAGCTCGTCGGAGAGGCCGGGGTAGCCGTTGGCACCGTGGACGAGGTCGGAGATCAGATCCTCACGGGGGCGCTCCCGGCGTTCGTCGATCAGGGCCTGGAGGTAGCGCGTGTACTCGGCCATGCGGCGGGCCGACGCGACCTGTGCCTCGAGTGGGGCCAGGACGTTCCACAGCGTGTTGACGTCGTCGGTCCAGACCTGGATCTGCTCGGTGTCCTCGGGTGGGAACCCGATGATCGCGCTGATGACGGTCTGGACGAAGGGCACGGCGTACTCGGCGACGAGGTCCGCGCGGCCGCCCGCGAAGCCGTCGACGAGTTCGACGGCGCGAGCCCGCATCGTCGGGAGCATCGCGCGCACGCGGGCGCCGGTGAACCCCGCGTCGAACACCCGCCGGACCGGCGTGTGCTCCGGCTCGTCCTCGTTGACGACGGCGTTGGTCTCGGGGACCCCGCCCGCCCGCAGGATCTCGACCACCTCCGGCGGATTGCCGTAGATCTTCGGCACGGCCGGGGCCGAGGAGTACGTCTGCGGGTCGTCGATCACGGCAACCAGGTCGTCGTACCGGGTGACCATGTACGCACCGAGAGTCGGGCTCAGCCGCGGCGGGCCCTGCCGCGCGAGCCGGTAGAACAGGTGCGGGTCCTCGCGGTGGGGGCTGACCATCGGGTTGAAGTCGAACGCAGCGTGCTCGGTCGGAACATCGGTGGCGGTCAAGGCGCTCCTCGGGGGCTGATCACGGATACCGCGAACCGTAGATGTGATGCACGACACCGCCCATCCGGAAACCGCAGTACGAGCGGCCGATAGCCGCAGATCAGCGCCCCTCGCTCAGCGTCTCCGACGGCATGCGGCCGTAGCGCTGGCGGTAGGCGGCCGCGAATCGACCGTGGTGGGTGAAGCCCCACCGCACGGCGATGTCCGTGACGGACGCCTGCGCCGGATCAGCCGCACGGAGGTCCGCGTGCGCCCGCTGCAGCCGGACCCGCCGCAGGTAAGCCATCGGGGACACGCCGACATGCCGCGCGAAGGCGTCCTGCAGGCCGCGGCTGCTCACCCCCACCCTCCGGGCCAGGTCCGCCACGGTCCACGCCGTCTCGGGCTCGACCTCCATCAACTCCACGGCCTCCCTGGCGGTCGACGCTCGCGGCAACGCCGGTGCGACGGCGAGCGCGTCCCGCAACGGGTGGTCGACGGCGTGCAGGAGACCCGCCACGACGCTGTGCGCGAGCGGGCGCGCCACCATCGGTGCTGCCAGCGGGCCCTCCGGGTCCTCCAGGAGGGCCAGGAGGACCCGCGCCAGCCGCCACCACTGCTTCCCCGGGCCGGTCCGCAGGTCGAGGCTCGCGGCGAGCGGGACGACCGACCGCACGGGCCGACCCGCCAGTTCTTCGGTCGCCGACTCCAGTGCCGACCGGTCGATCTTCAGTCCGAAGAGCCTGCCACCTCGGGCCCAGCCGTGCAGCCGGGTACGTCCGTCGGGGCGGTACACCGCCGCGAGCGAGGGGGTGGCGCAGACGTCGGCATGCCCCGTCCAGGTGCGCAGCGGCCCGTCGAGCGGAATGTTGATCTCGTAGGCGCTCTCCAGCTCGCCGGTCTCGACGCACACCTCGCCGGCGTAGGTCAGCAGCCCGACCGACAGCCCGCCCAGGGTCGTCGCCGAGAGCGACATGGCGAATGTGCCCGGATCGTCCAGCACCACGAGCCGGTGGGGGAAGTAGACGCGGCCGCACTCGACCTGGGCCTCGTCCCGCTCGTGCGTCGAGATGGAGATACCCGGCATCGTCGCCTCCGCTCCCGCCCGGCGTCGTTGCCGAGGAGTCGGCTGCCATGCTGACGCCTCCGGCGACGGTGCGGCAACAAGCCCGGGTCACGGCGGACGACCACCGGCGCCCGCGGACGCGTCGCCCGCAGGTCAGCTCGTGGCCCGGACCGGCCTCGGCCCGGGCGGGGGGAGCAGAGGAGGCGGCCCGAGGCGCCCGGGCACGGTGGCTTCCCGTCGGAACGCTGCCGCCGAGGCCGGCGAGCTCTGCACGCGCCAGTCGGCCTCCTTCTGGTGGTCGAACCAGATCAGGACCCGGATCCCGCGGCCCAGGGCGAGGGCGAACAGGTCGGCGATCCAGGCGGCCTTGTCGCCGCCCTGCTCGGCGGAGGCCACCTCGGTGATCGCCAACGGCTGGTCGGTGAGGTCCTGGAGGTCGGCCAGCGAGTCGCCGAACACGTCCTCGGGACTGCGCCAGCCACCCCACGGCAGCGCGTCGCCGCCGTTGTAGCCGTCGACGGCGACCCAGTCGACGGCTCGGTCGCCCGGGTACAGCGGGGCGTAGTCGGCATAGCCGGGAGCATGCACATTGACGCACCAGACCCAGACGACGTGGTGCGCACCCGCTGCGTCGAACAGTTCACGGACGTGGTTCCAGGCGGCGACGGCGTCGGCGGGGGTGTTGCCGTTGACGCCGTCGCCCCACGGGTAGAAGGGCGCGTTCAGCTCGTGCAGGAACCGGAGGCCGAGGCGGCCACCCCAGTTCCGGACCTGCTGGGCGAAGGAGGTGATGTAGGCGTCGTGGGTGCCGTCGGCGATGCGGGCCAGCGAATACCACGGCTGGTCGGCTCCCGCTCCTGGCGCCCATGGCTCCCAGGTGAGCAGGGGAAGCGCCCCGCGTGCTCCGGCGGCAGTGGCCCGGGTGGCGTCGAACGCGGGCGTGCCGGCCCAGCCCTGGTACCACTGGTAGACCCCGACGGGAGCACCCGTGGTGGCGGCGAACCTGTCGATCGCCGTGCTGTCGTCGGCGGCCACGCCGAGGGTGAGTGGCTGCGGCGCGGCGGAGCCCGCCGCCGGCAGCCCGGACAGCACCCCCACCGGCAACACCCTCAGCGCACCATCGCCGACTCGGACCACACGAGTTCATAGCAGATGATCACATGATGTCGCGTGCCGCGACGCGTCGACCTAGGGTGGGACGACTCCGATCAGGGGCCGCATCAGGCGTCGTCCCGGCGAGGTGGCCGGTGGGGACTGCAGCAGAGGGGCATGGTGCCGTGGATCTCGGCCGGGGCGACGAAGCGCGCGTGCGGGCGTTGGAGAACCTGGGCGTGCTCGACACCGGGCGCGAGGAGCGGTTCGACCGGCTCACCGGGCTGGCGCGGCGGCTGTTCGGGGTCGCGTCCGCCGCGGTCACCCTGATCGACCGGGATCGGCTGTACATCAAGTCGAGCGACGGGGCACAACTCCTGGACGGTCCGCGGAACGAGGCGTTCTGCGACCAGACCATCCGCCGGCCCGAGACCCTCGTGGTCGAGGACATGAGGACCGACGCCCGTTTCGCGGACAACCCGCTGGTGACCGGGGATCCGCACGTCCGCTTCTACGCGGGACACCCTCTCACGGCGCCGGGCGGCCACCGGGTCGGTGCCCTGTGCCTGATCGACGACCGACCACGGACCTTCACCCCGGAGGAACGGGTCCTGCTCGAGGAGCTCGCCGACTGGGCGCAGCAGGAACTGACCCGATCGGCGGAGCTGGAGCAGGCCGCGCTGGTACAGCGCGGACTCCTGCCCCGCCATCCCCCGCGGATCGCCGGCTACGACGTGGCCGGGGTCTGCCTCCCCTCGCGCGCGGTGGGCGGAGACTTCCTCGACTGGTACCCCACGCAGGACGGTGGGCTGGCCGTGACGCTCGGCGACGTCATGGGCAAGGGCATGGGAGCCGCGCTGGTGATGGCGATGGTCCGCACCGCGATGCGGTCGACCGGCCGGTTGCACGCACCCGCCGACGCACTGCGGGAAGCCGCCGGCGCGCTGCACGAGGACCTCGAGGAGACCAGCACGCTGGTGACGCTGTGCCACGCAGTCCTGCGCCCCGACGACGACGTGGTTCGCTACGCCGACGCCGGACACGGACTGATGCTGCTCGTGCGAGCTGACGGCTCGGTCCACCGCGACGTCCGGGGTGACCTTCCCCTCGGGGTCCTGCCCGGCGTCGACTGGCACGAGGCGAAGGTCGTGCTCGGTCCGGGCGACGTCGTGCTCGCCTTCAGCGACGGCCTGCTCGACCTCTACCCCGGAACGCTGCTGCACGCGCTGGACGAGATCGCGACGACGATCCGGGCGGGCGGCGAGGCCGCAGACGTCGTGGACCGGTTCGCGGACCGGGCGCACCGGGCGGCGCTGCTCGACGACGACGTGACGGTGCTGGCGATCCGCCGACTGCCCTGAGACGGCGGCGCGATCGCGCGTCCGGTGCCCTCGTCGTCGATTCAATCCTTCGTGTACATGAACGACGTCCGGTGGTGGGTAAAGATCGAGCAGGCCGCGGTGGAGGCCGGGCACGACCATCGGACGTGCGGAAGCACGATGAGCGATGGGCAGACCTGTAGGGGGTGGTCGTGAGCCGGCACCGCGTCGGAGGTCCTCGGCACGGGCTGTTCAGCCGCCGCACACTGATCCGCGTGCTGGTCGTCCTCACGCTGTCGCTGGGCGTGAACTACCTGGTGTGGCGGTGGCTGTACTCGGTCAACTGGGCGAACTGGTGGATCGCTGTGCCGCTGGTGCTGGCCGAGACCTACAGCCTGATCGACGCCTTCCTGTTCGGCGCCACGATGTGGCGGGTGCGTCGGCGCGGGGAACCGCCTCCACCGCCCGACGACGCGACGGTCGACGTGTTCATCACCACCTACAACGAGCCGATCGAGCTGGTCATGGCCACAGCCCGCGCCGCGGCTGCGATCCGGCACCCGCACCGGACATGGATCCTCGACGACGGCGGTCGGGACGAGATGCGCGCCGCCGCGGCTGCCGACGGGATCGGGTACCTCACCCGCAGCCCGGACTGGGAGGACCGTCCGCGGCACGCCAAGGCCGGCAACCTGAACAACGCGCTGTTCGCCACCGAAGGCGAGTTCCTGCTCATCCTCGACGCCGACCAGATCCCCGACGCCGCCATCCTCGACCGCACCCTCGGCTACTTCCGCGACCCGCAGGTCGCGCTCGTGCAGACCCCGCAGTACTTCACCAACGTCGACGACGCCGACCCGCTCGGCAGTCAGGCACCACTGTTCTACGGGCCCATCCAGCAGGGCAAGGACGGCTGGAACGCCGCCTTCTTCTGCGGTTCGAACGCCGTGCTCCGCCGCGAGGCGCTGATGCAGCTCGGAGTCGTCGGCTACGTCCGCGAGGTCGACAAGGCGGTCCGCGACGCACTGGCGACCGCAGCTCGCGTCATCGCGACCGCACGCGCCGAGGCCCGCGGACACGGACCCGCCGTCGGCGCCGCGCTCGATCAGGTCGCGGCGGCGGTGCAGGAGGCACGCAGCGCCCTCAAGGCCGGCGAGCCGGTCGCCGAGGTGACCTTCCGCTTCCAACGACAGGTCGACGACGCGAGCCGCTCGGTGGTCTCCTCGGATGTGGAGGCCATGCGTTCCGACCTGGCCGCGATCGCGTCTCTGCCGATCGAGGCCGACCGAGAGCTCGGCACCGTGGTGGTGGACGACGCCGCCCTCGAACGGCTCGCGCAGCGGGACTGGTCACCGCTCGGTGCGCTGGAGTCGGTGAAGGCGCTCATCGCCGCCGTCGACGTCGACCTCGCGCACGAGGCGCAGCCGGTGATGGCCATGGCGACGATCTCGGTCACCGAGGACATGGCCACCGCGATGCGGCTGCACGCCCTCGGCTGGCGCACCGTCTACCACCACGAGATCCTCGCCCACGGCCTGGCACCCGAGGACCTCGGCACCATGCTGCACCAGCGCCTGCGCTGGTCCCAGGGCACCCTCCAGGTGATGCTCAAGGAGAACCCGCTGTTCCAGCGCGGCCTGACCGCCGGGCAACGGCTCATGTACTTCGCCACGATGTGGAGCTACCTGTCCGGCTTCGCCGCCGTGGTCTACCTCGCCGCGCCGACGCTGTACCTGTTCTTCGGCGTCCGTCCCGTGATGACTTTCGGCGGCGACTTCCTCATCCACCTCGTGCCCTACCTCGTCGTCACCCAGCTGCTGTTCCTCGTCGTCGGCTACGGCATCAAGACCTGGCGTGGACAGCAGTACAGCCTGGCCCTGTTCCCGCTGTGGATCCGGGCCTGCGCCACCGCGGTCGGCAACGTCTACTTCGGCCGCAGCCTCGGCTTCGTCGTCACCCCGAAGACCCGTCCGACCGGGGAGAACCCCTTCCCCTGGCGGCTGATCCGTCCCCAGCTCATCGCCATGGTCCTGCTCGTGGCCGCCGCGGTGGTCGGGCTGGTGCGATTCGCGGTCGGGCTGGCCCCCACACCCCAGGGCACCTGGATCAACCTCGTGTGGGTCGTCTACGACCTCGTCGTCCTCAGCGTCATCATCCAGGCCGCCCGCTACACCGGATACCGACCCCCCGAGCACACCGAACCGGACGACCCGGGAAGCCGGAAGGAGCACCATGATCGAGCTCGACACCACCGTCGGTGACGGCGCCGCGGTCATCCGGCCGAGCGGACGGCTGACGATGATCGTCGCCCCGCAGCTGCGCACGGTGATCACCGACACCGTCGCCTCCGGCCGGTCGCGGATCGTGGTCGACCTCTCGGCGTGCGAGTTCGTCGACTCCTCGGGTCTCGGCGCCCTCATCGCCGGCCTCAAGACCGCCCGCCAGGCCGGCGGCGACCTGCGCATCGCAGGCGTCGGACCGCAGATCGCCACCGTCCTGCAACTGACCAACCTGGACCGGGTCCTTCGAGCGCATGACACCGTCGGCGGAGCCTTCAGTGCCGGGTGACGAGGGCCGCCGGCACGAGTACAGCCTCACCGCGCCCGCCGAGCCGGCGTCCCTCGAACGAGTGCACGCCCTGCTCCAGGAGGTGTGGTCCGACCACGGCGACATCACCGACACCGACCGCATGCTCTTCGAGGTCGCCGTCACAGAGGTCGGCGGCAACATCGCCGAGCACGCCCACGATGGCGCCCCACTCGACTTCACCCTGCACGTCCGCGTGCACCTCGACCGGATCGAAGGCGAGTTCCTCGACAACGGGCGTCGGGCCGAGGTCGATCTCGCCACCGCCGCGATGCCACGCGCCATGTCCGAGTCCGGCCGGGGCCTCGCCCTGACCCTCGCAGCGGTCGACGAACTCGTGTACCGCCGCGACGGCAGCACCAACCACTGGCGCATCGTGCGACTGCGCCGCGCCGGCTGACACGACCCGCCGACGTCGGGAACTACGCGGAGTCCGCCGAGTACGAGGACTCGACCTCGTCCTGTGCGAACACCTGTCGTGGAATGCCTCGTGGGACGAACTGCAGCGCGCAGGAAGCCATCAGAGACACAGGACGCGAACAGACAGCACAGGTAGCAGACGCGAGGGCGTCGACGATCATGTGACTACAGCCAGGTCGGCCCCTCACCTGCTGGAACAGGGTGCGGGGCCGATCTCGTCGTGCCCGACTGACGGCGGTCGTGCGCGACCGTGTGCAGGTGGTTCTCCCCAGGGGGTCCGCAGATCCCTGCGCTTGCCGCCGGCCGCTCGGAGCTGCGCGGTAGCCAGGCACGGCGCACAAGGCCAAGCTCGCACTGGTCAGGGCCGACGCCGGCCGGCCGGACATCGGGTGCCGACGACGTGCCGCGCACGGTGCGGGCGCAACCTTCCGGCACTCACGCCGGTCGGCTGCGAGGCAACCCGCCGGCGAGCCGGTTCGCATCGGCCCTCAGCCGGAAACGTGCGGAGCGCTGCTTCCGCTCAGGAGGTGCTGACCATGGAGTATCTCGTCACCATGACCACCCACGTTCCGGAGGGAACGTCGGAAAAAGCCGTCGACGACATCCGCACCCGCGAGGCCGCACACTCGCGCGAGCTCGCGGCGCAGGGACACCTGCTTCGCCTGTGGCGTCCTCCGCTGCAACCAGGCGAATGGCGCACGCTCGGCCTCTTCGCCGCCGCCGACGACGACCGGCTCGAGGAAGTCCTCGCCTCGATGCCGTTGCGCGTGTGGCGCACCGATGAGGTCACGCCGCTCTCGCGTCACCCGAACGACCCGCAGACCGAAGCCACGAAGACGGCCCCGGAGTTCCTGACCACTCTCACCATCGCCGTCCCGGAGGGCACACCCGCCAGGACAGTCGACGAGACCACGGCGCGCGAGGCACAACGCGCGCGCGAACTGGCCGAGCAGGGACACCTCCTCCGGCTCTGGGCCCTGCCCGCCGAGCCGGGCGAGGGCGAGCCGAGCGCGTTGGGCCTCTGGCAGGCCCAGGACACGGCCGAGATGCAGGCGATACTGGAGTCGCTGCCCCTGTACGCCTGGACCCGTGTGCAGACCACGCCGCTCACCGAGCACCCGAGCGACCCGGCGCTCGCCGCGCGCTGACGACGCCGGTACGCATCACCGGCTACGCCGTGGAGATCAGTCGGACCTGTGTTCTGTCATCCAGTCGCGCAGCGCGTCGCGGATCCGGTCGAAGACGGCCAGCGGAGGACCGGCCAGCAGGTTCCCCGCGGCCGATTCGGGGCTGCCCGGGTGCGGCCGGGTCGGCGCCGTGGCCAGCGCGGCACGCACCGCCCCGGCCATGCGTTGTAGCTCGTCAGCCGACAGCGCCGCACGCAACCGGGCGAACTCCTCGCTTTCCTCGCGGGTGGCGTGCTGTTCGACGGCCTGCTCGAACGCGGTCAGCTTGTCACCGAACTCCGGATGGTCCACGCCGAGGTCGTAGAGCTCCGCGAGCGCGCGCTTGGCCTGGTCCTCCTCCTCCAGCCGGGTCTCGACCACCTGCTCGCCGCCCTCGATCTTGCGGCGCGCGACGGGGTGCACGACCTCCTCCTCGGCGGTCTCGTGCACCGCGAGCAGCCGGACGAGGTCCTCGAACAACTCCCTCTTCCGGTCGCCGGTCGTGGTGTTCAGCTCGCCGAACAGGTTCCTGACCTGGTTGTGCTGATCGACCAGCACCGTCACCACGTCCTGTTCCTGCGTCGCGGTCATGAACGACACCTCCCTCTTGCGCTCCGGTGGATGTCGCATTCCCCGACCGGGGCGACCTATGCGCTCGGGCGCCGAGAACCTCTCCGCGACGGACCGGTCGTTTCCGGCCCACCACCCAACGATTCAGCATCGATCGGCCGCTTCGACGGTTCCGGTTCTGGCCGCCCGCCGTAGACTCTGCTCACCGCCGGGTTCGGCGGCGGCTTCGCCCTGGGAGGCGCGGTGATCGTCCTCGGTCTCGTTCTGCTGGTGGTGGGCTTTCTGCTGAAGATCTCCATTCTGTGGACCATCGGCATCATCCTGCTGGTGATCGGTGTAGTCCTGGCGGTGCTGGGGGCGACCGGACGGGCCGTCGGGGGGCGGCGCCACTACTTCTGATACTTCTGACCGCCGTGGACCGGGCCGGCCCACAGCTGGGCCAGGAAGATCGCTGACCTCGACGACCGCCGAACCGTCCCGGCGCGCCTGCCCGGAACCCGCTCACACGAGCAGCACGAGCTTGCCCCGGACGTGACGCCCTTCCAGCAGCGCCTGGGCCTGCGGTGCTTGCTGCAGCGGAAAGGTCTGCTGCACCTCGATGACCAGACGGCCCTGCGCCGCGCGCCCGGCCAGCCAGGCGAGCTGCTCGGGGTCCGGCTGGACCCACACGTACCGCCCGCCCTGCGCGCGCACGTCGGGATCCACCACCGAGGCGTGCCGCGCCGACTCGCGGAGCAGGCCGGGGGCGGCCCGCAGCTCGTCACCACCGACGAAATCGGCCACCACGTCCACCCGGCCGTCACCACCCACCAGCGCGGCCACCCGCTCGACCAGCCCGGGGCCGTAGCTCACCGGCTCGGCGCCCAGCGAACGGACGAAGTCGTGGTTGCGCTCCGACGCGGTGCCGAGTACCCGGGCAGCGCCGAGTTCCCGGGCGATCTGCACCGCCAGGTGCCCGACCCCGCCTGCGGCCGCGTACACCAGCACCGTGTCGCCCTCGTGCGTGCCGGTGGCCTGCAGAGTCTGCAACGCGGTGAGCCCGGCCAGCGGCAACCCGGCGGCCCGCGTGGCGTCCAGCTCGGGCGGCCGGTGGGCGAGCGTGCGCAGCGGGGCGGGCACCAGCTCGGCGTAGGTGCCGTACTGCACGTCGTCGCGGCGCACATAGCCGAGCACCGGGTCGCCGGGGGCGAACCCGGTGGCGGCCGGGCCGGCCTGCTCGACCGTCCCCGCCACGTCGAAACCCGGCACGAGCGGTTCGTGATGCGGGTACGCGCTACGCAGGAGGCCCTGGCGGATCAGATGGTCCACCGGGTTCACCCCCGCCGCGGTGCCCCGGACCAGCACCACATCGGGTCCGACCGGGGGATCGGGCAGCTCCCGCACGGACAGCACCTCGGGCGGCCCGTACTCGGTCAGGGCGACGGCACGCATGGCCGCCCAACGCGTCGGGGCGCTGCGCCGTTCCCTCCGTGGGACCCGAAGCCCCGTCAGCCGAAGGTGATCAGCGGCTTGATGATGTGGTCATCGGGCCGGGTCGACCCGGCCGGTCTGCATCAGCCGCATCAGCCGTCCCATCCGCTCGCTTCCTCCCGGACACAGGCCCGTGTGGGCGAGGTTGGCCGTGAAGGCGTGGATCTGGCCGTCGAGCGCTCGACCGTGGCCTCACGCGTGCTCAGCCGCCTTGATCTGCCCCGCCAGCTCCTCGGCGTTCGCGTCCAACTCCTCCGAGATGTACTTCTTCACCGCCTTGACGTTGGCCTTGACCTGGTCGGCGTCGTTCGAGGCGTAGACGACGACCAAGCCGGCCTGGCCGGAATCGAGCACCTCACCGAGTTGCTTCAGGTCCTTGTTGCTGAGGCCGCCTCTGAGGTGGCCGGTCAACGCCCCGATCCCGGCCCCCAACGCGCCTCCGGCCAGCAACCCGATCCCCGGCAGGATCGCAGACACCGCGCCGATCGCGAGACCCACGAGGGCACCGTGCCGGGTGGGCTGCTCGTGCTTGCGAACGACGTGGCTCTTACCGCTCTCGTCGCGCTGGATCACGGCGGCGTCGAAGTGGTGCCCGGTCCCTGCGATCTCGTACAGCTTCTTGACGGCCTCGTAGTCGGCCTCGGCCTCCTCCACGCTGTCGTACGACGCAGCGAGAACCCGCACCGTCTCGTCTTTGCTGCTCATCCCTGCAGTCCTCACTCCGGCTCGTGTGCTGAACGTTCGTACTGATCGGACCCGGCGAGGTGATCGGGTGCATCACCCGGGCAGGGTGACAGCGACCCGTGAGCACCACCGATCGGCGCACGCGGGCGGCGCTGTCCGGGTACTCCTGGCGACCACGGTCGGGCACGGGGCGCTCCGCCCTGCCGCACACGGTGGCCGCGGCAGGCAGGAGACCCGGACATGTCGACGACCCCGCCGCAGGACATGCAGGTGGTCGAGCTCGCCATCAGCGGCGTGACCTGCGCGGCGTGCGCCGCGCGCGTCGAGCGCCCTCCCGGGCGTCAGCGCCGCCGTCAACTACCGGTGGCCACGGGTGGCGTCGTCCGGGGGGTCTGCGCGCTCGCCGACACGGTCCGGCCGGAGGCCGCCGACGCGGTCCGCGAACTGCGGCGTCGCGGGCTGCGCACCGTTCTGCTCACCGGCGACACCGCCGGCACCGCCCGCGGCGTCGCGGCCGTGGTGGGTGTCGACGACGTGATCGCCGGGGTGCTGCCCGGCGAGAAGGCCGCCGTGGTGGCGGCCATGCAGGCCGAGGGGCGGTCGGTCGCCGTGGTCGGAGACGGGGTCAACGACGCGCCCGCACTCGCCCGCGCCGATCTCGGGCTGGCCGCGTGCGGTCTGCTCAACCCGCTGATCGCGTCGGCGGCGATGGTGCTGTCGTCGCTGCTCGTCGTCTCCAACAGCATGCGGCTGAACCGATTCGAGTTCGCACAGGTCCCGGCGATTCGGTCCGGTCGCCAACTGTTCACCCGTTTCCACCGATTCGCCGAGTAACTGAATTTCCAGCGGATTTGTCGGCGCCCGCCGTACCGGGGTTCGGTATAGCGGAGCGGAGATCGGCGTGCTTACCCTGACGTCGCCGGCGGACGGCCCGGCAGGCAAGGAATGGCAGAATTGCAGAGATGTCCGAGAAGGCCCCCACCACGCTTTCCCACGCCATTCACGGCCGGCTTCTTCGCTGAGTTCGCCAGGTCCGGGGCACACGGGAACGGGAGCGGGCGATGATGGGGCCGGCGTGGGCGGGCTGGGCGTTCGTCCTGGCGTTCATGCTCATCGCCGTGCACTGCGCGGCGCGCCTCGTGATCCGGCGGCAGGTTGCCGGGAGCGACGAGCAGGGCACCGGCGCCACGGACCTCACGCACCTGCTGCTGGCCCTGGGCATGGCGGCGATGTTCCTACCGGTCGGGGATCCGATCCCGCTGCCGTGGGGCGCCGCGCTGTTCGGGGTGGTTGCGCTGTACTGGCTCGTCGCCGAGCCGCGGCACCGGGCCGGGGCCGCCGGCGGCGGCATCACGGTCAGGGGTCCCGGCCTGCACCACGTCGTGGAGAGCCTGGCGATGGTCTACATGTTCCTCGCCGGGTCCGGCGGTGCGATGGCGACGGACTCAGGAACGGACATGCCCGGGATGGCCGGGATGTCTCGGGGACCCGTGGACGTTCCCGCCCTGACCTGGGTCTTCGCGTTCTACTTCCTCGCTCACCTGGTCTGGTCCGGGATCCGGGCGATCGAGCCTGCGACGGCGCCCGGCTCCCGGGGGGTGCTGCATGCGGCCCCGGTACTGACCGCCGGGCGACTGGTCATGGGCGTCGGCATGACCTACACGCTGCTCGCGATGCTCTGAGGGGCGTCGCCGACATGCCGGGCCGACCGATTCTGCGCGTGACGCGGGCTGCGGCGTTCGCCGCGATCTGCGTGGCGCTCACCGCCACCGCGCACGGGATGGCGTCCGGGATGCCGATCGGGGCCACCGGCCTCGGCGCCGCCTACGCCGCCGTGTTCGGTGCCGCGCTGCTGTCCGGGGAGCGGGAGTGGTCGCTCGGCGCGGTCGTCGCGGCGATGCTGGCGGCCCAGGTCGGGCTGCATGTGCTCTTCATGTGTGCGGACAACGCACACCCCGACCTCATGCCCGCCGGTGCTGTCGCGATGGCGGCCGGACCGGGCGGCCCCGGGATGCTGCTCGGGCACGCCGTCGCCGGGGTGCTGGCGGGACTCTGGGTCCGGCGCGGGGAGGCCGCGCTGTGGAAGGTGCAGCGGGGCCTGGAGAGCCTGGCCACGGCCCTGCGCCGCCGGGTTCTGGTGCTCGCCGTGCTGCTGCGGGGCGACCCGGACCCCGTCGGGGTCACGGTTCGGGCGCGCCGGTTTCTCGGGCACCGGCCCGGCCGGCCGGCTCCCGGGCTGATCCGGCACACCCTGATCCGGCGCGGGCCACCGGTGCTGGTGCGTGCGCGGACACGGCCGCCCCGGCGCCGGTTTCCGCGCACAGGCGGCTCCGCCGCCCCATCCGACACCCTGTTCGCCCGCGTGTACCGCGCCGGGCGCCCGCAACCTCACGGAGTTCTCCCATGTCTTCAGCCACCGGACGCCGGTGGCGACGTGTCGCCGTCATCGGCGCCACCGCCTCCGTCGCCATGCTCGCCGTCGTCGGCTCCGCCTCGGCCCACGTCACCGTGCACCCGAACACCGCCGTCCAGGGGGGCGACGCCACGATCGCCTTCCAGGTACCGAACGAGGAGGACGCCGCCTCGACGACCGAGTTGCAGGTGAGTTTCCCGACCGACCATCCGATCCCGTCGGTCGCGATCCAGGCCGTCCCCGGGTGGACGGCGACGGTTCAGAAGACCACGCTGGCCACGCCGGTGACCACCGACGACGGCCAGGTGACCCAGGCCGTCTCCATGATCACCTGGACCGGAGGCAAGATCGCTCCCGGGCAGTTCCAGCAGTTCGACGTGTCACTGGGCAACCTGCCCTCGAACACGACCGACCTGACGTTCAAGGCCGTGCAGACCTACGACAACGGCGACGTGGTCCGCTGGATCGACGAGGCCGCGCCCGGCGCCCCCGAACCCCAGCACCCTGCACCGGTCCTGCACCTGACCCCGGCCGCTGCGGCCCCGACGGCCGCATCCGCCACCGCGGACGCCTCCGGCACCACCACCGCGGCGCTCGTGCTGGCCGTCGTCGCTGTCGTGCTGGCGCTGATCGCGGCGGTACTGGCCGGACTGGCCCTGCGCCGGCGCATCGGCAGCACGGGTCGCGGCACCGTCTGAGATGACCGACCGTCGGGCGCCGGGGTGGACCGGTCGCATCCTGCGGCGCGGCGCGGCCGGGCTGCTGCTCGCCGTGCTCGCGCTGCCGGTCCTGGCCGGGACCGCCTCGGCGCACGCGGTCCTGATCTCCACCGACCCGGGCTCGGGCGCCGTGCTCGCCGCGGCGCCCGCCCGGGTCAGCCTCACGTTCGGCGAGACGGTCCAGGTGGCACCCGACGGGATCCGGGTGTTCGCGCCGGACGGCACCCGGATCGACGACGAGCACGCCGACCACCCGGGCGGCAACGGGGCGAGCGTCGGGGTGGCACTGCGCGCGGGCGGGGGCTCCGGCAGCTACACGGTGGCCTGGCGGGTCATCTCCGCCGACTCGCACCCCGTCACGGGCGCCCTGGTGTTCTCCGTGGGGCATCCCTCGGCGACCTCGGCGGCGCCACCGGCCCCGCCCGCCGGCGACGCGCTGCTCGGGGTGCTCTACGCCGTGGTCCGCACGGTGGGCTACATGTCGTTGTCGGTGCTGGTCGGGACCGTGGCGTTCGCCCTGTCCTGCTGGCCCGCCGCGATCACCCGCACCTGCGTGCGACGGACCGCCCAGGCCGGTTGGGCGTCGCTGGTACTGGCCACGGTGGCCACCCTGCTGGTGCAGGGGCCCTACGGCTACGGCCTCGGCCCGGCGCACGCGCTGGACCCCGGGATGGTCGAGCGCACCCTCGACCTGCCGCTGGGCGCCGCACTGGTCGCGCGGCTGCTCCTCCTCGTGGCGACCGCGATCTACCTCGGCCGGCTGGTCACCCACCTGCCCACGGCCACGGCGCGGACGCGGCGCGGCCTGGTCGTGGCCGGCGCCGCGCTGGCCGTCGGCCTCGCCGCGACCTGGTCGTTCGCCGGGCACGCCGCGGTCGGGATCCAGCCCTGGCTCGCCGTGCCGGTGGACGTGGCGCACCTGCTGGCCATGGCGGTGTGGCTGGGCGGGCTCGCCGTGCTGACCGTGCTGTTGCGGCCGGGGGCTGCGGACCGCGCCGGCCGATCGGACGGCGCCCGCGTCGCGGTGGAGCGCTTCTCCCGGATCGCGCTGGCCGCCGTCGGGGTACTCGTCGCGACCGGCGCGTACCAGACCTGGCGCCAGCTGGGCAGCTGGTCCGCGTTCACGACGACCGGCTACGGCCGCCTGTTGCTGCTCAAGCTGGCCGGCTTCGCCGCGCTGGTCGGGGTCGCGGCGCTGTCCCGGCGATCGGTGCAGCGGATGCGCCGGGTCCCCGAACCGGTCCCGGCCGACGTCGGGCGCGGGCCCGCCGACCCCGCTCCCCCGCCGGTGCCCGGCGTGGCCTCGCTGCTCGCGCTCCGCCGGTCGGTGCTGGTCGAGAGCGCGATCGCGGTCCTCGTGCTGGCCGCCGCGGCGACGCTGGTCAACGCGGAACCGGGTCGCACCGCCCTCGCCGCCGCGGCGGCGGCAGCGCCGCCCGGCCCGGTCAGCAGCACGCAGGCCTACGCCGTCGGCGGGCCCGCCGGCAGCGGAACCCTGCAGGTCACCGTGGACCCGGCCCGCACCGGCCCGAACGTGGTGCGGATCGCCACCGGCGACCCCGCCGGCCGGCCGGTGGACGTCGCCGAGATCGACGTCGCGCTCACCCTGCCCGCTGCGCACCTCGGCCCGCTGCCACTGCCGGTGACCCACGACGGGACCGGGCGCTACCGGGCTGCGGGCGAGGTCCCGATCGCCGGTGCCTGGCAGCTCGGGGTCACCGTCCGCACCTCCGACTTCGACGAGGGCACCTACTACACCGCACTGCAGATCCACTGACGCCGCGGGCGGCCACCGGGAACCGGTCGTGCTCCGGCGGCGATGCCGCACCTGCGCTCCTCAGTCCCCCGCCCAACAGCCCATGATGACGTTCGCGACGATCAGGGCGGTGCTCGCGGGAGTCGTGGGCGGCGAGCCGAACTGCGCCGGCAACGCGCTGTCGTCGACGAGTAGGACCTTCCAGTCCTTCCGGGCGACGACCGAGCCGTTCGACGTGGTGAACGCGCCCTCGCCGAGCCCGTGCAGCTCACGGGTGTTCCCCAGCTGCTGCCCGAGCCCGTCGACGTAGGCGAACGTCTCCGGCCAGCTCGACAGCTCTTTCACCGAGACCACGAAGGAGCCGGTCGGGTACACGTAGCGGCAGGAGTACACGTGGTCGACCCACGCCGGGGTGTCCACCCGCACCGGGGTGACCCCCAGCGCGGCAGCGATGTCCGGTTGCGCCTTGCCGCACACCATCCTCGAGATGTCGGAGGGGTCGGCACCGGCGGGCAGCGGAGCGGCTGAGGAGGCCGGGGGGCGGGTCGCCGCGGCCGGCGGCGGCCCTCCGGGCCCCGGGGCGGCCCGAGTGCTGCACGCGCCCGCCGGCAGTGTCACCAGGACGACCAGTGCCACGGCCACCGGGAGGCGGCGGAACCGCATCAGGCGAGGGTAGTCCCGATGGCACGCCACCGGGACCCCGTCGCGGCCTGTCCGGGGACGAGCTCCCCGGCTAGGCTCGCACCTCGCCTTCCGCCTGGATCCGGCGGCGATCAGCTGCCCGCGCCGGCGACCGAGGGAGGCCTGGTCCGGCATG
This sequence comes from Pseudonocardia acidicola, assembly GCF_012911935.1. Lineage (GTDB taxonomy): Bacteria > Actinomycetota > Actinomycetes > Mycobacteriales > Pseudonocardiaceae > Pseudonocardia > Pseudonocardia acidicola. The sequence goes on along the minus strand of NZ_JAAXLA010000077.1, from coordinate 7,843 downwards.
GCACGCGCACACGTGCAGACCCGCGAGCCGCTGGGAGCCGACGCGCACCGGCTCGCCACGGCCGAGCTGTCGATCGACGGCATGCACTGCAGTTCCTGTGCTGTGCGCACCCAGCGGAAACTCCGAAAGCTCCCGGCCGTCGCCAGCGCGTCGGTCAACCTGGCCACCGCGACGGCCTACGTCGCCTACGACCCGGACGCCTGCAGCGTGGACGACCTGTGTCGCGCCGTCGAGCAGGCCGGCTACACCGCCGAACCGGTCGACCAGCGGGCCGCCGCGGGCGGCTCGGCGAGCCGGTGCGACCGGTGGGGCCTGCGCGCCGCCCTGTCCTGGCCGCTCGCCCTGCTGGCCGCCGCCGTCGCGTTCCTGGCTCCGCAGAGCGTCCGCTCCGGGTGGGCCGTGCTCCTCCTGGCCGCGGCCGTCGTGTTCGTGGGTGGTTGGCCGTTCCTGCGCAACAGCGTGCGGCTGGCCCGCCGTGGAGCCACCAACATGGACACCCTCATCGCGCTCGGGACGACCTCGGCGCTGGCCGTGAGCGCCGTCGAGGCCGTCGCGCTGGGTGGGCGGCACGTCCACCTCGGCGGTGGTGGCTCGGTCGCGGCGGACCTGCACGGGGTGATGGCGCCGATCATCGTCGCCGTGCTGGCGTCGGGACGGTGGATCGAGACCCGGGCCCGGGACCGCGCCACCGACGCCATGCACTCGCTGCTGGCCCTGCGACCACCGACGGCGCGCCTGGTGACCGAACCCGCTGACGAACACGGCGAGCTCGTCGCGCCCGAGAGCGTCCCCGTCGGCGCCCTGGTCCGGGTGCGGGCCGCGGAGGCCGTTCCGCTCGACGGCGTCGTTGTCGCCGGCGGGTCGGCGGTCGACGAGTCCATGCTCACCGGGGAGCCGCTACCGGTCGATCGCCGTCCGGGTGATCCCGTGACCGGCGGCACCCGCAACGGCGGCGGGGTGCTCGTCGTCCGGGTCACCGCGATCGCCGCGGAATCCGTGCTGGCCGGGCTGCAGCGACTGGTCGATCAGGCACAGCGGGACAAGCCCCAGCTGCAACGGATCGCCGATCGCATCAGCGGGATCTTCGTCCCGGCTGTGCTGGCCGTCGCGGCCCTGGCCCTCCTCGGCTGGTGGTGGGTGGGCGGCGACCTCGGAAAGGGGGTCCTCAGCGGCGTCGCGGTCCTGCTCGTGGCGTGCCCGTGCGCCATGGGCCTGGCGGCCCCGGTCGCGACGATGGTCGGGCTCGGCCGGGCCTCGGCGCTCGGCATCCTGATCCGCAGCGGTGACGCACTGGAACGACTGGCGAAGGTCGACACCGTGGTGGTCGACAAGACCGGCACCCTGACCGAGCGGTCCGCGTCGGTGAGCGCGGTCATCGCGGCACCCGGCGTGACCACGGCCGAGGTCCTGGCACTCGCGGCCGCGGTGGAGGCCGAGAGTGACCACCCCATCGCGCGCGCCATCTGCGCGGCAGGTCCGCCGCAGCACGCGGCGGCGCGGAGCCGGGTCCTCCCCGGTGGCGGCGTGTCCGGTGTGGTCGACGACCACCCGGTGCGGGTCATCCGGCCGGACGCCCGGACGCTCCCGGAGCCGATGGCGGGGGCCGTGTCCGCGTACCGGTCCCGAGGCGACACCGTGGTGTGGGTCGAGCGCGACGGGACGCTGGTCGGCGCCATCGCGGTCACCAACCCGGTCCGCCCGGAAGCCGCGGCGGCGATGGCGGCGCTGCGGGAGTCGGGGACGCGGCTGGCCGTCCTCAGCGGCGACAGCGCCCCGTCGGTCGAGGCCGTCGGCCGGGCGGTGGGGATCGACGAGACCCACAGCGATCTGCGGCCCGCCGACAAGGTCGGCGCCGTGCAGGCCCTGGCCGGACAGGGCCGGCACGTGATGATGGTCGGCGACGGCGTCAACGACGCGCCCGCGCTCGCGGCCGCCGACGTCGGCTGTGCCATCGGCAGTGGGACGGAGGCGGCGCTCACCACCAGCCAGGTCGCCTTGCTGGGCAACGACCTGCGAGGGGCCCCGGCCGCGGTCGGGGCCGCCGGCGCCACCGTGGCCGTGATCATGCAGAACTTCGGCTGGGCGATGGGATACAACATCTCCGCGCTGCCGCTGGCCGCATCCGGGCTGCTCGATCCGCTCGTCGCCGCCGTCGCGATGGGCCTGTCGAGCCTCATCGTCGTGTTGAACAGCCTGCGCCTGCTGCGCATCGGCCGCCGGGGCATCGACGGGATCCGACCGGTCACGCCCGCGGCCCGTGCCCGCGGTTTCGGCTTCTCCACCGCGCTGCCGGTCCTGCTCTTCGCCGGCGCCACGCTGGTGGCCCAGGTCGTCTCGCCGGCCCGTGATCAACCACTGCTGCCCGGCGTGCCCACGCTCTCCCGGGTGCCCCTGGCCGACGGCCGGCTGGCCGAGGTGTCGCTGAGCGCACAGGGCGGCCTCGACACGTTCCACCTGTACTTCTACGACACCCCGGGCGGCGCCGAGGCCGGCGCCGCCGATCCCGCCATCACCGCTGTGCTCGATCACGACCGGCGCCCGTTGCGGCCGGTCCGCCTCGGCAACGGTCACTTCGTCGCCTACACCCCCGAACTCCCACCGGGGATGTGGACGTTCCGGGTCGAGGCGACTGTCGACGGCCGGCCGGAGGCCTTCGACGTGCAGCAGCGCGCTGGGTAGGACCAGGGCCGGCGCCGCCCACCCGGCCGGCTCGATGTTCTGGTCGAGCCGGAAGAGTTCTGCGGACCGCACCGACCGCACCGGATGGCAAGCGCCGACCGGAGCAGTGTGCCGGGATTGTCGCTACGTCACCTGACCCCTGCACGGGACAGGGAGCCCGACCGCGGACATTCCGGGCGTCCGATTGGTCGCTTGCCCCGGTGGAGGCCCGATGTTTGCCTCGTTGCGGACCCGTTGGGTCTCGACGACGTGGGGGGATTCGATGACAACGGCGCGAGATGGCCGCTGCCCCGGGGCGGCCCCGGACGAGACGGCACCGAACACCGACGGCAGGTTGACCCGGCGCTCGATGCTGGTCACCGGAGCCGCGACAGCCGGACTCGCCACACTCACCCTCGCCGGGTGTGGGTCCGCACCGTCGCAGGCCCCGAGCGCCGGCCCGGGCGCCAACGCCCCCGCCGGGCCACCGCCGGCAGCTGCCGGGAGTGCCGCCCCGGCATCGCCGCCGCCGGCGGCTGCCCCGAGCGCGGCGGAAGCACCCGCGACCGCTCTGGCCGCACCCGCGGGGACCCGGCTGGTCGCTCTGGCCGGCATTCCGGTCGGGCAGTCGGTGTCGGCGACCGGCGCCGGCGGGCAGAAGCTGATCGTCACCCGGACCGGGCCCGACTCCGCGGTCGCCCACAGCGCGATCTGCACGCACATGGGCTGCACGGTGGCCCCCGCCGGCGCACGGCTGAACTGCCCGTGTCACGGTTCGGTCTACACCGCGGCGACCGGCGCGGTCGTCCACGGCCCGGCCTCCGCGCCCCTGGCTGCGGTCGCGGTCACGGTGTCGAACGGTCAGGTCGTGCAGCCCTGAGCCGATCGCCGGCTGATCGGCCCGGCCGCCGCCGGGCCACCTGCGGACCCGGGGCATCCGGCTCCGGGGTGGCCGGCGCGAGCCGCAGCACCGCGACGAGGGGCTCACGCCGGACCACGGCCTCGACATCGGCGAGCAGCGTGCGGGCGTGCGTGAGCAGGTGCCGGCCCGCCCCGGTCAGGTCGCCGCCGCGCCGGTGCCGGATGAGCGGCGCAACGCCGAGCTCGTGCTCGAGGCGGGCGATTTCGGCGCGCAGCGGCGGCTGGGTCAGGTGCAGCCGGGCGGCGGCCCGGGTCACCGAACGCCCCTCGCCACGGTGACGACGTTGCGGAGCTGCCCCAGATCGATAACTCAGCGTATGGCTACCAGTCGCGATGCGTAGTGGACATTTGGTTGGATGTGCACAAGGGTGAACTGCTCCCCACGCCGAGTGACGCCGCTGGAGGCCCGGTGCACGACTTCGAGTATCAGGCCCTGCCCGCTCGCGCGGTGTTCGGTGCCGGCGCGGCGCACACCCGGCTGTCCGGGGAGTTCGATCGACTCGGCGCCACCCGGATCCTGCTGGTCGCCACCGAACGCGAGCGGCCGCTGGTCGATGAGCTGGTCGCACCGTTCGCGAACCGCGTCGTCGCCACGTTCACCGGTGTCCGCCAGCACGTTCCGGTGGCGGTGGCGCAGCAGGCCCGCGAACTGGCCGCGTCGGTGGGCGCGGACGCCGTGCTGGCCGTCGGCGGGGGGTCGACGACCGGCACGGCGAAGGCCATCGCGCTGACCACGGGGCTGCCGGTCGTCGCCGTGCCCACCACCTATGCGGGATCCGAGGTCACGCCGCTGTGGGGACTCACCGAGAACGGCCGCAAGACGACGGGGACCGACCCGGTCGTGCTGCCCCGCGCGGTCGTCTACGACCCGGAGCTGACGCTCACGCTGCCGGCGGATCTGTCCGCGACCAGCGGGCTGAACGCGATGGCGCACTGCGTCGAGGCGTTCTGGGCGCCGCGGCGCAACCCGATCAGCTCGCTGGTCGCCGAGGAGGGCATCCGCGCGCTGGCCACGGGGCTGCCCGCCGTCGTCGCCTGCGGGGACGATCTCGAGGCGCGCTCCGAGGTGCTCTACGGCTCCTACCTCGCCGGGGTGGCGCTGGCCGGCGCCGGCACCGGCCTGCACCACACGATCTGCCACGTCCTCGGCGGCGCCTTCGACCTGCCGCACGCAGCCACGCACGCGGTGGTGCTCCCCCACGTGCTCGCGTTCAACGCCCCGGGTGCACCCGACGCCGCCCGCCGGATCGGCCGAGCCCTGGGCGGGGGCGACCCGGTCCACGCGCTGCGGGCCCTCGGGACGCAGCTGGGCATCCCCCGCGGGCTGCGCGAGCTCGGCATGCGCGAGGACCAGATCGACGAGGCGGTCGCGTTGGTGGCCGCGACCGTTCCGGCCGACAATCCGGTCCCGGTGGACGCCGCAGCGCTGCGGGGACTGCTCCGGGCGGCGTGGGCCGGCGAGCCCGGGACGACGGAAGAGGAGCAACCATGAGCGTGGATCCCGACCAGGAGACCAAGGAACTCACCGCGCGGGAACAGGCGGTCACCGACGAGGCGGTCGCGAGCTTCGACGCCAGCGCGTCCGTGCGCTACCGCGAGGTCATGCAGAGCCTGGTGCGGCACCTGCACTCGTTCGCCCGCGAGGTCCGGCTCACCCAGGCCGAGTGGGAGCAGGGCATCGAGTTCCTGACCCGCACCGGGCACATCACCACCGACAAGCGGCAGGAGTTCATCCTGCTCTCGGACGTGCTCGGGCTGTCCATGCTCACCGTCGGCATCAACGCCCCGGCGTCGGCCGGGGCGACCGAGTCCACGGTGTTCGGCCCGTTCTTCGTCGAGGGAGCGCCGGAGGTACCGCTCGGCGGCGACATCGCCCGCGGCGCCAAGGGCACCCCGTGCTACGTCGCGGGAACCGTGCGGTCGACCGACGGGACGCCGGTGCCGGGCGCCCGCATCGAGGTGTGGGAGGCCGACGAGGACGGCTTCTACGACGTGCAGTACGAGGGCGACCGCTCCGCGGGGCGCGGCTGGCTGCGCGCCGGTGACGAGGGCGAGTACCGGTTCTGGTCGGTGCAGCCGTCGCCCTACCCGGTCCCGCAGGACGGCCCGGTCGGCGAACTGCTCACCGCTGCCGGGCGCGGCGCGATGCGGCCGGCGCACCTGCACTTCAAGGTCGACGCCCCCGGCTACCGGACCCTGATCACGCACATCTTCGTGGCCGGCGACCCCTATCTCGACCGTGACGTCGTGTTCGGCGTCAAGGACAGCCTCGTCGTCGACGTCGTCACCGAGCCCCCGGGCACCGCCCCGGACGGCTCGCAGCAGGACGGGCCCTGGGCCCGCGTCACGTTCGACATCGTTCTCGCCACCCAGCAGAAGGAGAATGAATGACCAGCAGTGCCGATGCCGCATCGGGTGCCGACCTCGAGAACGCCCCGGAGGCCCGGTTGGGCACCACCGCCGAGGGCGATCTCGAGACCGACGTCCTCGTGATCGGCAGCGGGCCCGCCGGCGGCGCCGCGGCCCTCGCGCTGGCCACCCTCGGGGTGCATCACCTGGTCATCACGAAGTACCGCTGGACGGCCAACACGCCCCGCGCGCACATCACCAACCAGCGCACCGTCGAGATCTTCCGGGATCTGGGCATCTCCGACGACGTCCTCGCCCAGGGCACCCCGCACCACCTGATGGGCGAGACGGTGTTCTGCACCAGCCTGGCCGGCGACGAGATCGGCCGCGTTCGCACGTGGGGCACCCACCCGGCCCGGGAGGCCGACTACGTGCAGGCCAGCCCGTCGCCGAACTGCGACATCCCGCAGACGCTGCTGGAGCCGATCATCGTCGGGCACGCCGCGTCGCGGGGCAGCCGGATCCGCTTCGACACCGAGTACGTCGGACTGACCCAGGACGCCGACGGCGTCACCGTGCAGGTGCGCGACCGGGTCACCGGGGCCGAGTTCCGGATCCGGGCCAAGTACGTCATCGGCGCCGACGGCGGGCGCAGCCAGGTCGCCGCCGACGTCGGGCTTCCGTTCGAGGGCGAGATGGACCTCGCGGGCAGCATGAACATCGTCTTCCACGCCGACCTCTCCCGCTTCGTCGAGCACCGGCCCAGCGTCCTGTACTGGGTGCTGCAGCCCGGCTCCGACGTCGGCGGCATCGGCATGGGCGTGGTGCGCATGGTCCGGCCGTGGAACGAGTGGATGGCGATCTGGGGCTACGACATCGACCAGCCGCCGCCCGAGGTCGACGACGAGATGGCGACCCGCATCGTGCACGAACTGGTCGGCGACGACACGATCCCGGTGACGATCCGCTCGACGTCGCTGTGGGGCGTCAACCGGATGTACGCCACCCGTTACCGCGCGGGCCGGGTCTTCTGCGCGGGCGACGCGGTGCACCGGCACCCGCCGTCGAACGGGCTGGGCTCCAACACCTCGATCCAGGACGCCTACAACCTGGCCTGGAAGCTCGCCTACGTGCTGCGCGGCAGCGCCGGGGAGGGCCTGCTCGACTCCTACGACGCCGAGCGCGCACCTGTCGGCAAGCAGATCGTGCTGCGCGCCAACAAGTCCATCGAGGAGTTCGGGCCGATCTTCGAGGCGCTCGGGCTCACCGGTGAGGCCGACCCCGAACAGATGCGCCACCGCATCGCCGCCCGCGCGGACGGCACCCCGGAGGCCGCGCGGAAGCGGGCCATGCTGCGCGAGGCCCTGGAGCTGAAGAACTACGAGTTCAACGCGCACGGCGTGGAGCTGGGCCAGCGCTACGCCTCCGGCGCGATCGTCGGCGACGGCACGCCGGAACCGGCGTACACCCGCGACCCGGAGCTGTACCACCACCCCACCACCTGGCCGGGCGCGCGGCTGCCGCACGTCTGGGTGGGCCGGGACGGGCGCAGGGTGAGCACCCACGATCTCGCCGGGAAGGGCCGGTTCTGCCTGCTCACCGGCATCGCGGGTGAGGCCTGGGCGGACGCCGCCGCCGCGGTCGCGGAGAAGCTGGACATCGAGATCGCCGCGCACGTGATCGGCCCGGGCCGCGAGTACATCGACCTGTACGACGACTGGGCCCGGATCCGCGAGGTCGGCGAGGACGGTTGTGTACTGGTGCGCCCGGACGCGCATGTCGCGTGGCGCTCGGCCGTGTCATGCGTACGGTCGGCAAGCCCCGGCACATGTACCCGGTCGGCTTCCTGTTCGGGCTGGGCTTCGACACCGCCACCGAGGTGTCGCTGCTGGTGCTGGCCGGCGGTGCGGCCGCC
>NZ_JAAXLA010000076.1 GCF_012911935.1 Pseudonocardia acidicola | reverse complement strand
GGTCAGAGCAGGCCGAGGGCCTTGACGGCCTCGCGCTCCTCGATGAGTTCCGCGACGCTCGCGTCGATCTTCTCGCGGGAGAAGGCGTCGATCTCCAGGCCCTGGACGATCTCCCACGTGCCGTTCGTCGACACCACCGGGAACGACGAGATGACGCCCTCGGGGATGCCGTAGGAGCCGTCGGACGGGATCGCGGCCGAGGTCCAGTCGCCCTCGGGGGTGCCGTTGACCCAGTCGTGGACGTGGTCGATGGCCGCGTTGGCCGCCGACGCCGCCGAGGACGCGCCGCGGGCCTCGATGATCGCGGCGCCGCGCTTGGCCACGGTCGGGATGAACTCGTCGCGCAGCCAGGCGTCGTCGACCTGCTCGGCGGCGACCTTTCCGCCGACCTCGGCGTGGAAGAGGTCGGGGTACTGGGTGGCCGAGTGGTTGCCCCAGATCGTCATCTTCTTGATCTCGGTCAGCGGGACCGAGAGCTTCTGGGACAGCTGAGCGAGGGCCCGGTTGTGGTCGAGCCGGGTCATCGCGGTGAACCGCTCGGCGGGCACGTCCGGGGCCGCGGCCTGCGCGATGAGCGCGTTGGTGTTGGCCGGGTTGCCGACCACGAGGACGCGGATGTCGTCCGCGGCCCCGGCGTTGATCGCACGACCCTGCGGCGCGAAGATGCCGCCGTTGGCCTCCAGCAGATCACCCCGCTCCATGCCCTTGGTGCGCGGGCGGGCGCCGACGAGCAGGGCGACGTTGGCACCGTCGAAGGCGGCGTTCGCGTCGTCGGTGATCTCGATGCCCGACAGCAGCGGGAAGGCACAGTCGTCGAGCTCCATCGCGGTGCCCTCAGCGGCCTTCACAGCCTGCGGGATCTCCAGCAGGCGCAGCCGGACCGGGGTGTCGGGCCCCAGCAGCTGCCCGGAGGCGATCCGGAAGAGCAGCGCGTAACCGATCTGGCCAGCGGCTCCGGTGACGGTAACGGTGACAGGTGGGGTAGACACGCCCGAAGGCTAGTCCCCACGGCTCGGGAGCGCCGCGACGGGGATCACGTGCACGCCCACCTGCACAGAACGGGTGACGACCAGGCCGTTCGGTCGATCGGGCGGTTCGGTGATTCGTCCCGCTTACGCTGTACGCCGTGATCTCCGCCGGCCCGCCGGCCGACCCCGGCGCCATCCCGACCGCCGCCCGCGCCCTCGCGCCCGACCTCGCCCGCGGCGGGATGCTGCTGCTCATCGCGCTGGCCAACGTGCACCTGTTCCTGTTCGGCTCCCCGGTCGGCGTCCGCGGCTACCCGCGCGATCTCGCCGGGGCGGATCGGGTGGTCGCCGCGGGGCAGTTGACGCTGGTCGACGGACGGGCGTACCCGCTGTTCGGGCTGCTGTTCGGCTACGGCGTGGGTCAGCTCGCGGGGCGGCGCGCCGCGGCCGGCGCCGACGCGCGGGCGGTGGCCCGGCTCGTGCGCCGGCGCGGGGCGTGGATGGTGCTGGTCGGCGCCGCTCACGGGGCGCTGCTGTGGTCCGGCGACATCGTCGGCGCCTACGGCCTACTGGCCGTGCTGCTCGCGGGGGTCCTCGTCGCGGGAACCGCCGTCACGTTGATCACGGTGGCCGCGATCGGGCTCGGGGTGGCGGCGCTCTTCGGGCTCGGGAGCGCACTGCCGCTGCCGGGCACCCCGCAGTCGTTCCTCGCCTCGACGGCGGTCGCCGACCCGCTCCCGGCGCTCGGCGTCCGGCTGGGCGAGTGGGTCGGGGGCGGTCTGCTCGCACAGGCCGCCGGGGTGTTCGCGGCCGTCGCGCTCGGGGCGTGGGCCGCGCGGCGCGGGCTGCTCGACGAGCCGGAGCGGCACCGCCTGCTGCTCACCCGGGTCGCGGTCGGCGGCCTCGTGGGGGCCGTGCTGGGCGGCACCCCGCTGGCACTGATCGCGGCCGGGGTGTGGACCGGCCCGCCGACCGGCGCCCTGCTCCTCGCCGGCGCCGTGCACGCGGTCAGCGGGTATGCCGGCGGCCTGGGTTACGCGGCGCTGTTCGGGCTGCTGGCGATCCGGCTCACCGCCCGGGAGACCCGCGGCCCGGTGGCCGGTGCGTTGCAGGCCTGCGGGCGGCGGTCGCTGACCTGCTATCTCGCCCAGTCGGTGGTGTTCGTCGCGCTGCTGCCGGCGTGGACGCTCGGGCTGGGCCGGGCGCTGTCGTTGTGGCAGGTGGCGCTGATCGGGCTCGGCGCGTGGCTGCTGAGCCTGCCGGCCGCGGCCGCGATGGACCGGGCGGGGCACCGCGGCCCGGCCGAGGTGCTGCTGCGGCGGCTCACCTACGGCCGGCCGGCGGTGCCCACACACCACCGGCCCTGATGCGTGGCGGCGGCCGCTCAGGTGTTCTCGGGTGCGCGGGCAGGCCGCCGGTCGGGCTCGGCGGGGTTAGGGTGGGTCGTCATGGCCGACCGGGAGCAGCCTCCGCGCGATCCGACCGGGTCGCCCGGCCCCGCCGGTGCCGGTCCGGAGTTCGTTGCGGGTGCCGGCACCGGCCCCGCCGGTGCCGGTCCGGAGTTCGTTGCGGGTGCCGGCACCGGCCCCGCCGGTGCCGGTCCGGAGTTCGTTGCGGGTGCCGGCGCGGACCCGACGCGTCCGCCGGCGGGCGACGCCGGACCGGCGACCGCAGGCACCGCCGACACCTCGCCGGCAGACCCCACCGTCCCGCCCGAGGAGCCGCGCTTCTCCTGGCGGGGCGGCCCCGGGTACACCCCACTGCCCGACATCCTGCCGCCGCACGCCCCGCTGCCCGGCGCCCCGCCCTACCCGGCGCAACCCGAGCACCCGCCGGCCCCGGTCGGGGAGCCACCGGCGCGCACCGGGTACGGCCGCGCCCTCGGCGCCACGGCGGTCTGGGCGGCGGTGAACCTGCTGCTCGTGCTGCTGGTCATGGGCCCACCGCCGTCGACGGAGGCCGCCGCGGTGTTCGCCGGCCGGCTGGCCGTGTCCACCCTGGCCGGGGCGCTGATCACCTGGCTGATCGCACGCCGCCGCGGCTGGCCGTTCTGGCTGCTCGTGCTGGTCGCGGCGCCGCTGTTCTGGGTGCTGCGGGCGGTCATGAACGTCGTGTGAGTCAGTCGCGCAACGCCCGCGCCAGCACCGCGTTGACCTGATCGGGCTCCACCAGGAACCCGTCGTGCCCGCGCTCGGATCGCACCACGTCCAGCGACACCCCGAACGCGCCCGCGAGCGCAGCCTGCTGGCGCAGCGGGTACAGCCGGTCCGTGTCCACCCCGACGACCGTCGGCCGGGCGGTGACCCGGGCCAGCGCCGCCGCGGTGCCGCCGCGGCCACGCCCGATCTCGTGGCTGTTCATGGCCTGGTTGAGCGCCACGTAGCTGCCCGCGTCGAACCGTGCGAGCAGCCCCTCCGCGGCATGCTCCAGATAGGACTCCACGGCGAACAGCCCGCCGCGCAACGGATCCCGCCCGTCCTGGGCGGAGCGGCCGAACCGCACGTCGACCTCTTCGGCGGTTCGGTAGCTCAGGTGCGCGATCCGCCGCGCGATACCCAGCCCGGCGTCCGGGCCCTGCTCGCGGTGGTAGTAGTCGCCGCCGTGCCAGTGCGGGTCGGCGCGCACGGCGTCGATCTGGATGCGGCACAGCCCCACCTGGTCGGCACTGGCCTCGGCGGCCGCGGCGAGCACCACGACGCGCGCCACCCGCGACGGGTACGACACCGCCCACTCCAGCGCCCGCATCCCGCCCATCGAGCCGCCGACGACGGCCGCCCACGCGTCGATCCCGAGCGCATCGGCCAGCGGCACCTCCGCGGCCACCTGGTCGCGGATCGTCGTGGCCGGCCAGCGACTGCCCCAGGCAAGCCCGTCCGGAGCAGCCGAGGACGGCCCGGTCGACCCCTGGCAGCCACCGATCACGTTGGCGCACACCACGAAGAAGCGGTCCGTGTCGATGCCCAGGCCCGGCCCCACGACGCCGGCCCACCAGCCCGCGGTCGGATGCCCGGGGCCGGCCGGACCGACGACGTGGCTGTCGCCGGACAGCGCGTGCAGCACCAGCACCGCGTTGTCCCGGGCGGAGGAGAGCGTTCCCCACGTCTCGTAGGCCAGCGTGTAGCCGGGGAGCACACCGCCGAGTTCGAGTTCCAGCGGCCCGGGCACGTCGAGGAAGCGCCGCTCCCCCGCCGGATCCCCCTCCCGCCACGCTCCGCTGACCGGCAGAACCGCCGTCATCGGCGCCGCCCCGCGGCGCTCATCGGCTCCGCCGACGGGAACTGATCACGCCGGTGTCGAAGCCCGCGAGGTGCAGCCCGCCGTGGAACCGGGCGTGCTCGACCTTCAGGCAGCGGTCCATGACGACCTCGATCCCGGCGGTCTCCGCGCGCCGCGCCACGTCGGCGTCGAACAACCCGAACTGCAGCCAGAACGTGCTGACACCCGTGGGCAGCGCAAGGACCTCGTCGAGCACGTCCGGCAGGTCCTGCTGACGGCGGAACACGTCGACCAGGTCGGGCACGACCGGGAGATCGGCCAGGGACTTGTACACCGGCCTGCCGAGGACCTCCTCGGCGTTCGGGTTGACGAAGTACACGTCGTAGTCGGTGCTGGACAGCAGGTACGTGGCGACGAAGTTGCTGGCCCGTGCCGGGTTCGGCGACGCGCCGACCATCGCGACGGTGCGGGTCGCGTGCAGGATCTGCCTGCGCCGCGTCGCCGACGGGTTCTCCCAGGTCACAGCGGTCACGACAGGTCCTTCACGGCGACGGCGAGCGCCTGGTCGAGGTCCCACAGGATGTCGTCGGCGTCCTCCAGGCCGACGCTGATGCGCACCAGGTCCTCCGGGACGCCGGCGTTGCGCAGCTGCTCGTCGGTGAGCTGCTGGTGGGTCGTCGAGCCCGGGTGCAGCACGAGGGTACGGGCGTCGCCGACGTTCGCCAGATGGCTGCACAGCTGCACCGACTCGATGAACCGTTGCCCGGCCGCCCGGCCGCCCTTCACTCCGAACGAGAACACCGCACCCGGGCCGAGCGGCAGGTACTTCGCGGCCCGCTCGTGGTCGGGGTGGCCGGGCAACCCGGCCCAGTTCACGTACGCCACCCGCGGGTCGGCGTCGAGCCACTCCGCGACTGCTCGCGCGTTGGCCACGTGCGCCTCCATCCGCTGCGGCAGCGTCTCCACGCCCTGGATCAGCAGGAACGCCGAGTGCGCCGACAGCGAGGCGCCGACGTCGCGCAGCTGCTCGGCGCGCAGTTTGGTGAGGAAGCCGAACTCCTGGAAGTTGCCCCACCAGTTCAGCCCGCCGTAGGACGGGATCGGCTCGGTCATCTGCGGGAAGCGGCCGTTGCCCCAGTCGAACCGGCCCGACTCGATCACCACCCCGCCCAGCGTGGTGCCGTGCCCACCGAGGAACTTCGTCGCGGAGTGGATCACGATGTCGGCGCCGTGCTCGATCGGACGGCACAGATACGGCGTGGCGAGCGTCGCGTCGATGATCAGCGGCAGCCCCGCGGCGTGCGCGACGTCGGCCAGCCCGGCGATGTCGGCCACCGCGCCCGACGGGTTGGAGACGACCTCGGCGAACACCAGCTTCGTCCGGTCGGTGATCGCGGCGGCGTAGTCGGCCGGGTCTCCCCCGCCGACGAACGTGGTCTCGACCCCGAACCGGCGCAACGTCACGTCGAGCTGGGTGATCGTGCCGCCGTAGAGCCCGGCCGCGGCGACGATGTGGTCGCCGGCCCCGGCGAGGCACGCGAAGGTCAGGAACTCGGCGGCCTGCCCGCTCGACGTCGCCACCGCACCGATCCCGCCGTCGAGGCTGGCGAGGCGCTCCTCCAGCGCGGACACGGTCGGGTTCGCGATGCGGCTGTAGATCAGTCCGTACTTCTGCAGCGCGAACAGGCTGGCCGCATCCGTGGTGTCCTCGAAGACGAAGCTCGTCGACTGGTAGATCGGCACCGCCCGGGCGCCGGTCGCCGCATCGGGCACCGCCCCCGCGTGCACGGCGCGCGTCCGGAACCCCCAGTTCCGGTCCTGCTGGGGTGTCTCGCTCATGCCCTCATCCTGCCTCCCCCGTGACGAGCCGCGTGCTGACGGGCGTGGCGTTGCGGAACAGGTCGAGCACCGGGCAGTGCTGGTCGACCGCCGCGGCCAGCTCGCGGTACCGCTCCCGGGCGGCCGGCCCGTCGAGGGTCACCCGCAGCCGGACCTCGGCGAATCCCGGGCGCACCGCGGAGTCGAGACCGAAGAACCCGCGGACGTCGAGATCACCCTCGACGTCGATCCGGACGCCGTCGAGCGGGATGCCGAGCTTCGCCGCCCAGAACCGGTAGGTGACGACCTGGCAGGACAGCAGCCCGGCCAACGCGTTCTCCACCGGGTTGGGGGCCGCTCCGTCGCCGCCGAGGGCCGGCGGCTCGTCCACGAGCACGGTGTGCCCGCCGATGCGGATCTCGGTGCGCAGGCCGTCGCCGCCCGCCCCGGTGGCGCCGAACCGCGCATGTGCCTTGTCGGGATCGTCGGCGATCGCCGCGGAGGTGGCCTCGACGATCGCGCGCAATGCCTGGTCGCGGTCGCTGGACCGAACGGTCTCGGCGGTGGACATGGGTGGCCTCTCGGGGAGCTCGGTGCGGGGTCTGGGAACTCAGCGCGAGCCCGGACAGCGGCAGGTGCACACCCGGCGGAAGTCGACGTACCGGCGCCGCACGAGGGGCGGCGATCCGGGCGACATGCTCACTTTCCTACCAGGCGGCTCCCCGCCCCGCAGCTGGATGTGTCGACGGCGTTCGAGACGCCGCCGCGCAGCGGGCACCCCTCGGCCCCGTCCGGGGACATCGTGCCCGGTTACGCCAATTTTGGGCGTAGCGACCGAAGAGTCGGCCATGTCACTGTCGCCCGCACTCTCGTCCCGCCCACGGCCCGGGACAGGGAACGCCGACGCATCAGGGGAGCGCATCGAGCGCACGCGGCCTGTCAGCAGAGAGGGAACTCAGATGGACCTTCGGCCCGAACGGAACCGATCTCCGAGGAGATCCCGGAGCCTCCGGTGGACGGTGGGGGTGCTGGCCGCTGCGGCCGCCGGCCTGATCCCCACCGTGCTGGTCGCCCCAGCGGCCGCCGCGGACGGGGGGAGATCCGTGGAGATGCAGGACAAGTGCGAGAGGAAGTCGTTCAACGCAGCTCTGCAGGACGAGGTCTGCGTCGGCGACGGCAACGTGACGTTCCAGAAGTTCAGCGAGAAGCTCAACCCGAAGGACGGCGGGCACCACGCGTGGCGCAACGACCGCCGCGAGACGACGATCCACTCCGGTGAGCACGTCCACGTGACGAACACCGGCGGCGAGGTGCACTCGTTCACCGAGGTGGCCAATTTCGGCGCCGGCATCGTGCCACCGCTCAACGCCGCGCTTCCGAAGAAGGAGCAGGCCAACCCTGCCCGATTCGACGGTGACCCAGGACCGACGTTCGTCCCGCCCGGCGGCTCCCTGACCCTCGAGGACCTGAGTCCCGGCACGCACCTGTTCGAGTGCCTCATCCACCCCTGGATGCGCACCACCGTCGAGGTGCGCCGCTGAGCCACGGGCGGTGGCCCCGGCACGACCGGGGCCACCGCCCGCCGCTGCGCGGGCGAGGCGGCTATGCCTGCCCGCGCGGCAGCCGCACCAGGCCCTCCTGCATCGTGCTCGCGACCAGCCGGCCGTCGGTGGTGTAGAACCGCCCGGTGGCCAGGCCGCGCCCGCCGGACGCGGACGGCGAGAAGCACTGGTAGAGCAGCCACTCGTCGGCCCGGAACGGCTGGTGGAACCACATCGCGTGGTCCAGGCTCGCCATCTGCACCTCGGTGGAGCGCACGTCGTGGCGGGCCACCACGGAGCCGAGCAGCGTCAGGTCGCTGGCGTAGGTGAGCAGGCAGACGTGCAGCAGCCGGTCCTCGGGCAGCGTTCCGTCAGCACGCATCCACACCCGGATCGGATCGTCCGAGGCGCCGGGCCGCTTGGAGGACCAGACCGGCTCGTCGACCAGCCGGATGTCCAGCGGCCGGGGGATGTCGGCCAGCCAGCCGCCCTCCCCGCCGTCGACGATCCGCCGGCCCAGGTCGGGCAGCGACTCCGGGTCCGGGACGCCGGGTGGCATCGGCTGGGAGTGCTCCAGGCCCTCCTGTACGAGCTGGAACGACGCCGACAGCGAGAAGATCGCCTCGCCGTGCTGGATGGCGAGCACCCGGCGGGTGGTGAACGACCGGCCGTCGCGCACCCGCTCGCTCTCGTAGACGATCGGCACCCGCGGGTCCCCGGGGCGGATGAAGTACGCGTGCAACGAGTGCACCTCGCGGTCCGCGGGGACCGTCCGCCCCGCCGCGACCAGCGCCTGCCCCGCGACCTGGCCGCCGAACACCCGGGTGGTGCGCTGCGGCGGGCTGACGCCGCGGAACAGGTTGACCTCGAGCTGTTCCAGGTCGAGCAGCTCGACCAGCTCGTCGAGGACCGCCTGACCGCGCGGCACGCCGTCGGCGGCGAGCTCGGGCTCCGACGACGCAGCAGAGGTACGAGGAGTCACGCCGGGATTGTGTCAGGTGGCCCGGATCAGGCGTGGTCCTCCTCGCCCAGCCGGTGCACCCGGATGAGGTTCGTGGAACCGATGGTGCCGGGCGGCGAACCGGCCACGATGACGACCAGGTCACCGGGCTGGAACCGGTCCAGGGACAGCATCGCCGCGTCGACCTGGCGGACCATGGCGTCGGTGGACTCCACCCGGTCGACCAGGAACGTCTCGGTGCCCCAGGTCATCGCGAGCTGGCTGCGCACCTCCGGGGTCGGGGTGAAGGCCAGCAGCGGCAGCCGGGTGTGCAGCCGGGCCAGCCGGCGCACGGTGTCCCCGGACTGCGTGAACGCGACCAGCGCGCGGGCCGAGAGCCGCTCCCCGATGTCACGGGCGGCGTAGGACAGCACGCCGCGCTTGGTCCGCGGCACGTGGTTGAGCGGCGGCACGGAGGCCGGGCCCGCCTCGACGGCCTCGACGATCTCCGCCATCGTGCGCACCGACTTGATCGGGTAGCGCCCGACACTGGTCTCGCCGGACAGCATCAGCGCGTCCGTGCCGTCCAGCACCGCGTTGGCGACGTCGGACGCCTCGGCGCGGGTCGGCCGCGAGTTCGTGATCATCGAGTCGAGCATCTGGGTGGCCACGATCACCGGCTTGGCGTTCTCGCGGGCGATCTGGATGGCCCGCTTCTGCACCAGCGGTACGTTCTGCAGCGGCAGCTCGACGCCCAGGTCCCCGCGGGCGACCATGACCCCGTCGAAGGCCAGCACGATGGCCTCGAGGTTGTCGACGGCCTCGGGCTTCTCCAGCTTGGCGATGACCGGCAGCCGGGCACCCTTGTTGTCCATGATCTTGTGGACCTGGTCGATGTCGGCCGGGCTGCGCACGAACGACAGCGCGACCACGTCGACCCGCAGGTCCAGCGCGAACTCCAGGTCGGCGGCGTCCTTGTCGCTGACCGCCGGGACCGAGACGCTCATCCCGGGCAGCGAGAGACCCTTGTTGTCGCTGACCGGGCCGCCCTCGGTGACCCTGCAGACGACGTCGAGCCCGTCGACTTCGACGACACGCAGGCCGACCTTGCCGTCGTCGACCAGCAGCCGGTCGCCGGGCCGGGCGTCGCTGGCCAGGCCGGAGTAGGTGGTGGAGACCCGGTCGTGGGTGCCGGCCACGTCCTCGACCGTGATCCGCACCTCTTCGCCGGTACGCCACTCGGTCGGCCCCGCCGCGAAGCGCCCGAGGCGGATCTTGGGGCCCTGCAGGTCGGCGAGCACCCCGACGGCGCGGCCTTCCACGTCCGAGGCGTACCGGACCATCTCGTAGACGCGCTTGTGGTCGTCCCGGCTGCCGTGGCTGAAGTTCAGCCGGGCGACGTCCATTCCCGCCGCGACGAGCTCCCGGATCCGATCCGGCGTCGCGGTGGCGGGCCCGATGGTGCAGACGATCTTTGTGCGACGGCTCACCCGGCAAGGGTAGCGCGGTCACTGAAACGATCAGGTTGGAGGAAGGCCAACATTGCGTGCTCTCCTTTTGTCGGCTTCGCGCCGGCGAGCCTGTGGATTCTGTTCATTCCCGCGTCCGGAGTGCCGAGTGCACCATCCGGTCTCGACAAGCTCGTCCACCCGGGTTTGTTCGCGGCGCTGGCGTGGTCCGGCCGGCCGGCCGGGCTGCCGCCGCGGCCGCTCGTGGCCGGGCTCGTGGCCGGGCTCGTGGCCTACGCCGCGGGCTCCGAACTGCTGCGGGCCGCACTACCGATCGGGCGCAGTGGGGACCTGCTCGACGCGCTCGTCGACGTCGCCGCAGCCGCCCTCGGCCGGGGGGGTCCTGGCCCTCACCCGCCGCCGGGCGGGCCCGTGACCGCGCCGCTAGCGCCGGGGTTGCTCGCCGGGCCCGACGTGGTCGGCCAGCCACTCGGCCAGCGGCCGGGCCGCCCGCCAGGTCGTGGCGACCCGGTTCAGGCAGCCGGGCTCGTGCAGCACGTCGTCCGGCGCCCAGCGCCGCCACATGTACAGCGCGCGGTGGCGCAGCAGCTCCAGCCGCGGGTGCTCCGGATCGACGCCCCGCGGCCGGCTCTTCAGCTTCTCCCCGCCGACGGTGAGCCCGGCCTTCTCGACGGCGGCGAGTCGTGCGACCAGGTCCTCGCCGCGCCGGTCGTCGGCCACGGCGGTGCGGTAGCGGGCGACCTGATCCGGGGCCATCCGGTAGTAGCCGGCCGCGGCCAGCAGGCCCTCCGCGGACAGCTCGACGTAGAACGGCGCCGCGTACCCGCCGCAATGGGTCTTGTAGGGCGTCTTGTCGTGCGAGAAACGGATGTCGCGGTACGGGCGGAACACCTTCCCCGGCCCGAATTCGGCCTCCAGCGCGGCCAGCAGCGCCAGCATCGGCGCCCGCACGTCCCGCTCGTAGACCGGCTTCTGATCGGCCCAGTAGGCCTTCGTGTTGTCGGCCACCAGCCCGTCGTAGAACTCGACGGCGCCGTCGCCGAAGCCGGTGAAGACCGTCGTCCCGGCGGTCATGACGTGCGGTCGGGCGCGGCGCCGGAGACCGCCTCGTCCTCACCGACGTCGGCCGCCGCCGGTTCCTCGGCGGCGCCGGACGGGGTGCCGGACGCGGTCTGCGACGGGGTCTCGGACGGCTGCTCCGCCGGGCGGGCGATCTCCTCCCGCGGCTTGCGCACGAACGCCACGTACGCCACCGCGCCCACGAACACGACCGCGGAGACGACCACGTTGATCCGGATGTCGCCGAACACCCGGGTCGCGGGGTCGGAACGCATCAGCTCGATGAAGAACCGGCCCAGCGTGTAGCCCGCGACGTAGAGCGCGAACACGCGGCCGTGCCCGAGCCGCAGGCGCCGGTCGGCCCACACGATGAACGCGGCGACGAGCAGGTTCCAGATCAGCTCGTAGAGGAACGTCGGGTGCACGATCGCGATCGGGGTCGAATCCATGGCGACCCCGCCCAGCGGATCGGGCAGCCCGGTGCTCGGGTCGACCCGGTTGTAGATCTCCAGGCCCCACGGCAGCGTGGTCGGGCCGCCGAAGAGTTCCTGGTTGAAGTAGTTGCCCAGCCGCCCGATGGCCTGCGCGACCACGATCCCGGGCGCCACGGCGTCGGCGAAGAAGGGCAGCGGCACGCCGCGGCGGCGGCACCCGATCCAGGCGCCCACCGCGCCGAGCGCGACCGCGCCCCAGATACCCAGGCCGCCCTGCCAGATCTTCAGCGCGTCGAGGGGGACGCCACCCGGGCCGAAGTAGGTCTTCCAGTCGGTGGCGACGTGGTAGAGCCGCCCGCCGACCAGACCGAACGGCACCGCGAACACCGCGACGTCGGTGACCGTCCCCGGTTCGCCGCCCCGGGCGGTGAACCGCTTCTCGCCCCAGATCACGGCGACGACGATGCCGGCGATGATGCACAGCGCGTAGGCCCGGATCGGGATCGGACCGATGTGCCAGACGCCGCGGTCCGGGCTCGGGATGTAGGCCAGCAGAGCGGTGGTGACGGCGGGGCTCACGGCGCCCACGGTAGCGCTCCGATCAGGCACGTCGGCGGTGGCCCGCGGCGGACGCCGTCACAGGGCGGCCGCCGCGGAGCCGCGACGATGATCATCGGGTGGGCGCCGGGACCGCGCGGGACGCGGCGGACGCCGCCGCAACGGCGGTCATCCCGGCGCCCCGGCTCTCGGCTCAGGCCGGCTGCGGCGCTCCCGCAGGCCGCCCGGCCCGGCGCACTCCGTCGGCCAGCTCGGCGGCCAGGGCGCGCACCCCCTCCCGGCCGCCGTCCTCGGCCGCGGTCACGAACGCCGACCCGACGATGACGCCGTCGGCGAACGAGGCCACCTCGGCCGCCTGGTCACCCGAGCGCACCCCCAGCCCGACACCGATGGGCAGCGACGTGTGCGGCCGGCAACGGGCCACGATCTGCGGCGCGACCGAGGCCACGGTGTCCCGGGCCCCGGTCACCCCCATGATGGAGGTCGCGTAGAGGAACCCGCTGCTCGCCGCCGCGGTGGAGGCGATCCGCGCCTCGGTCGACGACGGCGCGACCAGGAAGATCCGGTCCAGGTCGTGCGCGGTGGAGGCGGACAGCCACTCGTCGGCCTCGTCCGGGATGAGGTCCGGTGTGATCACCCCGAGCCCGCCGGCCGACGCCAGGTCACGGGCGAACGCGTCGACACCGTAGCGCAGCACCGGGTTGAAGTAGGTCATCACCACGGCCCGGCCACCGGCCGCAGTGACCCGCTCCACCGCGGAGAGCACGTCGCGGATCCGGGTGCCGCCGCGCAGCGCGGTCTCGGCGGCCGCCTGGATCGTCGGGCCGTCCATCACCGGGTCCGAGTACGGGATGCCGACCTCGAGCAGGTCACAGCCGCCCTCGACCAGTGCGTTCAGCAGGTCCACCGAGCCGTCGAGCGTCGGGTAGCCCGCGGGCAGGTAGCCGATCAGGGCGCCCCGGTCCTCCGCCCGGCAGCGCTCGAACACCGCATCCACGCCGCTCACGCGCGTCCCCCCTCGGCGATGGCAGTCCCGTCCGCGTCCTCGACGCTCCGCCCCTCGGCCACCATTCCGAACCACTTCGCCGCGGTGTCGACATCCTTGTCGCCGCGCCCGGACAGGTTCACCAGCACCACGCCGTCGGGCCCGAGCTCGCGGCCCAGCCGCAGCGCGCCGGCGATCGCGTGCGCGGACTCGATCGCCGGGATGATGCCCTCGGTACGGGACAGCAGCGCGAACGCGTCCATCGCCTCGGCGTCGGTGACCGGCTGGTATTCGGCGCGGCCGATGTCCTTGAGCAGCGCGTGCTCCGGCCCGACGCCCGGGTAGTCCAGCCCCGCGGAGATCGAGTACGACTCCAGTGTCTGCCCGTCGTCGTCCTGCAGCAGATAGGACATCGCGCCGTGCAGCGCGCCCGGGGACCCCTCGGTCAGGGTCGCGCCGTGCCGGCCGGTCTCGACGCCGTCCCCGCCGGGCTCGAACCCGACGAGCCGGACACCGGGGTCGTCGAGGAACGCATGGAAGATCCCGATCGCGTTCGAACCGCCGCCGACGCACGCCGCAACGGCGTCGGGCAGCCGCCCGGTGCGCTCCAGCACCTGCTCGCGGGCCTCCAGGCCGATGACGCGGTGGAAGTCGCGGACCATCACCGGGAACGGGTGCGGCCCGGCCACCGTGCCGAGCAGGTAGTGCGTCTCGTCGACGTTGGCCACCCAGTCGCGCAGCGCCTCGTTGATCGCGTCCTTCAGCGTCCGGGACCCGGTCTTGACCGGGATCACCTCGGCGCCGAGCAGCCGCATCCGGGCGACGTTGAGCGCCTGGCGCCGGGTGTCGACCTCGCCCATGTAGATGACGCAGTCCAGACCCAGCAGCGCACACGCGGTCGCGGTGGCGACGCCGTGCTGGCCGGCGCCGGTCTCGGCGATGACCCGGGACTTGCCCATCCGCTTGGTGAGCAACGCCTGACCGAGCACGTTGTTGATCTTGTGCGAGCCGGTGTGGTTGAGGTCTTCACGCTTGAGCAGGATGCGCGCTCCGCCCGCGTGCTCGCCGAGCTTCGGGACGTCGGTCAGCGGCGAGGGCCGGCCGGAGTAGTCCCGCTGCAGCCGGTCGAGCTCGGCGAGGAACTCGGGATCGGAGCGCGCCTTGTCGTACCCCGCCTGCAACTCGTCCAGGGCCGCGACCAGCGCCTCCGGGACGAAGCGCCCCCCGTACCGCCCGAAATGACCGCGCTCGTCGGGCTCGTGCCCCGACGGTCGGGCGATCCCGTCGCTGGCCTTCACCCCGCTGGTAGTGCTCACCGGACCATTCTGGAGCACGACGGGTGGAAGCCGGCGGCCACCAGGCTCCGAACGGCGGACTGGGGATCCCCGCTGGTCACCAGGCCCTCCCCGACCAGCACCGCGTCGGCACCCCAGCCGGCGTAGGTGAGCAGATCACCGGGGCCGCGGACGCCGGACTCGGCGACCCGCAGCACGTCGTTGGGCAGGCCCGGGGCGATCTGCCCGAAGATCGACCGGTTCACCTCGAGGGTGTGCAGGTTGCGGGCGTTGACCCCGATCAGCCCGGCGCCGGCCTCGAGCGCGCGGTCGGCCTCCTCCTCGGTGTGCACCTCGACCAGCGCGGTCATCCCCAGCGACTCCACCCGGTCGAGCAGCGCGACCAGCACGTTCTGCTCCAGGGCGGCGACGATCAGCAGCACCAGGTCGGCGCCGTGCGCGCGGGCCTCGTGCACCTGGTACGGGCTGACGATGAAGTCCTTGCGCAGGATCGGGATGTCCACCGCCGCCCGGACCGCGTCGAGATCGGCCAGCGAACCGTGGAACCGGCGCTGCTCGGTGAGCACACTGATCACCCGCGCGCCGCCCTCGGCGTAGGACGCGGCCAGCTCGGCCGGGTCGCTGATGGTCGCGAGGTCACCCTTGGACGGGCTCCGCCGCTTGACCTCGGCGATCACCCCGATCCCGGGTGCCCGCAGCGTGGCCATCACATCGTGCGGCGGGGCCGCCTTCGCCGCCCGCCGCTTGATCTCGTCGAAGTCGACCGCGGCCTCGCGGACGGCGAGATCCTCCCGGACTCCGTCCACGATGGAGTCGAGGACACTCGGTCCGGTCTGTTTCGTGCGCTCGCCCACGGGGCTGACTCCCCTTCCGGGTTCGGGCCTACCAGGCGTTCGATCCATGCTAGACACGCTTGGTCGGCGACTCGCCGCCAGGCCTGATGTCGGGCCGGGCCGCGCCGTCCGTCGCGTCGCCGGCACCGTCGGTGTCGTCGGTGTCGTCGGTGTCGTCGGTGTCGTCCACGGTCGGATCCCGACCCGCGTCCAGTTCCTGCCACGCCGCCCGGTCCGGGTCGACGGCCGGCCGGCGGGCCCCCGGCGCCGCGTACCGGCCGCCGAGCCGGGGCAGGCCACGTTCACCCGCCAGCAGCGCCGCACCCGCGGCCAGCAGCAGCACAGTACCCACCACCCCGAGCCACGGTGCGAGGGTCACCCCCACCGGGGCCTGCGGCAGCGTCGCCGTCGGGTCGGACCCGAGCGAGACGTGCAGCAGCGCGACCAGCTCCTCGACCGACGGCGGGCCGGCCACCTCGGCGACGACGGCCACGCCCGTCCCGATCGCCGCGGCCAGGAGCAGCACTCCGAGCACCCGGCGGGCGACACCGGACACCGCAACCGCGGCCGCCACCGCGGCGAGGGCGAGCAGCGCGACACCGGACAGCGCCGGCACCAGGTCACCACCGGTCGCCGCCAGGGCCACCGTCCCCCGCGTCGGCGTGGTCACCGTCGCGGAGAACCAGGTGAGCCGGGACGAGCCCCACAGCGCCAACGCGGCGGCGGCCAGTCCGACGCAGATCAGCAGCAGGCGGCGGCGCCCGTTCCCGGCGGTGCTCACGGCATCGCCGGTGAGGTCAGCGTCCCCGCGGTCGCCACCGCCGACAGCACCGCCCGGGCCTTGTTCAGGCACTCGGTGTCCTCGGCGACCGGATCGGAGTCGGCCACGATCCCGCCGCCGGCCTGCACGTACGCCGTCCCGTCACGGACCAGGGCGGTGCGGATGGCGATCGCGGTGTCGGCGTCACCGGCGAAGTCGAGGTAGCCGACGATGCCGCCGTAGAGCCCGCGCCGGGTCGGCTCCAGCTCCTCGATGATCTCCATCGCACGCACCTTCGGCGCCCCGGACAGCGTCCCGGCCGGGAAGCAGGCCAGCACGGCGTCGAAGGCGTTGCGGTCGGCCCGCAGCGTGCCGGTGACCGTGGAGACCAGATGCATGACGTGGCTGTAGCGCTCCACGGAGAAGAAGTTGTGCACCTTCACCGTGCCCGGCTCGCACACCCGGCCCAGATCGTTACGGCCCAGGTCGACGAGCATCACGTGCTCGGCGCGCTCCTTCTCGTCGGTGCGCAGGTCCTTCTCCAGGAGGACGTCCTCCTCCTCGGTCGCCCCGCGCCACCGGGTGCCGGCGATCGGGTGCGTGGTGGCCTGCCCGTCGCGCACCGTGACCAGCGCCTCCGGGCTGGACCCGACGATCGCGAACGGCGCACCGCCGCTCGCGTCCTCCAGGTGCAGCAGGTACATGTACGGGCTCGGGTTCGTCGTCCGCAGCACCCGGTAGACGTCCAGCGGGTCGGCCGCGCACTCCATCTCGAACCGCTGCGAGACGACGACCTGGAAGGCCTCCCCGGCCCGGATCTGCTCCTTGGCCACCTCGACGGCGGCGTGGTGCTCGGCCGGGCTGCGCCGGCGCAGGAAGTCCGGCTCGGCCGGGGAGTACACCGCGACCGTCGACGGGGCCGGCGCCCGGAGCTGCTCGGTCATCCGGTCCAGCCGGGCCACCGCGTCGTCGTAGGCCTCGTCGACGCGGTCGTCGGAGGCGTCCCAGTTGATCGCATTGGCGATCAGCGTGATCGTGCCCTCGTGGTGGTCGAGCGCGGCCAGGTCGGCGGCCAGCAGCATCACCAGTTCGGGCAGCGCCAGGTCGTCGGTGGTCGAGACCGGCAGCCGCTCGAGCCGGCGCACCACGTCGTAGCCGAGGTAGCCGACCATCCCGCCGGTCAGCGGCGGCAGCCCGGGCAGCGGCTCGCTGCGCAGCTCCTCGATCACCGTGCGCAGCGCCGCCAGCGGGTCGCCCTCGGACGGCATCCCGACCGGCACCTCGCCGGTCCAGCGCAGCTTCCCGTCGACCGCGGTCAGCGCCGCGGCGCTGCGCGCCCCGACGAACGACCATCGTGACCAGGACCGTCCGTTCTCCGCGGACTCGAACAGGAACGTGCCGGGCCGGGAACCGGCCAGCTTGCGATAGACCCCGATCGGGCTCTCGTCGTCGGCGAGCAGTTTCCGGGCCACCGGGATCACCCGGTGCGCAACGGCCAGCTCGCGGAACTCCTCGCGGCTGGGGGTGATCGAACCCAGGGCCCCGGTGGAGGGGCCGCCGGTCGGAACCGTACTGACGGACATCTCGCCATTGTCGCAACGTCGTCCAGTGCCTCCCCCACCCCCACCAGGCGGTTCCGGTTGCGCCGAAGAGACGCCCGGGCGGACCGCCCTCCGCCGGGGCGGGGAAGATGACCGGGTGGACGAACCCCGATCGGCGACGCGCCGCCGCGGACGGCGCCCGGCCGGCGAGGACACCCGCGGCGCGCTGCTGGCCGCGGCCCGGGTGGAGTTCGCCGAGCGCGGCTTCGAGGGCGCGACCGTCCGGCGGATCGCGGACCGGGCCGGGGTGGACGCCGCGATGGTCAACCACTGGTTCGGCGGCAAGGAGCAGTTGTTCACCGCCGCGCTGGAGCTGCCGATCGACCCGGACGCGCTGCTCGCGCAGGTGCTGCCCGGCGACCCGGAGGAGCTCGGCGCCCGCATCGTGCGCACCTTCGTCGAAGTCTGGGACGCCACCGGCGGGGGCGCGATGGTCGCCCTGATCCGCAGCATCGCCGGGCACGAGGAGGCGGCCCGGATGATGCGTGAGTTCGTCAGCCGGGTGATCATCGGCCGGGTCGTGGAGGTCGTCGCCCCCGACCGGCCAGAACTGCGCGCGGCCCTGTGCGGCTCGCAGATCATCGGCCTCGGCGTGATCCGCTTCGTGGTCCGGGTGGAACCGCTCGCGTCCGCCGACACGGAGACCGTCGTCGCGACGATCGCGCCCACCCTGCAGCGCTACCTCACCGGCGAGCTCGGGTGAGCGAGCCGGTCCCCGGCCGCCGGCGCCCCGCCGCGGTGGCCCTCGTCCTGGTCGTCGCCATGATCATGGTGTTGGTGGCGGCGGTGGTGGGCTACCGGCTGCTCGGCGGCTGCGCGAGCGGATCCGACCCGGGCACCGCCACCGCCCCCGCCGATCCGCCCGGCGCCGCCGACCGCGCCACCGCCGCCGCCGTCACCGCGGCCGGGCTGCCGGTGACGCCGCTGTGGAGCACCGGCGGCTCCGGCCCGGGTGCCGCCACCATCGGCGCGAGCGCGGACACCGTGTTCACGCTGCACCCCGGCGGCGCCGGCTCGGACGACTCGCTGCTGCGCGCACACGACCCGGCCACCGGGGCCGTGCGCTGGCAGCGCACCGCACCTGTGATCGGCGGCTCCGCGACGGTCCTCGCGCAGGAGGGGGTCGCCGTGGTCACCGGCGGGACCCGCGGCGGCCGCGGGGAGGTCGCCGGGTTCCGGGAGACCAACGGCGAGCTGCTCTGGTGCCTGCAGCTGTCGGTGGAGTCCCCCGGCCTGGTCGACCTGCTGGGCGACGGCTCCGACACCGTGGTCCTAGTCGAGCGCGGCGCCGGCACCGCCACCGTGACCACGCTGGGCACCCGGGACGGCCGGCAGCGCTGGCGCACCCAGGTCCCGTCGACCGGGAACGGCGCCCCCGTGCTGGCCCCCGGCGACGGCGGCGTCGTCGCGCTGCCCGGCGCCGGCGACTCGCGCGTCGTCGCACTCGATCTCGCCACCGGCGCCCAGCGCTGGGAGCACGACGACCCCGGGCACCCGCAACCGCTGCTCGGCGCGCCGGGCCGGGTCGTGGCCCGCACCGACAGCGGCGCCGCCGGGCTGACCGCGGCCGACGGGACCGACGCGTGGGCGCCGCTGCCCGGCGCGGGCCCGGGCGCGCCGCGTTTCGCCTGGGTGGACGGCGGCCTCGCCGTGCTCGGCCGGCCGGGGTCGGGCCTGCTCGCCCGGCGGCTGTCCGACGGCGCCGTCGTCTGGCAGCTGGGCTGGCGTGACCTGGGCGTCGCGCCGGCTGCCGGAGCGCCCCCGACGGCCGCGGCGGGCGGGCGGCGGGTGGTCGCCGACGGCACCGCGGTGCTGGTGCTCGACCCGGCCACCGGCGCCGCCGGGGTGGGCACCGGCGGCCAGGCGCTCGACGCGCTCGCCGCGGACCCGGGCGGCACCCTGCTCGTGGCCCGTGCCGGCGACCGGGTGGCCGCGTTCCGGCCGCAGGTCAGACCGGGCGGTGCGGGTCGATGAACCCCGACTCGTAGGCGGTCAGGACGGCCTGCGGGCGGTCCCGCGCACCCACCTTGACCAGCACGTCACCGACGTGGGTCTGCACCGTCTCCAGGCCCAGCATCAGCTCGGCGGCCATCTCGGCGTTGGACAGTCCACGGGCCATCAACCGCAGGATGGCGGCCTCCCGCTCGGTCAGCCCGGCGCCGCGCAGGCCGTCCCCGCCGCACCGGCCGCGGGTGGCGACCAGGTCGCGGACCGCGGCCGGGAACAGCAGCGACTCCCCCGCCGCGACGGTCCGCACCGCCCGCACGATCTCCACGGGACGGGCCCGCTTGAGCAGGAACCCCGCCGCACCGGCCCGCAGCGCGTCGTAGACGCGGCTGTCGTTGCCGAAGGTGGTGAGGATCAGCACCCGCGGCGGGTGATCCGAGGCCAGCACGTGCCGGGTCGCGGCGACGGGGCCCACCGCGGGCATCCCCATCAGCAGCACGTCCGGGCGCAACCGGCGGACCAGGCCGAGGACCTGCGCGCCGTCGCCGGCCTCCCCGACGACGGTGATGCCGGCCTCCGCGTCGAGGATCGCGCGCAGACCGGCGCGGACGAACTCCTCATCCTCCACCACCAGGACCCCGATCGCGGCCGAACCCACCCGGGGATCATCGCGCGACCGTCGCCAAACCCCGGCCACGACGCGCTGACGCGCCCGTGTGCTAGGGCAGAACGCCGGTGTCGAAGCAGGTGCGGGTGCCGGTGTGGCAGGCCGGGCCCTCCTGGTCGACGATGACGAGCAGGGCGTCGCCGTCGCAGTCCAGCCGCACCTCGTGCACGTGCTGCACGTGCCCGGACGTGTCGCCCTTGACCCAGTACTCCTCGCGGCTGCGCGACCAGTACGTCGCCCGGCCGGTGGTCAGGGTGCGGTGCAGGGCCTCGTCGTCCATCCACGCGACCATCAGCACCTCGCCGGTGCCGCGCTGCTGCGCCACCGCGCAGACCAGGCCGTCGGCGTTGCGCTTGAGCCGGGCGGCGATCGCCGGGTCGAGCTCGGAGACCTCGACCCGCGCGCTCCGCCCCGACCGTTCGCTCGCGAGCTCACTCATCGGACCTCCACGTCGCCGGCCCGCAGGGCGTCCTTGACCTCACCGAT
Source organism: Pseudonocardia acidicola (assembly GCF_012911935.1). Classification (GTDB taxonomy): domain Bacteria; phylum Actinomycetota; class Actinomycetes; order Mycobacteriales; family Pseudonocardiaceae; genus Pseudonocardia; species Pseudonocardia acidicola. The sequence continues at coordinate 13,940 of NZ_JAAXLA010000076.1, read as the reverse complement.
CCGCAGTGCCCCGAAGTGGAACACGCTGGCGGCGAGGACCGCGTCGGCGCCGGCCCGGACCGCGGGCACGAAGTCCTCCACCTTCCCGGCGCCGCCGCTGGCGATCACCGGGACGTCCACCACGGCCCGCACCTGGCGGATCATCTCGAGGTCGAACCCGGCCCGGGTGCCGTCGGCGTCCATCGAGTTCAGCAGGATCTCGCCGACCCCGAGCTCCTGGCCGCGTGCGGCCCACTCGACGGCGTCGATCCCGGTGCCCTGCCGGCCGCCGTGCGTGGTCACCTCGAAACCCGACGGGGTGGGCGCGCCGTCGCGGACCCGGCGGGCGTCGACCGACAGCACGATGCACTGCGCCCCGAACCGGCGCGCGGCCTCGTGCAGCAGTTCCGGGCGGGCGATCGCGGCGGTGTTGATGCTGACCTTGTCCGCGCCCGCACGCAGCAACCGGTCGATGTCGTCGGTGGTACGGATGCCGCCGCCGACGGTGAGCGGGATGAACACCTGCTCGGCGGTACGGCGCACCACGTCGAACATCGTCTCGCGGCCGCCCGACGACGCGGTGACGTCGAGGAAGGTCAGCTCGTCGGCACCCTCGTGGTCGTAGACGGCGGCCATCTCCACCGGGTCACCGGCGTCGCGCAGATCAGCGAAGTTGACGCCCTTGACGACCCGGCCGGCGTCGACGTCCAGACACGGGATGACTCGGACCGCGACCCCCATGTCAGCCGGCCGCCCGGCCCGACGCCGACACGGCCCGCACCGCCGAGAGCGCCTCGGGGAGGGTGAAGCGGCGGGCGTAGAGCGCCTTGCCGACGATCGAGCCCTCGATGTTGACGCCGCTCGCCGCGAGCTCGGCCAGCGCGACCAGGTCGGACACCTCGGCGATCCCGCCGGAGGCGATCACCGGGGCGGGCGTCGCGTCGGCGACGTCGCGCAGCAGATCGGTGTTCGGGCCGCGCAGGGTGCCGTCCTTGCTGACGTCGGTGACGACGTAGCGGGCGCAGCCGTCGCGGTCGAGGCGGTCCAGGGTCTCCCACAGATCGCCGCCGTCGGTGGTCCAGCCGCGGGCGGCCAGCCGGTGGCCCTGCTCGGTGATCCGGACGTCGAGCCCGACGGCGATCCGGTCGCCGTGCTCGGCCACGGCGCGGGCGCACCACTCGGGGTTCTCCAGCGCCGCGGTGCCGAGGTTGACCCGCGCGCAGCCGGTGGACAGCGCCCGCTTCAGCGACGCGTCGTCGCGGATGCCGCCGGACAGCTCCACGGCGACGTCCAGCTTCCCGACGACCCCGGCGAGCAGCTCGGCGTTGGAGCCGCGGCCGAACGCGGCGTCGAGGTCGACCAGGTGGACCCATTCGGCGCCGTCGCGCTGCCAGGCCAGCGCGGCCTCGAGGGGGTCGCCGTAACCGGTCTCGGTGCCGGCCTCGCCCTGAACGAGCCGGACGGCCTGACCATCGGCGACATCGACCGCCGGCAGCAACGTGAAACTCACGCGCCGCAGCCTACCGAGCGCGACGCTGCGCAGCGCCGCCACGGGGTGGCGGTGTCCGAAGGGTCACCCGCCACGCGGCGTGCTCTCAGCCGACCACGTCGCGCAGCCAGTTCTGCAGCACCGTCGCACCGGCGTCGCCGGACTTCTCGGGGTGGAACTGGGTCGCCGACAGCGCGCCGTTCTCCACCGCCGCGACGAAGTCCTCCCCGTGGTGGGCCCAGGTCACCAGCGGCGGGCGCAGCACGGCGGACTCCTCCATCTCCCAGCGGCGCACGCCGAAGGAGTGCACGAAGTAGAACCGGGTGTCCGCGTCGAGCCCGGCGAACAGGGTCGAGCCGCGCGCCGCCCGGACGGTGTTCCACCCCATGTGCGGCAGCACGTCGGCCTTGAGCCGCTCCACCGTCCCGGGCCACTGCGCGCAACCCTCGGTGCGCTCACCCCACTCGACGCCGAGCTCGAACAGGATCTGCATACCGACGCAGATGCCCAGGACGGGGCGGCCGCCGGCGAGACGCCGTTCGATGATCCGGGGGCCGTCCACCGAGGCGAGCCCGGCCATGCAGGCCGCGAACGCGCCCACCCCGGGCACGACCAGCCCGTCGGCCTCCATCGCGGCGGCCGCGTCGGCGGTCACCGTGACATCGGCGCCGACGCGGCGCAGGGCCCGTTCCGCGGAGCGCAGGTTGCCCGATCCGTAGTCCAGCACGACGATCCGCGACACATCGTCAGGATAGTCATACCTTCGGACCTGACCGGCGAGCCGCGTCCTGCCCGAACGGGTCACCTCGGTCACTGTCCACGCCGGCTCAGGCCGCGACCCGTTCCAGCCGCCGGGCCGGGTCGGGCGCAGTACGGTACCGGACGCCGACGCGACCCGGTGGGCGTCCCGGCGGCCACGATCCGCCCGCCCTCGCTGCCGGCCCCGGGCCACAGGCAGGTCGCGAGATCGGAGCGCGGTGTGCGGCCGATCGGCCGCTGGCCGACCCGCACCATGCGGTCGATCCGCTCGAGCCCCTCGGCGACCACCGGCCCGGCGGCTGCCTCCGCGACCATGGGTCCACCCTGCGCCGCGGGTCCACCCCGCGCCGCCGGACCGCGGGACCACGTCCTCCCCGGAGGTGGAACTCGGCGCCCGGGCAGCGATCTCGCAGGCGCCCCTCACGGACCCAGCAGCGCGGCGGGGACGACGGCGACCCCGTCCGGGCGGCGGTAGGCCTCCGGGCCGGTGGTCACCACCACCGCGTCGAGCAGGTCGGGGCCCAGGACGCCGGCCAGCCACCGCAGGTGCCGGACATCGGCGTCGTCGACCGTCGCCCCGAGCTTGACCTCGACGGCGACGATCCGATGGTCCGCCCGCTCCACGATCAGGTCGATCTCGCGCTCGCCGCCCTTGGTCCGCAGATGCCGCACCGTGGCCTCTGCCGCCTGCGCCTGCACCCGCACACCGAGCGTGACCAGCGACTCGAACAGCTTGCCCAGCAACGGGCCGTCCCGCGGGACCGGCGGACCCAGCGGGTCGGCCTGCAGCAGGGCGTCGACGTCGGCGCCGAGCAGCCGGGCGGCCAGCGCCGGGTCCGCAAGATGGTGTTTGGGAGGTGCGGCGAGCCGCGCGAGGTGGTTGCGGGTCGGCAGCCAGGCCGGGACCGGATCGAGGATCCACAACCGCTCCAGCACGTGGCGGTACGGGATGACGGTGGACCGGGCCGGCACCTGGCCGTCGCCGCCGGTCGCGGCGTCGCGGATGGTCTCGAACGACGCCGTGGTCGCGGTCGCCGCGGCGTAGGCGGTCATCCACCGGCGCAGCCCGGCCGGGTTGCGCAGCGGCCGGTCCTGCTCGGGGAAGTCGCGCTCGACGATCCGGTCGAGGTAGCCGTCGAGCTGGGCGCGCCGGGCGCGCCCGGAGGCTCCGCGCAGCCCCGGCAGGCCCGAGGCGACGATCTCCTGCGCGTAGTCGGCGAGCCCGAGCGGCGACGCCCCCGACACCGGTGGGCGACGGCCGCCGAGCAGCTCGGCCAGGCTCACCGCCGGGGTGACCAGCCCACGCTCGGCGAGCGTCAACGGGCGCATCCGCAGGGTGACGATCCGGCCGGCGCCGGAGTGCGTGGGCTGTTCGAGCGGCGCCGCGGAACCGGTGAGCAGGAACCGGCCCCCGCGCGGGCCGTCGGCCGGGCCGTCGTCGACGGCGCGGCGCACCACGTCCCAGGCCTGCGGCAGCCGCTGCCACTCGTCGACGAGGATCGGCGGCGCCCCGGTGGTGAGCCTGCCGGGTTCGGCGGCGAGCACCGCGAGCTGCGCGGCGTCGTCCAGGCGGTGCACCGTGGCGGCCCGGCGCGAGGCCGTGGCGGTCTTGCCCACACCCTTCGGGCCGTCCAGCGCGATTGCCGGAAGGTCGGGTAGCAGCACGTCCAGCTCGTCGTCGACGAGCCGGCGCAGGTAGCCCGGCACGGCTCCTTACGCTACAGCTGATCGCCCTCTTACGCTACAAATGGTCGGGCTTCTGCGCTACAGATCGACGGTCAGAGCGTGCCCTTGGTCGACGCGATCCCGGTGATCCGGGTGTCCGGCTCGGTGGCCGCCCGCAGCGCCCGGGCCACGGCCTTGAACTCGGCCTCGGTGATGTGGTGCGGATCCCGGCCGTCCAGCACCCGCACGTGCAGCGCGAGGTGGCCGTGGAAGGCCAGCGACTCGAAGACGTGCCGGTTGAGCACCGTCGGGTAGTGCCCGCCGACGACGAAGCCGTGCATCACCTCGGGCTCGCCGGTGTGCACGGTGTAGGGCCGCCCGGACACGTCGACGACGGCGTGGGCGAGCGCCTCGTCCATCGGGATCCAGGCGTCGCCGAAGCGGCGGATGCCCTTCTTGTCCCCGAGCGCCTGGCGCAGCGCCTGGCCGAGCACGATCGCGACGTCCTCGACGGTGTGGTGCGCGTCGAGCTCGACGTCGCCCTCCGCGCGGACGGTCAGGTCGAACGCCCCGTGCTTGCCCAGCGCGTCGAGCATGTGGTCGAAGAACGGGACCCCCGTCGCGATCTCGGTCGTGCCGGTGCCGTCCAGGTCGATCTCGACCAGGACCTTCGACTCCTTGGTGACCCGCTCGACGCGGCCGATCCGACTCACTGCGCTACCTCCGTGGCGAGCTGTGTCGACGCCAGATCCGCTGCCACCTGCAGGAACGCGTCGTTCTCCTCGGGCGTGCCGACCGTGACCCGCAGCCGCTCCGGGATGCCCACGTCGCGGATCAGCACCCCGCGGTCCAGGAACGCCCGCCAGGCGGCGGGCGCGTCGGCGAAGCGGCCGAAAAGCACGAAGTTGGCGTCGCTGGGCACCACGTCGTAGCCGGCCGCGACCAGCTCCGACACCACCCGGTCCCGCTCGGCGCGCAGCACCGCGACCGAGCCGAGCGTCGCGTCGGCATGCCGCAGCGACGCGCGCGCGGCGGCCTGGGTGAGCGCCGAGAGGTGGTAGGGCAGCCGGACCAGCTGCAGCGCGTCGACCACGGCGGGGGCGGCGGCGAGGTAGCCCAGCCGGCCGCCGGCGAACGCGAACGCCTTGCTCATGGTGCGGGACACGATCAGCTTGTGCCCGTGGGTGCCGAGCAGGGTGATCGCGCTGGGCCGGTCGGAGAACTCGGCGTAGGCCTCGTCGACGATCACCATGCCGGGCGCGGCGTCGATCAGCCGGGCCAGCTCGGCCGGATCCAGGGATTGCCCGGTCGGATTGTTCGGGCTGGTCAGGAAGGTCAGGTCGGGCGCCCGCTCGGCCAGCAGCGCGGCCGCGGCGTCGACGTCGACGGAGAAGTCGGCGCGGCGCGGCGCGGGCAGCCACTCGGTGCGGGTGCCCGCGGCGATGATCGGATGCATCGAGTACGACGGCTCGAAGCCGACGGCCAGCCGGCCCGGACCGCCGAACGCCTGCATGATCTGCTGCAGGATCTCGTTCGAGCCGTTGGCCGCCCACACGTTGGCCGTGGCCAGGGTGACGCCGGTGTCGGCGGTGAGGTATGCGGCCAGGTCCGCGCGCAGCGCGACGGCGTCCCGGTCCGGGTAGCGGTGCAGGTCGGCGGCGGCCTCCCGGGCCGCCGCGGTGACATCCGCGACCAGCTCGGGCGGCGGCGGGTACGGGTTCTCGTTGGTGTTCAGCCGCACCGCGACGTCGAGCTGCGGCGCGCCGTAGGGGCTCTTGCCCCGCAGGTCCTCGCGCAGCGGGAGCGCGTCGAGCGTGACGCCGGACCCGACCACGGTCTGCTCGACGGCGGTCACTGGGCGAACCTCGCCGTGACGGCGGCCCCGTGGGCCGGCAGATCCTCCGCGGTGGCCAGCGTGACGACCTGGCCGGCCACGTCGCGCAGTGCCTGTTCGGTGTACTCGACGAGGTGCACGCCGCGCAGGAACGTCTGCACCGACAGCCCGCCGGAATGCCGGGCGCAGCCACCGGTGGGCAGCACGTGGTTGGAACCGGCGCAGTAGTCGCCGAGCGAGACCGGCGCCCACGGGCCGATGAAGATCGCCCCGGCGTTGCGGACCCGCAGGGCCACCTCGCGGGCGTTCTCGGTCTGGATCTCCAGGTGTTCGGCGGCGTAGGCGTCGACCACGGCGACCCCGTCGTCGAGGTTCCCGACGAGGATGATGCCCGACTGCGGGCCGCACAGCGCGGTGCGGATCCGCTCGACGTGCTTGGTCGCGCCGAGCTGGCGCTCGAGCTCGGCGTCGACCGCGCCGGCGAGCTCCGGCGAGGTCGTGACCAGCACCGACGCCGCGTTCGGGTCGTGCTCGGCCTGCGAGATCAGGTCCGCGGCGACGTGCACCGGGTCGGCCGTGTGGTCGGCCAGCACCGCGATCTCGGTGGGGCCGGCCTCGGAGTCGATCCCGATCAGCCCCCGTAGCAGCCGCTTGGCCGCGGTCAGGTAGATGTTGCCCGGCCCGGTGACGATGTCGACGGGCTCGAGCTCCCCGCCGCCGGTGTCCGTGCCGCCGTAGGCGAGCAGCGCGACGGCCTGCGCGCCGCCTGCGGCCCATACCTCGTCGACGCCGAGCAGCGCGGCGGCGGCCAGGATGGTCGGGTGCGGCAGCCCGCCGTGCTCGGCCTGCGGCGGCGACACGACGACCAGCGACTCGACGCCCGCGGCCTGCGCCGGGACGACGTTCATCACGACCGACGACGGGTAGACCGCGAGCCCGCCCGGGGCGTACAGCCCGACCCGGCGGACCGGCACGAACCGCTCGGTGACCGTGCCACCCGGGACGACCTGGGTGGTGATGTCGGTGCGGCGCTGGTCGGCGTGCACCGCGCGGGCCCGCTCGATGGAGGTCTCCAGCGCCTGGCGGACGGCCGGGTCGAGCGCGGCCAGCGCCCCGGCGAGCGTCTCCTGCGGGACCCGGACCGACGCCGGACGGACCCGGTCGAACCGCTCCGCGTACTCCAGCACCGCCTCGACGCCGCGCTCCCGGACCGCGTCGACGATGGGGCGCACCTGATGCAGCACCGCGTCGACGTCAACCTCGGCGCGCGGCAGCGCGGCCCGCAGCGCGGCGGGACTGGGCAGTCCGGTGGGACGCAGATCGGTGCGGCGGAGCATGGTCCTCATGCTAATTGCCTCGCTGCGCGAGGCTCGTGCGCGGTAATAGTCGCTGGAACAGCGTTATCCGCGCACGAGCGCGCTAGCGCAGATCCAGGCCGAGGTCGAGGGCGGTCACCGAGTGGGTGAGCGCGCCGACCGCGAGGTAGTCCACCCCGGTCTCGGCGTAGTCGCGCGCGTTCTCCAGCACCAGCCCGCCGGAGGACTCCAGCAGCGTCGCGGACTCCCCGCGCCGCCGGACGGCCTCCCCGGTCTCGGCCACGGAGAAGTTGTCCAGCAGCACGAGCTCCGCGTTCAGCGCGAGCACCTCGTCGAGCTGGGACAGCGAGTCGACCTCCACCTCGCACGGCAGCGTCGGCGCGAGCGCCCGGGCCGCGGCGAGCGCGGCACCGACCGATCCGGCGGCGGCCACGTGGTTGTCCTTGATCAGCACGGCGTCGCCCAGGCCCATCCGGTGGTTCACCCCGCCCCCGCAGCGCACCGCGTACTTCTCCAGCAGCCGCAGCCCCGGCAGGGTCTTGCGGGTGTCGCGGATCGCCGCCCGGGTCCCGGCGACGGCGTCGACCCAGGCCCGGGTGGCGGTGGCCACCCCGGACAGGTGGCACAGCAGGTTGAGCGCGGTCCGCTCGGCGGTGAGCAGGCCGCGGACCGGGGCCCGCACGACGAGCGCGGGCTGCCCCGCGACCAGCCGGTCGCCGTCCGCGGCGCAGGACAGCACCTCGTAACCGTCCGTCCCGAGCACGGTGTCGAGCACGACGCGGGCGGCCGGCAGCCCGGCGAGCACACCGTCGCGGCGCGGGGTGAACTCCCCCACCGCGACCGCGTCGGCCGGCACGGTCGCCGTCGTCGTGGCGTCCGGGCCGTAGCGCAGGTCCTCGGCCAGCGCGGTGTCGACGACGCGGCGCAGGTCGTCGAGGTCCGGGCCGGTGAGCAGCCCGGTCACGCGGCACCGGCCGCGGCCAGCTCGGAACGCACCGCAGGCGCGCCCGAGGAATCGAGCCCGACGACCAGGCTGGCGCGTTGCCACCGGTCGTCGCGCTCGGGGAAGTCGGTGCGCACGTGGCAGCCGCGGCTCTCGGTGCGGGTCCCAGCCGCGACGAGCACCGCCTGGGCCAGCAGCGTCAGCGCGGCGTCCTCCACCCCGGCCCGGTCGATCGGGGCACCGAGCAGGGTCGCGGCCTCCACCGCATCGGACGCGGCGGCGAGCCCGGCCCCGTCGCGGCCGATCCCGGCGCCGGTGGTCATCGCGCGCTGCACGGTCCACCGGTCGGCGATGCCCGCGACGGCCGGCAGGACCCGGCCCGGACCACCCATCGGACGGGGGCCGGCCAGGTCGGCGGCGACCGCGCGGGCCGCCCGGGCCCCGACCACGAGACCCTCGAGCAGGCTGTTGGAGGCGAGCCGGTTGGCGCCGTGCAATCCGCTGCGGGCGACCTCTCCCGCGGCGTAGAGGCCGGGGACGGCCGTCCGGCCGTCGACGTCGGCGACGACCCCGCCGCACGAGTAGTGGGCCGCGGGCGTCACCGGGATCGGCTCCCGGGTCGGGTCCACCCCCGCTGCCCGGCAGGCGGCGTACACGGTCGGGAACCGGGCCGCGAAACCGTCGAGGCCGGTGGCGTCCAGCCACACGCACTCGGCGCCGGTCTCGGCGAGCCGCCGGGTGATCGCGGCTGCGACGACGTCGCGCGGGGCCAGCTCGGCCTGCGGGTGCACGCCGAGCATGAACCGGCGCCCGGCCCGGTCGAGCAGCAGCGCACCTTCGCCGCGGACCGCCTCGGTGACCAGCGGGCGCCGCCCGCTCGCTCCAGGGGTGTGGAGCACGGTCGGGTGGAACTGGACGAACTCCAGGTCGGCGGCGGTGGCCCCGGCGCGCAGCGCCAGCGCGATCCCGTCGCCGGTCGCGGTCTGCGGGTTGGTGGTGCTGGCGAACAGCTGGCCGTAGCCGCCGCTGGCCAGCACGACCGCCGACGCGTGCAGCACACCCGAGCGACCGAGGTCGTCGAGCACGGCGAGGCCGGTGACCCGGCCGTGGTCGTCGCGCAGCGCGTCGACCGCGACGTGCCCGGTGAGCAGCGGCAGCCCCTGCCCGGCCGCGGTGGCGACCAGGGTTCGCTCGACCTCGGCGCCGGTCGCGTCACCGCCCGCGTGCACGACCCGGAACGCGGAGTGCCCGCCCTCCCGGGTGCGCGCGAGCCTGCCGGAGTCCGGGTCGGGGTCGAAGATCGCCCCCCGCGCCTGCAGCCGGCGCACAGCGGACGGTCCCTCGGCGATGATCGTCGCGACGGCCGCGGCGTCGTTCAACCCGCCGCCGGCGGCGAGCGTGTCGGCCACGTGCGCCTCGAGGCTGTCGCCGGGCACGTCGCCCACGACGACGGCGACGCCGCCCTGGGCCCAGCGGGTGCAGCCGGCGTCGGCCACGTCCTTGGTCACGACGACGACGCGCAGGCCGGCCTCGGCGGCGTCGAGCGCAGCGGTCAGCCCAGTGACCCCGCTGCCCACGACCACGACGTCGGCGGCGGCCTCCCAGCCGCTCGCGGGTGCGGGCATCGATGCGGCGCTCATTCGCCGCCCCCCGGCTGCCCGATCTCGATCATTCGCTGTACCGCGGCCCGGCCGCGCGCGGCGAGCTCGGGGGCGACGTGCACCTCGTCGGTGCCGTTACGCAGCGATCGGAGCAGCGCCTCCGGAGTGATCATCTTCATGTACTTGCAGGACGCCCGGTCGTTCACCGCACGGAAGTCGACCTCGGGGGCGGCCCGGCGCAACTGGTGCAGCATCCCGACCTCGGTCGCGACCAGCACGGATCTGGCGCGGGTCCGCCGGGCGGCGTCGAGCATCCCGCCGGTGGAGAGGATCTTGACCCGGTCCGCGGGCACCGCGCCGGCCCCGGCGAGGTAGAGCGCCGAGGTGGCGCAGCCGCACTCGGGGTGCACGAACAGCTCGGCGTCGGGGTCCGCCTCGGCCTTCGCGGTGAGCTCGGCACCGTTGATGCCGGCGTGCACGTGGCACTCCCCCGCCCAGACGTGCATGTTCTCCCGGCCGGTGACCCGGCGGACGTGCGCGCCGAGGAACTGGTCGGGCAGGAACAGCACCTCACGGTCGGCCGGGATCGACTCGACGACCTCGACCGCGTTCGAGGACGTGCAGCAGATGTCGGTCTCGGCCTTCACCGCGGCGGTGGTGTTGACGTAGGAGACGACGACCGCGGCGGGGTGCTCGGCCTTCCAGGCGCGCAGCTCGTCGGCAGTGATCGAGTCGGCGAGCGAGCAGCCGGCCCGGGCGTCCGGGATGAGGACGGTCTTCTCCGGCGCCAGGATCTTGGCCGTCTCAGCCATGAAGTGGACACCGCAGAACACGATGGTGTCGGCGTCCACATCGGCGGCGATGCGGGACAGCGCCAGCGAGTCCCCGACGTGGTCGGCCACGTCCTGGATCGCCGGCAACTGGTAGTTGTGCGCCAGCACGACGGCGTTACGGCGCTGCGCCAGAGCACGGACCTCATCGGCCCACGCTGCGTCCGGCGCCTGTTCGACCGGCGCAACCACCGGAAGAACCTCGGACAGGCTCATGGCTGGACCTCCATCCATGTTTTCGACTATGAATCGAAAACGACCCTGATGGTAGCAGCCCCCGGACGTACCCGGCACCGTCGACGTGACCCGTAACTCACACCTCATTAACCCGGCCGACCCGCGACGTTCACCCCCCGTGCTGGCCCGGACACCGGTCGCGGCCAGGCCTACGATTCGGGCATGCCCGGCCGTGCCGACCCGGAACGCCCCCGTGCGACGGGCCACGAGGTGCTTGCCGCCGTGCTGCAGATCAGGAACGGGTGCCTGCAGGTGCTCCTCTGGCAGCGCGCCCGTGACCCGGACGCAGGGAAATGGGCGCTGCCCGGCGGGCGGCTGCGCGACGACGAGGACGTCGAGGCGTCGGTGCGCCGCCAGCTCGCCGAGAAGGTCGACGTCCGCGACGTCACCCACGTCGAGCAGATCGCCGTGTTCAGCGATCCGGACCGGGTGCCGGGCGATCGACTGGTCGCGACCGCGTTCCTCGGCCTGGTCCCCTCCGACGTCGACCCCGCCATCCCGGCCGACACCGCCTGGCAACCGCTCGCGAAGCTGCCGCCGACGGCGTTCGACCACGCCGAGATCGTCGCCGCGGCGCAGGACCGGCTTCGGGCGAAGCTGTCCTACACCAACCTCGGGTTCGCCCTCGCCCCCGCCGAGTTCACGATCTCCGCGCTGCGCGAGCTCTACGCCGCCGCACTGGGCCATCCCGTCTCCGCGACCAACCTGCAGCGGGTGCTCACCCGGCGCGCCGTGCTCGAGCCGACCGGGGAGGTCGCGCCGCCGGGACCGGCCGGCGGGCGCCCGGCCGCGCTGTTCCGTTTCGCCGATCGCTCCCTGCGGGTGACCGATGCGTCCGCGGTGCTGCGGCCGCCGGGCGAGCCGAGTCGAACCGTCGTAACGTAGTCGCCGTGGCCGCGACCCTTCCCCTTTTCCCCCTGGGCACGGTCTTGATGCCCGGCGCGTCGCTGCCGCTGCACGTCTTCGAGCCGCGCTACCGGCAGCTGACCGTCGATCTGGTCACGGGCGCGGTGCCGGAGAAGCAGTTCGGGGTCGTCGCCGTCCGCGAGGGCTGGGCTCCCGACGAGCACGGCATCGCCGGGGTACACACCGTCGGCTGCACGGCCGAGCTGCTCGACGTCCGGCGGCTGCCCGACGGCCGCTTCGACATCGTGACCCGGGGCGCGCGCCGGTTCCGGCTGCTGGAACTCGACGACGAGTCCAAGCCGTACCTGATGGGCACCGTCGAGTTCCTGCCCGACGAACCGGTCGGCACGACCGCCGAGGACACGACCCGGATGCTGACGGCCGCGGCGCGGGCCGCGCACCGGCGCTACTGCTCCACCGCCTGGAAGAACGACGACTGGTCCGAGCCGGAGCAGGACGTCGCGCCCGACACGCTGGCCCACGTGCTGGCCGCCGACTGCCTTCTCCCGATGGGTGATCGGCAGAAGCTGCTCGAGCAGACCTGCCCGACCCAGCGGCTGAAGATGGTCCGGGCGCTGATGGCCCGCGAGACCGGCCTGCTCGCCCACCTGCGCGCCGTGCCTGCCCCGATCACGACGTTCGCCGTGGAGCACAGCTTCAACTGACCCCGCGAGTCGGCGTATTTTCGCGCGCGAGTCGCCACTTTCCGGCGTCCGGGTCGGCGTTTTCCGGCGTGCGAGTCGGCATTTCTCGGCGAACCTGTGGCGTTGTTCCCGGCGCCGCGGCGTTGATCCTCACAGCGCGCCGGGCTGTACCAGCACGTCGAACGGGTAGGCCACCGGTGACGATCTCGATCCGAGGAGGCCCATGCGTGCAACCGTGATCCACGCCGCCGGCGACGTGCGAGTCGAGCAGGTCCCCGACCCCGTGCTGCGCGAGCCGACCGACGCGCTGATGGGATCACCCGTAGCAGGCCGACGGGACCCTGGTGAAGCTGCCGGTCGCCGCCGACGACGCGTTGATGCCGTCGCTGCTGACGCCGTCCGACGTGTTCAGCACCCGGCACCACGCCGCGCTCTCGGCCCGGGTCCGGGAGGGGTCCACGGTCGCAGTGATCGGGGACGGCGCCGTCGGCCTGTCCCGCGTGCTGGCGGCCCGGCGCCTGGGCGCCGAGCAGATCGTCCTGCTGGGTGGCACACCGAACGGACCGCCCTGGCGATCACCCGCCCCGGAGGCACCGTCGGCCGGGTCGGCGTGCCGCAGTACGAACAGGTGCCGTTCGGCCGCCCGATGTTCATGTCCACCATCGCCGTCACCGGCGGGGTGGCCCCGGCCCGGGCCTACATCGAGGAGTTGCTTCCGGACGTGCTGGAGGGGCGCATCGAGCCGGGCCGGGTCGTCGACCGGACCGTGGACCTCGACGGCGTACCCGACGGCTACCGCGCGATGCCGGCCGCCGCCGCCACGGGTGGCTGGTCGCCGCGGCCCCGTCCGGCCCGGGCACCATGGCCGCCCCGCCCGCACCCCCACCTGGATCCGGCCCGCGGCGGCGGCGCTGTCGGTGGTCACCGTGCTGCTCGCCGTCGTCACCGCGGTCCGGATCGGCGATTCCGGCGCCCGCGCCGCCTGGGGTGGCATGCAGTACGTCCAACAGGCTCCACCGCACCGCCCGGGCGCCGGCGACTGATCGAGGAGCGCCCGTTGCACCGTCCTTCGTCGTGGGAGGCGCTGGGGGTGTCGCCCACCGAGGGACGGTGGGACGGGACGCTCGGGCCTGCAGGACGAGCAGATCGCCCGGTTCGGCGAGCGGTCAGCGCCAGCCGTACCGGGTGCGCAACTCCTGGGCGACGCGGTCGAAACGGGAGCGGTCGAGCACCGCGCCCTCGCGCCGGATGTCGTGCTCGCCGACCTCCAGCACCCGGTCGAGCCGGATGAACGAGTCGCGGCCCTGACGGTCCCACGCGCCGGAGCCGATGCCGATCCAGCCCGGGTCGTCGGCCCGGTCGTGCTGGCTGGACAGCATCAGGCCGAGCAGGTCGCCCCCGCGCCTGCCGACGACCAGCAGCGGGCGGTCCTTGCCCTGGCTCGCGTCCTCCTCGTAGGGCACCCAGGCCCAGACGATCTCGCCCGGGTCGGCGGCGCCGTCGAGGTCGGGGGCGTACTCGATCGTCAGCGCCCGGTCGGCCGCGGGCGCGGTGCGCACGCCGCCGCGCGGCGCAGCGGGAGCAGGGTGCGCGGGCGCCGACGCAGCCGGGGGCGTGGAGCCGCGCTTGGTCGAGTCCGACAGCAGATCCAGCCCGATCGTGACGGCCTGTTTGAGCAGGTTCCCCCAATTCGCCATGCGCGACAGCATGGCCGACCCGCCACCCTCCCCCGGCAGC
>NZ_JAAXLA010000075.1 GCF_012911935.1 Pseudonocardia acidicola | reverse complement strand
CGCCTGACCCCCGCCTGACCCCGCACGCCCCGTGCCAACGGGGCGGCTTTGCTCGCGTTGGGCGACGGCAAAGCCACCCCGATGGCATCCGGGGTGTCGCTCGGACGGGTGGTCTGGCACTTGTGGGCCATCCCCGGCGCGGGTGGGCCGGTGCATCGGGCCGGTGATCCACGTCATGCTGACCCACTATGAAGACCACGGCAGCGGTGCTCTGGGAGACGGGCGGCAAATGGGAGGTCGAGGAGGTCGAGCTCGACCCGCCAGGCCCGGGTGAGGTGATGGTCGAGCTCGCCGCGAGCGGGCTGTGCCACTCCGACGAGCATCTGGTGACCGGCGACCTGCCGGTTCCGTTCCCGATGATCGGCGGCCACGAGGGCGCCGGCCGCATCATCGAGGTCGGTGCGGGCGTGACCGAGGTGGCCGTCGGCGACCCGGTCGTGATGACCTTCCTGCCCAGCTGCGGGCGCTGCTCGTACTGCGCACGCGGGTACACCAGCCTGTGCGACGACGGCGCCGGCGCCACGCTCGGCCCGCAGCTCGACGGCACCTACCGCTTCCACGCCCGCGGCGAGGACGTCGGCCAGATGTGCCTGCTGGGCACGTTCGCCAAGCACACCGTGGTGCCGGTGAAGTCCGTCGTGAAGATCGACGAGGGGTTCCCGCTGCACCTGGCGGCGCTCGTCGGCTGCGGCGTCACCACCGGGTTCGGGTCCGCGGTCCGGACCGCCGAGCTGCGCGCGGGCGACACCGCGGTCGTGGTCGGGGTCGGCGGCATCGGGGCGAACGCCGTGCAGGGTGCGCGGGTGGCGGGCTGCCGTTACGTCGTCGCCGTCGACCCGGTGGAGTTCAAGCGCGAGAAGGCGCTCGAGCTGGGTGCCACCCACGTCGCCACGAACATGGACGAGGCCTGGGAGACGGTCAGCTCGCTCACCCGCGGCCAGCTCGCCGACGCCGCCATCCTGACCACCGGCGTCGCGGAGGGCAGCTACCTGCAGCCCGCGCTGCAGCTGGTCGGGAAGAAGGGCCGGGTCGTCGTCACGGCGCTGGGCCACCCCGACGAGGACACCGCGTCGCTGTCGCTGCTGGAGCTCACGCTCTACGAGAAGCAGATCCGCGGCGCGCTCTTCGGCAGCTCGAACGGCCAGCACGACGTGCCGCGGCTGCTGGAGATGCACAACCTGGGCCAGCTCAAGCTGGAGGAGCTGATCACCCGCGAGTACTCCCTCGAAGAGATCAACACCGGCTACCAGGACATGCGTGACGGTCGCAACATCCGCGGCCTCATCCGGTACTGACGACCCTGACGGCAAGGAGGCCGAGCGATGACCACCACGGTGACGAACAGCGGTAAGCGCAGTATCGAGCACGGCAAGCGCGAGGGTTTCGCGAGCCTGAGCCAGGGCGGGATCAACTTCGATTCGTTCCCGATGCGGCTGTTCGGCAAGGGCAACGGACGGCAGTGGAACCCGGGCGACATCGACTTCTCCCAGGACGCCGAGGACTTCGCGAACATGACCGACGACGAGCGCTGGTGGACCTGCGCGCTCGCCGCGCAGTTCCTGGCCGGCGAGGAGTCGGTGACCCAGGACCTGCAGCCGTTCGTCGCCGCGATGGCGGCGGAGGGCCGGCTCGCCGACGAGATGTACCTGACCCAGTTCGTGTACGAAGAGGCCAAGCACACGATGGGCTTCCGCCGCTTCTTCGACGCGGTGGGCATGACCGGTGACCTGCACGAGTTCATCGAGTTCAACGACGGCTACATGGAGATCTTCACCAAGCAGCTGCCGGACAGCCTGTACGCGCTGGCGAACGACCCGTCGCCACGCAACCAGATCCGCGCGTCGGTGACCTACAACCACATCGTGGAGGGCACGCTGGCGCTGACCGGCTACTTCGCCTGGTCGAAGGTCTGCACCAGCCGCGGGATCCTCCCCGGCATCCAGAAGCTCATCAAGCACATCGGTGACGACGAGCGCCGTCACATGGCGTGGGGCACGTTCACCTGCCGCCGCCACGTCGCCGCCGACGACGCCATGTGGGACGTCGTGGACGAGCGGATGCAGGAGCTCATCGTCCCCTCGATGGGCGTCGTCACCGCGACGTTCGACAAGTACGAGGGCCAGGACCCGCCGTTCGCGGTGGACGTCTCCGAGATGGCCGAGTACGCGATGGACAAGCTGGGCCGCCGGCTCGGTGCCATCGAGTCGGCGCGCGGGGCGAACCTGCTCGACATCGACGTCGATGCGTCGCCGGAGCTGCTCGAGGAGAAGTTCCACGCCGAGGACCAGGAGCAGCTCCTCGCCGCGGCGAGCTAGCCGGGCGACGCCATGCTCAGCCTGGATCGCAGGGACCGTTTCGACTGGCTGCGGAAGATCGAGCGGTTGGATACGGAGACCGACTACGTCGAGATCTACCGGATCATGTCCGGCCACGAGTTCCCGTGGGACATGAACCAGTCGCTGAGCTTCGCGTTGTTCCGTACCTACGCCGTGCCGAGCATCGGGCGGCTGCTGGCGGAGACCGGGGAGTTCACGCAGCGGGTGCAGAAGCGCTACGACGACACCGCGCTGATCCTGGAGACGGTGCTGGAGTACGGGTTCGGCCACGAGACCGGGCGTGCGGCCATCCGGCGGATGAACCAGATGCACCGCAGCTACCCGATCACGCAGGACGACCTGCGCTACGTGCTCTGCACGTTCGTGGTGGTGCCGATCCGGTGGATGGACGACTACGGCTGGCGGCCGTTCACCGAGCGGGAGAAGGTCGCGAGCGCGAACTACTACCGCGAGCTGGGCCGGCACATGGGGATCACCGAGATCCCGGCCACGTACCAGGAGTTCACCGAGCACCTGGACCGCTACGAGGCCGAGCACTTCGGCTACGACGACGGCGCCCGGGCCGTCGCCGACTCCACCCTGGAGCTCATGACGACGTTCCCGCCCAACCATCTGGCGCCGAAGGGGCTCGTGAAGACGTTCTCCTACGCGCTGATGGACGCACCGCTGCGCGACGCCCTGCGCTACCCGGCGCCGCCCAAGCCCGTGGAGATGGCGTCCCGGGCGGCGCTCATGCTGCGCGGGAAGGTCGTGCGGCTGATGAAGCCGCGGGCGGAGATGAAGATGGCCCGGGACATGCCGAGCATCCGCAGCTATCCGAACGGGTTCGACGTCTCCCGGCTGGGGACGTTCCCGACGGGGTGCCCGGTGCCGCACACGGCACGCCGGTCGCCCGATGCGCCGGCGGAGCCGGCCGCGACCTGACCGCATCCGGATTCGCAGCACCGGTGGCCGGGAAGGAGCCGGAAGGCTCCTTCCCGGCCACGCGCATTCGCGGCTCCTTCGCCTTCTCCGTCATTCCGCGGAGCCCGATCCGGGGGCGTCCGGCTCGATCGGGTGACATGCGCATTCACCGTCCGTAGACCTTGTGCGCCGCGCACAGGCGCCATCGGCAAGTTCGTGATCCGAATCTATGTTTCGGATCACAGGCGGCCCGTACCGTCCCTTCGACATCACGACGGGGCGAAGGGCGAGGGTCGTGCACAATGCGGTGCTGCCGGACGAGCGGGCGCGACGGAATCCGTCCGCGGCGTGCATCGCCGACGACGAACTGCAGCTGACCAATTCCGCATTCGCCGGGCGCGTGCGCGCGGCCGCCGGTGCGCTGCAGCGCCGGGGCGTCGAGCCCGGTGACGTCGTCGCGGTCGTGCTGCCCAACCGGGTGGAACTCGTCGTCGCGCTGTTCGCGGCCTGGCGCCTGGGCGCCGCCGTGACACCGGTGAATCCCGCGCTGACCGCCGCCGAGGCGAGGTACCAGATCGAGGACTCCGGCGCGGTGGTCGTGCTCGGTGACGGGTCGGGTCCCGATGTCGCCACCATGGACGTGGCGGACCTGCCCGCCGTGGCGGCCGGCGCCGGCCCGGCCCCGGTCCCCGCCGATCCCGCCGCGCTCGCCCTGCTCATCCACACCAGCGGCACGACCGGCCGGCCCAAGGGCGTGATG
This sequence comes from Pseudonocardia acidicola, assembly GCF_012911935.1. Lineage (GTDB taxonomy): Bacteria > Actinomycetota > Actinomycetes > Mycobacteriales > Pseudonocardiaceae > Pseudonocardia > Pseudonocardia acidicola. The sequence continues at coordinate 30,633 of NZ_JAAXLA010000075.1, read as the reverse complement.
CTCGACCACGCCAACCTGACGGCGATGTGCGCGATGGCGATCGCGTCGGTCGGACTGGGCCCGTCCGACCACAGCCTGCTCGTCCTGCCGCTGTTCCACGTCAACGGGATCGTGGTCAGCGTGCTGTCGCCGCTGCTCGCGGGCGGGCGGGCGACGATCGCCGGACGGTTCCGCCCGGCCGCGTTCTTCCCGGCCGTCGAGGCGGTGCGGCCCACCTACTTCTCCGCGGTGCCCGCGATCTACGCGATGCTCGCGACGCTGCCCGAGGAGGTCCGGCCCGACACGTCGTCGCTGCGGCTCGCCATCTGCGGTGCGGCCCCGATGCCGGCCGAGCTGATCGGGCGCTTCGAGCGCCGGTACCGGATCCCGATCGTCGAGGGCTACGGACTCTCCGAGGGCACCTGCGCGTCGACGATCAACCCGGTCGGCGGCATCCGCAAGCCGGGCACCGTCGGGTTGCCGATCCCGGGCCAGGAGGTCGCGATCGTGGACGCCCGCGGGCGGCGGGTCACCGACGGGTCGCCGGGCGAGGTGGTGGTGCGCGGTCCCAACGTGATGTGCGGCTACCTCAACCGGCCGGAGGAGACGGCGCGGACCGTCGTCGACGGCTGGCTGCACACGGGCGATGTCGGCCGATTCGACGAGGACGGCTACCTCGTGCTCGTCGACCGCATCAAGGACATGATCATCCGGGGTGGCGAGAACATCTACCCCAAGGAGATCGAGTCCGTCCTGCACTCCCATCCCGCGGTTCTCGAGGTCGCCGTCGTCGGCCGTGCGCACACCGTTCTCGGCGAGGTCCCCGTCGCGTTCGTGACGCTGAACCCGGGGGCCACCGCGACCGCTGCGCAACTGCACGAGCACTGCGCCGGATCCCTGTCGACGTACAAGCGTCCCGCCGACATCGTCATGGTGCCGACGCTGCCCAGGAATCCGGTCGGGAAGATCGACAAGATCCGATTGCGCGACCGGCTCGCCGAATCCGGGTCGACCGCAGGCTGACCCGCCGTCCCCATCGGTGTGGATTCGCCGCGCCGTGGACCAGGAACGAAGGACCATCCATGGGATTCATCGCCCCCGATTTCCCTGACATCGACCGCGAGGAATGGAAGGCGAAGCCGCGGCTGGAACGGATCAAGCCGCTGGCGCTGCACTGGGTCGAGAACGGGTTCGGCACGCCGTACGCGGTCTACCTGCTCTACGTCGTCAAACTCGTCGGGTACGTGTGGGGCGGGATCGCGCTCATCGCGCTGACCCCGGGCCTCGGCCCGGTCTCCGACCTCACGTCCTGGTGGACGGAGCCGGTCTTCTTCCAGAAGGTCGTCATCTGGACGCTGCTGTACGAGGTCCTCGGCCTCGGCTGCGGCTCGATGCCGCTGACGCTGCGCTTCCTGCCGCCGGTGGGCGCCTTCCTGCACTGGCTCCGGCCGGGCACCGTCCGGCTGGCGCCGTGGCCGGGCAAGGTCCCGCTGACCCGGGGGACGACCCGCACGGTCGTCGACGTCCTGCTCTACCTTGCCGTGCTCGTCTCGGCGGGCCGGCTGGTCGTCGCTGCGGGGTCGCCGGACCTCGTCCCCGTCGGCCACTCCGCCGGCCTGCTCGCGCCGGTGTCGATCGCACCGCTGCTGGTCGCCCTCGCGCTGATCGGGCTGCGTGACAAGACGATCTTTCTGGCGGCCCGCGCGGAGCAGTACGCGGTGACCGTGGTCGTCTTCCTGTTCCCGTACTCGGACATGCTGATCGGCCTGAAGCTGGTCATGCTGGCGATGTGGTGGGGCGCGGCGTCGTCCAAGCTGAACCACCACTTCCCCTACGTGGTCTCGATCATGATCAGCAACAGCCCGTTGCAGCGGATCAACTGGATCAAGCGGAAGTTCTACCGCGACTACCCGAACGACATCCGTCCCTCACGGCTCGCGGGCGTGGCGGCGCACACCGGCACGGTGATCGAGTACGTGGTCCCCGTGGTGCTGGTGCTGTCGCACGGCGGGATCGTCACCTCGCTGGCGATCGGCCTCATGTTGATCTTCCACCTGCACATCCTGTCGACCTTCCCGATGGGAGTGCCGCTGGAGTGGAACATCTACGTCATGTTCGCGACGGTGTTCCTCTTCGGTGCGAACGCCCACGTGGACGTGTTCGGCCTCGGTTCGCCGCTGCTCGGGGTGATCCTGCTGGCCGCGCTCGTCGCGATGCCCGTGCTGGGCAACGCGAAGCCGCACCTGGTGTCGTTCCTTCCGGCGATGCGGTACTACGCGGGCAACTGGGCCACGAGCTTCTGGTGCTTCCGCAAGGGCGCCGACGGCCCGGGCACCGGGGCGGAGAACGCGCTCAACGCCCACATCGTCAAGGCCGCCCGCACCACCCGGGACCAGCTCGCGACGCTCTACGACGACGACACCGCCGAGCTGATGCTGGCCAAGGCCATGGCCTGGCGCTCGATGCACAGCCACGGCCGGGCGCTGAACGGGCTGCTCCCGCGCGCGTTGGACGACATCGAGGCCTACGACGTGCGCGAGGGCGAGTTCGTGGCGGGGGTCGTCCTCGGCTGGAACTTCGGCGAGGGCCACCTGCACGACGAGAGCCTGCTGGCCGCGGTGCAGGAGCGGTGCGGCTTCGCCCCGGGCGAGCTGCGGGTGATCATGCTCGAATCGCAGCCCATCCAGGTCCAGCGCCAGCACTACCGCATCCACGACGCGGCCACCGGGCTCGTCGAGGAGGGGTACGTGCGGATCGAAGACATGATCTCCCGCCAGCCGTGGCTCGACGGCGCCGGCTCGCAGATCCCCGTCGAGGTCATCGGCGGACCCGGGGACCGTGACCGGCCCGACGTCCCCAGCAGCGCATGACCGGCGGCGACACCGCGATCGTGGTGGGGGCCGGCCCGAACGGGCTGGCCGGCGCCGTCGCCCTGGCCCGCGCGGGCCTGCGGGTGACGGTGCTCGAGGCCGCGGACGAGATCGGCGGGGGCACCCGGACGAGCGAGCTGACCGTGCCGGGGGTGCTGCACGACCACTGCTCGGCGGTCCACCCGATGGTTCTCGGGTCGCCGTTCCTGCAGACGCTCGGGCTCGACCGGTACGGCCTGGAGTGGTGCCGGCCGGAGGTCGACCTGGCCCACCCGCTCGACACCGGCGGGGCCGGGGTGCTGGTGCGCTCGCTCGACGAGACGGCCGCCGGGCTCGGCGTGGACGGCCCCGCCTGGCGACGCCTGTTCGGCCCGCTGAGCGCCGGTTTCGACGCGCTGTCCGCGGATCTGATGCGGCCGGTCGTGCACGTCCCGCGACACCCGGTGCGGCTCGCCGGGTTCGGCCTGCGGGCGCTGCAGCCGGCCGCCCTGGTGGCGCGCCGCTGGCGCACCGACGCTGCCCGGGCGCTGTTCGCCGGGGTGGCGGCGCACGCCTTCCACCCGTTCGAGCGGCCCACGAGCGCAGCGATCGGGCTCATGCTCACGGCCGCCGGGCACCGCTTCGGCTGGCCGGTCGCGCGCGGCGGGTCCCGTGCGATCACCGACGCGCTGGCCGCGCTGCTCGCCGACCTCGGCGGCACGATCGAGACCGGGATCCGGGTGCGCTCGCTCGCCGAGCTCCCGCCGGCCGCCGCCGTGCTGCTCGACCTCGCCCCGGGCGCGGTCGCCGACCTCGCCGGGGACCGGCTCCCGGCGCGTGTCGCCCGGGCCTACCGGCGGTACCGGCACGGGCCGGGAGCCTTCAAGGTCGACCTCGCGGTGGCGGGCGGGGTGCCGTGGCGCAACGAGCACTGCCGGCGGGCCGGGACGGTGCACGTCGGCGGCACGTTCGAGGAGATCGCGCTCGCCGAGCGGGAGATCCACCGCGGACGGCTGCCGGAGCGGCCGTTCGTGCTCGTCGCGCAGCAGTACCTGGCCGACCCCGGCCGGTCGGCGGGCGACGTCCACCCCGTGTGGGCCTACGCGCACGTGCCGCACGGGTATCCCGGTGACGCCACCGACCTGGTGCTCGACCAGCTGGAGCGGTTCGCGCCGGGGCTGCGGGAGCGGATCGTCGGGCTCGCCGTGCGGTCGGCGCCCGGGTTCGCGGCGTACAACGCGAACTACGTCGGCGGCGACATCGTCACCGGGGCCAACACCGAACTGCAGGTCCTGATGCGCCCGCGGATCGCCCTCGACCCGTACAGCACCGGGATCCCGGGTGTGTTCATCTGCTCCGCCGCCACCCCACCCGGCGCCGGCGTGCACGGCATGGGCGGGGCGAACGCGGCGCGGTCGGCCCTGCGGCGGTTGCGGATCCCGGTGACGGCCTAGCATCCCGCCAGCCGCGGGGAGGACCGACGGGGAGCGAGATGGACGCACAGACGCATCCGGTCGTGCTGGTCGCGCGCGCGATGCTGCCCCACCGGGAGCGGTTCATCGCCGAGCTGACGGCCGAGACCGAGCAGGAGATCGCCGTCCTCGACCACGACGAGCGGCTCGGCGCGCTGCTGGAGGCGAGCATCGCCGAGAACATCGTGACCGCGATGCACGTGCTGATGAACGACATCGATCCGCACACCGTCGACGCCCCGTCGTCGGCGACGTCCTACGCCCGGCGGCTGGCCCAGCGCGACGTCCCGCTCTCGGCGCTGTTGCGGGCCTACCGGCTGGGGCAGGCGAAGTTCCTCGACACCGCCCTCTCCGAGGCCGTGCGGCTGAACCGGGCGGACACGTCCGAGACGATGATCGCGCTGGTCAACGTCGTCGCCGTCTACATCGACCGGGTCTGCGAACAGGTCGCGCGCGCCTACGAGGAGGAGCGCGAGCGCTGGGTGAGCAGCCGTGGTGTGCTCCGCCAGCACTGGATCACCCAGCTGCTGCACGATCCGTCGCCCGACATCCGGCAGGCCGAGACCGCGCTGGGCTACCGGCTGGGCCGCACCCACCTGGCGGTCGAGGGGTGGATCGACCGGGCGACCCCGCCGGACGACGTGATGGGCGTGTTCGACCGGCTCACCTCGGTGCTGCAGAAGGTCCTCGCAGCCCGTGGCCCGGCGCTGTCCGTCCCCACCGACGAGCGCGATGTGCGGATCTGGTTCCCGGTGGCCGCCGACCAGGATCTCGACGCCGGGCTCGTCGCCCGCGAGCTCGACGGTGCCCGGCTCCCGGTCCGGGTCGCCCTCGGCAGTCCCCGCCCGGGCCTCGACGGGTTCCGCCGGAGCCTGCGCAACGCTTCGCGCGCGAAGAAGCTCGCGGTGTCCGCGGGGGAGAACGCGCCGCGGGCGGTCGCGTTCGGTCAGATCGCGCCGGTCGCGCTGCTCGCCGACGAACCGCAGGAACTGGCCGACTTCGTCGCCGACACCCTGGGGGACCTCGCCCTGGACGACCGCCGGCAGGAGGGCCTGCGGGAGACGCTGCGGCTGTTCCTCGCCACCAACCGCAGCTATGTGGCCACCGCCGAGCAGCTGATGGTGCACCGCAACACCGTCCATTACCGGATTCAGCAGATCGTCGAGAAGTACCTCCCGGATCTGGACCGCGATCCCCTCGAGCTGCAGCTCGCGCTCACCATCTGCCGATGGTTCGGTGCCACGGTGCTGCGCCGCCCCGGCGGGGGAGGAGCGAGCCACCCCAACGGGCACTAGCTAGTCGGGGGAGTTGTGCCGCCGCCACGCGCAGCAGTTCACAACTCCGATCGGCGTAACTTCGCCGCCCAAACCGAACTCGTCAGTAACCTGCCTCACCCACCCTCGTTGGACCGTTGAGCGGTAGCCGACGGTCCTGAGGCAATCAGGTCGGCCCGCCGCACCGCATTCGGAGTGGAATCGGAGGCATCGGTGGCCGGCGTCGAGGTCAAGGTCGAGGGGCTGTCGAAGTCGTTCGGGCGGGCGAACATCTGGTCGGACGTGACGCTGACGTTGCCGCCGGGCGAGGTCAGCGTGCTGCTGGGCCCGTCGGGGACGGGCAAGTCGGTGTTCTTGAAGACCCTGATCGGGCTGCTCAAGCCGGAGAAGGGGTCGATCGTCATTCACGACACCGACCTGGTGCGCTGCAGCGAGTCGAAGCTGTATGAGATCCGCAAGCTGTTCGGGGTGCTGTTCCAGGACGGCGCGCTGTTCGGGTCGATGAACCTCTACGACAACATTGCGTTCCCGCTGCGCGAGCACACGCGCAAGTCCGAGGCGCAGATCCGCGACATCGTCGCGGAGAAGATGGAGATGGTCGGGCTCGCCGGCGACGAGAAGAAGCTGCCGGGGGAGATCTCGGGTGGGATGCGCAAGCGGGCCGGGCTGGCCCGGGCGCTGGTGCTGGACCCGGAGATCATCCTGTTCGACGAGCCGGACTCGGGTCTGGACCCGGTGCGCACGGCCTATCTCAACCAGTTGATCATCGATCTGAACGCGATGACGGACTCGACGTTCCTGATCGTCACCCACGACATCAACACGGCGCAGACGGTGCCGGACAACATCGGGATGCTCTACCGCAAGCACCTGGCGATGTTCGGGCCGCGCGAGGTGCTCCTCACGAGCGAGGAGCCGGTGGTGGCGCAGTTCCTCAACGGCCGCCGCCAAGGCCCGATCGGGATGTCCGAGGAGAAGGACACCGCGCAGGCGGCCCGGGAGATGGCCGAGGTGAGCGAGCTGTCCGGGCTGCCGCCGTTGAAGCCGCAGCTGGAGGCGGCGGCCGGGTTGCCCGAGCGCAAGGCGGTGCGGCGGCGCCGGGAGCGGGTGATGGCGATGATGCACACCCTGCCCCCGGCTGCGCAGCGCGCGATCCAGGAGTCCTACGCGGAGGAGCAGGCGTACGCCGGAGCCCGCGCCCGCGGCCCGATGGGGCCCGGCGGGTACGGCCCGGGTGGCCCCGGTGGCTACGGCCCCGGCGCTCCCGGCCCGGGTGGCTACGGCCCCGGTGGCCCCGGCCCGATGGGTCCTGGCGCCGGCCCAGGCCGTGGCCCGTCCGCTCCGCCCCCACCCGCTGGCCGCCACGGCCGTCCCTGACAGGAATCCACCGGTGACTGCTCCCGCACCGCTGACCCGCGCCCTGACCCCCGTCGGGCGTCTGATCGGGCTCGGCATCGACATCGTCCGGCAGACCTTCAAACCGCCGTTCCAGCTGCGCGAGTACATCGAGCAGACCTGGTTCGTCACCAAGGTCTCCGCCCTGCCCACCGCGCTGTTCACGATCCCGTTCGGCGCCACCATCGCACTGCTGCTCGCGGAGCTGACCCGCCAGTTCGGCGCGCAGAGCCAGACCGGCGCGGGCAGCGTGCTCGCGATCGTGCAGCAGGCCGCGCCGATCGTCACGGCGCTGCTGATCTCCGGCGCGGGCGGTAGCGCGGTCTGCGCCGACCTCGGCGCGCGCACCATCCGCGAGGAGATCTCCGCGATGGAGGTGCTCGGCATCTCCCCGGTCCAGCGCCTCGTGGTGCCCCGGGTGCTGGCCATGGCCACCACCGCGGTGGTGCTCAACGGGCTGGCCACGGTGGTCGGCGTCGGCGGTGGCTACTTCTTCAACGTGATCGTGCAGGGCGGCACGCCCGGCGCCTACATCGCGAGCTTCAGCGCCATCGCGCAGGTGTCGGACATCGTCGTGAGCGAACTGAAGGCGGTGCTGTTCGGCTTCACCGCCGGTGTGGTGGCCGCCTACCGCGGGCTCAACCCGCCGCCGGGTGCCAAGGGCGTCGGCGACGCGGTGAACCAGTCCGTCGTCATCTCGTTCGTGCTGGTCTTCATGATCAACCTGGTGCTGACCGCCTTGTACCTCGAGCTCGTGCCGCCGAAGGGGATCTGATCGATGGCGACGTTGAACTCCCGCGTCCGGCAGGCGATCCGGGGGCCGCTGGACCAGCTCGAGGAGCTCGGTGACCAGCTCTCGCTCTACGCGCGGGCCATCATCTGGATCCCGCGGACGCTGCGCCGCTACCGCAGTGAGATCGCCCGGCTGCTGGCCGAGGTCAGCTTCGGCTCCGGTGCGCTGATCGTCATCCTCGGTACGGCCGGGGTGATGGCCGCGCTGTCGCTGTTCGTCGGCAGCCTCGTCGGCCTGCAGGGCTTCCGGGCGCTCGACAGCCTCGGCGTCGAGGCGCTCACCGGCTTCATCACCGCGTACTTCAACACCCGCGACATCGCGCCGCTGGTCGCCGCCGCCGCGCTGACCGCCACCCTCGGGGCCGGGTTCACCGCCCAGCTGGGCGCCATGCGAATCTCCGAGGAGGTCGACGCGCTCGAGGTGATGGCGGTGCCCAGCGTGCCGTTCCTGGTCACCACCCGGGTGATCGCGGGCGTCATCGCGATCATCCCCATGTACACGATCGGCCTGCTCGCCAGCTGGGCCGCGTCCCGGATCAACGTCACGTTCATCAACGGGCTGCCGGGTGGCACCTACGACCACTATTTCGATCTGTTCCTGCCGGTCAGCGACGTCCTCTACTCGTACCTCAAGGTCATCGTCTTCGCGATCGTGATCATTCTGATCCACTGTCACTACGGCTACCGGGCCAAGGGCGGCCCGGCCGGGGTGGGGATCGCCGTGGGCCGTTCGGTCCGGTTGTCGATCGTGAGCACCGCGATCCTCGACTTCTTCCTGACCCTGGTCATCTTCGGCACGGCGACCTCCGTGCGGGTGGCGGGATGAGCGCCGCCCGCCGCCGGCTGCAGGGCGTGGCGTTCATCGTGGTGATCGCCCTGCTGATCGGGCTGTCCATCGCGAAGTACGCCGGTGCGTTCGCCTCCGGGATCCCGGTGACCCTGAAGGTCGACAAGGTCGGCAACCAGCTCGCCGAGCGCGCTGACGTGAAGGTCCGCGGACTGATCGTCGGGCAGGTGCAGAGCATCAGCACCGACGGGAGCGACGCCACCGTCCAGCTGTCGATGAACCCGGACATGATCGACCAGATCCCGCAGAACGTCGAGGCGCGGCTGCTGCCCAAGACGCTGTTCGGGGAGAAGTACGTGTCGCTGGTGGCGCCGGCGCAGCCCTCGACGGCGCGGCTGGCGGCCGGTGACGTCATCCCCGAGGACCGCAGCCAGTCCGCCCGCGAGGTCGAGCAGGTGCTCGACTCGCTGCTGCCGCTGCTGCAGGCCGTCCAGCCGCAGGAGCTGGCCACCACGCTCGGGGCGCTGTCGCAGGCGCTGTCCGGCCGCGGCACCGAACTGGGCCAGACGCTGGTGCAGCTGCAGAAGCTGCTCCAGCAGTTCAACCCCGCGCTGCCCGACGTGCAGGCCGACATCACCCAGCTGGCGGACTTCTCGAACAACCTCTCCGACGCCGCACCGGACCTGCTCAACGCGCTGGCGGACTTCACCACCACCAGCCGCACGATCGTCGAGCAGCGGGACCAGTTGCACTCGTTGCTGACCTCGGTCACCGGGGCCTCGGACGACCTGCACGCGTTCCTCGCCGCCAACCGGGAGAACCTGATCGGGCTGGCCGCGTCGAGCCGGCCGACGCTGGAGACCCTGGCCCGCTACGCGCCCGAGTTCCCGTGCCTGTTCAACCAGCTGACGGGCTTGATCCCGCGGGTCGACGCCGCCATGGGCAAGGGCACCAACCAGCCGGGCATCCACATCACGTTGGAGATCGTGAACAACAAGGGCAAGTACATCCCCGACCAGGACGAGCCGAAGTACCTCGACGACCGGGGCCCGCGCTGTTACCCGATCCTGCCGCTGGGGCCGCAGCAGCCCCCGGACGGGCCGTTCAAGGACGGCTCCAAGCCCCCGGCCCCCCCGGTGGGCACCCCGACCGGCGACCCGGCCTCCTTCGGTGCCATCCCGGCCAGCGCCGACATGGGCCTGCCGAACTCGCCGGGTGAGCAGCAGGTCGTCGCCGAGCTCATCGCCGCCCAGGACGGCGGCTCGCCGCAGGCCGTACCGAGCTGGAGCACGATGCTCGTCGGCCCGCTCTACCGCGGGACGGAGGTCACGCTGACATGAGACGGGTCCCCCTCGCGCCGCTGCTGAAGTTCCTGGTCTTCGCGGTGGTCGTCGCGCTGGCCACGACGGTGCTCGCGGCGACCATCGCCAACTCCCAGAGCGGGAGCCAGACCGGCTACAAGGCCGTGTTCACCGATGCCTCCGGCCTGCTGGTCGGTGACGACGTCCGGATCGCCGGCGTCGTCGTCGGTTCGGTCGACTCGGTGAAGATCGTCAACCGCCGGTTCGCCGAGGTCGACTTCAGCGTGGCCAGCGATCAGCGGCTGCCCGCGTCGGTCACCGCCGCGGTGCTCTACAAGAACCTGGTCGGGCAGCGGTTCCTCTCGCTGGGGCAGGGCACCGGTGACACCAGCGCCACGCTGCCCGCCGGGGGCACCATCCCGGTCGACCGGACGACCCCGCCGCTCAACCTCACGACCCTGTTCAACGGGTTCAAGCCGCTGTTCAGCGCGCTGGACCCGGACCAGGTCAACAAGCTGTCGACCGAGATCGTGCAGGTCCTGCAGGGTCAGGGCGGAACCGTGGACAGCCTGCTGGCCAGCACCGCGTCGCTGACCAACACCATCGCCGACCGCGACCAGGTCATCGGCGAGGTCATCAACAACCTCAACTCGGTGCTGGACACGGTGAACTCCCGTGACCAGCAGCTGTCGGACCTGGTCCTGTCGCTGCAGCAGCTGGTGTCCGGGCTGGCCCAGGACCGCAAGCCGATCGGTGACGCCATCACCTCGATCGGCACCCTCACCCAGGTCACCGGCAGCTTCGTCCAGGACGGGCGGCCCGCGCTCAAGGACGACATCGCCGCGCTCGGTGACCTGGCCGGCAACCTCGACACGGCCAAGCCGACGCTGGAGCAGTTCCTGCAGTTCACCCCGCAGAAGCTGAACCGGCTGAGCCGGGCCGCGAGCTACGGCAGCTGGTTCCAGTTCTACCTGTGCGGGGTGTCCGGTTCGGTCGGCTTCGGCGGGATCGTGCCCGACCAGGAGATCCCCGCCTACAACAGCTCGAGCCCGCGGTGCGGCCCGGACCCGGCCGGTGTGCAGGGGCAGCCCGCGCCCCTGGTGCCGAAGCTGCCCGCCCTGCCTCAACCGCTCCCGGGCCAGCCGGCCCCGGAGGGACCGAACCGACCGCTCGGGAGTGGCTGATGGCTCAGCCGGGTGCACGCCGACCGGTGCGGCTCGCGATCATCGGTCTGCTGGTGATCGCCGCCGTCGTGGTCGTCGCGTTCAACAGCACCGCGTTGTTCAGCGGTGGCACGGACTACAAGGCCGAGTTCAGCGAGGCGGCCGGTCTCCAGGACGGCGACATGGTGACCGTGGCCGGCGTCGAGGCCGGCCGGGTGACCGACGTCGCGCTGGCCGGTGACCGGGTCCTGGTCTCGTTCCGGGTCAACGACGCCTGGGTCGGCGACCGCACCAGCGCCTCCATCCAGATCCGGACGCTGCTCGGGGCGAAGTACCTCGCCCTGGACCCGCAGGGTGACGCCCAGCAGGACCCGAACACGCCGATCCCGCTGGCCCGCACCGCGTCGCCGTACGACGTGGTGGAGGCGTTCAACGGGCTGTCGAGCACCGTCGGCGCGCTGGACACCAAACAGCTCGCGGCCAGCCTCACCACGCTCTCGGACACCTTCCGCGGGACCGCCCCGGAGGTCCGCGGGGCCCTCGACGGGCTCTCCCGCCTGTCGACGACGATCGCCTCGCGCGACGACCAGCTCCGCACGCTGCTGGCCAACACCAAGAACGTCTCCACGGTGCTGGCCGACCGCAACGGCGAGTTCGAGAAGCTGCTCTCCGACGGCAACCTGCTGCTCGCCGAGGTGCAGAAGCGCCGCGACGCCATCACCGCGCTGCTCGACGGCACCCGCCAGCTCTCCGAGCAGCTGCAGGGCCTGGTCGCCGACAACCAGGCCCAGCTGCGACCCACGCTGGAGACCCTCGACCGGGTGTCCGCGGTGCTGCAGAGCAACCAGGACAACCTGGACAAGATCCTTCAGCGGGAGGCCGTGTTCGTGCGGCTGTTCACCAACACGCTCGGCAACGGCCGGTGGTTCGACAACTACGTCTGCGGCCTGGTGCCGCCGACCATCGGCCCGATCAACCCGGGAGGGTGCTGAGAATGGCCTTCACCGGAACGGATCGTCGCCGGTTGCAGATCGTCGCGCTCGTCGCGGTGGTCGCCGTGCTGGTCGCGAGCGGCGCCTGGATCGTGCTGCGCTCCCCGGGCCGCACCCTCACCGCGTACTTCACCTCCGCCTCGGGGCTGTTCCCGGACAACTCGGTGCGGGTGCTCGGGGTGCCGGTCGGGACGATCACCAAGGTGACCCCGGAGGGCACCCGGGTCCGGGTCGACATGGACATCACCGACCCGGACCTCAAGATCCCGGCCGACGTCAAGGCCGCGGTCGTCTCGCCGAGCCTGGTCACCGGCAACTACGTGCAACTCACCCCGACCTACAGCGGGGGACCGCAGATGGCCGACGGCGGCGAGATCCCGGTGGACCGCACCGCCGTCCCGCTCGGCGTGGACGACCTCGCCCGGACCGCGTCGGACCTGGCCAAGCAGCTCGGCCCGCAGGGCCTGAACTCCCAGGGCGCGCTGTCCGACGCACTGAACGTGGGCGCGCAGAACCTGGGCGGCAACGGACAGGCGCTCAACGACACGATCCGCAACCTCGGGGACCTGTCGGGCACGCTCGCCGGCTCGCGCCAGGACCTGTTCGGCACGATCACCGAACTGCAGAAGTTCACCTCCACGATCGCGGCGAACGACGGCCAGGTGCGTGAGTTCAACTCCCGCCTCGCCGACGTCTCCGGGCTGCTGGCCGGTGAGCGTCAGGACCTGGGCTCCGCACTGTCCGAGTTGTCCGTCGCCCTCGGCGACGTGGCCTCGTTCGTCCAGGACAACCGGGCCACGCTCAAGTCCAACGTGGACAAGCTGACCGGCATCACGCAGACGCTGGTCGACCAGCAGAAGGCGCTGGCCGAGGTCTTCGACATCGCGCCCGCGGCACTGTCCAACCTGGCCAACGCCTACAACGGCTCGTCCGGGACGCTCGACACCCGGGCGAACATCAACGAGCTGACGATGCCGCCGGTCGTGCTGATCTGCGAGATGATCCAGCGCGGCGCGCCGCAGGGCCTGCCGCCGGGGCTCGCCGACACCTGCAAGGGCCTCGAGCCGATCACCTCCGGCGCGGTCAAGCTGCCCAGCGCGGCTCAGGTCATCACCGCGCTGCAGTCCGGCTCGCCGCCCCCCGTCCCCGGGCTCGCGCTGCCCACCGAGCCCGCGCCGTCCGCGCCGGCTCCGGCCCCAGGAGGGAACCGATGATCGCCAGGTGGGCCCGCGGCATCCGGGTGGGCGCCGCGGTCACCGCGGTCGCCGTCGCCGCCAGCGGCTGCGGTGTGTTCTCCAGCGGGCTGCGCGGCATGAATCTGCCCGGTGGCGCCGACCTGGGCAGCAACCCGTACACGGTCACCGCCGAGTTCTCCGACGTCGTCGACCTGGTGCCGCAGTCGCTGGTCAAGGTCGACGACGTGCCGGTGGGATCGGTCTCGAACATCTCGGTCGACCCGCAGAACTGGAGCGCGCGGGTCACCATGCTGGTCAACCGCAGCGTCAAGCTGCCGGCCAACGCCGAGGCACGGGTGCGCACGACGAGCCTGCTGGGCGAGAAGTTCGTCGAGCTCGCCGACCCGACGGCCCCGACGCAGCCCCAGGGCAGCCTGGCCGACGGTGCGACCATCCCGCTGGCCCGCACCGGGCGGTCCGCGGAGGTCGAAGAGGTCCTCGGCGCCCTGTCGATGCTGCTCAACGGCGGCGGCGTGGCCCAGATCAAGACCATCTCCACGGAGCTGAACAACGCGCTGGCGGGCAACGAGCCGCAGATCCGTTCGCTGCTCGGTGAGGTGAACACGCTCGTCGTGGCGCTCGACGACCGCAAGGGTGAGATCACCCGCGCCCTGGACGGGATCAACCGGCTCAGCGCGACGCTGAACCAGAACCGCGGCCAGATCGCCACCGCGCTCGACGACCTCGGCCCGGGCCTGAAGGAGCTGGAGAACCAGCGCGGGCAGCTGGTCGACATGCTGCAGGCCCTCGACCGGCTGTCCGGGGTGGCCACCGACACCGTCAACCGCAGCCGCGACGACGTGCTCGCCGACCTCAACGCGCTGCGGCCGACGCTGCAGAAGCTGGCCCAGTCCGGCCAGGACCTGCCCAACTCGCTGCAGATCCTCGGCAGCTTCCCGTTCACCGACGCCGCCTACGACGCCTTCGCCGGTGACTACGCCAACCTCTACGTCCGCGCGGATCTGAACCTGAAGAACACGCTGGACAACATGGCGCGGTCCAACCAGCCGTTCCCGGGCCCGGACGGGCCGCTGGGGAACCTGCCTCCCACCGCGCAGCTGCTCGGTCCACTGCTCGGTGGCCAGGGCACGCCCCAGCCGAACTTCCCGTTGCTCGGCGGGGTGCCGGCCCTGCCCGGCAACGGTGGCTCGGGCCGGCCGGGCGCGGGCACACCCACCCCGACCCCGGCCCCGGCACCCCCGGGTGGCCTGCTCGGTTCGCTGCTGGGAGGCGGCTCGTGATCACGCGTACGGTCAAGTGGCAGCTGGCCGCGTTCCTGGCCATCACGCTGATCGGGGTCGGGTACACCGGCTTCCGCTACGCGGGCTTCGGCGCCGTGTTCGGCAGCACCACCTACCCGGTGACGATGCAGCTGGCCGACTCCGGCGGCATCTTCACCGGGGCCGACGTCACCTACCGCGGGGTGAGCGTGGGCCGGGTGGGCCCGCTGACGCTCACCCCGCAGGGCGTCGACGTCCAGCTGAACATCAACAGGAGCGCCCCCGCCATCCCCGCGAACACCGCGGCCGCTGTGCGTGACCTGTCCGCGATCGGTGAGCAGTACGTCGACCTGCAGCCGGCCGCCGACGGAGGCCCCGAGCTCCAGGCGGGTTCGGTCATCCCGGTCGCCCGCACGAGCATCCCGACGCCGGTCGAGGACCTGGTGGTCAACCTGGACGACTTCGTCCGCTCGGTGCCGCTGGACTCGTTGCGCACCGTCGTCGACCAGCTGGGGGCGGCGTTCGCGAACACCGCCCAGCCGTTGCAGAAGCTGCTGGACACCACGAACGCCTTCACCACCGACGCCGTGCAGGCGCTGCCGCAGACCCTGACCCTGATCCACGACGGGCGCACGGTGCTGACCACGCAGAACGACGTGTCCGGGTCGTTCAAGAGCTTCAGCCGCGATCTCGCGCTGCTGGCCGCCCAGCTCAAGACCTCCGACCCCGACATCCGCCGGCTGCTGGTCACCGGCCCGCAGGCCGCCGACCAGATCAGTGGTCTGCTGCGCGACAGCGGCAGCGGGCTCGGTCAGGTGGTCGCGAACCTGCTCACCGTGTCCCGGGTCGCCGAGCCCCGCCAGGCCGGCCTGCGCCAGCTCCTGGTCACCTATCCGGGGCTCTCGTCGTCCGCGTACAGCGCGGTGCCCGGAGACGGCACCGCCCACCTCGGACTGGTGATCAACCTGTTCGACCCGCCTGTGTGCGCACAGGGTTACCAGGGCACCCAACGGCGTCCCGGCTCCGAGGTCTCCGACGTGCCGGCGAACGCGAACGCCTACTGCGCGGAGCCCCCCGGGAGCCCGACCGACGTACGCGGGGCGCAGAATGTGCCGCGGGCGGCGACCCCGAAGCCGCCCGCGGGGGCCCCGGTCGGACCGACCGGACCCACCCCCGCCGGAACCGCGCCCGACAGCCCCAGCTCTGCTCCCCCCCTGAGCTCCCCGGCGCAGATCCTGCTCGGCTGAGCCCGTTGTCCCCGACGGCTGGAGTGGCATGACAGTTCTCGATCCCCCGCGATCCGATGAGACCGAGGCCCGGCCGCGGTGGCGCCGATTCCGGCGCCCCTCGGCGGTCCGGTTGCTCACGGTGCTGGTCGCCCTCGCGGGTGTCGTCGCGATCGTCCTCGGGACGCTGTGGGTGCTCGCGTCGAACGACGACTCGCTGAAGCTCGCCGCAGCCCGTGACCAGGTCCTCGTCGAGGCCCAGCAGGCCGCGATCACGCTGAACACCCTCGACTACAAGAACGTGGACCCCGGCCTCGACCGGTGGGAGCAGGTCTCCACCGGGTCGGTGCTCGACGAGTTCCGGACGAACCGGGCGCAGTACGCCAAGTTCGTCACCGACTCCAAACGGACCACCCAGGCCACGGTGTCCGACGCGGCCGTCAGCGAGATCGACGCCCGCGCCGGGGTCGCCCGGGTCCTCGTCGGGGTGGACGTGAACGTGCAGCCCGAGGGGCAGAGCCCGGTCCTGACCCGGCAGCGGCTGCAACTCGAGATGACCCGGACCGACCAGGGCTGGAAGGTCAGCAAGCTGGCTCCGGTCCCCACGCCCGGCTCCAGCGGCTGAGCACGCCGTCCGGGCGGCACGACCGACATCAGGAGGTCACCGCAATGCCCCCACGTCGCCGCGGACCCGTCGTCCGCCGACCCCGGGTGGCCGGGCGTGTGCCCGCCACCCGCTCCACCGAGCCGGCCGAGAGCACCGGCCCCGAGGCCACCGGTGCGGTAGCGCTGGAGCAGGCCCCACCGGCACCCTCCCGCCGACCGCGCCCCGCGGCCGAGCCCGAGCCGGAGACGCAGAGCCTCGATACGACGGCGATCGACGGCCACGGCGCCGAGGACGGCGGCTACACCCCGTCCCGCGCGGCCGGCGAGGGAGACCCGGAGGACGGGAAGAAGCCGGGCCGCTTCGCGCGCCTGCGGACCCGGCCGGTCGTCCTGCTGTCCGCGGCGCTGGCCGTGCTGATCGGGCTGAGCGTGTTCTTCGGGATCGAGAACGAGCGGCTGCGCGGGGCCCCCTCCGCGCAGAACGCCGCGCTCGTCGACGTCGGCACGACGTCGCAGGTGATCGACCAGATCAGCGATGCGCTGAAGAAGGTCTACTCCTACGACTTCACCCGGCTCGACGAGAACGAGAAGGCCGCCCGCGCGGTGATCACCCCGGCGTTCTCCGACCAGTTCGACAAGCTCTTCGCGCAGGTCCGCCAGCTCGCCCCGCAGCAGCAGGCCGTCGTCACGGCGACGATCAGCAACGCCGCGGTGCGAGAGCTCGACGGCGACCACGCCGTGCTGGTCGTGTTCATGGACCAGCAGGCCACCCGGGCCGCCGACAACCAGCAGCTCGCGGCCGCGGGCCGGCTGACCGTCACCGCCCAGCGCGTCGACGGCCAGTGGAAGATCGCCGACGTGCAGAGCCGCTGACCTGGGGACCCGTTCGGTCCGTGCGCTCACGGGTCGGCGGGGGCCGGGTTTGGCCGCCGCCGACCGGCGCGCGTAGCATGGTCGACAGTTCCACCGAAGACCGCAGGTCTGCGCCCCGATGAGCACGTCGTCACGGGGTGTACGAAGGTCCCGCTCGAGCGGGCGGCCCGCGCAGGAGGACGAGGTCAACCGGGCGCGCTCGCGCCCGCCACGCCCCGTGCGCCCTGCGCCGGGGCGTCCGTCTTTTCCCGGGGTCGGAAGCGGTGGCACACGCACCGACACCCGAGAGGAGGCAAGGGATGGTTAGACCCGACAAGGTCGAAGCGGTCGACGAGATCGCCGACCGCTTCCGGGGCTCGACCGCCTCGGTGGTCACCGAGTACCGCGGCCTCACCACGGCGCAGCTGACCGCGCTGCGCCGGTCGCTCGGCTCCACCGCCACGTACCGTGTTGCCAAGAACACCCTGGTCAAGCGGGCGGCCGACAACGCCGGCGTGGACGGCCTGGACCCGATGCTCACCGGCCCGACGGCGATCGCCTTCGTCCAGGGCGAGCCGGTCGAGGCGGCCAAGGCCCTGCGTGACTTCGCCAAGGACAACAAGGGCCTGGTCATCAAGGGTGGCTTCATGGACGGTCGCGTGCTGACCGTCGCCGAGGTCAACCAGCTGGCCGACCTGGAGTCCCGCGAGGTCCTGCTGGCCAAGCTGGCCGGCGCGATGAAGGCCAACCTGAGCAAGGCCGCCGCCCTGTTCGCGGCGCCCGCGTCGCAGGTGGCCCGCCTCGCCCAGGCCCTGGCCGAGAAGCGCGAGGCCGAGGGCGGCGCGGCTGCGCCGGCCGAGACCGCCGACGAGGCGCCCGCGGCCGAGGCGGCCACGGACGCCCCCACGGACAGCGACAGCTGACCCGGAGCGGTACCCAGCACCACCTGATGCGGCCCGGAGATCCGGACCCGTCACCACCCGTGAGTTTTGAGTAGAGAGAGGCCAATCATGGCGAAGCTGTCGACCGACGAGCTGCTCGACGCGTTCAAGGACCTGACGCTGATCGAGCTGTCGGAGTTCGTGAAGAAGTTCGAGGAGACCTTCGACGTCACCGCGGCCGCCCCGGTCGCCGTCGCGGCCGCCCCGGCCGCCGGTGGCGCCGCTCCCGAGGCCGCCGAGGAGAAGGACGAGTTCAACGTCGTCCTCGACTCCGCCGGCGACAAGAAGATCCAGGTCATCAAGGTGGTCCGTGAGCTCGTCTCCGGGCTGGGCCTCAAGGAGGCCAAGGACCTGGTCGAGTCGGCCCCGAAGCCGATCCTGGAGGGCGTGGCCAAGGACGCCGCCGACGCCGCCAAGGCGAAGCTCGAGGAGGCCGGCGCCAAGGTCAGCCTGAGCTGAACCGGCGCCCGTCACGGGCATCGAACACACGAAAGGGCGGCACCCGATCCGGGTGCCGCCCTTCGTCGTCAGCGCTGTAGCGGCCGATGCTCAGGCCTGGTTGCGGGCCCGCAGTTCGCGGCGCAGCAGCTTGCCGGTCACCGTCTTGGGGATCTCGTCGAGGAACTCGACCCGGCGCGGGTACTTGTAGGCCGCCATCCGTTGCTTGCAGAACTCGATGAGCTCGGCCTCCTCGGCGGTCTTGCCCGGCCGCAGGCTCACGTAGGCCTTGACGGTCTCGCCGCGGTACTCGTCGGGCACCCCGACCACGGCCGCCTCGCGGACGGCGTCGTGCTCGTAGAGCACGTCCTCGACCTCCCGTGGCCACACCTTGTAGCCGCCCGCGTTGATCTGGTCCTTCTTGCGGTCGACGATGTAGAACCAGCCCTGGGCGTCCATGTACCCGACGTCGCCGGTGTGCAGCGCGCCGCCGGGAATGGCGTTGCCGGTCTCCTCGGGCTTGTTCCAGTACCCCTTGACGATCTGCGGGCCGGTGGTGACGATCTCGCCGATCTCGCCCGGGGGCAGGTCCTCACCGTCGTCGCCGACGATGCGGCAGACGGTGTTGTAGATCGGCACGCCCACCGACAACGCGCCCGACGCGTCGTCCACCGGGGCCTCGGCGTCGCGCGGCACGCCGTGCGACGGCGACGTGGTCTCGGTCAGCCCGTAGATGTTGTGGATGTACTGACCGAAGGCCGAGGAGAACGCCTTCACGGTGCTCGGCGGGATCGGCGCTCCACCCGACCAGATCTTGGTCAGGCTCGCCAGCGCGTCCTTGTCGGCGTTGGGCGCGTTCATCAGCGCGATGAACACGGTGATCGAGCCGACGGTGAAGGTGGTCTTGTTGTCCCGGATCGTCTCGATCGCCACCGACGGCTCGAACCGGTAGAACAGCACCAGCGGCGCCCCGAGCAGCAGTGAGATCGTCACGTGCGCGATCAGCCCGGTGATGTGGAAGAGCGGGGCGACCCCGAGGACCACGTCGTCGGCACCGAGACTGCACCACTGCCGGTAGGCGGTGGAGTTGAACACCACGTTCCCGTGGGTGTTCATCGCCCCCTTGGGCGGCCCGGTCGTGCCCGAGGTGTAGGTGAGGAACGCGGTGTCGTCGGCGGTGAACGAGACCGCGGGGGGCTGCTGCCCACGGAACCGCTCGATGAGCCCCGCCATGTCGACCGTGTCGTCGAAGGCGATCCGCTGCACGCCCGCGAAGATCCGTTCGTCGTTGCGGGTCTGGTACTCCAGCTCCGACGTGGTCAGCACGGTCTGCACCGCGGTTCTGCCCACGACGTTCGCCGCGACCTCGCGGTAGAGGCCCTCCAGGCACACCAACACCCGGGCGCCCGAGTCGTTGAGCAGCAGCTCCAGCTCCCGCTCCCGGTTCATCGGGTTGATCGACACGGCGACGCCGCCGGCCTTCCAGGTGCCGACCAGCCCGATCAGGAACTGCGGGACGTTCTGCAGGTACAGCGCCACCCGGTCGCCGGCGCTGAACCCGGTGTCGAGCAGCCCGGACGCGAAGGCGTCGGTCAGCTCGTCGAGCTCGCGCAGGGTGATCCGGCCGTCGAAGTAGCGGATGATGTCGCCGTCGGGGTCGCGGGCCACCGACGCGCGGAACATCTCCAGCGCGTCGCCGAACTCCGGCGTGATCTCGGCGGGCTGGCCCTCGTCGTAGATGGCCAGCCAGGGCTTCTCGTCGTACACACTCATCGGAGTGCCTCTCAGCGGATGGCGATGGGGTTCACCGGGGCGCCGGTGCCCTTGACGACCTTCAGCGGCGCGGCGGCGTAGAGGAAGCTCCAGCGCCCGTCGGCGGCGCACGCGTCGGCCAGGTCGTCGAGCCAGGCGATCTCGGTGAGGGTGACGCCCAGGTTGCGCATCAGCGCGCAGTGCAGCGGCAGCGCGATCCCGCTGTCGGGCTCGTAGGTGACCTCGTTGGCGATCGTGTCGGTGACCAGGTTGGGGATCTCCATCCGCTGGAACCACTCGACGAGCTCGCGGGAGTAGGTCAGACCGGGCTCGTTGAAGCCCTCGTAGAAGCTCTCCTTGCTGTCGATCTGGTACCAGTACTTCATCCAGCCGGTGCGGATCAGCAGGATGTCGTGCGGCTCGATGGTCACGCCCTGGGCCTTGGCCGCGGCCTCCAGGTCGTCGTGGTCGAACGTCTCGCCCTTGTCGAGCCACTGCTTGCCGCGGTGGCGCGCCATGTCGATGAGCACCCCGCGCCCGACGACGCCCTTCTCCGCGATCGGCAGCACCGAGGCCTTGTCCATCGCCTCGACCGTGGTGCGGGCGTCGTAGCCGTTCCACAGCTTGCCGTCGTACCAGACGTGGCCCAGCGCGTCGTACTGCGTGGAACCCTGCAGGAAGATCAGCGCGGTGTCGTCGGCGTAGTGCAGCCCACCGGGGAACTGCGGGGCGCCCTCGCCGTCCCAGGTCGACTCGTCCATCACGTTCTGCCGCTGGATGCCCTCGCGGCCGGGCCACAGCGGGTCGCCGGGGCCGTCGGTGCGGCCCATCTGGATCTGCAGCGTGAACACCTCGCCGGAGCGGATGTGCTGCACACCACGCAGCACCTCCCCGGCGTCGAGGTAGTTGAGGCAGCCCAGTTCGTCGTCCGGACCCCACTTGCCCCAGTTGCTCGGGGCGTCAGCGCCCAGGAACTCTCCCATCGCGGGGGCGTCAGACATCGTCGTCTCTCCTGTCGTTGCCGTCGGTCGTGCAGTGCCGCGGGGTGATCGTTGTGTCGGCGATCACGCTGTGTCAAGGCGCGTCGACACGACGTCCCGGATGCTGGATGCCGGCCTCCGGACGAGGTAGCCGGCGGCTCCGTAGCGCGACCGCGACGGCGACATCGCGGAGGGTGACAGGCCGGGTACGCTGGTCGTCCGTCGACGGACGGGTCGGGGATGGGGTGGCGGCGAGCCGCCCGGCGAGCGGTCGTATGCTCACGACTGCGGGTCGACAGGTGCGGTGAACGGGCGTCCGGTGACACTGCGAGACGCCTCCCGGGCCGGTCGTCCTCCGAAAGGGACCACTTACCGATGCGTAGAGTCTTGACTCGGTGCGCCTGTCAGGTCACTCTTAGATCTCGATGGTTGCCTTGGTGACCCGTCTCGACAGCGGCTGCATTTGCAGCTAGACTGCCTCTTTGCGCTGCCTCCGCCCAGGTTCCGTGTGCGCCGTGTCGGGAACTCCCAACCGGGAGACATCCGGCTCGTGTCGCGGGTCCTGGTTGGTGGCCGCGCTCTGACAACAGACGGCGCGCACCTGCCCCTGCAACCTGACGATCGCCCCGCCCGGACCTCCCGCCCGGGTGAGTTGACCAGACGGTAGCGCGTGGGGACCGGTGCACGCCAGACGAGAGCGTAGTTCTCGGAAGGACGCATCTTGGCTGTCTCCCGCGCCACCGCGACCACCCCGACCCCCGGGACCGGCGTCTCGGCCAACCCGAACTTCCCGGGCGCACCGACCCGGGTCTCCTTCGCGAAGATCCGCGAGCCGCTCGAGGTGCCCGATCTGCTCGACCTGCAGATCCAGTCCTTCGAGTGGCTGGTCGGCAACGAGGCGTGGTTCCAGCGGCGGATCGACGCCGGCGAGGAGAACCCGCTCGGCGGTCTCGAGGAGGTCCTCACGGAGATCTCCCCGATCGAAGACTTCTCCGGTTCCATGTCGCTGTCCTTCTCGGACCCGCGCTTCGACGAGGTCAAGGCCTCGGTCGAGGAGTGCCGGGACAAGGACATGACCTACGGCGCCCCGCTGTTCGTCACCGCGGAGTTCACCAACAACACCACCGGCGAGATCAAGAGCCAGACGGTGTTCATGGGTGACTTCCCGGTGATGACCGACAAGGGCACCTTCATCATCAACGGCACCGAGCGCGTCGTCGTGTCGCAGCTGGTGCGCTCCCCGGGCGTCTACTTCGATCACAGCATCGACAAGACGACCGAGAAGGACGTCTACTCCGTCAAGGTCATCCCGAGCCGGGGTGCCTGGCTGGAGTTCGACGTCGACAAGCGCGACACCGTCGGTGTCCGCATCGACCGCAAGCGTCGTCAGCCGGTCACCGTGCTGCTCAAGGCGCTGGGCTGGACGGCCGAGCAGATCCAGGCCCGCTTCGGGTTCTCCGAGACGATCCTCGCCACCCTGGAGAAGGACCACACGGCCGGCCAGGACGAGGCGCTGCTCGACATCTACCGCAAGCTGCGTCCGGGTGAGCCTCCGACGCGGGAGAGCGCGCAGACCCTGCTGGAGAACCTGTTCTTCAAGGACAAGCGCTACGACCTCGCCAAGGTCGGCCGCTACAAGGTCAACAAGAAGCTCGGCCTGCACGTCCCGATGGAGATCGGCACGCTGACCGAGGAAGACATCGCCACGACCATCGAGTACCTCGTCCGGCTGCACGCCGGTGAGACCTCGATGACCGTCGGCGAGGGCGACGCGGCGGTCGAGATCCCGGTCGAGACCGACGACATCGACCACTTCGGCAACCGGCGCCTGCGCACGGTCGGTGAGCTGATCCAGAACCAGGTCCGGGTCGGCCTGTCCCGCATGGAGCGCGTCGTCCGCGAGCGGATGACGACCCAGGACGTCGAGGCCATCACGCCGCAGACTCTGATCAACATCCGGCCGGTCGTGGCCGCGATCAAGGAGTTCTTCGGCACCTCGCAGCTGTCGCAGTTCATGGACCAGCACAACCCGCTGGCCGGCCTGACGCACAAGCGGCGTCTGTCCGCGCTGGGCCCGGGTGGTCTGTCCCGTGAGCGGGCCGGCTTCGAGGTGCGCGACGTGCACCCCAGCCACTACGGCCGGATGTGCCCGATCGAGACCCCTGAGGGCCCGAACATCGGCCTGATCGGGTCGCTGTCGACGTTCGCGCAGGTCAACCCGTTCGGTTTCATCCAGACCCCGTACCGCAAGGTCGTCGAGGGCCGGGTCACCGAGCGGATCGACTACCTGACCGCCGACGAGGAGGACCGCTTCGTCATCGCGCAGGCCAACGCGCCGCTGACGGAGGACGGGCACTTCCAGGAGGACCGCGTCCTGGTCCGCCGCAAGGGCGGTGAGGTCGACTTCATCCCGCCGTCGGGCGTCGAGTACATCGACGTGTCGCCGCGGCAGATGGTGTCGGTCGCGACCGCGCTCATCCCGTTCCTCGAGCACGACGACGCCAACCGCGCCCTGATGGGCGCGAACATGCAGCGTCAGGCCGTGCCGCTGCTGCGTAGCGAGGCGCCGCTGGTCGGCACCGGTATGGAGCTGCGTGCCGCGGTCGACGCCGGTGACGTGCTCGTGGCCGAGAAGCCCGGTGTGGTCGAGGAGCTGTGCGCCGACTACATCACCGTGATGGCCGACGAGGGCACCCGGCAGACCTACCGGCTGAACAAGTTCCGCCGGTCGAACCAGGGCACCTGCAACAACCAGAAGCCCATCGTCGACGAGGGGCAGCGGGTCGAGGCCGGCCAGGTGCTCGCCGACGGGCCGTGCACCGAGAACGGCGAGATGGCGCTGGGCAAGAACCTGCTCGTCGCGATCATGCCGTGGGAGGGCCACAACTACGAGGACGCGATCATCCTCAGCCAGCGGCTGGTCCAGGACGACGTCCTCACCTCGATCCACATCGAGGAGCACGAGATCGACGCCCGGGACACCAAGCTGGGCGCGGAGGAGATCACCCGGGACATCCCGAACGTCTCCGAGGAGGTCCTCGCCGACCTCGACGAGCGCGGCATCATCCGGATCGGCGCCGAGGTCCAGCCCGGCGACATCCTGGTCGGCAAGGTCACGCCCAAGGGCGAGACCGAGCTGACCCCGGAGGAGCGGCTGCTCCGCGCGATCTTCGGTGAGAAGGCGCGCGAGGTCCGCGACACCTCGCTGAAGGTGCCACACGGTGAGAACGGCAAGGTCATCGGCATCCGGGTGTTCAGCCGGGACGACGAGGACGAGCTGGCGCCGGGTGTCAACGAGCTGGTCCGGGTCTACGTGGCCCAGAAGCGCAAGATCTCCGATGGTGACAAGCTCGCCGGCCGCCACGGCAACAAGGGCGTCATCGGCAAGATCCTGCCCGTCGAGGACATGCCGTTCCTGCCGGACGGCACCCCGGTCGACATCATCCTGAACACCCACGGTGTTCCGCGACGGATGAACATCGGCCAGGTGCTGGAGACCCACCTCGGGTGGATCGCCAAGTCCGGCTGGGAGATCGAGGGCAAGCCCGAATGGGCCTCGAAGATGCCCGAGGAGCTCTACTCCGTGCCGGCCGGCACGAACACCGCGACGCCGGTGTTCGACGGCGCCAAGGAGAACGAGATCACCGGTCTGCTCTCCTCGACGCTGCCCAACCGCGACGGTGAGCGCATGGTCGGCCCCGACGGCAAGGCCCAGCTGCTCGACGGGCGTTCCGGGGAGCCGTACCCGTTCCCGGTGGCCGTCGGCTACATGTACATCCTGAAGCTGGCGCACCTGGTGGACGACAAGATCCACGCGCGTTCCACCGGCCCCTACTCGATGATCACCCAGCAGCCGCTCGGAGGTAAGGCCCAGTTCGGTGGCCAGCGCTTCGGTGAGATGGAGTGCTGGGCCATGCAGGCCTACGGCGCGGCCTACACCCTCCAGGAGTTGCTCACCATCAAGTCGGACGACGTGGTGGGCCGGGTCAAGGTCTACGAGGCCATCGTCAAGGGGGAGAACATCCCCGAGCCGGGCATCCCGGAGTCGTTCAAGGTGCTGCTGAAGGAGCTTCAGTCGCTGTGCCTGAACGTCGAGGTGCTGTCCAGTGACGGTGCGGCCATCGAGATGCGCGACACCGACGACGAGGACCTCGAGCGTGCCGCGGCGAACCTGGGCATCAACCTGTCCAGCCGCCCCGGTTCCGACTCGATCACCGTCGACGACGTCGTCAACTGACCCAGCCCCGAGGCCACTAGTCGACCAACGAAGGAACTGAGGACACACGTGCTCGACGTCAACTTCTTCGACGAGCTGCGCATCGGCCTGGCCACCGCCGAGGACATCCGCCAGTGGTCCCACGGCGAGGTGAAGAAGCCCGAGACCATCAACTACCGGACGCTGAAGCCGGAGAAGGACGGTCTCTTCTGCGAGAAGATCTTCGGTCCCACCCGGGACTGGGAGTGCTACTGCGGCAAGTACAAGCGCGTCCGCTTCAAGGGCATCATCTGTGAGCGCTGCGGCGTCGAGGTGACCCGTGCCAAGGTCCGCCGCGAGCGGATGGGGCACATCGAGCTGGCCGCCCCGGTCACGCACATCTGGTACTTCAAGGGTGTGCCGAGCCGGCTGGGCTACCTGCTCGATCTGGCGCCGAAGGATCTCGAGAAGATCATCTACTTCGCCGCCTACGTCATCACCAGCGTCAACAAGGAGCTGCGCCAGCAGGACCTGCCCACGCTCGAGAACGAGATGAGCGTGGAGCGCAAGCGGGTCGAGCAGCGCCGCGACACCGACGTGGAGGCCCGGGCCCAGAAGCTCGAGGCCGACCTCGCCGAGCTGGAGGCGGAGGGCGCCAAGAGCGACGTCCGCCGCAAGGTCAAGGAGGGTGGCGAGCGTGAGATGCGCCAGCTCCGTGACCGTGCCCAGCGCGAGCTGGACCGGCTCGACGAGATCTGGACGACCTTCGTCAAGCTCGACGTCCAGCAGCTGATCGCCGACGAGGGCCTGTACCGGGAGCTCTACGACCGGTACGGCGACTACTTCACCGGTGCCATGGGCGCCGAGGCGATCCAGACCCTGCTGCAGAACTTCGACATCGACGCCGAGGCCGAGAACCTGCGGGAGACCATCCGCAGCGGCAAGGGCCAGAAGAAGCTGCGCGCGCTCAAGCGGCTGAAGGTGGTGGCTGCGTTCCAGTCCACCGGCAACAGCCCGATGGGCATGGTGCTGGACTGCGTCCCGGTGATCCCGCCGGACCTGCGCCCGATGGTGCAGCTCGACGGTGGCCGGTTCGCCACGTCGGACCTGAACGACTTGTACCGCCGCGTGATCAACCGGAACAACCGGCTCAAGCGGCTGATCGACCTCGGCGCGCCCGAGATCATCGTGAACAACGAGAAGCGGATGCTGCAGGAGGCCGTCGACGCGCTGTTCGACAACGGCCGCCGCGGCCGGCCGGTGACGGGTCCGGGCAACCGGCCGCTCAAGTCGCTGTCCGACCTGCTCAAGGGCAAGCAGGGCCGGTTCCGCCAGAACCTGCTCGGCAAGCGCGTCGACTACTCGGGCCGTTCGGTCATCGTCGTCGGCCCGCAGCTGAAGCTGCACCAGTGCGGTCTGCCCAAGCAGATGGCGCTGGAGCTGTTCAAGCCGTTCGTGATGAAGCGGCTGGTCGACCTCAACCACGCGCAGAACATCAAGTCCGCGAAGCGCATGGTCGAGCGTGGCCGCTCGCAGGTGTGGGACGTGCTCGAGGAGGTCATCTCCGAGCACCCCGTGTTGCTCAACCGCGCGCCGACGCTGCACCGCCTCGGTATCCAGGCCTTCGAGCCGCAGCTGGTGGAGGGCAAGGCCATCCAGCTGCACCCGCTGGTCTGCGAGGCGTTCAACGCCGACTTCGACGGTGACCAGATGGCGGTGCACCTGCCGCTGTCGGCCGAGGCCCAGGCCGAGGCCCGGGTCCTGATGCTCTCGAGCAACAACATCCTGTCGCCGGCGTCGGGCCGTCCGCTCGCCATGCCGCGGCTGGACATGGTGACCGGCCTGTTCCACCTCACCCGGGAGCGCCCCGGCGCCACCGGCGAGGGTCAGGCGTTCGCCTCCCCGGCCGAGGCGATCATGGCCTTCGACCGCAAGGTGCTGCACCTGCAGGCGCCGATCAAGATCCGGCTCAACGGTGTCGTGCCGACGGCCGGGGAGACCGCCGAGGAGGACGGCGTCTGGCGGGCGGAGACGACGCTCGGCCGGGTGCTGTTCAACGAGCTGCTGCCGGCGGACTACCCGTTCGTCAACGAGCCGCTGCCCAAGAAGCGGCAGGCCGCGATCATCAACGACCTGGCCGAGCGGTACTCGATGACCGAGGTCGCGCAGGTGCTCGACCGCCTGAAGGACGCCGGGTTCTACTGGGCCACCCGGTCCGGCGTCACGCTGGCGATCGACGACGTCGTGGTCCCGCCGAACAAGCAGGAGATCCTCGACGGCTACGAGGCCAAGGCCGACCAGGTCAACAAGCGCTACCAGCGGGGCGCCCTGTCCCACCAGGAGCGCAACGACGAGATGGTCAAGATCTGGACCCAGGCCTCCGAAGAGGTCGCCCGGGCCATGGAGGAGAACTTCCCCGAGGACAACCCGATCCCGACGATCGTGAAGTCGGGCGCGGCGGGCAACATGACCCAGGTCCGGCAGCTGGCCGGTATGCGTGGTCTGGTGGCCAACCCGAAGGGTGAGTACATCCCCCGTCCGATCAAGGCCAACTTCCGTGAGGGCCTGTCGGTGCTGGAGTACTTCATCTCCACGCACGGCACCCGTAAGGGTCTGGCGGACACCGCGCTGCGGACCGCCGACTCGGGGTACCTGACCCGTCGTCTGGTCGACGTCTCCCAGGACGTCATCGTCCGCGAGGTCGACTGCGGCACCGAGCGCAGCATCGTCATGCCGGTGACGGAGGAGACCAGCGACGGCCGGCTCATCCCGCACCGCTACATCCGGACCAGCGTGTACGCCCGCAGCTCCGCTGAGGACGTGTACGGCCCGGACGGTGAGATCGTGGTGCGCCGCGGCGACGACCTGGGCGACCCGGCGCTCGACGCGCTGGTCGCGGCGGGCGTCCGGCAGATCAAGGTGCGCAGCGCCCTGACCTGCGCGTCGGCCACCGGGATCTGCGGCATGTGCTACGGCCGCTCGATGGCCACCGGCAAGCTGGTGGACGTCGGCGAGGCGGTCGGCATCGTCGCGGCGCAGTCGATCGGTGAGCCGGGCACGCAGCTGACGATGCGTACCTTCCACACCGGTGGTGTGGCCGGGGACGACATCACGACCGGTCTGCCCCGTGTCCAGGAGCTGTTCGAGGCCCGCGTGCCGCGCGGCAAGGCGCCCATCGCCGACGTCGACGGCCGGATCCGGATCGAGGACGGCGACCGCTTCTGGAAGATCACCCTCATCCCGGACGACGGGGGCGAGGAGATCGTCTACGAGAAGCTGTCGAAGCGGCAGTGGCTGGCGATGACCACGGTCGACGGCCAGGAGCGTCCGCTCGCCGACGGCGACCACGTGCACGTGGGCCAGCTGCTCCTCGAGGGCACGGCCGACCCGCACGAGGTGCTGCGCGTCATGGGCCCACGTGAGGTGCAGTTGCACCTCGTGCGTGAGGTGCAGAAGGTGTACCGCACGCAGAGCGTGGACATCCACGACAAGCACATCGAGGTCATCGTCCGGCAGATGCTGCGCCGGGTGACGATCATCGACTCGGGCTCGACCGAGTTCCTGCCGGGTGCCCTGGCGGAGCGCGCCGAGTTCGAGTCGGAGAACCGGCGCGTGGTGGCCGAGGGTGGCGAGCCCGCCTCGGGCCGCCCGGTGCTGATGGGAATCACGAAGGCCTCGCTGGCGACGGAGTCGTGGCTGTCCGCGGCGTCGTTCCAGGAGACCACCCGGATCCTCACCGATGCCGCGATCAACGGAAAGCGCGACAAGCTCGTCGGGCTGAAGGAGAACGTGATCATCGGCAAGCTGATCCCGGCCGGTACGGGCATCAGCCGGTACCGCAACATCCAGGTGCAGCCCACCGAGGAGGCACGGGCCGCGGCCTATGCCCTGCCGAGCTACGACGACGGCTACTACAGCCCCGACGTGTTCGGTACGGGTACCGGTGCCGCGGTGCCGCTGGACGACTACGACTTCGGGCGCGACTACCGCTGAGGTAGTGCCTGAGGTTCGGCCCTGAACGGGGCCGGGGACCGCTCTCCCGCGGCGGTCCCCGGCCCCGTTCGTCGTCTCCGGGCACGGTGTGACGAGGATGCGACCCCGCCGAGCGCGGCGGGGCGGGCCCGGAAGCCGGTCAGCGAGCCGGGAGCGGCTCGACCTCGTAATCGGCCGGGTCGAAACGGCTTGTGCGGCGGCGGTACTCGCGCATCATGCCCGGCCAGTTGTTCGTGATCCGGCCCGACGCCGTCCGGTACCAGCTCTCGCAGCTGGTCCAGACGCTGCCGGCGAGCCGGCGCTGCATCTCGGTGTCGAACTCCGACGCGGCCTCGGGACGCACCGTGAGGCTGCGTGCGCCGGCCGCGAGCTGCCGCAGCGCCTCCCGGACGTAGTGGATCTGCGACTCCAGCATGTGCACCACCGACCCGGAGCCCACGTTGGTGTTGGGACCGTAGAGCAGGAACAGGTTCGGGAACCCGGGCACCGTGATGCCCAGGTAGGCGCGGGCGCCGTCGCGCCACTGCTCGCTGAGCTCCCGGCCGTCCGGGCCGAACACCTTCATCGGGGCGAGGAAATCGTTGGCGGCGAAGCCGGTGCCCAGAATGATCACGTCGGCCGGGTGCTCCGCGCCGTCGGCGGTGCGGATCCCGCCCGCGGTGACCTCGGTGATGGGGTCGGCGACCACGTCGACGTGCGACCGGGCCAGGGTCCGCAGGTACTCCGACGAGATCAGCAGCCGCTTGCAGCCGATCGGGTAGTCCGGGCGCAGTTTCTCGCGGAGCGCGGCGTCGGGCACCTGGCGGCGCAGCAGGCCCTCGAAGGCGTACCGGAACGGCGTGGCGGCGGTCTGGAAGGTGGTCAGCCCCAGCGCGCCGAGCTCGAAGAACGCCGCCCAGCCGACGCGTGACGCGGTGCGCCACGCCGGCACCCGGCGGAACAACGCCTGGTGCCAGGCGCGGTACCGACGGTCCGGCTTGGGGATCAGGTACGGCGCCGAACGCTGGAACACCGTGATCCCGGCGACCCGGTCGGCGATGGCGGGCACGAATTGCACCGCGCTGGCTCCGGTGCCGATCACGGCGACCCGCTTGCCGGTCAGGTCGACGTCGTGGTCCCAGCGAGCGGAGTGGAAGACCGGCCCGCTGAAGCCGGAGAGCCCGGGCACGGCAGGGTGGGCCGGTCTTCCAC
>NZ_JAAXLA010000074.1 GCF_012911935.1 Pseudonocardia acidicola | reverse complement strand
CGAGCCCAGCCTGGCCAGCTCGACCGCGATCGCGACCAGGTCGATCGCCCCGCGCACCGAGGAGCCACGCCGCAGTTCCGGGTGCGTGCGGGTGGCCCGGGTGATCGCCACCCCGTCGGCGATCAACCCCTCGTCCTCGCGCTCGCCGGTGCGCACGGCCACGATGGCGCGCTCCTCGGCCGCGTCCTGGTAGCCGACCGCCAGCCGGCACCACCGGTCGTAGACCGAGTCGGAGATCCGGGCGGTGCCCACGTTGTCGAACGGGTTCATCGAGGCCAGCACCCGGAACGTGGGCAGCGCGGTGATCAGCCCGACCCGGGGCACCGACACCTCGCGCTCGGCCATCGCCGCCAGCAGCGTGTTGAGCGTGTCCTCCGGGGCCCGGTTGAGCTCCTCGATGTAGAGGAACCCGCCCGAGCGCATGGCCTCGACCAACGGGCCGGGCACGAAGTTCTCCGCCGAGTAGTCCTCGCGCAGTACCCGGGCCGGGTTGTGATGGCCCACCAGCCGCGCCGGGGTCAGCTCCGCGTTGCCCTCCACCAGCACGAACGGCACACCCCAGTTCGCGGTGATCGCGCGCAGGATCGTCGACTTCGACGTCCCCGGCGGGCCCTCCAGCAGGATGTCGCGGCCCGCGGACACCGCCGCCAGCACCAGGTCCAGCTCCCGGCGCCGGCCCACCACGCCCCTCGCGATCTCGTCGCGGCGGGTCGCCGCCGCTGTCATCCCGTTGCTCGTCGAGCCCGCCATCTACCCCTCTATCCCTCGTCCTACGCAGGCAACGGAGATCGGGGGCGGTGCTGCCCACCCCCGATCTCCTGCAGCCCTCAGCCGCCGGCGACCACGTTGAACCCGGCGTCAACCGACAGCGCGACGCCGGTTACGTAACGGCCGGAATCGGCAACGAGGTAGAGCACCGCGTTGCTGATGTCGACCGGGTCAACAGCGTCGACCGGCAGCGCGTTGGCCATGACCTTGAGCAGGTCGGGGTCCCGCTCGATCCGGCCCGCCATGATCTCGTTCTCCGGCATCGGGGTGTGCACGCCGGTCGGGTGGACGGTGTTGAAACGGATCGAGTGCGGGGCGTAGTCCTTGGCGTAGCCGCGCATGAGGCCGGTGAGTCCGTGCTTGGCCGCGACGTACGCGGTGAGCGACAGGTCGTTGTACGTCGAGCCCTTCAGGCCGGCGGTCGAGCTCGTGATGACGACGGCCCCGCCGCGGCCCTGCTCGACCAGGATCGGAACGGTCGCCTCCAGCGTGTGCCACGTGCCCGTCAGGTTCGTGTCGATCGTGTCCTTCCAGATCGCCGCGCGCACGGCGGGGTCCGAGGGCTGGGGCTCTGGGTGCACACACCAGATCGCGGCGTTGGCACAGACGATATCGAGACCCCCGAGTTCGCCGACCCCGGCGGACACGGCGTTACGCAACTGGGTCAGGTCCCGGATGTCCGCCTGCTGGGTCACGATGCGCCGGTCGAGCGCCTCGACCAGGCGCTGCGTCTCCTTGAGGTCGTCCAGCGTGGACATCGCGTAGGACACGGATTCGACCTGGTCGCAGATGTCGATCGCGATGATGTCCGCGCCCTCCTCGGCGAGGCGGATGGCGTGCGACCGCCCCTGGCCCCGCGCCGCGCCGGTGATGAGGGCGACCTTGCCGTCGAGCTGTCCCATGAGTCTCCTATTCGGTGGCTGGGGCCGACACCGTGTGGTGTGTGCGGGCCCGTTGACGCCGTCAGGCGTGGACGGCGGTGGCTGTTCGGGACGTGCGTGGCCCCTGTCTCGGCTGCGGTCTCGCGGCCGGCCGGAACCTAGATGGGCTCGCCGAGATAGACGTTGGCCCCATGGTCATCGGAGTCCCGGGCCCCGGTGCCCTTGAGCCGGACGAGGTGAGACCCGACGCTCCGGACCGACGACGGCAGCGGCTGCCACCAGCGGCGGTAGAAGGTGGGTCTATCGGCTGCCGGGGCTTCGCGACGCCAACGCGGCAGACCGTAAGGGGTGAGGGAGCCGGCCGGGGGCCACCCGGCCAGCTCGCCCGGCCAGCCCTATTCCTCGATGACGATCGCCCGTTCCGGGCACACCATGGCCCCGTACCGAGCCGTCGCCTCCAGACCGGGCGGGACATCCATGGTCTCGCCGCGGTGGATGTTGTAGCCGTTGTCGTCGACGTCGTAGAACTCGCCGGCCATCACGGCGCACCGGCCGTGACCTGTGCATCCTTGCTGGCCGCCGTCCACGCCGACCTTGATGTGGACCTTCACGCCGCGTTCCTTACCCTCGTTCCGCAACCGGCGAGCGAGTCACCAGGCGAGCTTCAGCGTCCGCATCGAGCGCAGGTACCCGCTCACGTGCGTCGGCGGCTCGACAACGCGGTACTCCGGGATCCGCTTGAGCCACTCCTCGAACGTCGCACGCAGCTCGAGCCGGGCGAGGTTCGAGCCGATGCACCGGTGGACGCCGACGCCGAAGGCCGAGTGCAGCACGGTCTCGCGCGTGATGTCGATCGTCTTGGGGTCCTCCACCACCCGCGGGTCACGGGAGGCGCCCGCGTAGACCATCATCACGAAGTCGCCTTCCTTGAGCTGCTGCCCGCCCAGCTCGACGTCCTTGGTGCACGTGCGCCCGAGCGCCACCACGGGCGCGAACACCCGCGCGAACTCCTCGATCGCCCGCGGCATGTACGTGTCCGGGTCGTCGAGCAGCAGCTGGCGGGCTTCGGGGTTCTCGGCCAGCCACTTGATGGCGGAAGCCATGACGTAGGTGGTGGTGGCGATGCCGCCGAAGGTCATGTCGACCAGGACCGAGACGCGGTGCTCCCAGGGCGACGTGGTGCCGTCCTCGTAGGGGACGCCGGCCGCGATCATGTCCACCATATCGCCGCGCGGCGGCTGCTCCGAGCGCTGCTTGAGGTAGTCACCCAGGTACTGGAACACGAAACCGAACTTCGCGCCGCGCTCCTCGAGGTCGGGCGAGAACGTGCCCTGCTCGACGCCGTCGACCAGCTTGTCGAGGTCCTCGACCGGCACGCCGAGCACGTTCTTGAAGAACGCCCAGCCGGGCAGCACCGCGGCGAACTCGCTGACGAACTCGCACTCGCCCTTCTCGATGAACGCGTCGATGAGGGTGTTGGCGTCCTTGCGGATCTGCGCCTCGTAGTCATTGATGACCGCCGGACCCATGAACGGGTTCAGAGCCGAGCGCCAGGCGGTGTGCAGCGGCGGGTCGGACTCCTCGGGGAACAGGAAGGGCAGCC
The DNA here is from genome assembly GCF_012911935.1 of Pseudonocardia acidicola. Taxonomy (GTDB): domain Bacteria; phylum Actinomycetota; class Actinomycetes; order Mycobacteriales; family Pseudonocardiaceae; genus Pseudonocardia; species Pseudonocardia acidicola. The sequence continues at coordinate 31,564 of NZ_JAAXLA010000074.1, read as the reverse complement.
CGTCGGGGCGGTTGGGCATGTACCCCCCGGCCGCCGAGAAGGTGCGCCAGTTCTGGCCCACCTCGCGGACGAGCTTGTTCTGCGAGACCAGGTAGTAGCCCTTGCCGACCTTGCTGTGCGCGACCGGACACTTGTCGACCAGGTCGTCGAGGATCTCGAAGTGCTTGTCGTTGAAGACCGGGTCGTCGAGGTCGAAGTCGTTGTAGATGTCGCGACCGTACTTGCGGATCGACTCGTCGATGTCGTCCTGGGTCGGCGCCGTGAAGTCGGTCTCTTGTGCCTTGAATGCCATTGCGGGTGTACCTCTCTGGCCGGGACAGCTCTGGCCGGGACAGGGCGTTGAAGCGGGAGACGTGGCGGCATACCGGAACGTGTAGCCGCCGTCGATGAGGTGATCGGTGCCGGTGATGAACCGGGCCTCGTCGCTGGCCCCTAGGCGTCCACTCCTCTCCGTGTTCGGACCGCCCACGCGAACGGCGGTGATCCGGGACATGTGTGTCATCACGCGCTGAACACAGCGCCGGCTGGACCCTGACCGCCGCTCGATGTGAAACAATCAGTTGTTTGGAGAGTAGCGGCGTAGATCACAGGGCGTCAATGGCCACCCCGAGCGACACCCGGAGCCCGACATCGGCGCGACCGACCAGCACTGCCTCGCGAGATGGTTGACTACCGGCGGCCACACTCGTACGCTGGATGAACAAATGATTGTTTGTTCCTTGATCGGGCGTCATCATCGCCCGCGCCGCTGAGGGGAAGGACGCGATGACGCAGACCCGAGCCGAGGCCCGGCTCACCTCGGTCGAAGAGCAGTACCCCCTGGCACCGTCGGTGCTCGACGCCGACGTCTATCGCGACCCGGCTCGATACCGGCGCGAGCTGGAGGACGTCCTGTTCGAGGCGTGGTTCCCGGTCTTTCCCTCGTCGGACGTCGCGAAGCCACGTGACTACGTCGTCTGGGATCAACTCGACCAGAGCGTGGTCATCACCCGGCTCGACGACGGCACGGTCTCGTCCTGGCACAACGTGTGCCAGCACCGGGGCGCGCGGCTACTCGACGGGTCCGGCCACTGCCCCACCGGCCGGATCAAGTGCCCCTGGCACGGTTTCGTGTACGACCTGGAAGGCGTCGTCGGCAGCGTGCCGCTGCGCGACTCGTTCGATCCCGGACTGCTCGACGGCCTCCGGGCTCCCGCGGTGCGCGTGACCGAGTGGGGCGGCTGGATCTGGCTCACGCTCTCCGATGACACCCCCGAGCTGCTGGACTACCTCGGGGTGATCGGCGAGGAGCTGGCCGGCTACGAGCTCGACGGGTACACGACCCAGTACCGGCACTCGGTGACGCTGCAGGCCAACTGGAAGATCGTCGTCGACGCGTTCAACGAGACCTGGCATGTGCCCTTCACCCACCAGGACACGCTCGGTGGGGTCGTGCTGTGGCGCGACGCCGCACTCAAGATCGCGTCGCCGCACTCGTGGATGACGCTGCCGGTGCGCGGCCTGACCGACCGGGTATCGAGCACGGACCACCGGAAGACCCATATCTGCCACTACCTGGCGTTCCCGAACACCATCTTCAGCTGCTTCCCGACGCACCTGCAGATGTGGAGCGCCTGGCCGCTGTCGCCGGACGAGACCCTGCTGTGCGCCTACCAGATGGCCGGCCCCGCCCCGGCGGGCATGACCGACGAGAAGTGGGCCCGCAACAACGAGCGGGACTGGAAGCACTTCCTCGATGTCCTGCTGGAGGACTCCGAGGTCATCAACGGCTTCACCAAGGTCGCCCGCTCCAAGGGCTTCACGAAGAACATGTTCAACACCGCGGAGAGCAGGCTGACCGCGTTTCACGGCGAGATTGCCAAGCGCCTGCGGTGACCAGGAGGACCTCATGATCACGATCAAGGTGGACCGCGGGGTCTGCCAGGGCTACGGCAACTGCGTGCTGGCCGATTCCGCAACCTTCGACCTGGACGACGAGGGGCTGGCCACCCTGAAGGCCGAGCAGGTCGGTGAGGACCGATTGGCCGCCGTCCGTCGCGCCGCCTACGACTGCCCGACCGAAGCCATCGCGCTCATCGAATCCGATCCCACCTGACCGGTTCCGGGCCGGGCACCAGCACCGTCAGTCACCTGCAGCGGAGGAAACCATGGGCAAGCTGGACGGCAAGGTCGCCGTCATCACCGGCGCGGGGCGCGGCCAGGGCCGTGCCCACGCGGTACGCCTGGCCGAGGAGGGGGCGGACATCATCGCGCTCGACATCTGCGAGCCGATCGCTTCCGTGTCCTATGAGATGGCCAGCCAGGCGGATCTCGAGGAGACCGCCAAGCTGGTCGAGCAGCAGGACCGGCGGGTGATCGCCCGGAAGGCCGACGCCCGGGACCGCGCCGCGCTTGCCGCCGCCGTGGACGAGGGCGTCGGCGAGTTCGGCCGGCTCGACATCGTGGTGGCGAACGCCGGCATCTGGTCGGCGGCGCCGTTCGTCGACATGACCGACGAGATGTACCACGACATGATCGACGTGCAGATGCACGGGCCGTACAACCTCTGCAAGGTCGCGGTCCCGCACATGATCGAGAAGGGCAACGGCGGCTCGATCATCATCATCAGCTCGACGGCGGGCATGCGCGGCTTCCCCAACCAGGTGCACTACAACATGGGCAAGCACGCCGTGGTCGGCCTGATGCGCACGCTGGCCAACGAACTGGCCCCGCACTTCATCCGGGCCAACACGATCCACCCCAGCTCCACGAACACCAAGATGATCCAGAACGAGGCGATCTGGAGCGCATTCGCCCCTGGTGTCGAGAACCCGACGGTCGCCGACTTCGGTGACACGTTCACCGCGATGAACCTGTTGCCCGTCCCGTGGATGGAGCCGGTGGACATCTCCCACGCGGTGGCGTGGCTGGCGTCCGACGAGTCCCGCTACGTCACGGGTGTGACGCTGCCCGTCGACGCCGGTTACCTGGCCAAGTACAACTGATCGTCGGCGGACCCCGGTGCCCTGCGACGCGGCACCGGGGTCTTCCGCGTCTCTGCCCAACGCCGCGAAGGAGACGTCATGACCATGAGCCCTGAGGAGATCGAGCGGAACGTCCGTGAGCTGCGTGACCGGCAGGAGATCCTCGACTGCCTGATGCGCTACTCGCGGGGCGTGGACCGGCTCGATCGGGACCTGCTGTTGTCGGTCTACCACGAGGACGCGATCGACGACCACGGCATGTTCGTCGGCGACCGCGAGGAGTTCGCGGACTGGGTCGTCGGCATGCACGGCTCGACGCACCTGTCCCACCAGCACTGCCTGTTCAACCACACATGCGAGCTGGACGGCGACGTCGCGCACACCGAGACCTACTACATGTTCTGCGGCATGAACCGCGAGGGCACGCCGCTGGCGATGAGCGGCGGCCGCTACGTGGACCGGTTCGAGCGGCGTGACGGCCGGTGGGCCATCGCCGCGAGGGTGTGCGTGCGGGACTGGGCACCGCTGGACACGCAGCCGGATCCGGAGGACCCGAGCACGATGACGGCGATCCGGCACGCGCTCCCGCCCGCCGTGCTGGAGTTCATGCGCACCGGCCCGCTGCCCACCCGGGACCGCCGCGATCCCTCGTACGACCGCCCGCTCCGCATCGACCCCGACCGGGTCGCCGGCGGGCACGCCCTGCGAGGCTGAGCTCCCGGCCACGGGTCAGCCGAGCCGCTGACGCTGCCCGTGCTCGCCGCGCGCTCGACCGCGGCGAGCACTCGGTGGCGGCGCACCCCGTCCGCGAACGTCGGCGGCCCTTCCGCGCCGCACCAGATCGCCTCGGCGATCTGCGCATACGCCTCGGCCACGGTGTGGCACAGCGAGTCCGGATCGGTGGCTGTGGCCCGCAACCCATCCCGGGGCCGCTTGCGCGACGAGCACATCGCCGCCGGGGTCGAGCAGGACCTCGACCGGCCGTACTGCAGGTGCCCACTGTGGCCGCGGACCACACCGTTGATCTGCCACAGGAAGTTGGTGCCGGTCGAGCGCCCGCCGCGGTAGTGCACCGAGGCGACGACACCGCCCTCCAGGGTGCCGGTGACGACGATCTGGTCCTCGGCGGTCATGGCCGTCATCTCACCCGTGTCCGTGCGGCGCACGAGCGACCGTCGGGTGGTGGCCTGCAGCGCGGTGAACTGGCCCAACACGTGGCAGACCGCGTCGACCGCGTGCGCGAAGGGGATGGTCAGCAGCGTCGCCCCGTTGTCCCTGCCGATCAGATAGACCACGGAAGGATCGACGATCGGCCCCCACCGAACGCCGGTACGGAGCACGCTCGCGGAGAGGACCTCGCCGACAGCGCCCTGCCCGACGAGGTCGCGCACGAACCGCACCCGCGGGCGCCGACCGGGCCTGCAGCCCGACGAAGGCGGGAGGCCGCGCGGGCAGCAAGGTCCTCGGCCCTGGCCGGCCAGTTCCCGAGCGGCCACCCGCACAGCACCACCTTCCCGACCTCGAGGGCCGCGGAGACGAGATGGTGGTGGTGCTCGGGCACCTTGACGAGCTCGTGGCGGCTGGCACACGCCACCGGTACGCCATGCGCGGCCGCGGACTCCGGGATCCCGGCGCTGAGCGCCCGGACCCTGTAGGCCGGCAGCGCGCGCAGCGCCGGCAGGTGGGCGGCCGCGGCCACCCGCGGACGCGGCTGAGGCCGATGATCCCGACCCGGAGCGGGTCGGCCACCGTCTACAGCCCCATTTCCTTGGCGATGATGCTCCGCTGGATCTCGCTCGCCCCGCCGCCGACCATGGCGTGCTTGGCCTCGCGGAAGTAGCGCTCCATGTCGTACTCCGGCAGCTGAGCGTAGCCACCGAGGGCCTGCATCCCGTTGAACGAGGTCTTGAAGGCGACGTCGGCGGCGAACACCTTTGCCATCGACACCTCCTTGATCGCCCGCTCTCCGCGCTGCATCTTGGTGGCGGCGTTGTAGACCAGCAGGCGCGCGGCCTCGACCTCGCACTCGTTCTCGGCCATGCGGTGCTTGAGCACCTGGAACGACGACAGCGGCCGGCCGAACTGCGTGCGGCCCTTCGTGTAGGTGATGGTGTCGTCGAGCGCGGTGCGAGCGTTGCCGACGTAGGACGCCGCCAGGCTCAGCCGCTCCCACTCCAGGTGGTTGCCAATGATGGTCCAGCCGTCGCCCGGCCCGCCGATGATGTTGCCTTCTGGCACACGGGCGTCGGTCAGGAAGATCTCGGTGGTCCCCAGACTCCGCCGGACGATGGTGTTGAGCTTGCGGATGTCGACGCCCTCGGTGGTGTTCGGCACCAGGATCAGGCTCAGCCCGCGGTGCCGCTCGGGGCTCGTGCGCGCCAGAACGGTGATCACCGTGCCCGGCAGGTGCGCGCCCGAGCACCAGGTCTTGTTGCCGTTGAGCACCCAGTGCCCGTCCTGCAGTTCCGCCTTGGTGGACACCGCGGCGGCGTCGGATCCGGCACCCGGCTCGCTGATCGAGACGCTGAACTTGATGTCGCCGGCCAGGAAGCCGGGCAGGTACTTCTCCTTCTGCTCATCCGTGCCGTGGTGGGCGATGTTCGTGGCGGTGAACATCGACGTCATGACGCAGGCGGCGAAGTCGAGGCTGTACTTCGCGATCGCCTCGCAGAAGATCGCATACATCACGGGGTCCGCGTCCAGGCCGCCGAGCTCCTCGGGCACGAGCAGGCCCAGCCAACCGCGGTCGGCGATCTTGCGGTAGGCCTCCTCGGGGAACTCGCGCGACTCGTCGTGCTTGCGCGTGTACTCCCGGCCCACCTCCTTCTCCATGAACAGGTGCAGCGTGTCCTTCCACAGCTGCTGCTCGTCGGTGAGCCTGAAGTCCATCGCCGTCACTCCCGTAGATCGCTGCCGTGGGCTTGTCCGTTGACCACGCTAGCCGACCGTGTTAGAAACAAACAAGTGATTGTTTCGCCTTGTGACCTGCGGCAAGGCGACGATGACCGACCCAACGCGGGGGTGGGAGGTGCCTCATGACAGGTGCGGCGGCATGAGTCTGGACCGGACCTATCGGGGCCTTCGGGTGCTCGACCTGAGCGAGAACATCGCGGGCCCGCTGGCCTGTCTCATCCTCGCCGATCTCGGGGCCGATGTCATCAAGGTCGAGCGTCCGCGGTCCGGGGAGGCGACGCGCAGCCTCCCGCCGCGGTGGGGCCCGGAGAGCACGGTCTTCCTGACCGTCAACCGCAACAAGCGCAGCGCCGCGCTGGACATCACCGACCCGGTCGGGCGGGACGCGGTCCTGCGGATCGCCGCCCGTTCCGACATCGTGGTCGAGTCCTTCCGGCCCGGTGTCGCGGAGCGGCTCGGGCTGGGCTTCGCCGATCTCCGCCGGGTCAATCCGCGCGTCGTGCACTGCAAGGTCAGCGCGTTCGGCACGGGTCCGCTCGGCCACGACCGGCCGGGCTACGACGCGATCGTGCAGGCGTTCACCGGGATCATGGAGATGACCGGTGACCCGGACGGACGGCCGGTGCGGGCCGCCCCCTCGATCGTCGATGTCTCCACCGGCCTGTGGGCCGTCACCGCGATCCAGGCCGCGCTCGCCCGCCGGGCCGACGAGCCGGGGGCCCAGCACCTGGAAGCGACGCTGGTGGACAGCGCATTCTTCTTGATGTGCCACCAGGTGATGGGTTACCTGGGCACCGGCACCTTCCCGGGCCGCCTGGGATCCGGTGCACCGAGCACCGCGCCCTACCAGGCGTTCCGCACGGCCGACGGCGCGATGATGATTGCCGCCGCCACCGACCGCCTGTTCGAGAAGATGTGCCTGGCGCTGGACATCCCAGACGTCCTGACCGACCCACGGTTCCGGACCGTGGCCGACCGCGTGCGCGAGCGCGACGCCCTGACGGCCGCGATCGAGGCGCGCCTGGCCACCGCGCCCGCCGAGCACTGGCTCGCCCGGGTGTCCGCCGCCGGAGTGCCGGCCGGCCCCGTGAACGACCTCGCCACGGCGCTGGCCCATCCGGTCACCCTCGAGCGCGCACTCGTGCGAGACGCCGAGCCGCTGACCGATGACCCGCGCATCGACGGCCTCAAACAGCTGCGCCTGCCGATCGACACCGAGGGCTCCTGTGCGATGCGCGAGCCCCCGGCGGTCGGCCAGCACACCGCCGAAATCCTCACCGAGGCGGGACTGTCCCCCGACGAGATCCACCGACTCGTCCCCGACCCGATGACGGAAGCGACGGTGTCGCCGCGATGACCGATCTGACCACCGCCCCGACCGCCACCGAGCGCCGCGCGGCGCTCGAGACCAGCCACCCCACCTGGGCCCCCCGCACCACCGCCCAACTTCTCGACGCGGTCGCCGCGCAGTACCCCGATCGGCCGCTCGTGCTCGGCGACGACCGGACCTACACCTACGCGGACATCGCCGCCTGGTCCGGCCGGCTCGCCGCCGGTCTCATCACCGTCGGGATCCAGCCGGGCGACCACGTCGCGGTGGACATGGCGAACCTGCCGGAGGTCATCGCGCTGAAGTTCGCGGTCGCCCGGGTGGGCGCGGTGTCGGTGTCGATCAACTTCCTGCTCCGGCACGAGGAGCTCGGCTACGTGTTGCGGCAGTCAGACTCGACCGTCCTGATCACGATGGACCGGTTCCGCGACCTCGACTACCTCGCTGCGCTCGACCGGATCGCCCCCGGCTGGGAGACCGCCGCGGGCGGCGACGCGCTGCCCCGCCTGCGGCACGTGTTCGTCCACGGTACGGCCGGCCCACCGGAGCGCGGCCGCTCCCTCGACGAGCTCATCGAGCTCGGCGCGGCGGTCCCCGACGCCGAGGTGAGCGCCCGCACCGCCGCTGCCGACCCGTTCGCGACCTCGGACCTGCTCTACACCTCGGGTACGACGGGCGCGGCGAAGGGCGTGATGCTCCAGCACGACGCGGTACTGCGCACCGCGTACGCCAGCGCCTACACCCGCGCCTTCGGCGACGCGAGGCGGATGCTCTTCGCGCTACCCATTTACCACGTCTTCGGCTACATCGAGGGCACGCTCGCCGCCCTGTTCGTCGGCGGCGCCGTCTGCCCGCACGCGGTGTTCGACGCCGACCGCACGCTGCGCGACATCGGCCGGCACCGCATCGACGAGCTGATCTGCGTGCCCGCGATGACCACCGTGATCCTCGAGGCGGCCCGCAACGGCGAGTACGACCTGTCCTCGCTGCGGACGATGTTCTCCTCCGGCGGAGCGCACGCCCCGGACATGTGGGAGCAGATGTACGAGCTCCTCGGCGTCGACGAGATCTTCACCGCGTACGGCCAGACCGAGACCACTGCCTCCACCACCTGCACCCAGCCCGGCGACCCGCTCGACCGGCTGAAGGCGACCAACGGCTGCTTCAAGCCCGCCGGTGTCGCGGGGGACCCCGAGCTGGGCGGCCTGCTCGCCGTGTACAAGGCCGTGGACTCCGCGACCGGGGAGACCATGCCGCCCGGCAAGATCGGCGAGCTCGTGGTGCGCGGGCCCATCATCACCCGCGGGTACTACAACAAGCCCGCGGAGACGGCCGCGCTCTTCACCGAGGACGGCTGGATGCGCACCGGAGACCTCGGCCACATCGACGAGCAGGGCTACCTGACGCTCACCGGACGCAAGAAGGAGTCCTACCGCTGCGGCGGCGAGCTGGTCCTGCCCGGCGAGGTGGAACAGGTGCTGATCGAGCACCCGGACGTGGCCATCGCACACGTCATCGGCATCCCGCATCCGCGCATGGGCGAGGTGGGCTGCGTCTGGATCGTCCCCGGAAACCGCACGCCCACCGAGGAGGAGATCATCAAGTACTGCGCGAGCCGGTTGGCCCGGTTCAAGGTTCCGGCGGCCGTGCTGTTCACCGACGCCGACTCGCTGCCGGTGACGGCCACCGGCAAGGTCCGGAAGTTCCAGCTCGTCGAGCGCGCCGTCGCGCTGCTCGACCAGCGCGCGGCGGTACCGGCGGCCGGCGCTGCGGTGGCGTCGTCGTGAGCGGGCCCCGTGTCGTGGTCGTGGGCGGCGGTCTCGCGGCCGTGCGCACCGCGCAGGCCCTGCACGACCTGGGGCATCGCGGCGAGCTCCTCATCCTCTCCGCCGAGTCGGAGCCGCCCTACGACCGGCCCCCGCTGTCGAAGAATCACCTGCTCGGCACCCTCCCCGACGACGCACTCCGATTGCTCCCCCCGACCGGCTACGCGGATCTCGGTGCGGACCTCCGGCTCGACAGCCAGGTGGTGGCCCTCGACCCCGCGGTCCGGACGGTCACGCTCGCGGGCGGCACCGCCGTCCCCTACGACCGGCTGGTGATCGCCACCGGGGCGGGTGCCCGCCAACTGCCGGCCCTGCGCGACCGGCCGGGGGCGTTCGCGCTGCGCACGGCCGAGGACTCGCGGCGGCTCGCCGCCGTCGTCCGCGAGGGCAGGCCCGTCGCGGTGGTGGGCGGAGGCTTCATCGGCCTGGAGGTCGCCGCCACCGCGCGCACGCGGGACTGCCCGGTGACGGTCGTGGAGGCGCAGCCGGCACCGCTGCTGGGCGCTGTGGGACCCGAGGTGGCGGCGTGGCTGCAGGCGCGGCACGTGGCGCGGGGCGTGGACTTCCGCTGCGGCACCACGGCGACCGGTGCCGCCGACGCCCCGGGCGGCGGCGAGCGGCTGCACCTGGCCGACGGCTCGACCGTCGATGCGGACGCGGTCGTTGTCGGCGTCGGCGTCGTGCGCGACCTCGACTGGCTGGCCGCGGCCGGCCTCGAGGTCGACGGCGGCCTCGTGTGCGACGAAGCCGGCCGCACGAACCTGCCCGACGTGTTCGGGGCCGGCGACGTCGTCTGCCACCGCACCGAGCGGGGCCCGGTGTTGATCGGACACTGGACCGCCGCGGGCGACAGCGCCCGCCGGGCCGCGCACGCGGTGCTCGACCTGGAGCAGCCATCGCTGCCCGACGACGGCTTCTTCTGGTCCGATCAGTACGACCTGCGGCTGCAGTTCGTCGGCCGCATCGCCCCCGATGCCGAGTTCACCGTCGTCGACGGCGACCTGGAATCCGACTCGTTCGTGGCGCACTACCGTAGCGGTGGCCGCACCACGGGCGTCTTCGCCGCGAACAATCCCCGCGGGTTTCTGCGCAGCCGGGTGGAGCTGCGCAAGGCCCGGCCGACCGTCGCGGAGGTGGCTGGATGACCCTTTCGGACACGCTCGATGCCGTCGCCCGGCTCGAGCTCCACGAGCTGTACGCCCGCTACACCCACGCCTTCGACGAGGGCAGGTCCGGCGAGCTCGCGCAGCTGTTCACTGCCGACGGCGAGTTCGTCCGGCCAGGGGCCGAACCGGTCCGCGGCCGGGCGGCGCTGGCCGAACTGGTCACGGCCGCGGCGGCGCGGGGCACGGGCAACCGGCACCTCGTCTCGTCCATGGTCGTCGAGGCCGGCGGGCGGCCCGGCACCGCACGGGGAACGGCGTACGTGCAGGTCGTCGGCATCGGCGAGGACGCCGTGCGCCTCGTCGCCATCGGTCGGTACGACGACGAGTTCGCGCGAGAGGACGGCCGGTGGGCCTTCCGGTCACGCCGGTTCACGTCCTTCACCGGGTCGACCCTGGCCGGCGCCATCCTCGCCTCGAACTGGACGGCACCGCCACCGCCTTGATCAGCCGGGTCGGCGGAATCCTCATACCGAGGGATGCCGCTTGCACCGCCTCGTCCTCGAGCAGGTCACGGACCGATCCCCGCTGGGTGAGCCGCCCCTGCTCGAGACGCACCCGGACGACGTCTGCAGGGCCTCGACCAGGTTCTGCTCGACAGCAGCACGGTGATGCCCCAATCGGACAGCGTTCGGCGCACGGTCGTGCCGATCACGCGGGCCGACTGCGCGAGCGCCGCCATCTGCCGAATCGTGATCGGCGTTCTGTGGAACGTGCCCTCGTGCTCGATGGATCGCGTGAGGCCGTTGTCGAACGCGTTCATGTCCCGGTTGAGCTTCCCGTAGCGTGCGGTCGTCTCAATCACCGTGGCGGCGACACCATTGCTCCAGGTGCCGTCGAAGGCGTCGACGTTCTCCCGGGTCGCATCCCGGTGCATGGCGCTTCACCTGGCGACCGGCGATGCCGCCTGCCGCGTTCATCCCGTCGGCCTCGAGCTGGCGGGCTCGCAGGTGGTCTCCCCCCCGAGGGCGAGCCGGCCGACGACGCCGATCCGGATCGGGCGGGAGGCGCCGGTTGGCGCGGCCCCTGTCCGCACGCGGCGGAGCAACCGACCGTCAATGCGGCGATCAGCACCGAGAGACTGGTCCGCCGAGCCTTCGCGAGCGTCATCGGATCTTCCCTTATCGTTGACAACTGTTTGTTGAACCAGCCACTCGTTCGAGTGTCGGGGACGCGTAAGCCCACCTGCCCAGGGTGGGAATGGCCAGCAGGGCCGAGCCGCGAGGCGAACGACCGCACGATCGGCCCTGTTCACGGCAGGAGGTCGATCAGTGGCGAGGCGCAGGGAACGCGGCGTGCGTTCGGGCTCGGGGCCGGTCTCGGCCGAGGTCATCGAGCAGGAAGCGGTCCGCCTGTTCGGCGAGCGGAGCTACCCGGTCGTCGGCATGCGCGACATCGGCGAGGCCGTCGGCATCCTGCCCGGCAGCCTGTACGTCCACATCTCGAGCAAGGAGGACCTGCTCCTCAGGATCGTGGAGCGAGGCATCCAGAACTACCTCGACCAGATCGAACCGGTCGCCGCGGCGAGCGAGCCGGCGGGCGTGCGCATGCGGGAGGCGATCAGGGCGCACATGCGGGTGCTCGCCACCACGCTCGAGCAGACCAGGGTCGCCTTCAACCAGTGGACCTATCTGAGTCCGGAGAATCAGCAGCGCATCGTCGATCTGCGGCAGCGCTACGAGCAGGCGTTCACGACCATCGTGCGGGACGGTGTCGAGTCCGGGGAGTTCCGGCAGGTGCGTAGCCCCCGGATTGCCGTCCTCGCGACCATCGGGATGCTCAACGCCGCCGCGCAGTGGTACTCCCCCGGCGGACCGATGCCCCCCGAAGAGATCGGCGACGCCCTTGCCGACCATGTCCTTTCGGGACTCCAGCCCTAGCGGGCCGGGGCCGGGCTATCCGGCCGTCGTGAACTGCTCCCGCAGCCGGCGCTTGAGCACCTTGCCGTAGGCGTTGCGGGGCAGGTCGTCGACCCAGAGCACCTGCTTGGGCACCCGGTAGCCGGCCAGCTGGGCCCGGCACGCCTCGATCACCGCGTCGCTGTCGCGGTCGGCACCGGCCGGGACCAGGACCGCGGTGACCGCCTCGCCCCAGACGCGGTGCGGCAGACCGATCACGGCCGCCTCCTTGACCGCCGGCAGCTCCGCCAGCACCTCCTCCACCTCGCGGGCGTACACATTGGACCCGCCGGTCACGATCATGTCCTTCTTGCGGTCGACGATGTGCAGGTACCCGTCGCCGTCGAGGTGGCCGATGTCCCCGGTGTGCAGCCAGCCGCCGGCCAGCACCGCAGCGGTGTCCTCCGGCCGGTTCCAGTACCCGCTCATCGCCTGCGGGGCGCGGGCCAGGATCTCCCCGGGCTCGCCCGTGGGCAGGTCCTCGTCCGCGTCGTCGACGATCCTCAGCTCGACCCCGGGCAGCACGCGGCCGGCCGAGCGCACCAGCGGTGACGCCGGGTCGGCCAGGATGCGGCGGTGATCCTCTTGATCGAGCACTGTGAAGAACATCGGGGACTCCATCTGCGCGAACGACTGCACCAGTCGCCCCTCGAACGCCTCGGTGGCGTCGCGCATCGTCTCGGGATCGATCGGCGATCCCGCGTAGTACAGCCGGCGCAGGGAGGGTGGGACCGACCATCCCACCGGCCGGGCGTCGAGCATCATGCGGATCATCGACGGCACGACGAACAGTCCGGTGACGCCCTGCTCGACGAAGATCTCCAGAGTGCGCGCCGCGTCGTAGGACCGGCAGAGCACGTTGTGCCCGCCGAGCATGAGCGTGGGCAGCAGGAGGAAGCCCGCGCCGTGGGTCAGCGGCGCGACGTGCAGCGTCACCTCGTCCCCGCCCATGCCGAGCACCTCGACGGCCCGGTCGGCGACGCTGCGCCACGAGTCGTGGCTCAGCACGACCGCCTTCGGCGAACCCGTGGTGCCACTGGTGTACATCAGGCTCGCCGGGTTCCCGCCGGCCGCGGGTGCGGGCGCGGCCACCGGGGCCCCCTCGGTAGCGAGCCCGGCCAACCCGTGGCCGGTGTCGACCCGCACGAGATCCAGTCCGGCCACCGTGCCGAGTTCGGGCACCCGGGACACGAACTCCTCGGTCGTCACCAGCAGCCGGCTGCCCGAGTCGGTGAGCATGTGCAGGTAGTCGTCGCGCACCAGCCGCACGTTCAGCGGCACGACGACCAGGCCTGCGGCGATCGCCGCGAGGTAGCTCTCCACGTAGGCGTGGCTGTTGTGCTGCAGCAGCGCGACCCGGTCGCCCTCGCGCAGCCCGCGAGCCCGTAGCCCGCCGGCCAGCGCGGCCACGCGCTCGACGAGCTGCGCGTAGGTCAGGGTCGCCGGCCCGCCGGCCGCGTCGAGGTCCGTGACGCAGGGCCGGTCGGGGTACCGCCGTGCCGCGTCCCAGAGCACCTGAGCCGCGGTCGTGGTCACGGTGTCATCCATGCCCGGAAGGCTAGGAGCGTCAGTAGCCCCAAAGATATGGAAGATCCACGGGATCCGTCCCTGCAAAATAGAGTTCTCCACAAACCGAGGTGGCGATGCACGTCGACAGCGATCGGCTCCTCCGAACGGTCGCGGAACGAATGCGGCTGCGGACCGATGAGCTCGTGGCGCAGCAGCTCGCGGCGCTGCGCCGGGTCCGGTCGTACGACCGCGTCCCCGACGACGACCTGCTCCGTTCGTGCCACCGCAACGTCGCGCGTGTCGTCGCCACTCTCGAGCAGCACGACGCCCTGCCCGGGCACATCGAGGAGGACGAGCGCATCTCCGGCCAGCGCCGGGCACTGCAGGGCGTGCCGTCCGAGGACGTGGTCGGCGCCTACCGGACCGTGCTCGCCCTGCTCCGCGACGCGTTCATCGAGGAGGCGACCGCGGTCGGCGCCGACGCCACCTCGGTGCTCGCCGGCACACGCCGGCTGTGGGACCTGACCGACCGTTACAGCGATGTGCTGGTCACCGCGCGCCAACAGGTGGACATCGACGCTGCGCGCCGGGACGAGCGGAACCGAATGGCGCTGCTCCAACGCCTGCTCGCGGGGGGCGTGGAGCCGGCAGAGCTCGTCGAAGGCGGCGCGGTGCACGCCGTGCTGCCCGAGCGGGAGTACTGGGTGATCCGCGGCCGTCCCCGGCCCGGCGCTCTGCACCAGCTGGCCCGGCACATCGAGGCGCGAGGACCCGGGCGTCCACTGGTGGCCCCCACCGACGAGGACGTCGCGGGGATCGTCGCGGGCCGCCCGGGACCACTCGACGATGCCGTCATCGCCGTCGCCGGCCCGGTCCCGCTGGCCGACGTCCCAAGAGCCTTCGCCGAGGCGACCCGCGTGCTGACCGTGGCGCTGCGCTACGGCCGCGTCGGCGTCGTCGACCGCTCCTCGCTCTCGGTGCGCGTCGCCGTCGAGCAGCAGATCGACCTTGGCGAGCTGTTGTATCGCCGCTACGTCGCCGAGCTGGAGCCGACCCGCTCCGGCCGGGAGCTGCTGGCGACGGTGCGCGACCACCTCCACCTCCGCCGATCGGTCAAGGCGACGGCGAAGGCACTGTCGGTACACGAGAACACGGTGCGGTACCGGCTGGAGCGGTACCAGCAGCTGACCGGCTCCGACCTCGCGGACACCGACACCCTCGTCGAGGTGTGGTGGGCCCTGGAGTACGCCGGCATCCGCGACACCCGATCGGCCACTTAGGACACCCTCAGCTTGACACCGAGACCGCATACACAAACACTTGTTCGGCCTGTGTTCGGTGCGGACGCAGACCACTGGAGGTCTTCATGACGACGCCCCACCCGCGCGTGGCCGCGCAGTGACCGCCGGCCCCGCCCCCGAACGGCAGTCCCCAGCACGCGAGGCCATCTTCGCCGCGGCCACGCGACTGTTCGGCGAGCACGGCTACGCCGCGACGACGATGCGCGACATCGCGCGGGCCGTCGGCATCCTCCCGGGCAGCCTGTACGCCCACATCGAGAGCAAGGAAGCGGTGCTGCTCGAGATCATCGAGGGCGGCGTCGACCGGTTCAACGCCGCGATGGAGCAGGTCGACGCCCGCGACTTGCCGCCCGAGGCCGCCCTGCGCGAGGCGATCGGGCGGCACCTGGAGATCGTGGCCGACAATCCTCAGCGCACGCTCATCGTCTTCCATCAATGGCGGTTCCTCGGTGACGCCAACCGCCGTCGCCTGCTCGCCAAGCGGGCGCGTTACGAGGAGTTCTTCGTCCGAATGGTGCGGGCCGGCATCGCCGCCGGGGCGTTCGACCCGTGCCTGGATCCGAAGGTGACGGTCCTCGTCATCCTCGGCGCCCTCAACTGGACCCCGGAGTGGTTCTCGCCGACAGGTCCCGCCACGCCCCACGAGATCGCGAGCAAGATCGCCGACGGCCTCCTGGAGGGCGTACTGCTGCGCCCGCCCGCAATCCCGGCGGGTTGACGAGGACCGGCGCAAGTGGCAGCTTTGAACAAACAGTTGTTTGGAACGGAGGCTGCTCGTGCTCGACGGTGCCGTCGTGGTGGACGCCGTAGTCCATCCCTACAACCTTGACCCGGCAAACCAGAACCCGGAGGCCCGCGAGCAGCTCGAGGCGGTCTACGGCGCCCACGTCGTCGCGACCGGGCCCGACCATCCCGAGCACCTGCTCCAGCGTGACGAGTTCTTCTCGGACTTCCCGTTCGAGGCCATCGCCGACTCGTTGTTCGTGGAGAGCCCGGTGGATCTGGCGATCATCCATGCCCTGCCGAACCTCGGCTTCTGTATCGGTGACGTCACCGCGCCGGACCGGGCCGCGGCGTTCCGCGACCGCCATCCCGACAGGTTCCGGCTCTACGCCACGGTCGACACCCCCGTGACCGACGCGGCGATCGCCCAGCTGGAGCGGCAGGTCCGGGAGCTGGAGGTGGACGGCCTCAAGCTCTACCCCGCGTTCTTCTACGACGGTGGAGGCGCCGGCTGGCGCCTGGACGGCCCCGACTTCGCCACTCCCCTGCTCGAGGCCGCGCACGACCTCGGCATCCGCAACGTCGCCGTGCACAAGGCCCTGTGGCTGCCGCCTGCCCCGCGCAGCGCGTTCGACGTCGACGACGTCGGCGGCGCGCTGGAGCGGTTCACCGACATGAACTTCTACATGGTCCACGCCGGCGCGGCGTTCCTCGATCGCACCGCCCAGCTGCTCGCCCGGTATCCGAACCTGCACGCGACCCTGGAGTCGGTGTTCGCGTACGTCGTCGTACGACCGGCGGCCTTCGCGAAGGTCCTCGGCACCCTGCTGCGATCGTGCAGCGTCGACCAACTGCTGTTCGGCAGCGGCACGAATCTCTCCCACCCGGCACCGCTGATCGACGCCTTTGCGAACTACGAGTTCCCCGCCGATCTGGTGGAGGAGCACGGTTACCCCCAGCTCACGGCGGAGGACCGGCGCAAGATCATGGGCGGGAACGCGCTGCGCCTGCACGGGATCGACGAGGTCGCGGTGCGGGAGCGAACCGCCGACGACGAGTTCGCGCGCGAGCGCGCCCGCGGCGGCCACCGCCCGTGGGGCCGGCTGCGGGAGCGGGCGGCGGTGCAGCGGTGAGTGCGGCCGGTACCGCGATGCCGAGCCCGGAGCGGATCCGCGAGGAGCTGCGCCGGGTACCCGAGCCGTGCGCGATCCTCATGCGGCAGCAGGACGACATCGTGCGGATGGGCCTGGTCGACGAGATCGACTGCCGCGACGGCCACGTGCGAGTGGTGCTCGTGCTGACCGACGCGTCGTGCGTGCACTTCGCCGGGCTGCAGCGCTACATCACCGACGTGCTGACCGCGCTGCCGGGCGTGGACTCGGTCCAGGTCACGGCGTCGCGCACCGAGATGTGGACACCCGACCGCCGGATGCCGGCATGACGGCGCGCCGGCTCGCGTCCGAGCCGGGGCTGCTCCGCGGCACGGGACCGGGATTCGGGCCGCTCGCCCGCCGGTTCCCCTACGAGCAGCGCACCCTCCTGCACGTGCTGGCCGCCCGGGCCGAGGAGCGACCGGAGAAGGACTGGCTGGTCTTCGACGGCGGGGCGGACGAGCGTGACCGGCTGACGTTCCGCGGCGCCCAGGAACAGGCCTACCGCTTCGCCGCGGCGTTGCGGGACACCGGTTTCACGACGACGGCGCTGCTGCTGCGCAACCAGCGCGAGTTCATGCCGGCCTTCCTCGGCACCCAGGCCGCTGGCGGGGTCGCCGCGCCGCTCAACCCGGAGCTGCGCGGTCCCCTGTTGGCGACGGTGCTGGGTCGCTGCGGTGCGCAGGTGCTCGTCGTCCGCGCGGACCTGCTCGATGCGCTGGCCGGCGCGCCCTCCTTGGCTGGGGTACGGCTCGTGCTCGTCTGCGGCGACACCGCGGGCCGGGCCTCGGTCCACGGGGTGTCGGTCGTCGCGCTCGACGAATGGTGCGCGGGGCGGGGAACCGACCCCCCGGCGGCGCTGCCGGGCCCGTCCGACCTCGCCACGCTGGTCTTCACCTCGGGCACGAGCGGCGGCTCCAAGGCCGCGATGTGGCCGCACCACTACCTGTACCTGAGTTCCGCCGCGGTCTCGGACTCGCTCGGACACACCCAGGACGACGTCCTGAGCACCCCGTTGCAGATGTGCCACATCGCCGGGCTGCAGGTGTTCGCCGGCTCCGCGCTGCAGGTCGGCTGCACCGCCCACCTCAAGTCCCGCTTCTCCGTGCAGACGTGGTGGGAGGAGATCGCGGCGGACGGTGCGACGTTCGCGATGCTCATGGGGCAGATGGCGGCGATGATCCTCGACGCGGTCCCTGCGGCGCCCGAGCACCGGCTCGGCCACGTCTACATCCTCCCGCAGCCGGCCGGGCGGGAGGAGTTCGAGCGCCGCTACGGCACCACGGTCATCTGGCAGGGCTGGGGGATGACCGAGATCTTCCCGCACGTGCCGAGCAAGCACCGGATCGAGGACGTCCCGGCCGACACCATCGGGCCGGCGCCGTCATGGGTCGACTACGGGGTCGTCGACGAGCACGACCGCCTGCTCGCCCCCGGTGAGCTCGGCGAGATGGTTTACCGCCCGCTGGTCCCGGACTCCATGGCCCGGGGGTACTACGGCGATCCCGAGGCCACCAACCGCGCGTTCCGCAACTTCATGTTCCACACCGGTGACCTCGGCTACTACGACGAGCTCGGCCGGGTGCACTTCGTCATGCGCAACCAGGACGCCATCCGCCGGCGCGGCGAGAACATCTCCGCAGTCGAGCTGGAGAATGTCACGCGCGGCCACCCCGATGTCCTCGACGCCGCCGCCTATGCCGTGCCCTCCGAGCTGGGCGAGCACGAGGTCAAGCTCGACGTCCTCACCCGGGACTCGCTCGACCTGGACGGCCTGCACGCGTGGCTGGTCGAGCAGCTGCCGCGGTTCATGGTGCCGCGCTACCTCGAGCGCCGCGCGGAGTTCCCGCGCACGCTGTCCCAGCGCGTGGAGAAGTACAAGCTGGCGCGCGAGGGCGTGGACCGGCCCGAGGTCCGGGAGTACGCCGCTCCGCGGCGGGCGAGCACGGTGGGACAGCCGTGAGCAGAGCATCGCTCGCAGGGCAGATCCAGAAGGTCGACCACGTCGGCCTCGTCGTACCCCGCGTGGCCGACGCCGTCCCGCTCGTCTCCGACCACCTCGACCGGCGCGGCCCCGGGTTCCACCACATGACGTTCTTCGTCGACGGTGTACCGACCACTGTGGACCTGGTCGTCGAGGCCGGCTTCGCGGCGGCCGGGACGAGCGTGGGGCAGCCCCGGTGGTCGGAGACCTACCTGTCGCCGAAGGACACCTTCGGCGACCCTGCTCCAGTTCGTGGCCAGCACCCGCCCGCTGATGCCCGCGGGGGACTACGACCTGGCCGACGTGCTCACCGGCCGGGTCGTCTGGAAGGACTGGGTCGCCTCTGGCTCGAGGAGCGGTAGCCCACCGGCCGCGTCAGCCCGGGGGCCGCTCGGACACCGACAGGGTCGCGATCTCGGCCGGGGAGTAGCCGAGGCCGCCGAGGATCTCGGTCGTGTGCTCGCCGAGCCGCGGCGGTCGCCGGTATCCGGCAACCGGCGGACCCGCGATCGGCAGCCGGACCTGCGGCAGCGGAGCGCCCGGCACGACGGTCCCGCGGTCGATGGCGACCGGGTGCGCGACCGCCTCGCCGAGGTCGTGCACCGGACCGGCTGGGACGCCCGCGCGCTGAAGCAGCTCGAGGCACGCCGCCCGGGAGCGGACGGCGAGCCGCTGTTCGATCGCGTGGTGCAGGACGTCGCGGTGGCGCACCCGGGCCGCGGACCCGGCGAACCGGGCGTCGCCCAGCAGCTCGTCCGCGCCGAGGGCGCGACACAGGCGAGCGAACAGTCCGTCGTTCCCGGCAGCGATCATGATCCAGCCGTCCGCGGTCCGGAACGTCTCGTACGGCGCGGTGATCGGCGAGCCGGACCCGAGCGGGCCGGGGACCTCGCCGGTGGCCGCCATCCCGAGCACCTGGTGGGCCAGCAGCGCGAAGCCGCTGTCCACCAGGGTCGCTTCGACGTGCTCGCCGCGGCCGGTCCGTTCGCGGCGCGCGAGCGCGGCCATGACGGCCATCGCCGCCCACATCCCGGTGGACAGGTCGATCAGCGACGCCGCCGCCCGCACCGGGGGCCGGCCCGGCTCGCCGGTCATGCTCATCATCCCGGTGAAGGCCTGGATCAGCGGGTCGTAGCCAGGCAGGCCGGCACCCGCCCCCGCGCTGCCGAACGCCGAGACGGAGCAGTAGACGACGGACGGGTTGCGCCGGTGGACCGTGTCGAACCCGACCCCGAGTCGCTCGGCGGCCCCGGGCCGGAACCCCTGGACCACGACGTCCGCGTCCTCGGCCAGCCGCAGAAACGCCTCTGCCCCCGTCGCGCACGACAGGTCGAGCACGACGCTGCGCTTGCCGCGGTTGACCGAGTGGAACACCGCGGACTCACCGTCGAGGTGCGGCGGCATGGCGCGGGCGTCGTCGCCCCCGCCGGGTCGTTCGACCTTGACCACGTCCGCGCCCAGGTCGGCGAGGATCATCGCACAGAACGGCCCGGCGATCGTGGTCGTCAGCTCCAGGACCCGCAGCCCCCGGTACGTCTCTCCGGGAGGGGCCCCTGGCCCCCCGGTCGGCGTGATGAGCGGTTCTTGTGGCTCGTGCGGCACGCCTGCTAGCTTAGAACAAACGCTTGTTCATCCGGAAGGGGCGTGACCCAATGCCGCTGATCGCACCGTCGTTCGACGACTACGCGACAAAGTACGAGACCATCAAGCTGGAGCGCGACGAGGCGGGGATCCTCCAGGTCACCCTGCACTCCGACGGCAAGCCGGCGGTCTGGACGTCGCGGATGCACGACGAGCTGGCGTACTGCTTCACCGACATCGCCACCGACGCGGAGAACGCCGTCGTCATCCTCACCGGCACCGGCGACTCGTTCTGCGCAGAGATCGACTTCTCCAGCTTCAACCTGAGCACCGCCTCGGACTGGTCGCAGATCATCTTCGAGGGCCAGCGGCTGCTCAACAACCTCATCTCCATCGAGGTCCCGGTCATCGCAGCGATCAACGGGCCCGCGCTGATCCACCCCGAGATCCCCGTGCTGTCCGACATCACCATCGCCGCCGACACCACGAGGTTCGCCGACGGCCCGCACTTCCCCGCCGGGATCGTGCCCGGCGACGGCGCGCACACCGTCTGGACGCACGTCCTCGGGCCGCAGCGCGGCCGTTACTTCCTGCTCACCGGCCAGGAGATCGACGCCACACTCGCGCTGGAGTACGGCGTCGTCAACGAGGTGCTCCCGCTGCAGGAGGTATTGCCGCGGGCCCGCGCACTGGCCGAGATCATCGCCGCCAAGCCGCCACTCGCCCGCCGCTACGCCCGTGCCGTCCTGACGCGGGAGTGGAAGCGGCTCTTCCACGAGCAGCTCGGGTTCGGCCTCGCGCACGAGGCTCTGGCCGCGCTGACGCTCGGCGAATGAGCGCGCCGACCGTGTCGACAACGCCGACCCCGTTCAACCGGCTCCGGCACACCTTCGACGACTTCGCCGTCGGCGACGAGGTGCTCACTGCGGGCCGGACCGTGGACATCGGGGACATCGCCACCTTCGCCGGCCTGACCGGGGACCACTACCCCCTGCACACCGACGAGGAGTACTGCCGCGGCACCCGGTTCGGCGGCCGCATCGCGCACGGCCCGCTCACCTACGGCTTCGCCGTCGGCCTGGTCGCACTGTCCGGGTTCCTCGGCGACGCCATCGTGGCCTTCCTCGAGTGCCAGGGCCTGCGGGCACTCGCACCCGTCCGGCCCGGCGACACGATCCGGGTCCGGGCCGTCGTCGCCGAGGCCGAGCCCGGGCGCAAGCCCCAGAACGGCACCTTGCGCATCGACTACACCGTCATCAATCAGAAGGACGAGGAGGTCATGCAGTTCCGCATGGTCCTGCTCGCCCGCCGCGACACCCCCGTGGAGGACAGCGGTGACTGACGTTCCGGGCCATGGCTCACCGGAGGAGGCCGTCTTCATCGGCGTCGGTGAGCTGCCCTCCGGGCGGTACCCGAACCGCCCGTTCATGGGCGACCTCGTCAACGTCGCCGTCGCGGCAGTACGCGACGCCGGGCTGACGATCCCCGACATCGACACCATCCTGCTCATCCCGTGCCTGCACTCGCCGACCGACCAGGCCGACCTCGTCTTCTCCCGCGTGGTGGAGGAGCTCGGCCTGCACGGCCGCGCGAAGAGCAGCTACATGGTCCACTCCGGCGGCAGCACGAGCGACAACACGATCCGCGACGCTGCGGGCCTGATCGCCACCGGCCGGGCGCGGAACGTGCTCGTGCTCCAGGCGGAGAAATGGGGCTCGGCGCCGGTCAAGGACATGATCGACATGCTCACGGCCAACGGCATCCCCCGCGAGTGGGAGAAGCAGACCGGGCTGTCGTTCAACGCGGTCGGGGCGCTGATCCAGCTGCGGTACATGCACGCCAGCGGCTCGACCCCCGAGGACATGGCCTCGGTGTGCGTGGCGCTGCGGGAGTGGGCCCGGCTCAACCCGAACGCGATGTACAAGAACAAGGCCCTCACCGTCGAGCAGGTGATGGCCTCGAAGATGATCACCGACCCGCTGCACGCGCTCGAGTGCCCGATGCTCGCCGACGGTGCCGTCGGCCTGGTCATGACCAGCGCCGACAACGCCCGCCGGCTCGGCAAGGACCGCTGGGTCCGGGTCGCCGGCTCCGGCGGCTGCGTCTCGCACTACAGCATCGGGCAGGAGACCGACCTTGCCGTGCTGGGCTGGGAGAAGGCCTCGGTCGAGGCCTACGAGGAGGCCGGTTGGGGCCCCGAGGACGCCGACCTCGCCGAGGTCTACGACTCCTACGCCGCGGTGCTCACCAGCGGCCTGGAGGGCCTCGGCCTCGCGCCCAAGGGCGAGGCGGCGCGCATGTTCGCCGCCGGCGACTTCTCCCCCGGCGGCCGGCTGCCGGTGAACACCAACGGCGGCCTGCTCTCCGCTGGCCACACCGGCGTCGGCGGCGGGACCGCCCTGCTCGCGGAGGGTGTGCGCCAGCTCCTCGGCAAGGCCGGCCCGGACCGCCAGATCGCCGGCGCCGAGCGCGCCGTCTGCGGCGGCTCGGGCGGGACCTACATGGACAGCCAGGTGCTACTGCTGGAGGGGACGGGCCGATGAGCGACACCGGGATGGAAGCGCTGACCGAGCCGTACTACGCCGCGCTGCGCCGCGGCGAGCTCGTCGTGCAGCACTGCAAGGCCTGCGACCGCAACATCATGTACCCCCGCCACGTCTGCCCGTTCTGCCACGAGGCGGACCTCAGCTGGGTCGCGGTGTCGGGCACGGGCGTGCTGCACAGCTTCGCGGTGCACCGGGTCGGACCGCCGACGGGGTTCGAGGAGGACGTGCCGTACGCGGTCGGCGTCGTCAAGCTCGACGAGGGTGTGCAGCTGCTCGGGCGGCTCTGGCCGGACGAGGACGGCGACTGGGGCCGCTACGCGTGCGACGCGCGTGTCGAGTTCCACGGCGCCACCGGCGACGAGATCGAGCGCCGGCCGGTCGCCTGGTTCCGCCTGGCCGGATGAGAACCCGGGGCCCTGCGCGCGCCCGGAGTGGCCGCGCGGGGTCCCGCTATATCGGCGGGGATCGCCGTTTCGACGGATGTGCAGGACCGGCCCGGGGCGGGCCGGATGAGAAGGGTGCGGTCGTATGGGCAAGGTACGGATCGTCGGCGTCGGCATGATCCCGTTCGGTCGGGAGGTGAACCGCAGCGAGCGGGCCATGGTGGAGAGCGTGGTCGAGCTCGCGCTCAAAGACGCCGGCATCACCGCCGCCGACGTCCAGCGGGTCTTCTCCGGCAATGCGGCCGCCGGACTCGTCTCCGGCCAGGAGATGATCCGCGGGCAGGTGGCGCTGCAGGGCACGGAGCTGACCGGGGTTCCGCTGGTCAACGTGGAGAACGCGTGCGCGTCCAGCAGCTCGGCGGCCAACCTCGCATTCGAGGCGATCTTGGCCGGCCGGTGCGAGGTCGCCCTCGTGATCGGCGTCGAGAAGCTCTCCCATACCGACAAGGGACGCGCCTTCGCCGCGCTGGGCGGGGCCACCGACGTGACAGGCGCGGCCACCGGTGTCGGACCGGCGACCAACTCGGTGTTCATCGACGTCTACGCCGAGGAAGGCCGCACGTATATCGCCGAGCACGGCGCGACGGTCGAGGACTTCGCCGCCGTCGCGGTCAAGAACCGGCGGCACGGATCGCTCAACCCCCTCGCCCAGTACCAGCAGCCGCAGACGATCGAGGACGTGCTGGGCGCCCGGGTCGTCGTCGACCCGCTCACCCTGCCGATGTGCTCCCCCACCACCGACGGCGCCGCGGCGCTGGTCCTGGTCTCGGAGGCCTACGCCCGCCGGCTGGGCGTTCCCGGCGCCACGGTCCGCGCGACCCGCCTCGCCGCCGGGGCCGGGCGCGGTTCGGAGCCGGTGGCTGTCGCCGCGCGCGGTGCGTTCACCGATGCCGGCCTGGGTCCGGACGACATCGACCTGCTGGAGCTGCACGACGCGGCCGCCCCGGCCGAGATCCTGCAGTACGCCGAGATCGGGCTGTGCGCACCCGGCGAGGGGCACCTGCTCGTGCGCTCGGGCGCGACCGCGCTCGGCGGGAAGATCCCGGTGAACGTCAGCGGCGGGCTCATGAGCCGGGGCCACCCGATCGGCGCGACCGGCGCCGCCCAGCTCGTCGAGGTCTATCAGCACCTCACCGGCCGGGCCGGCGCCCGGCAGGTCGAGGGTGCCCGCATCGGCATGGCGGTCAACGCCGGCGGCTGGCTCAAGGGTGCGTATGCCGCGGCCGTCGCCACGATCCTGGAGGCCGCGTCCTGATGGGCGACCGCACCGACCTCGAGACCCTGTTCCACGAGCGGGTCGGCGACGGCGTCGTCCTGCTCACGATGAACCGGCCGGACCGCGGCAACGGTGTCGTGCCGGAGATCGCGCGTGACTTCGTCACCGCGCTCGACCAGTTGGAGGCCGACCGCTCGGTCCGCTGCCTGGTCCTCACCGGCGCGGGCCGGCAGTTCTCGGCCGGCGCCGACCTCAAGGCCATGCGCGAATACCTGGACCGGGAGCTGCCGGTCACCGGCGAGCCGTACAACGCCCGCGTCATCTTCCCGGTGATCCAGCGCGTCGTGGCCTCCCGCCTCCCGATCATCGCCGCGATCAACGGCGGCGCGACGGCCGGCGGGCTCGACCTGGCTCTCGCCTGCGACATCCGCATCGCCTCCACCGCGGCCAAGCTCGGCGAGACCTACATCAACCTCGGGCTGCCCCCCGGCAACGGCGGCACCTGGTTCCTCCCGCGGCTGCTCGGCTCCGGCATGGCTGCCGAGCTGGTGCTCACCGGCGACGTCATCGACGCGGCGCGAGCGCTGGAAATCGGTCTGGTCAACCGCGTCGTCGAAGCCGACGAACTCATCCCGACGGCGGTCGAGCTGGCCATGCGGATCGCCGCCAAGTCATGGCGCGCCGTCGAAGCTGCGAAGCAGTCCCTCCGATCGACGTGGCAGGTCGACCTCGCGACGACACTGGCGACGAACTACTGGGCTGCGGCGGCGCTCCACCCCGGGCCCGACGTCTCGGAGGGCGTCGACGCCTTCCTCGAGCGGCGGACGCCCGCCTTCAACCGCACGCCCGCGCGCGAGGACTGACCCCAACCGCAACACCCCTCACCCGCACCGGTCCGGCACCCGAGCACAGGTTTCGGGCTGGTGCGGCCTCCGGGCCAGGGTCGGTACCGACCCGCGCCTCGACGAGTCCACCGAGACCGGCCGGTGCCGCTGTGACCAGTGGGGGGCGGCGGCAGCGGGCAGTGCCGCTGGCTCGGCAGGCAGTGCCGGCGCTGCTGGCTCCGCGGGTGCAGCCGGCGCGGCGGGCGCGGCACTTGCGGCGGGGCCGCCGCTACGAAGGCGGCGGGACGGCAGTTGATCGACCGCGCGACGGAGCAGAGCGGCCCGTCGTGACCCGCCCGGACGGCACGACGCAGCGCGAACCGCGGTTGTACGGGACTTGGCGGCCCGAACGGGGCTGGGGCATCGGGTCGCTGTCGAGCAGCGCCACGATCACCGTGCTCCTCTCGGGACAACTCTGTGCCGTTGCGGCAGGTACTGATCCAGCCGATTCCCGCACCTCCGCCGACGGCCCACCTACACAGCGAGGCTCTCCGGCGGGAACGCCAGGAACGGGGTGAACTGCTCCCACGACGAGCGCCAGAGCCGGCTGATCGCCGGGTAGCGCTCGCCCCATTCGCGTTCGAACTCGGCGAACCGCGCCTCGGCCGCGTCGGCGGTCGGGGCCGTGTAGACGGTGCGCAGCCCCTTGGTGATTGCGCTCCAGTGCGCCTTCGACGCGTAGCGCAAGGGTGGCCCGCACCAGGTGCACGACGCAGCCTTGGACGGTGGCCAGTGGCCACACCTCGGCGATCGCCTCGGGCAGGCCCTTGAGTCCGTCACAGGCCACGATGCACACATCGGCGACGCCGCGGTTGCCCAGCTCAGTCAGGCCCGCCATCCAGTGCTTGGCGCCCTCGCCGCCGGTACCGACCCAGAGCCCGAGCACGTCGCGTTCGCCCTCGCAGTTGATGCCGAGCACGACGTAGATCGGCCGGTTCGCGACCTGTCCGTCGCGGATCTTCACGTGGATGGCGTCGATGAACAGGACGGGGTAGACGCGGTCGAGGGGCCGGTTCTGCCAGGTGGTGAGCTCGTCAATGACCTTGTCGGTGACCTTTCCAGATCAGCTCCCGGGACACCGCGGTGCCCTAGATTCCGGCCAGGTGCGCGGCGATCTCCCCGGTGGTCAGGCCCTTCGCGTAGAGGCTGATGACGGCCTCGTCGAAGCCCTCGACCCGGCGGGCATGCTCGGGCACAATCTGCGGCTCGAAGCTGCCGTTGCGGTCCCGCGGCACCGGCAACCTCACCGGCCCGACCTCGGTGCGCACCGTCTTCGGTGAGCTGCCGTTGCGATGGTTGCCCACCCGACCAGCGGTGCGGTCGCCCTTCTCGTAGCCCAGGTGCTCGGTCATCTCCGCGTCCAGCGCGGTCTGCAGCACCGTCCGGGTCACCCCGGCCAACAGCCCGTCCGGGCCGACCAGTGACACCCCGGACCGGCGGGCCTTCTCGATCAGCTCATGGACCAGTTGGACGTCCAGGCCCGCCGGCGGTGCCGACGGGCCTGCCTGCTCGACGGCCGACTCGCCCGTCGTTTCGATCTCCGTCAACGATGATCCTTCCCGGCCGGAGCTGCCGCTCCAGCCTGCCGGATCACCGCCTCACACACGATCTTGCTGACAGTCCCCACTTTTCAAGATCATGCGGCAACTCGGCCATGCGATCTGACAGTGAGATGCTGAGGTGTGAATCAGTGACCACCGACGCGAAGCTCGGGCCGCAGGCCCGTTGTTCAGTCGGGCCGCAGGCCCGTTGTTCAGGTAGTGGCTTCGAGGGTGACGGTGTGGCCGAGTTGTTCGAGTTGGTGGACCAGCCCTCGGGTGCGGTACTCGGTGGAGCGACGGCGTTGGGCCCAGTCCGGGCCGAGGTCGGCATAGTCGACGTGGTCGTGGACGACGTGCCAGTAGGCGATGAGCAGATCGTGGCGGGTCGCGCCGATGGCTTTGAGCTGGCCGCGGCGGCCGCGGATGTGGGCGTGGTGGGCGGCGCGGTAGGTGCCCTTCGTGCGGGCGGCGGCATGCGCGGCCTCGGTGAGCGCGGTGCGTAGGGCGACCGAGCCGTGCCGGGTCCGTCCGGTTCGGCTCTTCCCGCCGGAGATGTTGTTGCCCGGACATATCCCCGCCCGGCTGGCCAGGTGCGCGGCGGTGCGGAACACGGTCATGTCCGCACCGCACTCGGCGAGCAACATGATCGCTGTCCGGATGCAGACACCGGGGATGGTGCACACCCGTTTCAGCATGGCCACGAACGGCGCCGCGGCGGTGTCGAGGCTCGCATCGAGCTCGGCGATGGCGGCTTCGAGGAAGTCGATGTGGGCCAGCATCTGTGCGACCAGCAGCCCGTGGTGCTCGACGCGGAATCGGCCGGCCAGCGCCTCACGTAGGGCGGGGATCTTGCTGCGCAGCCGGCCGCGGGCCAACTCGGCGAGAGCGTCGGGGTCGGTCTGCCCAGCAACGCCTCCAGCTTCCCACTGCTCCGACAACGGATCCTGCTCAGCTGACCGACCACCGCTTCTGTACCAGAGCCGGAGATCGGACAGTCCCGAATGGCTTGCTGTCTGGCCATGCTGAATCCCCGATGGTGAAGCCGGGCGGCCATAGGGATCAATGCAGCCAAACGCCCTGCTCCGAGACTGCTGACGTTGTCACAGGTGACGTGATGGCTGTAGGGGCTGCGGAGCGTGCGGCGGAGGGTCCGGCGCGGTTGGCGAACTTCGCGTCGTCGGTCACATCGGGGGCCAGCGCGCCGGACGCGATCTTGAATGCTCCCGCGGCCGTGGGCACCGCGTGAGGCTCCGACTCCGTGCCAGCCTCAAGGCCTGAGGATGTTGGCAACGGGGTTGTTGCTGGTGCGGGTAGCTGGGTGGCCAGGGCCGCGTTGAGATCGATCCCCGCGAAGCGAGTGGCGATGGCGACGTCGAGTTCGTTGCTGATCCCGCGGAGGTGCCGGGCGACGGCGCGGTGCTGGATGCTGGTGGGGTCGAGGGAGGCGACGGCGGCGGGTTCGTCGGCGGTGCCCCACCGGTCCTGGCCCAGGCGCAGCGGGTGGCGAGTAATTGCCCAGGCCGCGAGTTCGTGGGCGGGTTGGCTGAGAAGGTGCTCACGCAGGGCACCGGTGATGGCGCTTCTTGATCTTGGCCAGAGTTGCTCACCGAATTTCCCCACTCGGTGGCGGTGGTCAGGATAGGGGTCGTCGGGTGTTGCCGGTGGTGGCGCGTCGGAGGGTGTCGGTGCGGGCGTGGTGGTCGCGTAGGCGGTAGGAGTCGCCGTCGAGGTTGAGCACGACGGAGCGGTGCAGGAGGCGGTCGAGCATGGCGGCGGCGACGGTGGTGTCGCCGAGGATCTCGCCCCAGGCGCCGACGCCGCGGTTGGTGGTCAGGATGATGCTGGTCTTGGTGTAGCGCTGGGCGACGACCTGGAACAGCGCGGACGCGGCCTCGGCGGGCAGGGGAGGTAGCCGAGCTCGTCGATGACGAGCAGGGTGGGGCCGGCGAAGAAGCGCATGGTGTAGGCCCAGCGGCCCTCGATGGCGGCGCGGTGGCAGCGGGCGGCGAGGTCGGCTGCGGAGGTGAAGTAGGTGCGGTAGCCGGCTTCGGCGGCCTTGCGGGCGAGCCCGACGGCGAGGTGGGTCTTGCCGGTGCCGGGGGGCCCGATGAGCAGGACGTTGGTCGCGCTCTCGAGGTAGCGGCAGGTGGCCAGCTCGGTGACCAGGGCGCGGTCGAGGGCGGGTTGGGCGTCGTAGTCGAAGTCCTCGAGGGTGGCGGGGGTGGGCAGTGAGGCGAACCGCAGCCGCCCGGCGAGGCGGCGGGTCTCGGTGGCGTCGACCTCGAGGGCGAGCAGGCGTTCCAGGGCGGCGGTCAGCGAGAGCTTCTCGGCCGCGGCGTGGTCGAGCACCGCGGGCAGCGCTTCGGCGGCGGTGTGCAGCTTCAGGGCGGCGAGATGCCCGCGCAGCTGCTGGTAGAGCCGTGCCTGGGCCGGGGTGCTCGGCTCGGGCATGCGCGGGGTTGCCGCGAGGGCGGCGGGCCCGGTCGTGGTGTGGCCCGTGTCGGCGCTGGTCATCGGAGGGTGTTCCTTCCCTGGGCTGCGGCGGTGTAGCGGGCGAGATCGACCACGACCTCGTCACCGGTGCTTGTGTCGAAGGTCGTGTCCGGTGTGGACGGGAGCTGATCGGGTGCCGGCTGCCCGGGGTGGGCGCGTAGCACGGCGGCCGCGGCCTTGGCGGCCGGGCCGGGTGGGATGCGCTGCTTGCGGCGGTGCGGGGGCGCGTCGGTGAACGCGGCCAGCACGGCCCGTTCCAGGGCCAGGACGTGTCCGGAGTCGCGGACGGTGGCCCCGGCCCCGGCGGGGGCGAGCCGGTGGCGGGCGATCACCGTCCCCGCGGCGGTGGCGATGTCGAGGTCGGTGGCGCCGAGCCGCAGCGCGACCTGGACCCGGGCGCGGGCCAGCTCGGGCGGGACCGAGTACTGGTTGCCGCGGAAGGACACCAGCGCCTGCGCCGACACCGTCCGCTCGACCCGCAGGACCGCGGGGAACGGGGCGGGCAGCGCGGCGAGGGGTTCGGTCGCGGCGACGGTGACCACCGTGGCCTTGCCGTCGGGAGTGGGGCGCAGTCGGGTGTCCCCGCGCAGCGCGCACCATCGGTCCAACGAGGCCTGGGCCTGCTCGATCGTCGTCTCGTCCGGGAGGGTGCGCCACCAGCGCTGCGCGGCGGTGTGATTGGCCTTCTCCACCACGCCCTTGCGGTTCCCGCGCCGCGGCGGGCAGACCGCCACCGACACCCCGTAGTGCTTCGTGACCGCGGCGAACGACGCGGTCACGACGCCGGAGTCGGGGTGGCAGACCGTGGCCATCCGGTCGAACCGCCACGTGTGGGTCAGCCCGCCGAGCGCGGCGGCGACCCGGTGCAGGGCGTCGATCAGGTGGGGCTGGTCGGTGGACTCGGCCAGCACCCCGCGCCAGCGGCTCGAGTGTGCCAGGGACCCGACCAGCAGGAACGCCTCGACCCCCAGCCCCAGTGCGCGGGCGGGTTCGGGAGCTCGAGCCAGTCGAACTGGGTCTCGACCCCGGGCGGGTGCTCGATCGGCGCGGAGGGCCGTCCCTTGGCCGGGCGGCAGGCCTCACACGGCGGGCGCAGCCCGCGGGCACGGAGCTGGCGGGTGAACGTCGGATACGAGCGCTGGTAGCCCAGGTCGACCAGCTCGTCGAACAGGGTGGTCGCCCACAGATGCGGGTCCTCGGCCAGGCGCTCTCGACAGTAGACGGCGAACGGGTCGAACCCGTCCGGGGTGGTGCGTTTGCGTTGTCCGGCAACGCGTTCACCGTTGAGGTAGGCGCGGATGGTCTTGCGGTCATGGCCCAGGTGCCGGGCGATCGCGGAGATCGTCCAGCCCCGGCGGTGGAGCGCGTGTGCGTCCACGTCGTCCTCCCGTGTGAGCATGAGAGGTGGAGGTCCCTTCGGGCTGCGGGTGGTGAGAGACCAGCAGCTTCGAGGGGACCTCCGCCGTCTCGGCGGAGCCACGCGGGTGGGGAATTTCAGTGAGCAGCTCTGGGGAGATTCACCTGAGCGCCGTCAACAGGTCGGCACCCAGCTCGACGCCGCGAACGTCCGACGCGCGTTCCGCCGGATCGCCACCGCGGCCAAGCTCCCCGCCAAGGACTGGACGCCGCGAGAGTTACGGCACAGCTTCGTGTCCCTGCTCTCCGACGGCGGCATGCCCATCGAACAGATCTCCCGCCTCGTGGGCCACAGCGGCACGTCGGTAACCGAGCTGATCTACCGCAAGCAGATCCGGCCCGTCGTCGACAACGGAGCAACGGCGATGGACCGGATCTTCCCGGCCGCGGGGACGTAGTCACTCACAAGGTCAGGGGCCCTGTCCGATGGTCTCGGACAGGGCCCCTGACAGTGATGCTGTGCGGCGTGGTCACCGGTCGGCGTCCACCGGGGCGGGGGCCGTTGATCTCACCTCCGATCTCGACGTGAAAGCCTCAGCGTCGCCGCTTGATCAGCATCCGCGGGATGTAGAGGCCGAGTCGGGCGGCCCGGCTCAGGGCCAGTGTCCGGTCGGAGGTGCCGAGCATGGCGGTGATGTGCAGGATGCGACCGGTCACGGTGGCTTCGGCCAGCTGCAGCCAGG
>NZ_JAAXLA010000073.1 GCF_012911935.1 Pseudonocardia acidicola | reverse complement strand
GCCGTTCGTGCTGGCCATCGTCCCCACCGTCGACCTGGACGGCGGCCGGATCGTGCTCACCCCGCCCGAGGGTCTGCTCGACGTCGACTGATCGGCCGCGTCGGCCGCCGTGCTCGTTGCCGCCGGCGTCAGCGGTGTCGTCGGCGGGCTGGTCGGGAACCGCGGTCACGGCGACCATCGTCGCATCGTGCGCGGGGGCGGGCGCGTGGTGTTCGTGCCTGCTACCCGGCGACCGCGGCGGCCCGGGCGCCAGGAGTGCGTGCGCCGACCGCGGCATCCCACGACGACGTGACGCTTCTCCCACGATCCGGGAGCGCTGTCTCACCGTGTTGACGGTCCGGCGGACGGGGGGCTAGCGTCGCGGCCATGTCCCTCGACCGAATTCTCGTACTTCGCAGGCGCGTCTGACGCCTGAGTCTGCTGAGTACTCGGCCGTCGACGCGCCACCCTCGCTCCGCCGTAGCCCGGCGGTCGGGGGTTTTTTCATGTCCGGACTCCACTCTCACGCGAGGCTGACCCAGATGACCACCGCAACGCCCCGTTCCGGCCCGGTCCCCGGACCTCCCGGACCGAAGCCGGCACCGCCGCCGGGCCGTACCGGGTCGCCGACCGCCACCGGCACCCCGGCCGGGCCGCGGATCGACCAGGAGCCGATGACGGGCGCACAGTCGCTCGTCCGCTCGCTCGAAGAGATCGGCTGCGAGGTCGTCTTCGGTATCCCCGGCGGGACGATCCTGCCTGCCTACGACCCGCTGCTGGACTCCACGCGCGTCCGGCACGTGCTGGTCCGCCACGAGCAGGGCGGCGGCCACGCGGCCACCGGGTACGCCCAGGCCACCGGCAAGGTCGGCGTCTGCATGGCGACCTCGGGCCCGGGCGCGACCAATCTGGTCACCCCGCTGGCGGACGCGCACATGGACTCGATCCCGGTCGTGGCCATCACCGGGCAGCAGACCCGGGGCCTGATCGGCACCGACGCGTTCCAGGAAGCCGACATCACCGGCATCACCATGCCGGTCACCAAGCACAACATGCTGGTCACGGACCCGGCGGAGATCCCGCGCGCGATCGCCGAGGCCTTCCACCTGGCGTCCACGGGCCGACCCGGCCCGGTCCTGGTGGACATCCCCAAGGACGTCCTGCAGGAGCAGACCACGTTCTCCTGGCCCCCGGAGCTGAAGCTGCCCGGCTACCGGCCGACGACCCGGCCGCACGGCAAGCAGATCCGCGAGGCCGCCAAGCTGATCCACTCGGCGAAGCGCCCGGTGCTCTACGTCGGCGGCGGCGTGCTCAAGGCGGAGGCGTCCGCGGAGCTCCTCGAGCTCGCCGAGCTGACCGGGATCCCGGTCGTCACCACGCTGATGGCGCGCGGCGCGTTCCCGGACAGCCACCAGCAGCACGTCGGCATGCCCGGCATGCACGGCACGGTGGCTGCGGTGGCCGCGATGCAGAAGGCCGACCTGCTGGTCGCGCTCGGCTCGCGGTTCGACGACCGGGTGACCGGGCAGCTCGAGAGCTTCGCCCCGCACGCCGCGGTGGTGCACGCCGACATCGATCCGGCGGAGATCTCGAAGAACCGCCGCGCGGACGTCCCGATCGTGGGCGACTGCAAGGAGGTCATCACCGAGCTGATCGACGCGGTGCGCGCCGAGCGGGCGGACCGGCCGGCCGCCGACCTCACCGCGTGGTGGGCCCAGCTCGACGAGTACCGCACGACCTTCCCGCTGGGTTACGACTGGCCCGACGACGGGGCGCTGTCCCCGCAGTACGTCATCGAGCGGATCGGCCGGA
This sequence comes from Pseudonocardia acidicola, assembly GCF_012911935.1. Classification (GTDB taxonomy): domain Bacteria; phylum Actinomycetota; class Actinomycetes; order Mycobacteriales; family Pseudonocardiaceae; genus Pseudonocardia; species Pseudonocardia acidicola. Next base: position 33,824 of record NZ_JAAXLA010000073.1, on the reverse strand, counting down.
TCGCCGGCCCGGACGCGGTGTACGTCGCGGGTGTCGGCCAGCACCAGATGTGGGCCGCGCAGTTCATCTCCTACGAGAAGCCGCGGTCGTGGCTGAACTCCGGCGGGCTCGGCACGATGGGCTTCGCGGTGCCGGCCGCGATGGGCGCGAAGATGGCCCGCCCGGGCGACGTGATCTGGGCCATCGACGGTGACGGTTGCTTCCAGATGACCAACCAGGAGCTCGCCACTTGCGCGATCGAGGGCATCCCGATCAAGGTCGCCGTGATCAACAACGGCAACCTGGGCATGGTCCGGCAGTGGCAGAACCTCTTCTACTCGGAGCGGTACTCCAACACCGACCTGGGCACGCACAAGCACCGCATCCCCGACTTCAAGCTGCTCGCCGAGGCGATGGGCTGCGTCGGGCTGCGCGCCGAGTCCAAGGACGACGTCGACCGGGTCATCAGACAGGCGATGGAGATCAACGACCAGCCCGTCGTGATCGACTTCGTGGTCGGTGCCGATGCCCAGGTGTGGCCGATGGTCGCCGCCGGCACCGGCAACGACGAGGTGATGGCGGCCCGCAACATCCGTCCGCTGTTCGACAGCGACGAGCTCGCGGCCGACGTCGACGAGATCGCCGCGGTCACCGCCGAGGCCCTCGGCTCCCAGGAGAAGGCGTGATGGAGAAGCACACCCTGTCGGTCCTCGTCGAGGACAAGCCCGGTGTCCTGGCCCGGGTGTCGGGCCTGTTCTCCCGGCGCGGATTCAACATCGAGTCGCTGGCCGTCGGGCCGACCGAGCACCCGGACGTGTCGCGGATGACGATCGTCGTCGCCGTCGACGAGTTCCCGCTCGAGCAGGTCACGAAGCAGCTCAACAAGCTCGTCAACGTCATCAAGATCGTCGAGCTGGAACCGATGGCCTCGGTGCAGCGCGAGCTGCTGCTGGTCAAGGTGCGGGCCGACGCCGGGGTGCGCAGCTCCGTGCTCGAGACCGTGCAGCTGTTCCGGGCCAAGGTCGTCGACGTGGCGCCCGAGGCGCTCACGATCGAGGCCACCGGCACCGCGGACAAGCTCGGCGCGCTGCTGCGGATGCTCGAGCCCTACGGCATCCGCGAGATGGTGCAGTCCGGGATGGTGGCGGTCGGCCGCGGCCCCCGCTCCATCACCGCGGCCACCGTCCGCTAGTAACTCTTCGCGTAAGACCTCACTTCCGAGAGGACGTACCACCCGTCATGAGCGTGAACATCTACTACGACGACGACGCCGATCTGTCGATCATCCAAGGCCGCAAGGTCGCGGTGATCGGCTACGGCAGTCAGGGCCACGCGCACGCGCTGAGCCTGCGCGACTCGGGCGTCGACGTGCGGATCGGCCTGCCCGAGGGCTCCAAGAGCCGGGCCAAGGCCGCCGAGGAGGGGCTGCGGGTGGTGACGCCGGCCGAGGCTGCCGCCGAGGCCGACCTGATCATGATCCTGGCGCCCGACACCAAGCAGCGCTTCATCTACGCCGAGGACATCGCGCCCAACCTGCGCAGCGGCGACGCGCTGTTCTTCGGGCACGGCTTCAACATCCGCTACGACCTGATCAAGCCGCCGTCGGACGTCGACGTCGCCATGGTCGCCCCGAAGGGCCCGGGCCACCTGGTCCGCCGCCAGTTCGTCGACGGCAAGGGCGTGCCGGCCCTGATCGCCGTCGAGCAGGACGCGTCGGGCAACGCCAAGGCGCTCGCGCTCTCCTACGCCGCGGGCATCGGAGCGGGCCGGGCCGGGGTCATCGAGACCACCTTCAAGGAGGAGACCGAGACCGACCTGTTCGGTGAGCAGGCCGTCCTCTGCGGTGGCGCGGCGGCGCTGGTCCAGACCGGGTTCGAGGTGCTCACCGAGGCGGGCTACGCCCCGGAGATCGCGTACTTCGAGTGCCTGCACGAGCTCAAGCTGATCGTCGACCTGATGTACGAGGGCGGCATCGCCAACGAGCGCTTCTCCATCTCCGACACCGCCGAGTACGGCGACCTGACCCGGGGCCCGCGCGTCATCACCCCCGCGGTCAAGGACGAGATGCGCAAGATCCTGGGCGAGATCCAGGACGGGCGTTTCGCGCAGGAATGGGTGGCCGAGGACGAGAACGGCCGGCCGAACTTCACCCGCCTGCAGAAGGAGGGTGTCGAGCACCCGATCGAGCAGGTCGGCGAGAAGCTGCGCGGCCTGATGAGCTGGGTGGGCAACAAGGCCACCTGATCGGCCGCGCCCCGGCGGGGCGCTCCGCTCGCGGTTCTCACGAACGGCACTTTCGTTCAAACCTATTGAACGAAAGTGCCGTTCGTGTGTTCCAAGGGTGTGCGCAGGACCGGGCGTTTCGCCGGTTTGCGATGCAACGGGGGCATCTCGCTGCTCACACCCCTGCAGCCCGGCCCGGCCGCGCAACTACGATGGCGGCCGTCCGGCACGAACCCGAGGCCTCCGACCCGGCCGACCCGATCCCGGGAGCACCGCAGCACCGTGAGCACCAGCGTCTCAGCCAACGACCAGACCCGCCCCGTCGTCCTGCTCGCCGAGAAGCTCGCGCCCTCCGCGGTGGCGCTGCTCGGTGATGATGTCGAGATCCGTCACGTCGACGGCACCGACCGCCCGGCGCTGCTCGCGGCGATCGCCGACGCCGACGCGCTGCTCGTCCGGTCCGCGACCAAGGTCGACGCCGAGGCCCTCGCCGCGTCCACCCGGCTGAAGGTCGTCGCCCGCGCGGGCGTCGGGCTCGACAACGTCGACGTCCCGGCCGCCACCGCGCGGGGTGTCATGGTCGTCAACGCCCCGACCTCCAACATCGTCTCCGCCGCCGAGCACGCCGTCGCGCTGCTGCTCGCCGTCGCCCGGCACATCCCGGCCGCCGACGCCAGCCTGCGCGGCGGGGCCTGGAAGCGCAGCGCCTACACCGGCGTCGAGCTCAACGGCAAGGTCGTCGGCGTCGTCGGCCTCGGCAAGATCGGCCAGTTGGTCGCGCAGCGGCTCGCGGCGTTCGGCACCGAGCTGATCGCCTACGACCCGTACGTGGCCCCGGCCCGCGCCGCCCAGCTGGGCATCGAGCTGGTCTCCCTGGAGGACCTGCTCCGCCGCGCCGACGCCATCTCGATCCACCTGCCGAAGACCCCGGAGACGCTGGGCCTGATCGGCAAGGACCAGCTCGCCATGACCAAGCCGGGCGTGCTGATCGTCAACGCCGCCCGCGGCGGCCTGATCGACGAGGACGCGCTGGCCGACGCCGTGCGCAGCGGCCACGTCGGCGGCGCCGGCATCGACGTCTACGTCACCGAGCCGACCACCTCCAGCCCGCTGTTCGAGCTGCCCAACGTCGTCGTCACCCCGCACCTGGGCGCCTCCACCGACGAGGCGCAGGACCGCGCCGGCACCGACGTGGCCCGCTCCGTGCAGCTCGCGCTGGCCGGAGAGTTCGTCCCGGACGCCGTCAACGTGCAGATCGACGGTGTGGTCGGCGAGGAGGTGCGGCCGTGGCTGCCGCTCGTCCAGAAGCTGGGCACCGTGCTGCACGCCGTCGCCGGCCGGGTCCCGACCTCGGTCACGGTCGACGTCGCCGGTGAGCTCGCCTCCGAGGACGTCTCGGTGCTCTCCCTCGCGGCCCTGCGCGGGGTGTTCACCCACGTCGTCGAGGACCAGGTCACCTTCGTGAACGTTCCGGCGCTGGCTGCCGAGCGCGGCGTGTCGGTGGAGCTGACCACCGCCCCGGAGAGCGAGAACCACCGCAGCGTGGTCCAGCTGCGCGGCGCGATGCCCGACGGCGAGTCGATCACCGTGTCCGGCACCCTGACCGGCCGGGCGCAGGTGGAGAAGCTCGTCGAGGTCAACGGCCGGCACTTCGACCTGCGCGCCGAGGGCGAGGTCGTGCTGCTCGAGTACGCGGACCGGCCGGGCGTGATGGGCCGCGTCGGTTCGCTGCTCGGCGAGGCCGCGATCAACATCGAGGCCGCGCAGATCAGCCAGACCACCGACGGCACCGACGCGATCATGCTGCTGCGGGTCGACCGCCCCGTGGACCCGGCGGTGCTGGAGCCGATCGGCGCCTCGGTCGGGGCCAGGACCACCCGATTGATCTCCTTCGACGACTGAGGCCCGGCCCGGTCGCGCGCGATCCGCGCGCGGCCGGCTACCGGCCGCCGTACCGGGGGGACCTGAGCCCGATCTACGCGGGCTCGGAGGCCTTCGAGCCGCTGCTGTCCGGCGAGGAGCTCCAGCTCCCGCCCGGCTGCTGCCCCGCCGGCGCCGCTCGTCGGACGGGTGATCTGCGCTCGCTCGATCGAGTAGGGCGGCGCGCAGGCCGCTGTCACCGCCCGCGCATCCCCTAGGTTCCCCCCAGCGAGGCCGGACGGGCCGGCTCGGCGAGGGGGATGACCGGGTGGCGCGACCGCGCTGGTGCAGGGTGGTCGCGACGGTCGGACTGGTGGCGGCCCTGCTGCTCTCGACAGCGGGCACGACGCCGACCAGTGCGCAGGCGGCTCCGGCCGCACCGGCGCCGGCCCCGGTGGCCGAGGCCGCGCCGCGGCTCGATCCCACGCTGCGCACCGCCAGCGGCCCGGCGACGGTCTTCGTCGAGTTCGACCGGCCTGCCGCGATCGACGAGTACAGCGCGCTGCTCGCGCGCGGCCCGGCGATCGCCCGGCGCGCCGCCGCCGACGCCCGCGCGCAGATCGCCCGGATGACCGACGACCTGCTGTCGCAGCTGCACGGCGCCGAGGGGGAACGGGAGCTGTTCCGCACCAGCAACGCCGTCGCCGGGGTGGCCGTGCGGGTGGACGCCGCCACCGCCCGGGAGCTGGCCGCACGCAGCGACGTGCGCTCGGTCCGCAGGCTCTCCCTGGTCCGGCCGGACAACTCCAGCGGCGATCAGCTCGGCCGCGCGCTGCAGGCCTGGCAGCAGACCGGGCGGTTCGGCGACGGCGTCCGGATCGGCATCATCGACACCGGCATCGACTACACCCACGCCGACTTCGGCGGCCCCGGAACGAAACAGGCCTACGACGCGATCGACCACACGAAGGTCGACCCGAAGTACTTCCCGACCCCGAAGGTCGTCGGTGGTGTCGACCTGGCCGGCGACGACTACGACGCGGACAGCCCCGACCCGGCACGGACCGTCCCGCACCCGGACCCCGACCCGATGGACTGCGAGGGCCACGGCACGCACGTCGCCGGGACCGCCGCGGGTTACGGCGTGAACACCGACGGCAGCACCTTCCGCGGCGACTACGGCTCGCTCACCCCGGGCAAGCTCGACGCGATGCGGATCGGGCCGGGGGTGGCGCCCGAGGCGTCGCTCTACGCGATCAAGGTGTTCGGCTGCGAGGGCTCGACCGCACTGACCGTGCTCGGCCTGGACCGCGCGCTCGACCCCGACGGCGACGGCGACTTCTCCGACCGGCTCGACATCGTCAACCTGTCGCTGGGCACCAGCTTCGGGGCGGTCGACGACCCGATCAACGACTTCGTGGCCAAGCTGACCGAGCACGGCGTGCTGGTGGTCGCGGCCGCGGGCAACGCCGGCGACGTCTACGACGCCGGCGGCTATCCGGGCAACAGCCCGGACGCGCTCGCGGTCGCGAACATCCGCGATGCCGGCGTGCTGCACGACGGCGTCGAGGTGCTCGCTCCGGGTGGCCTCGGCGTCCAGCCGGGGCAGTACAGCATCGACTACCGGCGCTACGCCGATCTGAACCTGTCCGCGGGGGTCGTCGCGCTGTCACCGGACAACGCCGACGGCTGCAAGGACTACTCCGCGGCGGACGCGGCCCGGGTCCGCGGGGCGATCGTCTGGCTGTCCTGGGCCGACGACGACGCCGCCCGGGCATGCGGGTCGGCGCCCCGGGCGGTTCACGCGCACGCAGCCGGGGCGGCCGGGGTCCTGCTCAGCTCCGGGAAGGCCGACTTCGGCTCGGTGGCGATCGCGGGCAACGCCGACATCCCGATGTTCCGGCTGACCGGCCCGGCCTCCGACGCGCTGCGGCCCGCGCTGGCGGCCGGCACGCTGCGGGTCCGGATGGCCGGGACGCTGGCCGATTCGGTGCCCACCCAGGTCCCGCAGATCGAGGACACCCCGAGCACCAGCACCTCGCGCGGGGTGCACGAACCGACCGTCAAGCCGGACGTGGCCGCGCCCGGGGAGTCCATCGTCTCGGCGGCGGTGGGCACCGGCGACGGCCGCAAGGTGCTGTCGGGCACCTCGATGGCCAGCCCCTTCGTGGCAGGGGTCGCCGCGCTCGTCCACCAGACACACCCGGACTGGACCCCGGAGCAGCTCAAGGCGGCGATCATGAACACCGCCGACGGCGACGTCCACGCGGGGGAGAACCACAGCGGTCCGCTGATGTCGCCGATGCGGGTGGGCGCCGGCCGGGTGGACGCCCGGGCCGCTGTGGGCACGTCGCTGCTCGCGATGGCCGCCGACCAGCCCGGGGCGGTGAGCGTGACGTTCGGGACGGTGGAGGTGCCGCCGGGCGCCGGGCTGATCCGCACCGAGCGCGTCCGGGTCAGCAACACCGGCCTGCTGCCGGCGGTACTCGATGCCCGCTACGAACCGGTCACCGAGATGCCCGGCGTACGCATCGAGGTGTCGCCGGCGCGGGTCGTCGTCCCGCCGGCCGGCAGTGCGCTGGTCGACGTGCGGCTGCGCGTCGACGACCCGGCCGCGCTGCGCCGCACCCCTGACCCGACGCTGGCGATGAAGCAGGACGGCGAGGCCCGGCAGTACCTGAGCGACGCGTCGGGCCGGATCGTGTTCACCCCGGCCGATCTGCCCCCGGGTGCGGCGGCGAGCACGCTGCGGGTGCCGGTGTCGGCGGCCCCCAAACCGGTCTCGATGCTGACGGCGCAGCTGACCGGCAACCGGCTGGTGCTCGGCGGGACCGGCGTCGACCAGGGCGCCGGGACGCAGGCCTACCGCTCCCGCGTCGGGGTGTTCGAGCTCGCCGCGACCAGCCCCGAGCTGCCGTTGTGCACGCAGAACGCGACCCAGGACTGCGTCGCCAACGCGACCGGCCGCGGCGGCGACCTGCGCTACATCGGGGTGACCTCGACCGCGCCCGCCGCCCGCGCCGCCGGCACCCCGGACCAGGCCGTGCTGGGCTTCGCGATCGCCACCTGGGCCGACCTCGACAACGTCGGCAGCACGACCCAGCCGATCGTGGACATCGACGTCGACGGCGACGGCAGGCCCGATTTCGCCACCGCGCTGACCAAACTGCCGGGCACCGACGTCCTGGTGGCCCGCACGGTGAACCTGCACGAGCCGATGCCCGACGGGTCCGGCTTCGCGCAGGTCGACGTCGAGCCGGTCAACGGGTACTTCGGCGACACCGACACGAACGTCTTCGACACCGACGCCTGGGTGCTGCCGGTCCGGCTGTCCGCGCTGGGGATCGACCCGTCGGCGGCGTCGGCGCCGCTGTCGTTCACCGTCGCGGTGCGCGGCGACTACGGGCCGCCCGAGGCGCCCGGCGGGCTGGTGGACGAGATGGGTGCCCCCGCCCGCTTCGATCCGCTGAACCCCGGCCTGGTGGTCGGGCCACCGGACGGCGCCGGCGCGGCGGCGCTGACCCGGCCGGCTGCCGGCGGCACCGCGCTCGTCCTGAACGACACCGGCCGCCCGCTGCTGGTGGTGCTGGGCCAGAACGCGTCCGGTAACCGGGTCGCCGTGGTCGGCGGATCCGGCGGCACCCCCGGCGCCCCCGCCGCACCTGCTTCCGGGAGCTGAGCGCAGAATCGACCCGCTCGGGGGTGTGTCGCGCTCCTGCGGAGGCCGTTGCGGGGCCGCCACGGGCGCAGCGGCACGAGTTTCACCATCCCGGGTGACCTCGAAGGAGTGGACGGCGACAATCGGGCGGCGCCGCAGCGGGTAGCGTTCGGCGACGACTTTGGGAGAGAGGAACTGAACGAAATGCGCCTTGCGGTCATTCCCGGCGACGGCATCGGGCCGGAGGTCATCGACGAGGCGCTGAAGGTCCTCAACGAGGTATCTCCCGGCGTCCAGACCACGACCTACGACCTGGGCGCCGCGCGCTGGCACTCCACCGGCGAGCTGCTGCCCGAGTCGGTGCTCAGCGAGCTGAAGGAGCACGACGCGATCCTGCTCGGGGCGGTCGGTGACCCGTCGGTGCCCAGCGGGATCCTCGAGCGCGGCCTGCTGCTGCGGCTGCGCTTCGAGCTCGACCACCACGTGAACCTGCGCCCGGCCCGGCTCTACCCGGGTGTGCGGGGTCCGCTGGCGGGCAACCCCGAGATCGACATGGTCGTGGTCCGGGAGGGCACCGAGGGCCCCTACGTCGGCACCGGCGGCCTGCTGCGCAAGGACACCCCGCACGAGATCGCCACCGAGGTCAGCACCAACACCGCGTTCGGCGTGGAGCGGGTCGTCCGGGACGCGTTCGCCCGCGCGGAGCGCCGCCCGCGCAAGCACCTCACGCTGGTGCACAAGACCAACGTGCTGACCTTCGCCGGCGCGCTGTGGTCGCGGATCGTCGAGGAGGTCTCGCTCGAGCACCCCGACGTCTCGGTGGCCTACCAGCACGTCGACGCGGCGACCATCCACATGGTCACCGACCCCGGTCGCTACGACGTGATCGTCACCGACAACCTGTTCGGCGACATCCTCACCGACCTCGCGGCCGCGGTGACCGGCGGCATCGGGCTCGCCGCCAGCGGCAACCTCGACGCCAGCGGGTGCAACCCGAGCATGTTCGAGCCGGTGCACGGCAGCGCCCCGGACATCGCCGGGCAGGGCATCGCCGACCCGACCGCCGCGGTGCTCTCGGTCGCGCTGCTGCTCGACCACCTGGGCAACGCCGACGCGGCTCGCCGGATCGAGGCCGCGGTGGCCTTCGACCTGGCCACTCGCGACCACAGCGCCACCGGGCACACCCAGTCCATCGGCGACCGGCTGGCCGCACTGGTGAGCCGCCAGGGCACGCCCTCCCCGTCGGCGGCCGCCTCGTCCGACCCGCGCTGACCGCTCCCTCGTAACCCCCCCAAAAAATGTCACGAACGGCACTTTCGTTCACTAGGTTTGAACGAAAGTGCCGTTCGTGACAAACGGGGCCGGGGCTGGGCTAGACGACGACCTCGGCCTCGCCGGTGATGATCGTCACGCCGGCCTGGGCGAAGTTGGCGAGGTCGTTCTGCGCGGCCTGGCCCTCGGGGCCGCCGAAACCGGCGGCGAATTCCTCGGCCGAGTCGAAGGTGAGCACCGCGATCAGGTGGTACGGCGGTGGGCTGCCGTCCGGGCCGGGCGCGCCCCAGCTCATCGTGTAGCTCTTCACACCGGGGATCTTGGCGGCCAGCGGCGCGTGCACCTCGCGGTAGTGCTTGTCGAACGCGGCGGCGTCGGCGGGCGGGTTGTAGAGCACGGTGACCTGGTACAAGGCGCGGCCCCTTCAGTCGGGCGGTCGGCGGACCACGGTGTCCGCCGACTCGGCGCTCATCTTGGTTCGCGCGGCCGCTCGGCGACAGCCCCCAGGCACCTTCCTCTCATGATGTGGGAGCCGTGTGTGACATCGCGGGACGGCGCGTGCGAAACTCCCGCTGTGCGCCTCGCCAGCATGATCATTATTGACGGGCGCGTCGGCTAACAGCTCCACGGCCGGCGCGCAGACCTCTCGCACCCGCGGGGGGTCTTTTTTGTTGCCCTGACACATCCGTAACGCAGGAGTTGACCCCCGATGTCCCGCACCGCGCCCCGGACCGAGCCGGCAGGCACCCCGCTCGGCGACGCGTTCCACGTCTACGACACGACACTGCGTGACGGCGCCCAGCGCGAGGGCATCAGCTACTCGGTCGCCGACAAGCTCGCGGTCGCCCGGCACCTGGATGCGCTGGGCGTCGGCTACATCGAGGGCGGCTGGCCGGGCGCGCTGCCCAAGGACACCGAGTTCTTCGCCCGCGCCGCGGCGGGCGAGCTGCAACTGCGGCATGCCGCCCTGGTGGCGTTCGGCTCGACCCGGCGGGCCGGGCTGACCGCGGACCGCGACCCGCAGGTCCGCGCGCTGCTCGACTCCCAGGCGCCGGTTGTGACGCTGGTGGCCAAGTCCGACCGCCGGCACATCGAGCGGGCGCTGCGCACCGACGTGGCCGAGAACTGCGCGATGGTGTCCGACACCGTGTCGTTCCTGCGCGGCGAGGGCCGACGGGTGTTCCTCGACGCCGAGCACTTCTTCGACGGCTACCGCTTCGATCCGGACACCGCCCTGCGGGTGCTGGAGGCGGCGGTGACGGCGGGCGCGGACGTCGCGGTGCTGTGCGACACCAACGGCGGGATGCTGCCCCTGGGCATCGCCGAGGTCGTGGCCGAGGTGGCCGGGCGCACCGGTTTCCGGCTCGGCATCCACTGCCAGGACGACACCGGCTGCGCGGTGGGCAACTCGGTCGCCGCCGTCCAGGCCGGGGCGACGCACGTGCAGTGCACCGCCAACGGCTACGGGGAGCGGGCCGGCAACGCCGACCTGTTCGCCGTCGTCGGGAACCTCGTGACCAAGCTCGACATGCCGCTCCTCCCGGAGGGCGCGTTCGCCGAGCTGACCCGGATCTCGCACGCGTTGGCGGAGATCGCCAACATCGCCCCCGACACCCACCAGGCCTATGTCGGGGCCTCGGCGTTCGCCCACAAGGCGGGGCTGCACGCGAGTGCGATCAAGGTCGACCCCGAGCTGTACAACCACATGGACCCCGCGGTCGTCGGCAACGGGCAGCGGGTGCTGGTCACCGAGATGGCCGGCCGGGCCAGCGTCGAGCTCAAGGGTGCCGAGCTCGGCCTGGACCTGGCCGGCCGGCCCGAGGTCGTCTCCGAGGTCGTGCAGACGGTCAAGGAGCGGGAGGCGCAGGGCTGGTCGTTCGAGGCCGCCGACGCGTCCCTGGAGCTGATCATGCGCTCCGCCCTGGGCGACGGATCACAGGCCGCGCCGCCGTTCACCCTCGAGTCCTACCGGGTGATCATCGAGCACCGGGCCGACGGCGTCGTGGTCGCCGAGGCGACCGTGAAGGTGCTCGTCGACGGCGTCCGGATGATCGCGACGCAGGAGGGCAACGGCCCGGTCAACGCGCTCGACGCGGCGCTGCGGGCCGCGCTGACACCGTCGCGTCCGTGGCTGGAGAAGGTGGAGCTCTCCGACTTCAAGGTCCGCATCCTCACCCCCGGCGGCGCCGCGGAGCACCCGGAGGGCCATGGCACCGATGCGGTCACCCGGGTGCTGGTCGAGTCCACCGACCACGGCGGGGCGTGGACGACGGTCGGCGTGCACGGCAACGTCGTCGAGGCGTCCTGGCTGGCCCTGGTCGACGCCCTGGCCTACGCGGCGCTGCGGCGCACCGGCCCGCACGCCGCAGCCTGATCACGCCGGCGACGAGGCTGCTCAGCGCGCAGCGGGGGAGCTCGCCGGGCGGCGCGCCCACTGCGGCGCGTGCTCGGGCAGCGGGCCGATCGCGACCAGCCGGGCCGGGATGCCCTGCAGGACGGGGAACCGCTGCAGCAGCCGGATCGGCAGCGGCAGCCCGGTGCGGGGCGGGACCGCCGTCGGATCGGCGGCCAGCGCCCGGCCCAGCACCGCCCGGTGCAGCCCGCGCTGCCCGGCCTGGATCAGCGCGGTCGGCCACCAGCGGCGCAGCTGCACCCGGCGGAGGTCGGCGCGACGCACCCGTCCGGTGCGGCGCAGCGGCGCGGCCAGCAGCCGGGCGGTGGCCACCGCGTCGGCGACGGCGAGGTTGATCCCGACCCCGCCGACCGGGGACATCGCGTGGGCCGCGTCACCGATGAGCAGCAGCCCGTCGTCGTACCAGTGGCGCAGCCGCTCCAGCTTCACGTTGAGCAGCTTGACGTCGTCCCAGCTCGCGAGCCGGTCGACCCGGTCGGCCATCCACGGCAGCAGCGCGGCGAACCGGCGGCGCAGTTCCTCGATGCCCGCCGCACGCAGCGCCGCGTCGGAGCCCTTGCGGATCAGGTACCCGCACTGCCAGTAGTCGCCGCGATCGATCATGATCGCGAAGTGCCCGGTGGAGAACCGGCCCACCGCGCCGGCGGGGTCGTCGGCGCGCCGCGGCAGCCGGAACCACCAGACGTCCATCGGTACCCCGAACGCGCGCGGGGTCAGCCCGGCGGCCTCGCGCACCGCGGAGTCGCGCCCGTCGCAGCCGACGGTCAGCCCGGCGGTGAGCTCGTGCTCGGTGCCCGCGCCCCGGTCGCGGTACCGGACGCCGGTCACCCGGCCGCCCACGCGCCGCAGGCCGACCACCTCGGCGTTGCGCCGCAGGGTGAACGTCGGCTCCTCTGCGGCGACGTCGGCCAGCAGGTCGAGGAAGTCCCACTGCGGGACGAGCGCGATGTACCGGTAGGCACCGGGCAGCCGGCTCAGGTCGTTGAGCTGGGCGGTGCCGCCGTCGAGCTGCGCCGTCATGCGCTCCATCCGACGCTGCGGCAGTTGCGCGAAGCGCTCTGCGAGGCCCAGCTCGTCGAGCAGGGTCAGGGTGGACGCGTGGACCGTGTCGCCGCGGAAGTCGCGCAGGAAGTCGGCGTGCTTCTCCAGCACGGTCACCTGGATCCCGGCGCGGGCCAGGAGCAGGCCGAGCACCATCCCGGCCGGGCCGCCCCCGACCACGCAGACCGTCGTGCGCTCGTTGTTCATCATGCGTTGAAAAGATACTCCCGGAAATGACAGGGGGCCAGGTCTGCGGCCCGGACGGGCGACGGGGACCATGTACCACGTGTCGTCTTCTGCTGCGTCCCTGAGCTCCTCGCCCCGGGTTCGGGTGCGGTTCTGCCCCTCGCCGACGGGCACGCCGCACGTCGGCCTCGTCCGCACCGCGCTGTTCAACTGGGCCTACGCCCGGCACCACGGCGGCGACTTCGTCTTCCGCATCGAGGACACCGACGCCAACCGCGACTCCGTCGAGTCCTACGAGGCGATCCTCGACGCGCTGCGCTGGCTCGGGCTCGACTGGGACGAGGGCCCCGAGGTCGGCGGCCCGCACGGGCCGTACCGGCAGAGCGAGCGCGGGGACATCTACGCCGACGTGCTGCGCCGCCTGATCGACGCGGGGGAGGTGTACGAGTCCTACTCCACCGCCGAGGAGATCGAGGCCCGGCACCGCGCCGCCGGCCGCGACCCCAAGCTCGGCTACGACAACGCCGATCGCGACCTCACCGAGGAGCAGAAGGCGGCCTTCCGGGCCGAGGGCCGGGCGCCGGTGTACCGGCTGCGGATGCCCGATCGCGACGTCACCTTCACCGACCTCATCCGCGGCGACGTCACTTTCCGCGCCGGCACCGTCCCCGACTTCGTGCTCGCGCGCGGCGACGGCACCCCGCTCTACCCGTTCACCAACCCGGTCGACGACGCCCTGCAGGAGATCACCCACGTCCTGCGCGGCGAGGACCTGCTCTCCTCGACCCCGCGGCAGATCGCCCTCTACGAGGCGCTCCAGCGCATCGGCATCGGCCACGGCGCCCCCGTCTACGCCCACCTGCCGCTGGTCACCGGCGAGGGCGCCCGCAAGCTGTCCAAGCGCGACCCGCAGTCGAACCTGTTCCTCTACCGGGAGCGCGGTTTCGTGCCTGAGGGATTGCTCAACTATCTGGCCCTGCTGGGCTGGTCGATCGCCGAGGACCGCGACGTGTTCTCGCTCGACGAAATGGTCGCCGCGTTCGACGTGTCCCGGGTGTCCGGAAACGCCGCCCGGTTCGATCTCAAGAAGGCCGAGGCCATCAATTCCGCGCACCTGCGGGCGCTGCCGGTCGAGGACTTCGCGCGCCGGGTCGAGCCGTACCTCGAGGCCGAGGGTGTGATCGACGGCACCCCGACCGAGGAGCAGCGCGCGTTGATCTCCGCGGCGGCCCCGCTGGTCCAGGAACGCAGCGTCGTCCTCTCCGACGCCGCCCGGATGCTCCGCTTCCTCTTCGTGTCCGAGAAGAGCTTCGCGCCGGACCCCGAGGCCGCGGAGAAGAATCTCGGCCCCGACGCCGCACCGATCCTGGAAGCGGCTCTGACCAGCCTGAACGCGCTCACCGAGTGGTCCGCGCCGGAGATCGAGGCCGCTCTGAAGGCCTCGCTCATCGACGGTCTGGGGCTCAAGCCGCGCAAGGCCTTCGCCCCGGTGCGGGTCGCGGTGAGCGGGCGGACGGTGTCTCCGCCGCTCTACGAGTCCATCGAACTGCTGGGCAGGGACCGGTCGCTGCGCAGAGTGGGGGCCGGTTTGGAGCGCGCCAGAGGGGTCCGCTAAAGTATCTCTCGCAGGGCACGGACAGCGGATCCACCAGCTGGGACCCGGATGAACGTGAACCCTTGGGGTATGGTGTAATTGGCAGCACGACTGATTCTGGTTCAGTTAGTCTAGGTTCGAGTCCTGGTACCCCAGCGGAAACGTGAAAGCGTTTCCCGCGGCCCCGTCGTCTAGCGGCCTAGGACGCCGCCCTCTCAAGGCGGTAGCGCGGGTTCAAATCCCGTCGGGGCTACACCCGAAAGGGCCCCTCTTCGGAAATCCGAAGAGGGGCCCTTTCGCATGTGCGGGGTGCGTCGCCGGCCGTGGTGTGGCAGGCATCATGGCTGCTGATCCGGAGGACTCGGCGCCGGGCCGACCGTCGGCGCGAGGGTCGCGACCCCGGCCCGATGTGATCGTCATCATGATCCATGGTGGAGAGCTGATGATCGCGGCGGCCAGTGCCCTCGCTCCGGGCCGTCGCTCACGATTCGTGGCACGATTCACAGGCGTGCCGGGCGGCACGCGGGATCCGCCCGTCAGGCCGCCGGGAGGGGACCCGTCTTCGGCCCGTTGTGGGACCGGTGACCCGCCGCAAGGGGCTTCGTCGGCGGGGCGCCGGTCGGGGGCGGGAGAAGTGTCGTCGGTGGCGTGGTCGTCGGCGGGGCCGTCGGCTTCGTGGTCGGCGCGGCCGCCTGGGTGGTCGCCGGTGCCGGCTCGGGCGGCTTCGCGGCCGTCGTCGGCGCCGGTGCCGGTTCGCTCGCCCGCGGCACGTGCGTGGCCCGCGGCTCGGTGACGCCCTCCCGTGCTGCGCCTCCGGTCGACGGGACGGCCTCCGGGGCCGTCGGCGTCGGGACCGGCGCGGCCGGCTGGATCTGGGTGGTCGCGCTGGTCGCCGGTTCCTGCGGCCAGAGCAGGACCGCCGCGATGACGCCGACCGCTGCGACCGCGCCACCGACGCCCACCATCCACACGGGCATCTTGCGGTGCGGGCGCTCGTAGGGCTCGTCGTCGTAGTAGGGCTCGTCGTCGAAGCCCGGATCGTCCTCCCGGGCGAACCGCATCGGCGGGGCGTCGTGCCGGTCGGTGACGTAGCGGGTGGGCGCCGGGTCGTGTCCCGCGCCCGCGTCACCGTCCCGCGCCATGACGGCGGGCAGTTGATCGGTGGTGGGGGAGTCAGGGCCCCGGTAGGGAGCCACGCGGGTGTCGGGACCCATGGCAGCCGCGGCCAGGAAGCCCGCGCCCGCGCCGGCGGCGGCCGCGCCGAGGCCGCTCTTCGGCGGGGGCGGTGGTGGCGCGACCGCGGCGGCCGTAGGCCGGAATCCGTCGGGGCCCGACGGCCCGGACGGGCGGCCGCCGGCAGCCGGGGCGGCCGTCTGCTGCGGTGCGAGCGCCAGCACGGCGCCCTTGGCGATGGCGTTCTTCGGGTCGGCGTCCACCGCGACCGGCCGGCCCAACTGCTCGGAGACCAGCTGCGCCACCAGCGGGATCCGCGAGGACCCACCCACCAGCAGCACCGCCGAGAGCCCCTCCGGGGTCAACCCGGCCGAGGCCACCGCCCGGCGCAACGCCGCCACCGTCTCCTCGACCTGCGGGCGGATCATCTGCTCGAACTCGCTGCGATGCAACCGCACCGCCCCCCGCGACCCGGGCAACAACACCGGCACCGACACCTCGGTGTCCGCGCTCAACGCCTCCTTGGCCTCGGTGCACTCCCGCCGCACCCGGGCCACCCCGGCCAGCACCGCCGCATCCGCCTCGTCCAGCCCCTCGAACGCCTCCGGCAACCCGTCCCGGACGTGGTCGAACACCACCTCGTCGAAATCCACCCCACCCAGGCGCTCCAGCCCCTCCGGCCGGCCCAGCAACCCGAAGCCCGCGTCCTTGCGCACCACCGCGGCGTCGAAGGTGCCCCCACCCAGGTCATAGACCGCGATCGTCGAGCCCGGCTCGACCCGCTCGGCCGCCGCGTAGTGCAACGCCGCGGCCTGCGGCTCGGCCAGAAACGTCACCGCCAGCCCCTGCCCGGCCAGCGCAGCGGCCAGCAACTCCTTCTTGTGCGCCCCCCACGACGCCGGATGGGTCACCGCGATCCGCGCCGCCGGGCCCCCCTCGCGCTCGGCCACCCGATCGACCACCCAGCGCACCAACCGCGCCGAGAGCTCCTCCGGCGCCCACGCCCGCCCGGCCACCACCACCGGCGTCGGATCCCCGATCCGGCGCTTGAACTCCCGCACCACGCGATCCGGATCGGTCAGCGCCCGCCGCTCCGCGGCCTCCCCGACCACCACCGCACCATCCGGCGCCACGAACAACACCGAGGGCACATCGGTGGACCGGTCGCCCAGGTTCACGATCTCGGTCTCACCGGGACGGCCGCCCGACAGCTGGCTGATCGCCGCCGCGGTGCGCGTGGTCCCGACATCGATGCCGAGCAGGTAGCTCATCGTCACCCGTCTTCGTGAGCGTGCTTGGTATGGCGACTCTGCGTGTTCATCGAGCCGACAGCAGGTCACGTTAGCGTTGCGGTGATGCTCCGTTCGGGCCGGGCCGGGGATCAGAGCCGATGCTGCAGGGCCTCCGCGGCGGCGAGCAGGTCGGCGGCCCAGCGGGCGCCCGGTCGGCGGCCGATCCGCTCCACCGGTCCGGACACCGAGACGGCCGCGACGACCTGGCCGGCGCTGTCGCGTACGGGTGCGGACACGCTGGCCACGCCGGACTCGCGCTCGGCGACGCTCTGCGCCCAGCCGCGGCGGCGCACGTCGAGCAGGACCCGCTCGGTGAACGTCGCCTCGGCGAGCACGGCGCGCTGGGTGGCCGGGTCGGACCATGCGGCGAGCACCTTCGCCCCGGAGCCTGCGGTCATCGGCAGCCGGGTCCCGATCGGCACGGTGTCGCGCAGGCCACTGGCCGGTTCGGCCGTTGCGATGCAGATGCGGTGGGTGCCGTCGCGACGGTAGAGCTGCACGCTCTCGCCGGTGATGTCGCGCAGCCGGGGGAGCACCACGCCGGCGGCCTCGAGCAGCGGGTCGCCGCTGCGGTTGGCCAGTTCGGCGAGCGTGGGGCCGGGGCGCCACCGTCCGTCGGCGCCGCGATGCAGCAGGCCGTGCACCTCCAGGCCGACGGCGAGGCGGTGGGCGGTGGCTCGCGGGAGGCCGGTGCGCTGGCAGAGTTCGGACAGCCCGCACGGCTCGGCAGCTACCGCTCGCAGCACCCCCACGGCCTTGTCGAGCACGCCGATGCCGCTAGACTGTCTCACGCCTCGATACTAGCTTCCCAGAATCTGGGAGGTCCACCACCACGCGGGGCGCGAGCGGACGTGCTCGATATTTCATGAGGGAGGCAGCGGTGGGACGCACGCTGGCCGAGAAGGTCTGGGACAACCACCTGGTCCGCCAGGGCGAGGGCAACGAGCCGGATCTGCTCTACATCGACCTGCACCTGGTGCACGAGGTCACCAGCCCGCAGGCCTTCGACGGGCTGCGGCTCGCCGGCCGGCAGGTGCGCCGGCCCGATCTCACGCTCGCGACCGAGGACCACAACGTCCCGACCGCCGACGTCGAGCTGCCGATCGCCGACCCGGTGTCGCGCACCCAGGTGGAGACGCTGCGCCGCAACTGTGCGGAGTTCGGCGTCCCGCTCTACCCGATGAACCACGCCGAGCAGGGCATCGTGCACGTCGTCGGCCCGCAGCTGGGGCTCACCCAGCCCGGCCTGACCGTCGTCTGCGGTGACAGCCACACCTCCACCCACGGCGCGTTCGGCGCGCTGGCCTTGGGTATCGGCACCTCCGAGGTCGAGCACGTGCTGGCCACGCAGACGCTGCCGCTCAAGCGGTTCAAGACGATGGCGATCAACGTCAACAGCGCCGACGGGACGCTGCGCCCGGGCGTCACGAGCAAGGACGTGGTGCTCGCGATGATCGCCCAGATCGGCACCGGCGGCGGCCAGGGCTACGTCCTGGAGTACCGCGGCAACGTCATCGAGAACCTCTCGATGGAGGCCCGGATGACGGTCTGCAACATGTCGATCGAGGCGGGCGCCCGGGCGGGCATGATCGCCCCCGACGAGACGACCTTCGCCTATCTGAAGGGGCGTGACCACGCCCCGAAGGGCGCGGAGTGGGACGAGGCCGTGGCGGCCTGGCGGGAGCTGCGCACCGACGACGACGCGGTCTTCGACGCCGAGGTCACCATCGACGCCGACGCACTGACCCCGTTCGTCACCTGGGGCACCAACCCCGGCCAGGGGCTACCGCTGGGCGAGCGGGTCCCGGACCCGGCCCGCATCGCGGACGAGAACGAGCGGCTCGCCGCCGAGAAGGCGCTGACCTACATGGGCCTGGAGGCAGGCACGCCGCTGCGCGAGGTCGCGGTGGACACCGTGTTCGTCGGGTCCTGCACGAACGGCCGGATCGAGGACCTGCGGGCCGCCGCGAACGTCCTCACCGGCCGCACGGTGGCCGACGGGGTGCGGATGCTCGTGGTGCCGGGCTCGATGCGGGTGCGCTTCCAGGCCGAGGAGGAGGGTCTGGACAAGATCTTCACCGACGCCGGTGCGGAGTGGCGCTCGGCGGGCTGCTCGATGTGCCTGGGTATGAACCCCGACCAGCTGGCGCCCGGGGAGCGCAGCGCGTCGACGTCGAACCGGAACTTCGAGGGCCGGCAGGGCAAGGGCGGCCGGACCCACCTCGTCTCCCCGCTCGTCGCGGCCGCGACGGCCGTCCGCGGCACTCTCTCGTCTCCGGAGGACCTGGACTGATGGAACCGTTCAGCACCCACACCGGAATCGGCGTTCCGTTGCGCCGGTCCAACGTGGACACCGACCAGATCATCCCGGCGGTCTACCTGAAGCGGGTCACCCGCACCGGGTTCGAGGACGGGCTGTTCTCCGCCTGGCGCCAGGACGAGAACTTCATCCTCAACGTCGAGCCGTTCTCCCGCGGCAGCGTCCTGGTGGCCGGCCCCGACTTCGGCACCGGGTCCTCCCGCGAGCATGCCGTCTGGGCGCTGATGGACTACGGCTTCCGGGTGGTCATCGCCTCCCGGTTCGCCGACATCTTCCGCGGCAACTCCAGCAAGCAGGGCCTGGTGGCGGCGCAGGTCGCGCAGCCCGACGTCGAGCTGCTGTGGAAGCTGCTGGAGAACGAGCCGGGCACCGAGGTGACGGTCGACCTGAACGAGAAGACCGTGCAGGCCAAGGACCTCACGTTCCCGTTCGAGATCGACGACTACACCCGCTGGCGGCTGCTGGAGGGCCTCGACGACATCGGGCTCACCCTGCGGCACGCCGACGACGTGGCGGCGTACGAGGCGGCTCGGCCGTCCCGCCTGCCGACCACTGCCCCAATCGGCTGACCCGGCGGGCATTCTACGGCCCGCGATGTTTCGCCACATCCATTGCGGCCCAACGACCACGAGGGTGAAAACGTTGGGCCGCAATGGATGTATCGGGTGTGCCATCTGGCGCAATGCGGTGTACACACTCTACGGTCGCGCGCATGAACAAGACCCAGCTCGTGGACGCGCTCGCGTCACGCATCGGCGACCGGCGCACCGCGGCGACCGCGGTCGACGGAATGCTCGAGATCATTGTGGACACCGTCGGCTCCGGCGGCTCGGTTTCGCTGACCGGGTTCGGGGTGTTCGAGGCCCGGGCCCGGGCGCCCCGGGTGGCGCGCAATCCGCGCACCGGTGAGACCGTCCAGGTGCCCGCGACCGTCGTCCCGGCCTTCCGGCCCGGCACCGGCTTCAAGTCCTCGGTGGGGGACAACGGGTCTGCGGCCGCCGCGGCCCGCCCCGCTCCGGCCCGCCGCCCCCGGCGGGCGGCCGCGGTGCCCGCAGAGACGGCGTCGGAGGCCGTGCCGTCCCCGGAGCCGAAGCCGGTGAGGAGCCCCCGGGCAGCCAAGGGAGCGGCCAAGGCATCGGGCTCCTTCACGACGGAGGGCGCGGCGGCCACGAAGCCGGCCAAGGGCAAGGCGGCGGCTGTGAAGGCGGAGAAGGCGGACAAGGCGAAGCCCGCCAAGAAGCCCGCCAAGGGCAAGAAGTAGCGGTTTCGATCGCCGGCCCGGCGCGAACGCATCGGTGCGCGCCGGACCGGCGACTCGCGCACCCGAACAGGGCGACTCGCGCGCCGAAATGGGGCGACTCGCGGGGTGGGTCAGCCGGTGGGGTCTCGGTAGTAGTCGGCGAACAGCAGCCTGTCGTCGCGCCGGCCCAGCACCCAGGTGCTCGCCTTGCGGGAGGGGGCCACGCCGCCGTCCCGCGGCTCCAGGACCAGCCCGGATTCCTCGGCCAGCTCCTCGACGACGTCCGGGATCACCCCACCCTGGCTGCACAGCACCGTGACCCCGGGCTGTGCCAGCAGTTCACGCATCCGGGCCAGCCCGGCGTCCGGGCCCTGCGAGTAGCCGTCCTCGCCGAGTAGCGGTTCGGCGACGATGTCGGCACCGAGCACGATGGCCAGCGGCTCGACGGTCTGCAGGCAGCGCATCGGGGTGGCCGCGTGCAACCGGTCCGGCCCGAACGGCGCCAGCAGCCCGACCAGTTGCTCGGCCTGCGCCTTGCCCGCCGCGGACAGCGGGCGCGCGCCGTCCTCCCCGGTCCAGTCCCTGCGGCTGCCGGCCTTGGCGTGCCGCACCAGCAGCAGGGTCGACTCGGGCACCGGGTGCGCGGCGAACCGGTCGAGCACCTCGCGGTCGCGGTCGTAGCTGAGCGTCCGGACGGCCTCGGCGGGGGAGACCCAGCGCAGCTCGTCGGTCTCGTGGTTCGGGGTGAACCCGGGGCCGCCCGGCTGCACCTGCGCCGACCAGTACCGGACCAGCTTGCGGCCCTCGGGGACGTCGTAGCGGACGTCGCCGAGGCGCTCACCCAGCCGGGAGCGGAACCCGGTCTCCTCCTCGACCTCGCGCACGGCCGCCTCGGCGAGCGACTCCCCGCGGTCGAGCTTGCCCTTGGGCAGCGACCAGTCGTCGTAGCGGGGCCGGTGCACGAGCGCGACCTCGACATCGCGGCTGTCGCGGCCGTCGGCCCCGGGCCGGGGCCGCCACAGCACCGCCCCGGCGGCGAGCACGTCGGCGTCCGGGTCGGTCACCACGTCCTGCGGCTCATTCGGCGTCGGTGGAGACGGTCGAGTGCCGGCGCATCATCTCCACCTGGTGGTCGCGCACCCGCTCCACACCGGTTCCCGGCGACGGCGACGGTTCCCAGGTGCCGTCGGCCCGCAGGATCCAGCAGCGGGTGGCCGGGTCCAGACAGGAGTCGATGATGTCACCGAGCTGGGCGGCCAGCTTCGGGTCGGCCACCCGCATCAGCACCTCGACCCGGCGGTCGAGGTTGCGGTGCATCATGTCCGCGCTGCCGATCCAGTACTCGTCGGCGCCCTTGAAGTGGAACACCCGGGAGTGCTCCAGGAACCGGCCGAGGATGGACCGGACGTGGATGTTCTCCGAGAGCCCCTCGCGCCCGGGCCGCAGCGCGCAGATCCCGCGGACCACGACGTCCACCGGCACCCCGGCCTGCGAGGCCCGGTAGAGCGCGTCGATGACCTGCTCGTCGACCAGCGAGTTGACCTTGATCCGGATGCCGGCGGGCCTGCCCTCGGCGTGCGCCTCGATCTCGTCCTCGATCCGCCGCACGATGCCGCGGCGCACCCCGTAGGGCGCGACGAGCAGGCTGCGGTAGGAGGTCTGCCGGGAGTACCCGGTGAGCGTGTTGAACAGGTCGGTGAGGTCGGCGCCGATGATCGGGTCCGCGGTGAGCACCCCGATGTCCTCGTAGAGCCGCGCGGTCTTGGGGTTGTAGTTGCCGGTGCCGACGTGGCAGTAGCGCCGGATCGTGGAGCCCTCCTGCCGCACCACCAGCGAGGTCTTGCAGTGCGTCTTCAGGCCGACCAGCCCGTAGACGACGTGCACCCCCGCCTTCTCCAGCTCGCGCGCCCACCGGATGTTGGCCTGCTCGTCGAACCGGGCCTTGATCTCGACGAGCGCGACGACCTGCTTGCCGGCCTCGGCCGCGTCGATCAGCGCGTCGACGATGGGGGAGTCCCCCGAGGTCCGGTACAGCGTCTGCTTGATGGCCAGCACGTCCGGATCGGCCGCGGCCTGCTCGATGAACCGCTGCACGCTGGTGGAGAACGAGTCGTAGGGGTGGTGCACCAGGACGTCGCCCTCGCGCAGCGTGGCGAAGATGCTCTTCGGGGTCTCCCGCTCGCCGAACGCCGGGTGGGTGGCCGGCACGAACGGGTTGTCCTTGAGGTCCGGGCGGTCGACGCCGTAGACCTGCCAGAGCGCGGTCAGGTCGAGCAATCCGGGGACGGTGACGACGTCGTGCGGGTCGACGTCGAGCTCGCGCAGCAGCAGTTCGAGCACGTGCTCGCTCATCGTGTCGGTGACCTCGAGGCGCACCGGGGGGCCGAAGCGGCGCCGGGCCAGCTCGCGTTCGAGGGCCTGCAGCAGGTCCTCGTCGCGGTCCTCCTCGACCTCCAGGTCGGCGTTGCGGGTGACCCGGAAGGCGTGCACCTCGGCCACCTCCAAGCCGGTGAACAGCTCCCCGAGGTGGGCGGAGATGAGGTCCTCGATGGGCAGGAAGACGACGCCCGGGTGCTGGCCGTCGGTGGAGGCGTCGGGGGTCACCCGGACCAGCCGCGGCACGTTGTTGGGCACCTTGACCCGGGCGAACCGCTCGGTGCGGCCCTCCGGGTCGCGGACGGTGACGGCCAGGTTGAGCGACAGCCCGGAGATGTAGGGGAACGGGTGCGCCGGGTCCACCGCGAGCGGGGTGAGCACCGGGAACACCTGTTCGGAGAAGTAGTCCGACAGCCGCAGCCGTTGCGCGTCGGACAGGTCGGTCCAGCGCAGGATGCGGATGCCCTCGGCTTCGAGCGCCGGCCGGACGTCGTCGAGGAAGACCCGGGCGTGCGCCTCGGAGACGGCCTGGCTGCGGGCGGCGATGCGGGCCAGCTGCTCGCGCGGGGACAGGCCGTCGGCGCTGCGCACGGCCAGTCCGGTCTCGTCGCGGCGCTTCAGCCCGGCCACCCGGACCATGTAGAACTCGTCGAGGTTGCTGGCGAAGATCGCGAGGAACTTGGCCCGCTCCAGCAGCGGCTGGCTCGGGTCCTCGGCCAGCGCGAGCACCCGGGCGTTGAAGTCCAGCCAGGAGAGCTCGCGGTTGAGGTAGCGGTCGTCGGGAAGGCCCGACGAGACGGCCGCGGTGGTCGGGGCCGGCGGGCGGATCGGGGTGTGACCGGCCGGCGCTGCCGCCGGGACCGCGGCCGCCGGCGGCCGGGTGGCCGGGACGCTGACGTCGGTGGCGGCGCTGGTCGCGGCGCTGCTGGCGGCGCCCTTCTTCGCGGCTGCGGACCGGGACCGGGGGCTCGCCGCGGGCTTGCGCGCGCCGGTGCTCGGCGGCGGGGCGCTCGTGGTGCCCGCCGCCGCGCCGTTCGTACCCGCCACCGGGCGGCTCGCGGCGTGCACCCGGCGGCTGGACGGGCGCGGCGCGCGGCGCGCCGTGCTCTGCGAGCGGGCGGGCCGGGGGGACTCCTTGCGGCCGGAGTCCGCGCTTTCCTCGGAGGACGCGGAATCCGAGGAGCCGGCGGCCGAGCTACTCACGTCGTCACTCACGGCCGCCGATTCTTCCCCACCGGGCGGATCCCCACGTGGGCCCCTCCACCGACATCCGGGTGAACTCTGGGTCACGGAAGGGTCGCGGTCGCCGGACGGGTCACGACGGGTCACTCGGTTGGGCAAATCCGAGTGATTCTCGGCTGGTCACGGCCGGTCTCCGGGGTCGCGGCGCGGCGGCGAGCACCCCCCGGGTGTGCGGGCCGACACCCAGATCGGCTGCCCGGCGCAGGTCCTCTCCGGTGTCCACGTCGCGGCGCAGGCCCGGCCAGTCGCCGGGCAGCCGGTAGGCCCCGGACCGCTCGTGGCGGTGCGCCGATCCGGCACCGAAGTGCGGGTCGAGCGTCGTGCCGGGCGCGCACAGCAGCAACGTGGTGCCCTCGCCGTGGGCGTCGGCGCAGAAGGCGCGGTGCACCGGCCCGGCCGCGAACACCGCGGCGGCCGTCTCGATCGCGGCGTCGAGTTCGGCGGACCGCAGCGCGGGCAGGTCGGCCTGCAGCGCGCCCAGTGCGGTGCCGGGGTCGTGCTCGCGCAACAGCTCCGCGCCACGTTCCAGGGCGGGGTTCAGCCCGCCTCCGGGCCGGTCCGGCGCCACCGGGACGCCCGCGGTGGTGAGCTCGAGGGCCACCGTCGGGTCGGAGGTGATCACCAGCAGCTGCCGGACGCGGCGGGCGGCGCGCACCGCGGCGACGGTGTCCAGGGCGAGCGCGAGGGCCAGCCGGGCGTGCGCTTCGGGGTCGCCGACGCCGTCGTCCGCCGCGCCGCGCAGCCGGGACTTGGCCACGTGCAGCGGCTTGACCGGGATCACCATGTCCACGGTCTCGATCGCGTTGGGACGCACCCCGTCATCGTCGCACTGGGGCCCGGTGGTGGACCGGTGGCGCCCGGCCCGGGAGACTTCCGCCGGAGATCGCGGACCGGTGACGGCGGGGCGGGTGCCCGGCGGCCGGATCCGGCGAGGCGGCGAGGAGGTCGTGGGTGAGGCGTGAGAAGAACGGCTTCTGGGTCGGCTTCGCAGCGGTGTTCTTCTATCCGATCGGGTTTCTCACCGGGCGCATCCGGTACGAGGGCCGCGACCGCCTGCCCGCGCGGGGTGGCGCGCTGATCGTGGCCAACCACATCTCGTACCTCGACCCGGTGCACACCGCGTTGTGGGTGCACAGCGCCGGCCGGGTGCCGCGGTTCCTCGCCAAGCACAGCCTGTGGAAGATCCCGGTGCTGGGCCGGATCCTGGTCGGCTCGGGCCAGATCCCGGTCTTCCGCGACTCGGCCGACGCGCAGCAGAGCCTGAGCGCCGGCACCCGGGCGCTGCAGGACGGCAAGATCGTGGTGATCTACCCCGAGGGCACCATCACCCGCGATCCGCAGGGCTGGCCGATGCACGCGCGCACCGGGATGGCACGCCTGGCGCTGACCTCGGACGTGCCGGTCATCCCGGTCGTGCACTGGGGGACCCGCGAGGTCTACGACCACTACAACCGCACGTTCCGGCCGCTGCCGCGCAGGACGATCACGGTGCGCTCCGGCGAGCCGGTCGACCTGTCGTCCTACCGCGGCAAGCCGATCGACGCGACCCTCCTGCGTGAGGTGACCGACCTGGTGATGGGGCGGGTCCGTGACCTGCTCGCCGAGGTCCGCGGTGAGCAGGCGCCCACCGAGTTCTACCGCCGCGGGAACGGGTCGTGAGCGCACGGGACGGGCTGGTCGGGGGCGAGTCATGAGCACAGTGCAGGAGGTGCGCCGCGTCGCGGTCCTCGGCGCCGGGTCGTGGGGGACCGCGTTCGCGAAGGTGATGGCCGACGCCGGCCGCGAGGTCGTGGTGTGGGCGCGCCGCCCGGCGATCGCCGCGTCGATCAACGATGAGCGGGCCAATCCGGACTACCTGCCCGGCATCGTGCTGCCGAGGTTGCTGTCGGCGTCGACGAACGCGGCGTCGGTGCTCGAGGGCGCGGACGCGGTGGTGCTCGCGGTGCCGTCGCAGACCTTGCGGTCGAACCTGCAGGTCTGGCGGGAGCTGCTGCCGGCCGGGCGGACGCTGATCAGCCTGGCCAAGGGCGTCGAGTTGCACACGCTCAAGCGGATGAGCGAGGTGATCGTCGACGTGGCCGGGGTCCCGGCGGATCGGGTGGCGGTGGTGTCCGGGCCGAACCTGGCCCGCGAGATCGCCGCCGAGGAGCCGACGGCCACGGTGATCGCCTGCGCCGACCACGACCGCGCCGTCGCGCTGCAGAACGCGTGCACGACCGGCTATTTCCGCTCCTACACCAACACCGACGTGATCGGCTGCGAGCTGGGCGGGGCCGGCAAGAACGTCATCGCGCTGGCCGTGGGGATCGCCGCCGGGATGGGGCTGGGCGACAACAGCCGGGCGTCGGTGATCACCCGTGGGCTGGCCGAGATCAGCAGGCTGGGAGCCGCGCTCGGGGCCGACCCGCTGACCTTCGCCGGGCTGGCGGGGCTGGGTGACCTGGTGGCGACGTGCTCGTCGCCGCTGTCGCGCAACCGGTCCTTCGGCGAGCGGCTCGGCCGCGGCGAGAGCCTGGCGCAGGCCGAGGCGGCGAACCACGGCCAGATCGCCGAGGGTGTGAAGTCGTGCGTGTCGATCTGCGAGCTGGGCGCCCGGCACGGCGTCGAGCTGCCGATCGCGGACGCGGTGCGCCGGGTCTGCCACGAGGGGCTGTCCGCGGCGGCCATGGCCAAGGAGCTGATCAGCCGGACACCGAAGCCGGAATAGCTCGTGCGCGGTAATCGTCGCTATGGCGACCATTACCGCGCACGAGCCGAGCGCAGCGAGGCCGTTAGGGTGCCCGCCGTGACGGGGGACGGGACGCGCTGTGTGCACGCCGGGCACGA
Organism: Pseudonocardia acidicola; assembly: GCF_012911935.1. Lineage (GTDB taxonomy): Bacteria > Actinomycetota > Actinomycetes > Mycobacteriales > Pseudonocardiaceae > Pseudonocardia > Pseudonocardia acidicola. The sequence goes on along the minus strand of NZ_JAAXLA010000073.1, from coordinate 7,129 downwards.
GCCGGCCCGTGACGCGGAGATCGGTGCGCCGCTGCACGCCGGTCCGGTGCTGTCCTCGACGTTCCACCTCGGCCTGCCCGGGGACCCGACGCCGGCCGACTTCTACGGCCGCGCGGACAACCCGACCTGGCGCGCGCTGGAGTCGGCGGTCGGTGAGCTCGACGGCGGCGAATGCGTGCTGTTCGGCTCGGGGATGGCGGCGGTGGCCGCGGTGCTGCGGCTGGCGGCCCGGCCGGGCGCGGCGGTGGTGCTGCCCGCCGACGGCTACTACCTGGCCCGGGTGCTGGCCGACGAGGAACTCGCCCCGCTCGGGGTGGAGGTGCGTGCGGTGCCGACGGCCGGGGGGTGGCCGGAGGGCGTCCTGGAGGGCGCTGCGCTGGTGCTGGTGGAGACCCCGTCGAACCCGGGGCTCGAGGTCTGCGACATCGCCGCGCTCGCCGAGCGGGCGCACGCCGCCGGGGCGTTGCTGGCCGTCGACAACACCACTGCGACCCCGCTGGGGCAGCGGCCGTTGGAACTCGGCGCCGACCTCGTCGTCGCCAGCGATTCCAAGGCGCTCGCCGGGCACGGGGACCTGGTCCTCGGGCACGTGAGCAGCGCCGACCCGGTGCTGGTCGGGCGGTTGCGGGCGGCCCGGGCGCGGGGCGGGGCGGTGCCGGGCCCGATGGAGGTGTGGCTGGCCCACCGCGGGCTGGGCACGCTGGACCTGCGGCTGGAGCGCCAGGCCGCGAACGCCCGCGCGCTGGCCCTCGCGCTGCGCGAGCACGGGTGCGTGACCGACGTCCGCTGGCCCGGGCTGGCCGACGACCCCGCGCACGCGGTCGCGTCCCGGCAGATGCGCCGCTGGAACGGCGTCCTGCGGTTCACGCTGGCCTCGGCCGACGCGGTGGCGGAGTTCCTGGCCGCGTCCCGGCTCATCGCCTCGGCGACGAGCTTCGGTGGCCTGCGCACGACCGCGGACCGGCGGGAACGCTGGGGCGACGCCGTCGCGCCCGGGCTGGTGCGGCTGTCGGCAGGCTGTGAGGACACCGCCGACCTGGTCGCCGACGTGCTGGCGGCCCTCGACGCGGTCGGCCGCTGAGCCGGCCGCACCGCCGGCTCGCTCGGCGCCGCCGGGCGTCCACCTGAGCGACACGCTCCCTATCACGCGTGCGTAACCCGGTCGCCGTATGGTCGACTGTGCCCAACTGGCGGAGGTGGTCGCGTGCCTTATCGACAACCCGACCCCAGCGGTGCTGACCTCGATCCAGGGGAGGCGCCGGGGGCTGCGTCGCACCTGGGCGCGGTCCCGACGGGGTCCAGGGTCCTGCTGTTGAATGCCAGCTTCGAGCCGCTCGCGGTGGTCACGGCCAAGCGCGCGATCGTGCTGATGCTCAGCGGAAAGGCGGAGTGTGTGCAGGCCGCGCTGGAGGGCGCGGCGTTCCGCTCCGAGAATCTGTCGATTCCGGCACCGTCGGTCATGCGGCTGTCGCGGTACGTGCGGGTGCCCTACCGCCGCGCCGTGCCGATGACCCGCGCCGGCGTGTTGCGCCGCGACGGGCGGCGGTGCGCCTATTGCGGCAAACGCGCCGACACGATCGATCACGTGGTGCCGCGCAGTCGCGGGGGCACGCACACCTGGGAGAACTGCGTCGCCGCGTGCCGGGCGTGCAACTCGCGCAAGGCCGACCGGCTGATCGAGGAGCTCGGCTGGACCCTGGAGGTGGCCCCGGCCCCGCCGAGCCGCTCGGCCGGGGGTGTGCTGGTGCTCGCGGTGGAGCCGCTGCCCGCGTGGGAGCCCTGGTTGTCGGCGGCGGCGTAGCGACCCGGTTCGCGGTCCCGCCCGGCCCCGCAGATGCGGGGTCGACGCCCTTTTGGTTGCCGATGTAACGACTCCAGTCATTCGTCCGAATTGACGCGTGGTGACTGAGCGTGCGCTTGCATTGCGTCGACTGCTCGAACGACTGATGTGCTCACGTCTGTTGCCGTCCCTCGTTCGGCGGAAGGCATGACGTGAGGATGCGCTCCATCGCAGCACCGGCCATGGTTGTCGTGGCCCTGCTCGTCTCCGCGTGCTCGCCGGCCGCGGACGTCGCGCCGACCGTCGCCGAGGCCGGGTCGCCGACCCGTTTCGCGCCCTACGTCGACGCGTCGGTGTCACCGCCGGTGCTGGTCGACATGGCCGACGCCACCGGTGTGCACGATGTCGTCCTCGCGTTCGCGCTGGCCACCGGCGGCCGGTGCGAGCCGTCGTGGGCCGGCGTCCGGCCGTTGACGGACCCGGCGCTGCTGGCGCAGGTCGGCGAGCTGCGCGCCCGTGGCGGGCAGCCGACCGTGGCCACCGGCGGCGCCAGCGGGCCCTACCTGGAGAACGCCTGCGGCTCGCCGGCGGAGCTGGCACGGGCCTACGCCTCGGCGCTGGACGCCGTCGGCGGCAACCGGCTCGACGTCGACGTCGAGGCCGATGTCCCGGCCGCCACGGTCGTCGACGCGCTGACCCGGCTGCAGCGCGAGCGCGGCACGGCGGTGACGCTGACGTTGCGCGTGCAGGGGCAGGACCAGGGACTCGAGCCGGCGGCGCTGGCCCTGGTGCGGCGGGCGGCCGAGTCCGGGCTCCGGTTCACCGTGAACCCGATGGTCATGAACTTCGCCCATCGCGGCGACTGGGCCGCCGCGATGGTGGCGACGCTGGACGCGGTCTCCGCGCAGCTGCACGGGGTGTGGCCGGACGCGACCGGCGCGGAGATCGCCGGGCGGACCGGGATGACCCTGATGATCGGCCGGACCGACCTCGGCGCGGTCACCACCCTCGCCGACGCCGCCACGGTCGCCGGCGCTGCCCGCTCCCGTGGCCTGGCCTCCATCGGGTTCTGGTCCGTGGGCCGCGACAACGGCGGCTGCCCGGGGCGCGCCACCGCCGCGTTCGACTGCAGCGGGATCGAGCAGTCCCGCTTCGCCTTCACCGAGATCTTCCGGGACGCCGCGGCGTGACCGGATTCCTGCCCGAACCGGGGGAGAGAACGAGAATGAACACCGACAGCGGCATGGTCGAACGCGGGCCGATCTTCGTCGACGGCACCGGTCGCCGCGGCCGGCGGATGAAACGCGCCGCCTACGTCGTCACGGCCGCGAGCGCGACCTGCCTCACCCTGGTCGGGGTGAGCCTGGCGGCGGCGACCCAGCGCACGCCCATGGTCGAGCTGCCGTTGCCCGAGGCGCAGAACCCGGCGGTGGACGCGCCGGCCCCGGACGCCGGCCAGGCCGACCTCGCCGCCCCGGTGCTGGGCCGTGCCGCCCCGCCCCGCCCGGCGGCGCACAGCGGCGGCCGGGCGGTTCCGCAGCTGGCCGCCGCGCTCGGCCCGCTCCCGCCGGTGGCGGACGCGCGGGCCATCACCGCCGCCGCGCTGGCTCCGGTGGTCGCGGCCCCGGTGACCGCGGCCCCCGTCGCCGTGACCCCGGTGCCGCCGCCGGCCGTCCCGGTCACGCCCCCGCCGCCGGGTCCGGTGACCCCGCCGCCGTCGCAGCCGGTGCCGCCGCCGGGTCCGGTGACCCCGCCGCCGGGTCCGGTCACGCCGCCGCCGGACCCGGAGACCCCGCCGGTCGACCCCGGGAACTCCGGTGGCGCGGAGGGCGGCGAGAACCCGGGTGACACCGGGGGCGGCGAGCCCACCGGCGTCCCGGAGCCGACGGCCGGCCCGGCCCCCGCGGCGAGCCTCGCGTGATGACCCGGTCCCGTCTCGTCCGGGCCCGGGTGCGCGCGGGCCGCCTCTCGCGGCCCAGCTGGATCGTCCTGGCCGTCGCGGTGGCCATGCTCGGCTCCGTGCTGGCGATCAACGGTGTGGTCACCGCGCAGAGCGATCGGGACCTGCGGGGCGTCGCGGGCAGCGGCGCGTTCGACCGGGTGCCCGCCGAGGTCCGCGACGGCGGCTCCGTCGTCGACACCACCCGCGAGACGGCGCGCACGCTGACCTACCCGGAGCGGACGATGGCGCTGACGTTCGACGACGGCCCCGATCCGCGGTGGACGCCGGCGATCCTGGAGGTGCTGCGCCGCCACCAGGTCCCGGGCACGTTCTTCGTCCTCGGTTCGATGGCGAGCCAGCACCCGCAACTGCTCCGCGACATCCGTGCCACCGGCTCGGAGATCGGGCTGCACAGCTTCACCCACCCCGACCTGACCGAGGTCTCGGCGCAGCGCCTGGAGCAGGAGCTCACCCAGACCCAGCTCGCCGTCGCCGCGGCGACCGGGGAGATCTCCTACCTGGTCCGCCCACCGTACTCGTCGCAGACCTCGGCCCTGGACAATGACCAGTTCGAGGTCGTCCGCGAGATGGGCGCGCGCGGGTTCGTGACCGCGTTGACCGACGTCGACAGCCGGGACTGGGAGCGCAAGGGCGTCGACTCGATCGTCGCCGCGTCGATCCCGCAGAACGGGGCCGGTGGGGCGCTGCTGCTGCACGACGCCGGCGGCGACCGCGCCCAGACCATCGCCGCGCTCGACCGGCTCATCCCGCTGCTCAAGGCCGAGGGCTACCGGTTCACCACGGTGTCGCAGGCCGTCGGGTTGCCGCCGGCCAACCAGCCGGCGTCGGCCTGGGACCGCGCGGCGGGCGGGGTCCTGCTGGTTGCGGTGCTCGGCGCCACCCACGTCGTCGGGTTCATGGAGCTGTGCCTGCTGCTGGTCGGGATCCTGGTGATCCTGCGGCTGCTGATCATGCTCGTGGTCGCCTGGCGGCACGCCCGGCGCGCTCGCGCGGCCGCGGCGGACGAGCCGGGGCCCCGGGTCACCGAGCCGGTCACCGTGGTGGTCCCCGCGTACAACGAGAAGGAGTGCATCGAGGCCACCGTCCGCTCGCTCGCAGCGAGCGACCACCCGGTCGAGATCATCGTGGTGGACGACGGATCGACCGACGGCACGGCGGACATCGTGGAGGGCCTGCGGATCCCCGGGGTGCGGCTGATCCGCCAGCCCAACGGCGGAAAGCCGTCGGCGCTGAACGCGGGCATCCGGGCGGCGAGCCACGACCTGATCGTGATGCTGGACGGCGACACCGTGTTCGAGCCGGGTACCGTCCGGCGCCTCGTGCAGCCGTTCGCCCGGCCCGGGGTCGGCGCTGTCGCCGGCAACGCGAAGGTGGCCAACCGCACGAGCCTGGTCGCCCGCTGGCAGCACATCGAGTACGTGATCGGCTTCAACCTCGACCGCCGTGTCTACGACGTGTGGCGCTGCATGGCCACCGTGCCCGGTGCGATCGGAGCGTTCCGGCGGCGCGCCCTGCTGGAGGTCGGCGGGGTCAGCGACGACACCCTCGCCGAGGACACCGATCTCACGATGGCGCTGTGCCGGGCGGGGTGGCGGGTGGTCTACGAGGAGCGGGCCCGGGCCTGGACCGAGGCGCCGGCGACGCTCGGCCAGCTGTGGCGGCAGCGGTACCGGTGGAGCTACGGGACCATGCAGTCGATGTGGAAGCACCGCGCCGCGGTCGTGCAGCGCGGGCCGTCGGGCCGCTTCGGCCGGGTCGGGCTGCTCACCATCGCGGTCTTCCAGGTCGTGCTGCCGCTGCTCGCGCCGCTGGTGGACATCTTCCTGCTCTACGGGTTGTTCTTCCTGGACCCGGTCGTGACGGCGGTGGCGTGGCTGGGCGTGCTGGCGATCCAGCTCGTCGGAGCGGCCTTCGCGTTCCGGCTGGAGCGGGAGAAGCTCGGCGTCCTGTGGCTGCTGCCGTTGCAGCAGCTGGTCTACCGGCAGCTGATGTACGCCGTCCTGATCCAGTCGATCGCGACGGCGCTCACCGGGATCCGGCTGAAGTGGCAGAAGCTGCGACGGGTCGGCGAGTTCGGCGGTGTTCCCGTCGCCGGGCTCGGGGCTCCGCCGGCGGAGCCGGTGACGGAGGGTTCTCACCGGTAGACGTCGAGACGGCCCACCCCGAAGGGTGGGCCGTCTACGTACCGACCGGGGCGGTGGTCCGGTCAGTACGTTCCGCCACCGTTGAAACGGCGCGGACGGTGATGAGCCCGACATCTGCTGCTTCGGTGCCGCGTACCCGTGTGTTAGCACCGGACAACCGACATACCGAAAACTGACGAAGACCCGCGTGCGATGCGCCCCGCGACCCCCGATTTGGGGGTCCGAGCGGCTTCCTCGTGGGGGTTCGCCCGGCGCGTCCGCTTGCCAGGCTGGCGTGCGTGACAGGAACGGGACGCACCGGACGGGTGCTCTGGGCGGTGCGTGCGGCGGCCCTGCTGGCGATCGTGCTCGCGACGGCAGCGACCGAGGGCGGCCGGGAGGCTGCGATCACGCAGGTGGGGGCCGCATCCCCCGCGACGACGGATCCGGCGCAGGCGTTCATCGGCCCGGTCCTGGCGCCCGCCCCGCCGCCTGCCGCCGCCGCGCCTGCCGCCGCCGCGCCTGCCGCCGCCGCGGCCCCGGTCGTGCTCCCGGCCGTGGCGCCGCAGCCGGCGGCCGCCGCCCCGGCGGCGCCCCCGGCCGCCGTGGACGGGACGGGGATCCCGGGTGCGGCGCTCGCGGCCTACCGGAGCGCCGAGCAGCGGCTGGCCGGGTCGACGCCGCCGTGCCGGGTGTCGTGGACGTTGCTGGCCGGGGTCGGCCGGGTGGAGTCCGGGCACGCTTCGGGTGGCCGGGTGGACGCGTCCGGGAACACCCGCGGGCCGATCCTCGGCCCGCGGCTGGACGGCGCACCGGGCGTGGCCGCGATCGCCGACACCGACGGCGGCGCGCTGGACGGCGACACCGTGTGGGACCGGGCCGTCGGGCCGATGCAGTTCATCCCCTCGACCTGGCGGGCCTACGCCGTCGACGGCAACGGTGACGGGGTCGCGTCCCCGCACAACATCTTCGACGCGTCGCTGACCGCCGGCCGCTACCTGTGCGCGGGCGGTGCCGACCTCTCCACGCCGGCCGGGCAGCGCGCGGCGCTGCTGCGCTACAACCGGTCGGACGCCTACGCGAGCCTCGTGCTGCGGTGGGCGCAGGCCTACGGCAGTGGGGTCGCGGTGCTGCCGTCGGCGCCCGGCGCGGTTCCGGCCACGCCGCCGACGCCGCCGGAGCAGGTCCCGGCTCCGGCCCCGGTGCAGGCGCCGGCCCCGCCCGCGCCCGTGCCGGCCGCCGCTGCGGCGCCCGTGCCGGCTC